>NZ_CBOM010000001.1:0-251124 GCF_000476275.1 Helicobacter pylori SA213A
GGTTTGTTTTTGCAGGTTTAGGGGTTTTGCATTCAGCTTCTATTTCTATAGCAATACCGGTAGTAATACCGGTCTTAATTCTTGCTCTTTTAATAAATAATTGACCATGTTTTTCTTGGCAATTTTGTTCTGTTTCTTTAATGAAATCTTTCTGTTCTTTAATCAAATCTCTTTGTGTATTAATTGTCTTTTGTTTTTGCTGTTCTAACTCTATCCCACTCTTATTTGCTTTTTGTTTTTCTTGTTCTGTCTTTTGTCTTTCTTGTTCTGCTTTTATTTGACTATTAGCGAGTTCTATCCCACTCTTGTTTGTTTTCTGTCTTTCTTGTTCTAACTCTATCCCACTCTTATTTGTCTTTTGTCTTTCTTGTTCTGTTTTCTGTCTTTCTTGTTCTAACTCTATCCCACTCTTATTTGCTTTTTGTTTTTCTTGTTCTAACTCTATTTGTTTATCAATATCACCAACATTACAAGCGGCTAATAATAAACTTGTCGCTATTGTTAATCCTGAATATTTCCACCAATTGATTTGATTTTCTTTTTCAGCCTGTTTGGATTTATCTTGGACTTTATCGTCTAATTCTTTTGCCCTCTTGCATGCAGCATGGGTTAATACTACTAATGCCGCCTTGCTTTTCTTGGGGTGTTTTTTTACAAGTTCTCTAACTCTCTTCATAATCTTTGTAAAAAACCCACCAATTGATCTGATTATATTTGTAATGGCACTCACTTGTTTAAAATGAGTCTCTTTATTTGCCTTTGCGTTAACCATCTCTGTGTTCTTGCCAACCTTATTTGTTTTTCCTATTTTTACTGATTCCATTACCAACCTTTTTTCAAAAAACAATCTTACCCATCAAATCTCTAAATTATATCATGGAAACTAATACGAAAAATCCACTCAAGTTAGATCAACCCCTTTATTATCAAGTTAAGCCATGTTCTTTCAACTCTTTTTCTAACTTGGCTACAGCGTTCCAAGTGGGGATCACGCTATCAGGGTTTAAAGAAATGGAAGTGATGCCCTCTTTGACTAAAAACTCTGTTACTTCAGGGTAATCGCTTGGGGCTTGCCCACAAATCCCGCAATATTTGTTGTGCCTTTTACAAGCTTCAATCGCTTTTTTAAACATTCTTAGCATCGCTTCATTCCTTTCATCAAAGACATGGCTGACTAATTCGCTGTCTCTATCCACGCCTAAAGTGAGCTGGGTTAAATCATTAGAGCCAATAGAAAAGCCATCAAACAAGCTTAAGAAATCATCAGCCAAAATGACATTCACCGGTAATTCACACATGATATAAATTTCAAGCCCGTTTTTACCGGATTCTAAATTGTTTTTTCTTAAGATTTCTAGGACTTTTTTACCCTCTTCAATGGTGCGCAAAAAAGGGATCATCACTTTCATGTTCGTTAAGCCCATTTCTTCCCTTACTAACGCTAAGGCTTCACACTCCCACGAAAACGCTTCGTTATAGCTTTCTGAATAATACCGACTAGCCCCCCTATAGCCAAGCATGGGGTTTTCTTCATTGGGTTCATAGCTAGAGCCGCCAAGCATGCGCATGTATTCATTGGATTTGAAATCGCTCGTTCTCACAATGACAGGTTTAGGGTAAAACGCCGCACTGATCATGCCAATGCCTTCAGCGATTTTTTTCACAAAAAAATCTTTAGGGTTAGCATAGCCTGCCATGAGGTTTTCAATTTCATTTTTTTCTTTCACGCTTTTTTTGTGGTGCAAATCCACTAAGGCTAAAGGGTGGGCTTTGATTTGATTTAAAATAATCATTTCCATTCTGGCCAGCCCTACGCCGTGATTAGGGAGCTGAGAAAAGCCAAAGGCTTTTTCAGGGTTTCCAATATTGATATAAATTTTTGTTTGGGTTTCTTGCATGTTAGAAAGCTCCACCCTTTCAATTTCATGCTCATAAATGCCCGCATACACATAGCCCTCTTCGCCCTCAGCGCAAGAAACCGTGATTTCCATGCCGGTATAAAGGCTATCAGTCGCCCCGCTCACCCCAACAATGGCTGGCACGCCAATTTCTCTCGCCACAATCGCCGCATGGCAAGTGCGCCCTCCACGATTAGTGATAACCGCGCTCGCTTTTTTCATGCAAGGCTCCCAATCCGGATCGGTATTATCCGTAACTAAAATTTCGCCCTCTTTAAAAGAATTCATGTGTTCTAAATCATTGATGATGCGCACTTTCCCTGAGCCAATTTTACTCCCAATCGCTCTGCCTTGCAAGATAATTTCTTTCTTTTCGTTAGGGTTTTTGAATTTGAATTTTTCAAAGACTTGATTTTCTTCTTTACTTTTTTGGCTTTGAACGGTTTCTGGGCGCGCTTGAACGATAAAGATTTCCCCACTATCGCCATCTTTAGCCCATTCTATATCCATGGGGCGGTATTGTTTGGCTTCTTTAGAGTAGTGTTTTTCAATTTCAATGGCGTATTTGGCTAAAATCAGCACGTCTTCATCGCTCAATGAAAAGGATTGCCATTCTTTTTTGGTGGTTTTAATGTTTCTAGTAGGGTGTTCGCTACCCCTTGGGGCATAGACCATTTTTTGCGTTTTATTGCCGAGTTGGCGTTTGATAATGGGGCGTTTGTTTTGCTCTAAAGTAGGCTTAAACACATAAAATTCATCAGGGTTTATCGTGCCACCCACCACATTTTCGCCTAACCCCCACGCTGAAGTGATAAACACCGCGTCTTTAAAACCGGTTTCAGTGTCAATAGAAAACATCACGCCTGCGCTGCCTTTATCCGCTCGCACCATTTTTTGCACCCCCACGCTGAGTGCGACTTTTAAATGATCAAACCCACGACTCGCTCTATAACTAATCGCTCTATCGGTAAAAAGCGATGCTAAACAAGATTTGATATAGTGGATCAATTCTGTTTTACCCTTAATGTTTAAATAAGTGTCTTGCTGCCCGGCAAAAGAAGCGTCCGGCAAATCTTCTGCAGTAGCGGAGCTTCTTACAGCCACATCGGCTTCTTTCATGTGGTATTGCTGGCTTAAAATTTCATAAGCTTGGAAAATCTCATCTCTTAAATCGCTTGGAAAAGGCGTGCCAAAAATAAGCTCTCTGATTTGTTTGGAGCGGATTTTAAGCACATCAATTTCCGTGGCATCAACATTTTCTAAAAGCTCTATGATTTTTTGTTTAGCCCCCCCTTGCTCTAAAAGATACCAATACGCTTCGCTAGTGATCGCAAAGCCATCAGGCACTTTAATCCCAATCGGCACTAATTCTTGAAACATCTCGCCAATGCTAGCGTTCTTGCCCCCAACCAGATTCACATTTTTATTATTCAACTCTTTGAAAAACTTGATATATCGCACAAAACTCCCTTAAAATTATCATTAAGTCTTTTAAAACAAAAATATGATAATGATAGCATGATAGAGCTTTAGTTTTAGCTAGTTTGTATTCTAAGCTTTCCAATAGGGGGTATTTTTTGGTTTATGATTTTATTGTATAATAGTCAGTTAGCTAGGTATTTTTGAATAGAAAGGGTAGTTTTGTATAGGCGGTTGTTATTGAATTTGCTTTGTATGGTGTTTTTACAAGCGTGTTTAAAGCCTATGAGCGACCCTAAAGCTGAGAAAGTGGATTCGCAAGTGCAATGCGGGTTTGGCTCAAAAGATTGTTAAATTTTAAGGTTTAAAGAAAGGAAACATAAGTTTTAAAGAATGAGTGCGGAACTGATTGCCGTTTATAAAGACGAGCAAATAATAGATTTAGAGAGCGCAAAAGTCTTAGGACTGAGCGATGGGGTTAAGGCGTTAAAAGGGAGCGAGCCGATATTTTTTGATGATTCGCCTTTGGCTTTAGAAGTGATTAGGCATTCATGCGCGCACTTGCTTGCACAAAGCTTGAAAGCCCTTTATCCGGATGCGAAATTTTTTGTAGGCCCTGTGGTGGAAGAAGGCTTTTATTATGATTTCAAAACCGCTTCAAAAATCAGCGAAGAAGATTTGCCTAAAATTGAAGCGAAGATGAAAGAGTTTGCAAAATCAAAGCTTGCTATCACTAAAGAGGTTTTAACCAGAGAGCAAGCCTTGGAGCGTTTTAAGGGCGATGAATTAAAGCATGCGGTGATGAGTAAAATCAGTGGCGATATATTTGGCGTGTATCAACAAGGCGAGTTTGAAGATTTGTGTAAGGGGCCTCACCTCCCAAACACCCGTTTTTTAAACCATTTCAAGCTCACTAAATTGGCTGGGGCTTATTTGGGCGGCGATGAAAACAATGAAATGCTCATTAGAATCTATGGCATCGCTTTTGCCACCAAAGAGGGCTTAAAAGACTATCTTTTCCAAATAGAAGAAGCGAAAAAACGGGATCACAGAAAGCTAGGTGTGGAGCTAGGGCTTTTTAGCTTTGATGATGAAATAGGAGCGGGCTTGCCTTTATGGCTGCCTAAAGGGGCAAGACTTAGGAAGCGCATAGAAGATTTATTGAGTAAGGCGTTACTTTTAAGAGGCTATGAGCCGGTCAAAGGCCCTGAGATTTTAAAAAGCGATGTGTGGAAAATCAGCGGGCATTATGACAATTACAAAGAAAACATGTATTTCACCACGATTGATGAGCAAGAATACGGCATAAAGCCTATGAACTGCGTGGGGCATATTAAAGTCTATCAAAGTGCTTTACACAGCTACAGAGATTTGCCTTTAAGATTTTATGAATACGGCGTGGTGCATCGGCATGAAAAAAGCGGCGTGTTGCATGGGCTTTTAAGGGTTAGGGAATTTACCCAAGACGATGCACATATTTTTTGCTCTTTTGAACAGATCCAAAGCGAAGTGAGCGCGATTTTAGATTTTACGCATAAGATCATGAAAGCGTTTAACTTTAGCTATGAAATGGAATTATCCACTAGACCGGCTAAATCCATAGGCGATGATGAAGTTTGGGAAAAGGCCACTAACGCTTTAAAAGAAGCCCTAAAAGAGCACCGCATTGATTATAAGATTGATGAAGGGGGAGGGGCTTTCTATGGGCCTAAGATTGACATTAAAATCACTGATGCTTTAAAGCGTAAATGGCAGTGCGGCACGATTCAAGTGGATATGAATTTGCCTGAACGCTTCAAGCTCGCTTTCATTAATGAACACAATCACGCTGAACAGCCGGTGATGATCCACAGAGCGATTTTAGGCTCGTTTGAAAGGTTTATTGCGATTTTGAGCGAACATTTTGGGGGGAATTTCCCTTTCTTTGTCGCGCCCACTCAAATCGCTCTCATTCCTATTAATGAGGAGCATCATGTTTTTGCTTTGAAATTAAAAGAGGAATTAAAAGAGCGCGATATTTTTGTAGAAGTGCTGGATAAAAACGACAGCTTGAATAAAAAGGTGCGATTAGCCGAAAAGCAAAAAATCCCTATGATTTTAGTGTTAGGGAATGAAGAGGTGGAGACCGAAATTTTATCCATTAGAGACAGAGAAAAACAAGCTCAATATAAAATGCCCTTAAAGGAGTTTTTAAACATGGTTGAATCTAAGATGCAAGAGGTTAGTTTTTGAGTAGAAACGAAGTGTTGTTAAACGGAGACATTAATTTTAAAGAAGTGCGTTGCGTGGGCGATAATGGCGAAGTGTATGGGATTATTTCTTCTAAAGAAGCGCTCAATATCGCTCAAAATTTAGGTTTGGATTTGGTTTTGATTTCAGCGAGCGCGAAACCTCCCGTGTGTAAGGTGATGGATTATAATAAATTCCGCTACCAGAATGAAAAGAAAATCAAGGAAGCCAAGAAAAAGCAAAAGCAAATTGAAATCAAAGAGATCAAGCTTTCCACTCAAATCGCGCAAAACGATATTAACTATAAAGTCAAGCATGCGAGGGAATTTATTGAAGCCAATAAGCATGTCAAATTCAAAGTGGTTTTAAAGGGTAGGGAGAGTCAAAATTCAAAAGCCGGGTTGGATGTGCTTTTTAGAGTCCAAACGATGATGCAAGATTTAGCCAACCCTGAAAAAGAGCCAAAAACCGAGGGGCGTTTCGTTTCGTGGATGTTTGTGCCTAAGGCTAAAGAAACCCCCAAAAACGAAAAGAAAACCAAAGAAAATAACCCGCCTTTTAATCGTATTAACCTTATGAAAGGAGAAAATCATGCCAAAAATGAAGACTAATCGCGGCGCGTCTAAGCGTTTTAAAGTTAAAAAGAACTTGATTAAGCGTGGCAGCGCTTTTAAAAGCCATATTTTGACTAAAAAAAGCCCTAAGCGTAAAGCCAATTTAAACGCGCCAAAACATGTGCATCACACTAACGCGCATTCTGTCATGTCGTTGCTTTGCAGGGCTTAAGAATGTTAATTAGAAAGTGGAGTTAATCCCCTTGTTTAAGGGAAAGTCGTTTAAAAAACGCACCTAAAAATATTTTAAAAAGAAAGGTAAAGAAATGAGAGTTAAAACAGGCGTTGTGCGCAGAAGACGCCACAAAAAAGTCTTAAAACTCGCTAGAGGGTTTTATAGTGGCAGAAGAAAGCATTTTAGAAAGGCTAAAGAACAGCTTGAAAGAAGCATGTATTACGCTTTTAGGGATCGCAAACAAAAGAAAAGAGAGTTCAGGAGTTTGTGGGTGGTAAGGATTAATGCGGCTTGCAGAATGTATGAAACAAGCTATTCGCGTTTCATGCATGCTTTAAAAGTGGCTAACATTGAATTAGACCGCAAGGTTTTAGCAGACATGGCGATGAATGACATGCAAGCCTTTAAGAGCGTGTTAGAGAGCGTGAAAGAGCATCTTTAATCTCTATTGGCTGTTAGGTTTTAGTTTTAGCCTAAAAAAGGTGAGAGGATTTAGGAATTTTTACTAAAAAGTTCCTAAAATTGATTTTTGTTTCAATTTATTCTCATTCAATCGCTATATTTAATCAAAAAGAAAGCAATTTTATAGTAGAATGTAGCATTTAGAACTCAAGTAGAGAAAATGTAGAAGGAAGGAATACATGAAGAAATCTGTTATAGTAGGTGCTATCTCTCTAGCGATGACAAGCTTGTTGTCAGCAGAGACCCCTAAGCAAGAAAAAGCTATTAAGACTAGCCCTACCAAAAAAGGTGAAAGAAATGCTGCTTTTATAGGGATTGATTACCAGTTAGGTATGCTCAGCACTACCGCTCAAAATTGTTCCCATGGGAATTGTAATGGTAATCAAAGTGGGGCTTATGGCTCTAACACGCCTAACATGCCCACAGCAAGCAATCCAACAGGAGGGCTTACCCATGGTGCTCTAGGGACTCGTGGGTATAAGGGCTTGAGTAACCAACAATACGCTATCAATGGTTTTGGGTTTGTTGTAGGGTATAAGCATTTTTTTAAGAAAGCCCCGCAATTTGGAATGCGTTATTACGGATTCTTTGATTTTGCAAGCTCTTATTATAAGTATTACACTTATAATGATTATGGCATGAGAGACGCTCGCAAGGGTTCTCAAAGTTTCATGTTTGGCTATGGGGCTGGCACAGATGTGTTGTTTAACCCAGCTATTTTCAATCGTGAGAACTTGCATTTTGGGTTTTTTCTTGGCGTTGCGATCGGCGGTACCTCTTGGGGTCCAACAAACTATTATTTTAAGGACTTAGCTGAAGAGTATAGAGGGAGTTTCCACCCATCGAATTTCCAGGTCTTAGTGAATGGAGGGATTCGCTTAGGCACGAAACACCAAGGTTTTGAAATTGGCTTGAAAATCCAAACCATTCGCAACAATTATTATACCGCTAGCGCGGATAATGTTCCTGAAGGGGTTACTTATAAATTCACCTTTCACCGCCCCTATGCCTTTTATTGGCGTTACATTGTAAGCTTTTAAGGTGTTTTAGGGTTAATTTATGGGGGGGCATAGAAAAGGGCTTTTGCTCTTTATGGCCTTTTATGATTTTCTTGTATCAAAGCCGTTGCTTAATCAATACGGCCACTCAGTAAAAATTAAATCGTAATCCTTACAAACAATCGCAATCTTTATAAGCAATTGAATTCACCAACAACCGCACACAGACAAGTCTTTGAAAAATCAAAAATGAGTTCATTATTTTTAAAAATAAGGGATATAGGTTAGCTGTTTTATAATAGAGTGCTGATCATAAAATCTAAAAATCAATTTGCTATTAAAACGCTATAAGTTATCTTTAATCAACCAGATGATAGAATTTATTCTTTATTTTTGAATTGGGAGCATTTGATGAAAAAATTAGCGGTTTCTTTATTATTTACAGGGACTTTTTTGGGGCTTTTTTTGAATGCGAGTGATTTTAAGAGCATGGATAATCAGCAACTATTAGAGCAAGCAGGGAAAGTCGCTCCTAGCGAAGTCCCGGAGTTTCGCGCAGAAGTCAATAAACGATTAGCGGCGATGAAAGAAGAAGATCGTAAAAGTTATAAAGCGGATTTTAAGAAAGCGATGGATAAGAATTTAGCTTCTTTAAGCCAAGAAGATCGCAACAAGCGTAAAAAAGAAATTCTTGAAGTGATTGCTAACAAAAAGAAAACAATGACCATGAAAGAGTATCGTGAAGAAGGGCTAGATTTGCATGATTGCGCATGCGAAGGCCCTTTTCATGACCATGAAAAAAAGGGAAAAAAGGGAAAAAACCAAGCCATCATAAGCATTAACGCTTAGGGTGTGCTAACTTTTTTTGATTTTTGTAAAACCACGCCATAAGTCCCTAGCTTTTGGCTAGGGGGATGTAAGGCGTTTTTTTTGTTATAATTCTGTCATAGCGTTTAGGTATTGACTCTTAAAATAGAGGCTATTTGCTTGGTGGGTGGGCTTTGTTGCTCTCAAATCCTTTAGCTGTAAAGAGCGTCTCAAATTTTTAGGGTTAAAGTTTTTGGAGTGTTTGTATTTTTTGGATATTTATAGTATCATACCCAATAGTAAAGACCCTTTGAAAGTCTGTATTTTAAGACGGCTAAGACAGCTTGAATTCTAGGTGGTTTTTTATCAATAGAATATTTCAAAAGAGAGCTTTTATGAAGAACGGTATCTATTTTTGTTGCGGTTATATATTAATTAGGAGTTTGGTGTGAAACGGATTTTATTTTTTTTAGCGGCTACGACTTTTTTGTTGAGAGCAGAAACGGATTCTGCCACTATTAACACTACAGTTGATCCCAATGTTATGTTTTCTGAAAGCTCCACAGGGAATGTGAAAAAAGACCGCAAGAGGGTTTTAAAGAGCATGGTTAATTTGGAAAAAGAGCGCGTGAAGAATTTTAACCAGTATTCTGAAACCAAGATGAGTAAGGGCGATTTATCCGCTTTTGGAGCTTTCTTTAAGGGGAGTTTGGAAAGCTGTGTGGAGCAAAAGGTCTGTTATTATGAGCATAAAGATGGTAAGGTTTCTTTTGTGGTGAATGACAGAGAAAAGTTTTATAAACATGTGCTTAAAGACTTAGGGACAGAGCTTTCACTCCCCTTGTTCAATTGGCTTTACAAAGGCTCGGATTTTGGGGCTTTGCATGAGCAGTTTGGGGATATGTATGATGGGTATATCAAATATTTGATCAGCATGGTTAGGGTGAGCCAAAAAGAAAAGGCTAGAAAACTGGATGCAGCCACTTTTAAGAAAATGGAAGAACAAGCTGAGAAAGACACTAAGGCAGCGTTTCAAAAGAGGAGCAGTGGGGAGCTTGAAAGCCATACTGATAGCCCTGAATTTATAAGCTCTTCTAAGAAAACACAGACTTCTTCTAACCCGGATCTAGATTCTACGACCAATGCTAACGCACTCAAAGAAACAGCTTCAAAAGAGCCAGAGACTTCTTCAAAAAAAGAGAAAAAGTCTAAGAAAAAACGCCGCCTTTCAAAGAAAGAAAGGCAACAACAAGCCTTGCAACAAGAGTTTGAAAAACAAATTAGCGACTCTAGTAAGTCTGAAAAATAGCAAAACAGCCCTAGCTTACTTTTGAGTAGGGGGCTTTAAATAAGTTTCTTAAGCACTCCTTTTTAGGCTTTTAGCTTTCTATCACTCTGTCTTATGTTAAGGCTATCTCTTGAAAAACCACCGCTTTTTTAGAATCTTTAAACTTTTTGGCTTTCTTTTGTGGTAACGATTGGTAATAATTAGCTTAAGGTTTTGTTGCGCAAAAATCTTTGAATATAATGGTTGATAGAGTTAAACATAAGACATGCCAACGCATTTCATAGAGCGTGTAAAAATATTTTAATGGAGTGTTGGTAATCAAATTGATGCCTTTGAGTGTTTTTGCCATCAAAATAAAAGAGCCTGCGTAGAGAGTGATAGTTTTTCATGACGCACTTTTATAGGGTTATGGGGAGTTTTGGGGGGTTAGGGGAATGATTTCAAAATGCTTCCTATCCTTTTATGAGTTTTAAATAAACTTTTTACTACAAAATGGAATCCAAAACGATGCAATAACGCTTTAAAACCCTATGTTTAAAAATTTTTGAAGGATATTAAAATTGGATAAGATTTATTTGCATTTGATAAAAACAAAGCCTTTTTAGGAACTTAAAACCCCTAAAGGTTTATTTTATCCCTTAGCATTTTAAGGTTTTAGCTAACCCCCCTAACGAAGTCTCTTTGTATTTTTCATTCATGTCTTTCCCGGTCGCATACATCGTAGCGATCACTTCATCTAGGCTCACTTTAGGCTTGTATTCATCTTCTAAAGCCAGTTTAGAAGCGCTGATCGCTTTAATCGCTCCTAAAACATTGCGTTCAATGCAAGGGATTTGCACCAAGCCCCCCACCGGATCGCATGTCAATCCTAAATGGTGCTCCATAGCGATTTCACTAGCGATCAAAACCTGTTGCGTGGTCGCTTGGCACAAATGAGCTAACCCCCCCGCAGCCATAGAGCTTGCCACGCCAATTTCAGCCTGACACCCCGCTTCTGCACCGCTCAAGGAAGCGTTTTTCTTGTAAAGATAGCCAATCGCCGCGCTGGTGAGTAAAAAATCATTGATGGCCTTTTGCGATAAATTTTCAAACAAATGGTTTTTAGCGTATAAAAGCACGCTTGGCACCACCGCACACGCTCCATTAGTGGGGGCGGTTACCACCTTGCCTCCACTAGCGTTTTCTTCAGCAATGGCGCGAGCGTAAAGCGAAATGTAATCAATCAACGCTAAGGGATCTTTCCCGCTTGTGGGGTGTTTTTCTAAACGCACTTTAATGCTTGGGGCTAATCGTGTTACTCTCAAAGAACCAGGCAGATACTTTTCTTTAGAATTAGCCCCATTATCATAACACTCAAGCATCGCATGATAAATTTTAACCATCGTTGCATCAGGGCGGTTTTTCAGGGCATATTCTCTCAAACGCACGATTTCAGCGATGTTTTTTTGGTGTTTTTGGCATAATTCTAGCAATTCCTTAGCGCTTGAAAAATCATAAGCAATACTTCCATTCCCGTCCTCTTCAGACAAGTTGTCTAATTCTTTTTCAGTATAGACAAACCCTCCACCGACAGAATAATAAGTCTCTTCTTTTAAAACTTCATTTTTAGAGTTAAAAGCTTTTAGAATGAGAGCGTTTTGGTGTCTGGCTAAAGGTTTGTTGTCAAAAATCAAATCTTTAGAATAATCAAAATGAATGCGATGCTGGTTAGCGAGTTTTAAAACCTTGTTTTCAAGCGCTTCATGCAATAAGGCTTTTTTGGTTGTTAACTCTAATTCGTTAGCGTAAATGCCATGCAAGCCAATTAAAACCGCCTCATCGCTCAAATGCCCTTTACCGGTTAAAGCTAATGAGCCATGCAAGGTGATTTGAACGCGCACAACCTGCTCTAAAACGCCTTTTAACGACTCGCAAAATCTCGCTCCCGCTTCCATAGGCCCTATAGTGTGTGAAGAGCTAGGCCCCACGCCGATTTTAAAAATGGATAAAATAGAAAAACTAGCCATTAAAATAGTCCTAAAAACACGCTCAAAGCCGTCAAGCTCCCAAAAATAAACACAAAAATATCCACTTTGAAATTTCTAAAACGCTTCAAACTAGAAACGCTATAAAAAGCTATCATGGGCATCACAAACAGAATGAGCGCGATAATGGGGCCGCCTAAATTTTCAATAAAATCCAAGATATTAGGGTTAATATAAGCCACAAGCGTGATAGTCAGCCATAAAAAAATCGTTACGCTAATACTCAAGGGTTTAGAAGCTTTTTTCAATTTTAAACTTTGAATAATAATGCCCTCTAAACCCTCCTTAGCCCCATAATAATGCCCAAAAAAAGATGAAAAAATCGCTAAAAAAGCCACCACAGGCCCCGCATAATTGATTAAAGGGTTGTTTAAAGTGTTAGCAAAATAGCTTAAAATGGGGATGTTTTGTTCCCTTGCTTTCACAAAATCATCAGCATTCAAGCACATGACGCACGAAAACACAAAAAACATCACAAACCCCAAAAGCATCAGCGATGTCCCTAATTCAATTTGATTGAGTTTATACTCTTTGAAAGCGCCGTATTCTTTTTCCACATTTTGGGTGAAAGTTGAAATGATGGGGCTATGGTTGAATGAAAACACAAGCACCGGTAAGGTTAGCCAAATCGCTAACACAAATTCTTTGAAACTCGGCACCACAAAAAGATTAGCGCCTTGCCAATAAGGGATAAGATACAAAGAAAAAAGCAATAAAATCAAGCATAAAGGATACACTAAAGCGTTACAAATGCGCGTAACAATCATAGCGTTAAAGACCATTACAAGCATCATTAAAGAGACTAGCGCTACAGCCAGTAAGCCCCGATGAAAAGGCGCTAAATGTAACTGGTTAGTGAAAAAATGATCAAACACATTAGTGATACCCACCCCATAAGCCAAACAAATAGGATAAATCGCCAAGAAATAAAGCAAAGTGATAAGAAAACCCCATTGAGCGCCAAAATGAGAGCGAACGACCATGGTAATGTCTTCTTTATCTTTAGATCCTATGAAATAAGCTAAAGCTCTATGCCCCAGATAAGTTAAAGGGAAGATGATCGCGCTCATCACCACAATAGCCCATATCCCATGCCCACCGGCTCTAATAGGCAAAAATAAAATCCCAGCCCCCACCGCCGTGCCAAATAAAGACGCCATCCAACGCAAATCAAACGCGTTGAGTTTTTTAGGATCTTTGATGACCGCTTTTTCTTGTGCCATGCTATTAAACCGCCCTTTTATCGTGTTAAAGAGCTCTCATTGTAGCATAAAGCTTTTTATGATTGGGGTTTTTTGAGATTATGGGGGTGGTTTTTAGCGCGCATTTATTTTCTAAAATCCACGATTTAACCCGCACAAGCTATAATAACGCTTAAAAAAAGATTAATAAAGGATTGTAGAAATGTCAAAAACAACTTGGTCGCCCGCTTCATGGCATTCTTTTAAGATAGAGCAACACCCCACTTATAAAGATAACCAAGAATTAGAAAGGGTCAAAAAAGAATTGCGCTCCTACCCTCCATTAGTGTTTGCTGGCGAAGCGAGGAACTTGCAAGAGCGTTTAGCCCAAGTCATTAACAATAAAGCGTTTTTGTTGCAAGGGGGCGATTGCGCGGAGTCGTTTTCTCAATTTAGCGCCAACAGGATTAAAGACATGTTTAAAGTGATGATGCAAATGGCGATTGTCTTAACTTTTGCTGGCTCTATACCGATCGTGAAAGTGGGGCGCATTGCCGGGCAATTTGCCAAGCCTCGCTCTAATGCGACTGAAATACTAGATGATGAAGAAGTGCTAAGCTATAGGGGGGATATTATCAACGGGATTTCCAAAAAAGAAAGAGAGCCAAAGCCTGAAAGAATGCTTAAAGCCTACCATCAAAGCGTAGCGACTTTAAACCTTATCAGAGCTTTTGCTCAAGGCGGGTTAGCGAATTTAGAGCAAGTGCATCGTTTCAATTTGGATTTTGTCAAAAACAACGACTTCGGGCAAAAATACCAGCAAATCGCTGACCGAATCACGCAAGCTTTAGGGTTCATGCAAGCGTGTGGGGTGGAGATAGAAAAAACGCCTATTCTTAGGGAAGTGGAATTTTACACCAGTCATGAAGCGTTACTGCTCCATTATGAAGAGCCTTTGGTGCGTAAGGATAGTTTGACTGACCAGTTTTATGATTGCTCCGCGCACATGCTGTGGATTGGCGAAAGGACAAGAGATCCTAAGGGTGCGCATGTGGAGTTTTTAAGGGGGGTTTGTAACCCTATTGGCGTGAAAATCGGGCCTAATGCGAGCGTGAGCGAAGTGTTAGAATTGTGCGATGTTTTAAACCCGCACAACATTAAGGGGCGTTTGAATTTGATCGTGCGCATGGGTTCTAAGATGATTAAAGAGCGCTTGCCTAAGCTTTTACAAGGGGTGTTGAAAGAAAAACGCCATATTTTATGGAGCATTGATCCCATGCATGGCAACACGGTTAAAACCAGCTTGGGGGTTAAAACAAGGGCTTTTGATAGCGTGTTAGATGAAGTGAAAAGCTTTTTTGAAATCCATAGGGCTGAAGGGAGTTTGGCTTCAGGGGTTCATTTGGAAATGACAGGTGAGAATGTTACAGAATGTATCGGTGGCTCGCAAGCAATCACCGAAGAGGGTTTGAGCTGCCATTACTATACGCAATGCGATCCAAGACTAAACGCCACCCAAGCCCTAGAACTCGCTTTCTTAATCGCTGACATGCTTAAAAAACAACGCGCTTGATTGAAATCAAGATAATAAGAGGCTTTAGTCAAGCGATCGTTTCTTGTAATGCGTTCTATAGGGGGATTTAGTTGGGGGTTGTAGGGGGGGAGTTATTTCAAAATACCCCAGTTATCCCCTTAAGAGAATGAGTTTTGTGTAAAGTAAAGTTTTAAAAATTAAAGGATAATAAGGTTAAATAAGGTTTTGAGTGCCGACATTTGATGAAAACAGAGCCAAATATTAATCTATCTTTAACTCTTTTTCTTTATAATTATCGTAAGCATTTTAATATTCAAAGGAGCTTGAAATGAGAATTTCTCTTTTAGCTGTAATTTTAGCGTTATTGTTTGTGGCTTGCCACGAAACTAAAAAACAAATCTTACAAAACGAAGCCGATAGCACCCCTTCAGAAAAAACCATTTGGCAGCCTGAACAAAAATAAAAATTGTAAAAATCCTCAAAGGCGTTTTTTAAAAAACATAATAAAAAAGCTAGTGGGTGATAGTTTTTTGTAAAGCGATCTTAGGGTTGTAGGGGAATGGTTTCAAAAACATTCCCTATCCCTTATGAGTTTTTATTATCAAACTAAAACGGAGTTTAAAAAAACAAGTTTTTAAAAGCAAAAGAATAGCTAAAAAGCCTAAAATTAAAAAATCTCAAATTAAAATGGGCGAAATCTAGAGAGTTAAACTACAAACTCTCTAAAACCTTTTGAGCATGGCCTTTCGCTTTGACATTGTAGAAGCATTTTTCTAAAACGCCTTGCGTGTTGATAATGAAAGTGGAGCGGATAACCCCCAAATGCTCCTTCCCATAAAGCATGCGTTTGCCATAAGCTTTGTAAAGATTGGCGGCTTTTTTATCTTCATCGCAGAGCAAAATCACATTCAAAGAGCATTGGCTGATAAATTTTTGATGCGATTGCGCGTTATCAGGGCTTACGCCTACGACAACAGCGTTTTTCTTTTCAAATTCACTAAACAGAGCACTAAAATCTTTGGCTTCTAAAGTGCATCCGGGGGTGTTGTCTTTAGGGTAGAAATACAGCACCACTTTTTTATGGAGCAAATCTTTTAAAGAAATTTCTACGCCATCGCTGTTTTTCAATCTAAAATCAGGGGCTAATTGCCCTACTTCTAATTTTTCCATTCTTATCCTTTAGTAGAGAATGATAGCGACTTTTTGAGGCCCATGCACCCCAAAAACGGTTTTTAATTCAATATCGGCTGTCCGGCTAGGCCCGCCAATAAGGAGCATGTTTGTGGGTAAGACGCCGTTTTTACTCTGGTTTTTTAAAGCTTGCACGCCCTCGCTTAAATTGCGCACAATGGATTCTTTTTTCAATAAAATGATGCAATTAAGGGTGATGAGTGAAAGCAATCGCGGGCTTGCATGCGAAGAAACCGCCCCAATCATGCCCAAGCTTGAAATCCCACAAACCCCATGCAATAAAGCCGTATCAATCTCAAACAATTCTTCACGCATCGCTTCAATTTCTTTATCATAAGGCTGCAAAGTAAAATCCTTAAACGCTTCAAAATTCAAATTCAAATCTGTAGAGTGTAAGACTTTTTTGCTTTTAAAATTTTCTAAAGCCTTTAAGATGGCTTGCTCTAAATTTTCTTTAGCGCTTTCAATGACTTCAGCTTTATTCAACACCTGGAAATGCTTGTATTCTTCCACCAAGTCTTCAAACTCCACTTTAATGATATTCCTATAAATAGGGTTCGCTCCTTGAATGGCATGCTTGGCTCTGGCTTCTTTAATGCACTTTAAAATAAGCTCTTTACTCATAAATCACCCCTTCTAAGCGCTGGACTTTTGCATGCAAGCTTGTGTCCATATTGGGTAAGGTTCTCACGCTCGCCCACTCTTTGACTAAAGGCAGTATGGGAGCTAAAAGCTTGCCTAAAGGCGAGAAAAATTGAGCCATTTTCAATTGGAAACGCCACTTAGCCCCATCGCTTGCCATTTTGGCAAACATTTTCATAGAGAATTTTTCCATCCCGCTGTGTTGGGTGCTTTTAGCCCCCTTAATTACACCCCTGCCCTCGCCCACTTTATCCGATCGTAAATCTCTAATGAGTTCGGCTAAAGGGATTTCTACGGGGCAAACTTCAGTGCAACGCCCGCAAAGACTGCACAAATTAGGGATATGCCCGTAATTATTCAGGCCAAAGAGTTGGGGGGATACCACCACGCCTATAGGGCCAGGATAAGTGGAAAGATAAGCATGCCCACCGATCTTATCATACACAGGGCAGTGGTTCAAGCAAGTCCCGCAACGGATGCATGAAAGAGCGCGATAATACTTTTCATCAGCCAAAATATTAGAGCGGTTGTTGTCTAATAAAATGATGTGGGCTTCTTTAGGGCCGTCTAAATCGCCCTCTTTTCTGGGGCCTGTGATAATGTTTTGATAACATGTGATAGGCACACCCACAGCGCTTGGAGCGAGCAGATTGTTTAAAATCGCCGCATCATCAAAGCTTTCTACTAATTTTTCAATCCCGCAAATTGCGACATGCACATCGCATGCGGTGGTGCTCATTCTGCCATTGCCTTCATTTTCCACTAACCAGATCGCTCCTTCGTTAGCGATAGCGAAATTAACCCCACTAATCCCCATTTTAAAGCTTTCAAATTCTTTGCGCATGTGTTTTCTGGCGATCGCATTAAGCTTTTCAGGCTCTTCTTCATAAGCGGCGTTGAGTTTTTCTTCAAAAATTTTACCGATTTGCTTGCGGTTTTTATGGATAGCTGGCACGACAATATGCACGGGGTGTTCATTGATGAGCTGGATAATCAATTCACCCAGATCCGTTTCTTGCGCTTGAATGCCCTTTTCTTTCAAGTAATGGTTCAAGCCAATTTCTTCGCTCGCCATGGATTTTTGCTTTAAAATGCGCTTGATATTTTTTTCTTTAGCGAGGTTGTAAATGATTTCATTAGCTTCATCGCCGTCTTTAGCGTAATGGATTTTAAAGCCGTTTTGAGTGGCGTTTTTTTCAAACAATTCCAAATATTCATCAAGCCTGGATAAGATTTTAAGCTTGACTTCTTTGCCTAATTCCCTTAAATTTTCCCACTCGCTGTAACGATTTTTAAGGAGATTCTTACGATTAGCCCTTAAGGTATCCATTGCAGAACGCAAATTTTCCCTTAATTGCATATCGCCTAATTGGTCGGTGATGATTTCTTCGTATTCTTGGTCGCTATGATATTTTTCCATTGATTATTCCTTAAAACAATTCTTTAAATGTTAAAGCCCAAGTCTTGAGGCTAAAAAGTCATAAAAATGCATGGGTTTTGTGGATGAGCCCATTTTTTGCATAGCGGTGCTGATATTCATCAAACACCCAGCATCCGCTGAAACAATCACATCCACATGACGGCTTTCTATGTCTTTAATCTTTTCTTTGACCATAACCGCTGAAATTTCAGGCTCTTTAACCGAAAAAGTCCCCCCAAACCCGCAGCATTCTTCTTCTTTTTCCAATTCAATGAGTTCCACATTTTTAAGCTGTCTGATGAGGTTTTTCGCCGAGTCAATCACTTTAGCCACCCTTAAGGCATGGCAATTAGAATGCCATGTGATTTTAAGGGGTTCGCCCTTATCTTCATATTTGACTTGCAATTTTTTATCCAAAAATTCGCTCAATTCATACACCCTAGAGCAAAAATCTTTAACCATGTTAAATTCCGCATGCCCTTCAAACAATTCCAAATAATCATGCCGCATCATCCCTGTGCATGAACCGCTAGGCAAAATAATAGGATAGTCGTTATTGGAATAAAGTTTGATATTGTATAAAACGACTTTTTTTGTCTCTTCATAATATCCTGAGTTATAGCTTGGCTGGCCACAACATGTTTGGTCTTTTTTAAAAACCACTTCCAAATTTTCCTTACGGAGTAATTTGATAGCGTTAAGCGATGCGTTGCTGTATATGGCTGCTCCTAGACAAGTAGCAAAGAAATTGACTTTCAAAGAAGGCTCCTTAAAATTCCAAATTAAGAGTTTCAAACACAATATAATACTCAAAATTAGTAAGATTGTAACCACAAGTTGATAAACCACTCGCTCAAACATTGTTACTAAAATAAACCACAAGCCCATTAAATTTGACTTAATATTAAATGCTACTTAAAATTAGTTTTTTCTTTTAAGTAAGATAAAAAATACTTTTAATTATTCAAGGAAAATTTATGGAATTTTATCAAGTTTATGACCCATTAGGCCATATTTGGCTGAGCGCTTTAGTCGCACTTTCGCCCATTGCACTCTTTTTTGTCTCTCTTATTGTTTTTAAACTTAAGGGGTATAGCGCTGGGTTTTTAAGCTTATTGCTTTCAATCATTATTGCGTTATTTGTGTATAAAATGCCCGCTCAAATGGTGAGCGCGAGTTTTTTCTATGGCTTTCTTTATGGCTTGTGGCCGATCGCATGGATTGTGATCGCTGCGATTTTTCTTTACAACCTTTCAGTGAAATCCGGGTATTTTGAAATTTTAAAAGAAAGCATTTTAACCCTAACGCCAGATCACCGCATTTTAGTGATTTTGATTGGCTTTTGTTTTGGCTCGTTTTTAGAAGGAGCGATCGGTTTTGGAGGCCCGGTAGCGATCACAGCGGCGATTTTAGTCGGCCTTGGGCTAAACCCCTTATACGCTGCCGGGTTGTGCCTGATCGCTAACACCGCTCCTGTAGCTTTTGGTGCGGTGGGTATCCCTATTACGGCAATGGCTAGCGTGGTGGGTATCCCTGAATTAGAGATTTCTCAAATGGTGGGCAGGGTGTTGCCCATTTTTTCCATTGGTATTCCTTTTTTCATCGTGTTTTTAATGGATGGTTTTAAAGGGATTAGAGAGACTTTTCCTGCAGTGGCCGTTACCGGGTTTAGCTTCGCTATCGCGCAATTTTTAAGCTCTAATTATCTAGGGCCACAGCTCCCGGATATTATTTCAGCTTTAGTGTCATTGATTGCTACTACTTTGTTTTTAAAATTCTGGCAGCCCAAACGCATTTTCACCAGCAATGGCAAAGAGCCCACGATAAACACAGAAAAACACCATATTTGTAAGGTGGTTGTGGCGTGGATGCCTTTTGTGTTGCTCACGATTACGATTATCATATGGACGCAACCCTGGTTTAAAGCGCTCTTTAAAGAAGGCGGGGCTTTGGCGTTTTCTAGCTTTGCGTTTGAATTTAATTCTATCAGTCAAAAGATTTTCAAAACCGTTCCCATTGTTACTGAAGCGACCAATTTTCCTGTCGTGTTCAAATTCCCTTTGATTCTAACGACAGGCACTTCCATTTTTGTAGCCGCTCTTTTAAGCGTGTTTTTGTTGCGCGTGAAAATCAGCGATGCGATAGGGGTGTTTGGGGCCACTTTAAAAGAAATGCGTTTGCCGATTTTAACCATTGGCGTGGTTTTAGCGTTTGCGTATGTGGCTAATTATAGCGGCATGAGCGCCACACTCGCTTTAGCGCTAGCGGATACTGGGCATGTTTTCACTTTCTTTTCGCCTGTTGTAGGCTGGCTTGGGGTGTTTTTAACCGGAAGCGATACAAGTTCTAATCTTTTATTTGGCTCTTTGCAAATGCTCATCGCTACACAGCTTGGCTTGCCTGAAGTGCTTTTCTTAGCGGCAAACACTTCAGGGGGTGTTGTGGGTAAAATGATAAGCCCTCAAAGTATCGCTATCGCTTGCGCGGCGGTGGGGTTAGTGGGGAAAGAGAGCGAATTGTTCAGATTTACAGTAAAATACTCTATCGCTTTGGCAATCATTATGGGGATTGTCTTCACTCTTATTGCTTATGTCTTCCCCTTTATTATCCCCATCATTCCTAAATAAGGGGGTTTTTAAAGAGAACTAGCGCTAAGAGAATATTTTTAAAAAGGGATTTTTTAGTGCTAGAATTTCATCAAGTTTATGACCCTTTGGGTAATATTTGGTTGAGCGCTCTTGTAGCCTTATTGCCGATTTTGTTATTTTTCTTATCTTTAATGGTTTTTAAACTCAAAGGTTACACAGCGGCCTTTTTGAGCGTGGCCTTATCAGCCATTATTGCGGTTTTAGTGTATAAAATGCCTGTTAGCATGGTGGGTTCAAGCTTTCTTTATGGCTTTCTTTATGGCTTGTGGCCGATCGCTTGGATCATTATTGCGGCGATTTTTTTATACAAACTCAGCGTTAAATCCGGCTATTTTGAAATTTTAAAAGAAAGCGTCCAGTCCATCACTTTAGATCACCGGATTTTAGTGATTTTGATTGGCTTTTGTTTTGGCTCGTTTTTAGAAGGGGCGATTGGTTTTGGAGGGCCTATTGCCATTACCGCGGCGATTTTAGTGGGCTTAGGGTTAAGCCCTTTATATTCTGCCGGATTGTGCCTAATCGCTAATACCGCTCCTGTAGCCTTTGGCGCAGTGGGTATCCCTATAAGCGCTATGGCGAGCGCGGTAGGGGTGCCAGCGATTTTAATTTCAGCCATGACGGGTAAAATCCTCTTTTTTGTGAGCTTGTTAGTGCCGTTTTTCATTGTGTTTTTAATGGATGGCTTTAAGGGGATTAAAGAGACTTTTCCGGCCGTTTTTATCGCGGCTTTTTCTTTCGCTGGCGCGCAATTTTTAAGCTCTAATTATTTAGGGCCAGAATTGCCCGGCATTATTTCAGCCCTTGTTTCACTCGTTGCAACGGCGCTCTTTTTGAAATTTTGGCAGCCTAAAGCGATTTTTAGAAGCGACGGCAAAGCAGCTTCATTCACTAAGAGTAACCATCATATCTGTAAGATTTATGTCGCTTGGTCTCCTTTTGTGATTTTAGTTTTAGTGATTGTGTTATGGATACAGCCTTTTTTTAAAGCTTTATTTGAAAAAGACGGCTTGTTAGCTTTTTCTAATTTTTATTTTGAGTTCAATAACATCAGCAACCACATCTTTAAAAGCCCGCCTTTTGTAGAAGCCAATCAAAGCGTGAGTTTTCCGGTGGTGTTTAAATTTCTCTTAATCAACACGGTTGGCACTTCCATTTTTTTAGCCGCTCTTATTAGCATGCTCGTTTTAAGGGTGCGAGTGAGCGATGCAATGAGCGTTTTTGGCGAGACTTTAAAAGAAATGCGCTACCCCATTCTCACCATTGGTTTAGTCTTAAGCTTTGCCTATGTGTCTAATTACAGCGGGATTTCTTCCACTCTAGCCTTAGCGCTCACCCATACGGGTTTGGCTTTTACTTTTTTCTCGCCCTTGATCGGGTGGGTAGGCGTGTTTTTAACCGGGAGTGATACAAGCTCTAATCTTTTATTTGGCTCTTTACAGCAACTCACCGCCCAACGATTGCACCTCCCTGAGATTTTAACCCTAACGGCTAATACCGTGGGTGGCACTTTAGGCAAGATGATAAGCCCTCAAAGCATCGCTATCGCTTGTGCGGCAGTGGGATTAGCCGGGAAAGAGAGCGATTTATTCAAATTCACGGTTAAATACTCCCTTATTTTTGTAGCGATCATGGGAGTCGTGATCAGCGCGATTGCGTATTTGATCCCTGAAGTGGTGCCTGCGATAAAGTAGAGCCATTTTGGATTTGGCAGGGTTTAACCCCCAAATAAATTTTTTTGTTTTAAAAAATTCAAGATTTTAAGCGTCATAGAGCTTATGGGTAAGGTTTCTAAGTCTTTAAGGCTATAAAAACGAACGGGGTTTTTTAGATCCTTTATTGTAGCTGAATAGAGGTTTAAATTGAGCTTGAATTTAGTGTGGCTGTGTTTGATGGTGCCTAAAAAGGGGAGTTTGCATTCTAAATTTTCTTTTAAGTCAGGGAAATGGTGCATCCCCAAATAGAGTTTTTGCTCTATTTTTTCTAAAGCGATTTGGTTATTTTGGATCACAACGCCTAAATAACGCTCTTCTTGAATGATCTCTTGTTTTTTCTTAAGCGTGTGTTTTTCTAGGTGGTTTTTACCTAAACAATAAGGATTGAAAGGGCAAATCGCGCATTTGGGTTTAGGGGAGCAGATTAAAGCCCCTAGATCAATTAGGGCTTGGTTGTGATTAAAGCTTTCATTAAGATTGAGAAAGTCATTCGCCTTAATTTGTAAGTCTTTAGCGTGGATATTAGGATCCAAACCAAAAAGCCTTAAAAGCACGCGCTTGATATTAGCGTCCACGCATGCGCTCTTTTCTCTAAAGCCAAAACATAAAATCGCATTAGCCGTGTATGCACCAATCCCAGGGAGTTTTAACAGGCTTTGATAGTCATTGGGTAGCTGTGAGTGGTGTTCTTTCACGCAAATTTCAGCACTTTTTTTTAAATTTTTAGCCCTTGAATAATAGCCAAGCCCTCTCCAAAGCAATAAAACCTCCTCTAATTGAGCGTTCGCTAAGTCTTTTAAAGTGGGGAAAGCTTCTAAAAAAGGGGAATAAAAACGCTCAACCACCGTGTTGATTTGGGTTTGTTGGCTCATCACTTCACTGATATAGACTTCATAAGGAGCGTTAATGCCCTTTAAATTCCTAAAAGGTAAATCCTTTCGCCCACATTCTTCATACCATTTTAAAAGGGCGTTGTGTAAAGTTTCCAGCTACAACCACCTATAAGCGATGAATTTGACCCAAGGTGTGCACACGCTTAAAAACACGATCAAATACACCATACCAAAAATAAACCCCCATTTCCAAAAATCCTTGCTTGGAATATACCCGCTCCCGTAATAAATGGTGGATGGGCCTGTGCCATAGGGCGTTAAAATCCCCATAATCCCTAAAGAAAGCATTAAAAACAAGCTCAATTCTTGCAAATTGACCCCTTGAATGTGTGAACCAATCCCTACAAAAAGCGCGAATAACGCGCTCACATGAGCGGTGATGCTAGCGAAAAAATAGTGCGACAGATAGAATAAAGCTACAATAAACAATACCGCTATTAACGGATCCAAGTGAGCATGCTCTAAAAAATTTTGAGCCGCATTGCCGATAAAATTTAAAAAACCCACATTTTTAAGCCCGCCAGCCATCGTGAGCAGCGATCCTAGCAATAAAAAAATGTTAAACGCACTCTTGTTTTTAATGATGTCTTCATAGCTTACAATCTTACAAAACGCCATTAAAACCATGACAATCAAAGCCGTCGCGCTCGCATGCAGGCCTAAAGGTTTGCCAAAAATCCAACCTAATAAAGCCAATAAAGTGAGGCTGAGCATTAAAATTTCTTTTAAAGAAAACCTCCCCATGCCCTCTAATTCTTTTTTGGCCCACAAACTCACTTCTTTTGAGCCTTTTAAGGTGGGTTTGCAGATTTTATACGCTAATAAAGGCACAAGCAAGATCAAAACCACCCCACAAGGCAAGAACGCTAAAAACCACGAAAACCATGAGATTTCATTCACGCCCATTTTGGTAGCGATCTCCATTGCTAGGGGGTTAGGAGCGAGCGCGGTTAAAAACATGGACGAAGTGATGCAAGTTGAAGCCAAAGCGACCCACATCAAATACGCGCCGATTTTGTCAGGGTTATTATTGGGAGTAGAACCCATTAAAGGCGGGATAGATGAAACGATTGGATAGAGTATACCCCCACTTCTAGCGGAATTGCTAGGGATAAAGGGGGCTAGACACAATTCGCTCAAACCAATCGCATAGCCTAAACCTAAAGGGGTTTGCCCTAAAAACCTAATGAGCAAAAGAGCGATCCGTTTCCCTAACAAGCTTTTTTCATACCCTAAACCCAAAATAAAAGCGACAAACACAAGCCACACCGTTTTATTCGCATACCCGCTCAAACCCCATGAAATAGCCTTATTAGCGCTCGCTACTTCACTGCTCGCTCCAATTTTTAACGCCACGCACAACACTAACGCACTCAACGCTATCAAACCTGCTGGCACTGGCTCTAAAACTAGCCCTATAATCATGCCTATGAAAATACAAAAATAAAGCCATGCGTTAGGGTTTAGCCCGTCCGGTGCACCTAAAAAATACAATAGCGTTGCGATAAAAAAAGGGGCAAGAATGGTGAGGGTTTGTTTAATCATGTTTAACCTTTAGCCAAAGATAGTAATAATTTGGCTTAAAAATGCCATTCAAATTGGATTGAGTTATTACAATGTTACAGAAAAAGATTAAAAATTAAGCTTTTTGAAAAAGATAAAGTTTTATAATTGTATTTGTCTTTGTTGAATTTACTACAAATAGGAGTATTGCATGCAAGAAAATGTGCCTTTGAGTTATGATTATTCCATTAGCAAATTGTTTCTTTATGCGATGGTTGGCTTTGGGATAGTGGGCATGTTAATAGGGATCGTGTTAGCTTTTGAATTGTCTTTCCCTAACTTGAATTACATTGCAGGGGAGTATGGCGTTTTTGGCCGCTTACGCCCCTTACACACGAATGCTGTGATTTATGGATTCACTCTTGGGGGGATTTGGGCGAGTTGGTATTATATCGGTCAAAGGGTGCTTAAAATCACTTATTACCAACACCCCTTTTTGAAAATTGTAGGGTTATTGCATTTTTGGCTTTGGATTCTTCTTTTAATTCTAGGGGTCATTAGCCTGTTTGCTGGTCTTACTCAATCTAAAGAATACGCCGAATTGATGTGGCCTTTAGATATTATTGTGGTTGTGGCATGGGTGCTATGGGGGGTTAATATGTTTGGGAGCATGAGCGTTAGGAGAGAGAATACCATTTACGTGTCTTTATGGTATTACATCGCTACTTATGTGGGTATAGCGGTGATGTATATCTTCAATAACCTTTCTGTCCCCACCTATTTTGTCGCTGATATGGGGAGTGTTTGGCATTCTATTTCTATGTATTCAGGCAGTAATGATGCGCTCATTCAATGGTGGTGGGGGCATAATGCGGTCGCTTTTGTCTTTACGAGTGGGGTGATTGGCACGATTTATTATTTCTTGCCTAAAGAGAGCGGCCAGCCTATCTTTTCTTACAAACTCACTTTGTTTTCCTTTTGGAGCTTGATGTTTGTTTATATTTGGGCGGGCGGGCACCATTTGATTTATTCCACCGTGCCTGATTGGGTGCAAACCCTTTCTAGCGTGTTTTCAGTGGTGTTGATCTTGCCTTCGTGGGGGACAGCCATTAACATGCTACTAACGATGAGGGGGCAATGGCACCAGCTCAAAGAAAGCCCTTTGATCAAATTCTTAGTTTTAGCTTCAACTTTCTACATGCTTTCCACTTTAGAAGGCTCTATTCAAGCCATTAAGAGCGTGAACGCCTTAGCCCACTTTACCGATTGGATTATAGGGCATGTGCATGACGGCGTGCTTGGTTGGGTAGGCTTCACTTTGATTGCGAGCATGTATCACATGACGCCTAGGCTTTTCAAAAGAGAGATTTATTCAGGTAGGCTTGTGGATTTCCAATTTTGGATCATGACTTTAGGGATTGTGCTTTACTTTTCGTCCATGTGGATTGCAGGGATCACGCAAGGGATGATGTGGAGGGATGTGGATCAGTATGGGAATCTCACTTACCAGTTCATTGACACGGTTAAGGTGCTAATCCCTTATTACAATATTAGAGGCGTTGGGGGTCTTATGTATTTTACCGGATTTATTATTTTTGCTTACAATATTTTTATGACAATCACGGCAGGCAAAAAATTAGAGCGTGAGCCCAATTACGCCACGCCTATGTCTCGATAGGGGAGGTTGGAAATGTTTAGTTTTTTAGAGAAGAATCCGTTTTTTTTCACTCTTGCGTTTATTTTTGTGTTTGCGATCGCAGGCTTGGTGGAGATTTTGCCTAACTTCTTCAAATCCGCTCGCCCCATTGAAGGCTTACGGCCTTATACGGTTTTAGAGACAGCAGGGAGGCAAATTTATATCCAAGAAGGTTGCTATCATTGCCATTCCCAACTCATTCGCCCTTTCCAAGCTGAGGTGGATCGATATGGCGCGTATAGTTTGAGCGGGGAATATGCGTATGACAGGCCATTTTTGTGGGGTTCTAAAAGGATTGGCCCTGATTTACACAGGGTGGGGGATTATCGCACAACCGATTGGCATGAAAAGCACATGTTTGATCCTAAAAGCGTTGTGCCGCACAGCATCATGCCAGCCTATAAGCATTTATTCATAAAAAAGAGCGATTTTGATACCGCTTATGCGGAAGCTTTGACGCAAAAAAAGGTTTTTGGTGTGCCTTATGACACCGAAAACGGCGTGAAATTAGGGAGCGTAGAAGAAGCGAAAAAAGCCTATTTAGAAGAAGCTAAAAAAATCACAGCCGACATGAAAGACAAGAGAGTGCTAGACGCCATTCAAAGAGGTGAAGTGTTAGAAATTGTGGCTTTGATCGCTTATTTGAATAGCTTGGGTAATTCCAGGATCAACGCTAATCAAAACGCTAAATAAGGGGTGAATGATGGATTTAGAAAGTTTGAGAGGTTTTGCGTATGCGTTTTTTACCATTCTTTTTACGCTCTTTTTGTATGCCTATATTTTTAGCATGTATAGAAAGCAAAAAAAGGGTGTCGTGGATTATGAGCGATACGGGTATTTAGCGTTAAATGACGCTTTAGAAGATGAGTTGATTGAACCACGCCATAAAGAAGTTCATGATAAGGGCATAAAGGAAAGTTGAAATGGATTTTTTAAACGACCATATAAATGTTTTTGGCTTGATTGCAGCGCTTGTGATTTTAGTTTTAACCATCTATGAATCCAGTTCGCTCATTAAAGAAATGCGCGACAGCAAATCTCAGGGTGAGCTTATGGAAAATGGGCATTTGATTGATGGGATAGGGGAGTTTGCC
The DNA here is from genome assembly GCF_000476275.1 of Helicobacter pylori SA213A. GTDB lineage: Bacteria > Campylobacterota > Campylobacteria > Campylobacterales > Helicobacteraceae > Helicobacter > Helicobacter pylori_CL. The sequence continues at coordinate 27,429 of NZ_CBOM010000001.1, forward strand.
AATAATGTGCCAGTAGGCTGGATCGCAAGTTTTATGTGCACGATTGTGTGGGCTTTTTGGTATTTTTTCTTTGGCTATCCGCTGAATAGCTTTTCTCAAATCGGGCAATACAATGAAGAGGTTAAAGCGCACAACCAAAAATTTGAAGCCAAATGGAAGCATTTGGGTCAAAAGGAATTGGTGGATATGGGGCAAGGCATCTTTTTAGTCCATTGTTCGCAATGCCATGGCATCACCGCTGAAGGCTTGCATGGGAGCGCTCAAAATCTGGTGCGTTGGGGTAAAGAAGAGGGCATTATGGACACCATTAAGCATGGCTCTAAGGGCATGGATTATCTCGCTGGGGAAATGCCCGCTATGGAATTGGACGAAAAAGACGCTAAAGCGATCGCGAGCTATGTGATGGCAGAAATTTCTAGCGTTAAAAAAACCAAAAACCCTCAACTCATTGATAAGGGCAAGGAGCTGTTTGAAAGCATGGGTTGCACAGGCTGTCATGGCAATGATGGTAAGGGCTTGCAAGAAAATCAAGTGTTTGCAGCCGATTTGACCGCTTACGGCACAGAGAATTTTTTGAGAAATATCTTAACGCATGGTAAAAAGGGCAATATAGGGCATATGCCATCATTCAAGTATAAAAACTTTAGCGATTTGCAAGTTAAAGCGTTAGCCGAATTTATCCAATCGCTAAAACCCTTAGAAGATTAAAGGAAAAGAGATGAAATTTTTAAACGGATTAGCAGGGAATTTACTGATTGTGGTTATTTTATTGTGTGTGGCCGTTTTTTTTACGCTCAAAGCGATCCATATCCAAAAAGAGCAAGCCACCAATTATTACCGCTATAAGGATATTAACGCTTTAGAGACAAAAAACACCCAAAACCGGGCCAATTATGAATTGATCAATCAAGGGAGTAAAAAATGAAATTCACGACTTTAGAAAAAATCTTAGCCTTAATGGTAGTAGCGACCATTTTAATGACGATTGTTATTTCTTTTGTGCCTAACTTGTTTTTGTTTAGCACATGAGGATCTTATGGCTTGCAATAGCCTTTGTTTGTTGTTTAGGGGCTGATGAGTCCTATGTTTTTAATAACGCTAAAGGGCGTTTGGTAGAAAAAAGCGTTGCGTTTGTGGAGGGCGTTTCTAAAGAGCTTTATCTTAAAACAGGCGTGCGTTTTGTGATTGATATGACGGATTTTGAAAAAAATCCTATCGCTTTGGCGGATAAAAATGAACGCCAAAAGTATCAAGAGGGCTTTTTAAAGCAGCTCAAACCCCCTTTTGTGGTATTCTTTTTCTACCATGACGCTCAAAAAATAGAATTAGTGGCTAACCCTAAAGATTTGCTAGACACTGATAAAATCTTTTTTGAAAAAATCGCTCCCTTACTCCCCACAAACGCTAAAGAATACACGCCCCAAAGGATTTCAGCCATGCTCATTAACGGCTATTCGGTCGCAGTAGATGCTTTAGCGGAAAAATATCGTGTGAATATCACGCAGAATTTTAACGCTCCTAAGGGAGTAACTTTTGTAAAGGTGATCATTTATATTTTGTTATTGACGCTTTTGGGCGCGTTTTTGGGGCTTTATTTTTTTAAAAAATCTTAAGAGGGAAAATCAATGAAAGAAAAAAACTTTTGGCCTTTAGGGATCATGAGCGTGCTTATTCTTGGGCTTGGGATCGTGGTGTTTTTGGTAGTGTTTGCCCTAAAAAATTCGCCTAAAAACGATTTAGTGTATTTCAAAGGGCATAACGAAGTGGATTTAAACTTTAACGCTATGCTTAAAACTTATGAAAATTTTAAGTCTAATTATCGTTTTTTGGTGGGTTTAAAGCCCCTTATTAAAAGCCCTAAAACCCCCATTTTGCCCTATTTTTCTAAAGGCACGCATGGGGATAAAAAACTCCAAGAAACCCTTTTAAACAACGCTTTGATTTTGGAAAAATCCAACACGCTTTATGCGCAATTGCAACCGCTCAAACCCGCTTTAGATTCGCCAAATATTCAAGTGTATTTAGCGTTTTATCCCAGCCCATCACAGCCCAGATTTTTAGGAACGCTTGATTGTAGAAGCGCATGCGAGCCTTTAAAATTTGATTTGTTGGAGAGCGATAAAATGGGGCGTTATAAGATCCTTTTTAAATTTGTTTTTAAAAATAAAGAAGAATTGATTTTAGAGCAACTGGCTTTTTTCAAGTAGTGCATTTAAAAAATGCCTTTAGCGTTTTTTATTAACACGCAATCATTAAAAAGCCTAAATTTTCTATCCAAACGGGTATAATAAAGCTATGGGTTTTTTAAAAGTTTTTAAGCATGACGCCTTGGGGCAATTAGGGAATGTTGTTGTGGGGAATTTTTTAATAACGCTCACTATTTTAGCGGTTTGTTTTTCCTCTCAAGGTGCTGAAGAAACGACCATGCTCACTTTAAGCTACACGCTCTTTTTTGTCTTGGGGGCGTTTTTACTGATTGCAATCAGTGTGGGAGCGATCAAAAACCTCAACGCGCTTTTTTCTAAAAGGGGGGTTTTAAGCTTTTCTTTACCCGTTAGTTTAGAGTCTTTATTGCTCCCTAAAATCTTGCTCCCCATGGTGTTTTTTATCTTCAGTTTGTTCTGGTTTGTGGCGAGCGTGCGTTTGGGCTATTCTCTTTTTAACGCGCAATCCAGTGTGCTGTTTATCTTGCACACCGCTTTAAAAACCTTTGTGTTAAAACCCACTAAAACCATAGGCGTTGCGCTGTTTTTAGGGCTTGTTTTAATGAAATTTTTATTTGTTTTGAGCGTTTTAAACGCTGCTAGGATCAAAAAGGCGCGTTTTTTACTCGGAGGGCTGTTGTTCATTCTGGTGGGGGTTGTTTTGGAATTAGCGTTTAATTCGCTGCTGCCCTTAATGAGTTCTCATTTAAGCATCAATGAGGGGTTTTATTATTTCTTGCAACAACAAGAATTACAAGAAAAACAATACTATCTTTTATGGGGAGTGGATTTTTTAAAAATCCTTTTATTGTATGGGGTGATCCGTTACTTGCTTATGCATAAACTAGAATTGGATTAAGAAAAACGGTATTTTAAATATTCATCAGTGAGCAAGCAATCTTTAGTCTTTAACAAGTTAGCATAAAATCCGTGCTGATAGCCTAATTCAAAAAGCTTGTCTATGGCGAGAATTTGAATCTCACTTAAGCGCGTTGAAGTTTCATTCGCATACAAGCTTAAATAAGTTTGTAAGCGCTCTTTATTGACACGAATAAGCGAGCGCTCTAACAGCATGCCAGAGAGCAAATTTTGGTGTTTTAAAGCGGCTTCAACCGCTTTAATTAAAGCCTTTTTAATCAAGATCGCGCGATACAAAGGGATAGAGCGCCTAATCGCCATGCCCCCTAAAGGCAGGGGTAAATCCATTTTAATGAGTTCTTTCCAAACATCCCACAATTCTTTTTCCACTTCTAATTCATTATGGAAATCCAAGATATTTTCATGAATGAGCACGCCTGCATGCACTTTTTCTTCCAAAACCGCTTTTTCAATGTCTAAAAAATTCATGTAAGCGATGCGCGCATGTTTGTAATAGATCTTAAACAAGAGGGCGTTGGTGGTGTGTTCCCCACTTAATGCGACTCTAAAATCTTTTTTCAATTTCACGCCCTTTTTTTTCACTAATTTAGGCCCATAGCCATTCCCAAAGCTCGTCGCTGTAGGGAGCAAAGCGTAATCGTTCGCAATTTTAGGGTATAATCCGAAACTAATCGCGCTCACATCATAAGTGTTTTTTAGGGCTTCTTGGTTTAGGGTTTCAATATCAAGGGCAATATTGTGGAATGTTTTATTTTTAATGGGGCAATCTATCCAGCCAAACTTAATCGCATAATACATGAAAATATCATCAGCATCAGGGCTATGAGCGACACTAATCAAAGTAAAATCCTTTTGTGATAGGGTAAGTCCTTTTATTATAATAGATTTTAGGCTAGGATTTGATAGAATAAACAAATCAAATTCAATAAGGTAATTTATGGCAATAGATGAAGACAAACAAAAAGCGATTTCTTTAGCGATCAAACAAATTGATAAGGTTTTTGGTAAGGGGGCGTTGGTGCGCCTTGGGGACAAGCAAGTAGAAAAGATTGACGCTATTTCTACAGGCTCGTTAGGATTGGATCTGGCTTTAGGGATTGGGGGCGTTCCAAAGGGCAGGATCATTGAAATTTATGGGCCAGAGTCAAGCGGGAAGACCACTCTAAGCTTGCACATTATTGCAGAATGCCAAAAAAATGGCGGCGTGTGCGCGTTCATTGACGCTGAACATGCCCTAGATGTGCATTACGCTAAGAGATTGGGCGTGGATACGGAAAATCTACTCGTTTCCCAACCTGATACAGGCGAGCAAGCTTTAGAGATTTTAGAAACGATCACTAGAAGCGGAGGGATTGATTTAGTGGTGGTGGATTCTGTGGCGGCTCTTACGCCTAAAGCGGAGATTGATGGGGATATGGGCGATCAGCATGTGGGCTTGCAAGCAAGGCTTATGAGCCATGCGTTAAGAAAAATCACCGGTGTCTTGCATAAGATGAACACTACTCTCATTTTTATCAATCAAATCAGAATGAAGATTGGCATGATGGGTTATGGGAGTCCAGAGACCACAACCGGGGGTAATGCCTTAAAATTCTATGCGAGCGTTAGGATTGATATTAGAAGGATTGCGGCTTTAAAACAAAACGAACAGCATATCGGTAATAGGGCTAAAGCCAAAGTGGTTAAAAATAAAGTCGCTCCGCCCTTTAGAGAAGCGGAATTTGACATCATGTTTGGGGAGGGGATTTCTAAAGAGGGCGAAATCATTGATTATGGCGTGAAATTAGACATTGTGGATAAGAGTGGGGCATGGCTTAGCTACCAGGATAAAAAGCTAGGGCAAGGCCGAGAAAACGCTAAAGCCTTACTGAAAGAAGATAAAGCCCTAGCGAATGAAATCACTCTTAAGATTAAAGAGAGTATTGGCTCTAATGAAGAGATCATGCCCTTACCCGATGAGCCTTTAGAAGAAATGGAATAAAAAAGGATTTTGATGCTAACCATTAAAGATATTCATGCTTTAGAAGTGATGGATAGTAGGGGCAATCCTACCATTCAAGCCAGCGTGGTTTTGAGCGACAACACTAAGGCGAGCACGATTGTGCCTAGCGGGGCGAGCACCGGTAAAAGAGAAGCGTTAGAATTAAGGGATAATGACAAAACCCGTTTTTTGGGTAAAGGGGTTTTAAGGGCATGCGAAAATGTCAATAGCGTGATCAAACACCATTTAATAGGGCTTGAAGCGATCAATCAAGCCTTTGTGGATGAGAGGTTAAGGGCTTTAGACGGCACGCCTAATTACGCTAATTTAGGGGCGAACGCTGTTTTGGGCGTTTCTATGGCGTTAGCAAGGGCTAGCGCGAAGGCTTTAAATCTACCATTATACCGCTATTTAGGGGGGGCTAACGCTCTGACTTTGCCGGTGCCGATGCTCAATATTATTAACGGCGGAACGCATGCGAACAATTCCATAGACTTTCAAGAATACATGATCATGCCTTTAGGGTTTGAGAGTTTTAAAGAAGCCTTAAGAGCGAGCGCAGAAGTCTATCACACGCTTAAAAAACTTTTAGATGGAAAGAATCAGCTCACAAGCGTGGGCGATGAGGGGGGTTTTGCGCCTAATTTTAACAATAATGTAGAACCCCTTGAGGTCATTTCTCAAGCCATTGAAAAAGCCGGCTATAAATTAGGCGAAGAAATCGCACTCGCTTTAGATGTAGCGAGCAGTGAGTTAGTGGATGAACATTTCAATTACCATTTAAAGGGTGAAAATAAGATTTTAGATGCGCATGAATTAGTGGCTTATTACAAAGAGTTGGTGGCAAAATACCCGATCGTGTCCATTGAAGATGGTTTGAGCGAAGACGATTGGGAGGGTTGGGCGTTTTTGAGCAAGGAATTAGGGCGTCAAATCCAATTAGTGGGCGATGATTTGTTTGTAACGAACGCAAACATTTTACAAAAAGGCATTGAAAAAAACATTGCGAACGCCATTTTGATCAAACCCAATCAAATCGGCACCATTAGTGAAACTTTAGAGACCATAAGATTAGCCAAACACCATGCCTATCAATGCGTGATGAGCCATAGAAGCGGGGAGAGTGAGGACAGCTTTATCGCTGATTTTGCAGTCGCATTGAATACGGGAGAAATCAAAACCGGATCCACCGCAAGGAGTGAAAGGATCGCTAAATACAACCGCCTTTTAGAGATTGAGCATGAATTAAAAGGGGGGATTTATATCGGTAAAGAGTTGTTTAAGCATGGCTAGTGGCCTTTTTGAAAACGATGAAATCAAAGACAACAAAGCACGAGATTTTTTTTATAGCCATAGCTCCCTTATTGTCTTTTTCCTTTTACTGCTTGGGTTTGGGTATTATTTAGGGAAGTTGCTTTTTGGGGGTTCTTCTTTAGAGGTTTATTTGGATTTAAGAGACAAGCATGAACGATTGCAACAAGAAATCACCGAATTGCAAAGCAAGAACGTGCGCTTGCAAAAGCGTTTGTTTGAATTGAGGGAATTACGGCCTAGAGATTAGATTTAAGGAAATGGCAGTGTTAAAAAAGATGATAGGTTTGATGGTGGTTTTAAGTGTCTTATTAGCCAGAGACAACCCTTTTGAGCCTGAAATCAATTCCAAGAATTTGCAAGGGGGCTTTAATGGGATCTATGATAGCTATTTTAAGGAAATCCATGTGGATTTGCCCACGAGCGCTAGGATTTTAAAACAAATCACGCTCACTTACCAGGATATTGATGGCTCTATCCATTCTAAAGTCGTGGGCATTGATAAAAGCATTGATTGGCATTACCCCTTAAAGCTCTCCCAACACACCCTTAATCAAGACGCCTTTGAAAAACGCTACCAGATCCAAGATTTTGATTTTTTAATGGCAAACAACACGATGATTTTGCGCTCCCCTTATAAAATTTTGCGCTCTTTTGTGCTGGTCAATCCTTATAGAATCGTGTTAGACACGCAAAAAGGCCCTTTGGATATTTATCAAAACATGGATTTAAACCAGAAGTTTTTTTCTCACATTAAAGTCGGCACGCACAAAGATTATTACCGCATCACGCTCATTTTAGACGGGAAATACCGCTATCTTTTGGAAGAAAAAAACGGGGCGTATGAATTGAAATTGAAATAAAAGCATGCAGCATTTAGTCTTAATCGGTTTTATGGGGAGCGGTAAAAGCTCTTTAGCGCAAGAATTGGGGTTGGCTTTGAAATTAGAAGTGCTGGATACGGATATGATCATTAGCGAGAGGGTGGGCTTGAGCGTGAGGGAGATTTTTGAAGAGCTTGGTGAAGACAATTTCAGGATGTTTGAAAAAAATTTGATTGATGAATTAAAAACGCTCAAAACCCCCCATGTTATTTCTACCGGTGGGGGCATTGTGATGCATGAAAATCTTAAGGGTTTAGGCACAACTTTTTACCTCAAGATTGATTTTGAGACCTTGATTAAGCGTTTGAATCAAAAAGAAAGGGAAAAACGCCCCCTTTTGAATGATCTCACTCAAGCCAAAGAGCTTTTTGAAAAACGCCAAGCCCTCTATGAAAAAAACGCCTCCTTTATCATTGATGCAAGGGGTGGTTTAAATAATTCTTTAAAACAAGTGCTACAATTCATCGCATAAATTTTTTTTAAAGGCCTTTTGATGTTAAGTAGAGACATTGTCCAGTATTCCAAGATCCGCACCGAGTTATACGCTTATCTTACCTATTTGTTTTCGCACAATATCCGCAACCACCTCCCTGAAATCACTTTGGATTATTTAAACAAACAGATCAGAAAAATGCACGCTGAAATCAAAATGGCAAAAAGTTTTTTTGTGTTAGACGCTAAAGGCATGCTAATTCTTAAGCCAAGCCAACTTAAAGAGGAAGGGCATAAGGAAGGGATATTAGAGCATGATTTAACAGAAGGGATTGAATTAGAATCGCATGCCAGTTTTAGCGATAAGTATTATTTTTATCAAGCCGTGAGTGAAAAGCGTTGTATTTTAACCGACCCTTACCCTTCTAAAAAAGGAAACCATTTGGTAGTGAGCGCGTCTTACCCGGTGTATGATCAAAATAACGATCTGGCGTTTGTGGTGTGCTTGCAAATCCCTTTGAGGGTGGCGATTGAAATCAGCTCGCCTTCAAAGTATTTCAGGACCTTTAGCGAAGGGAGCATGGTCATGTATTTTATGATTTCTATCATGCTCACTTTAGTGTCGCTGCTTTTATTTGTGAAATGCATTTCTAGCTTTTGGACAGCGATTGTCAATTTTAGCAGTTTTGACATTAAAGAAGTGTTCCACCCCATTGTGCTTTTAACCCTAGCTTTAGCCACCTTTGATCTAGTCAAGGCGATTTTTGAAGAGGAAGTTTTGGGTAAAAATAGCGGGGATAACCACCATGCGATCCACCGCACGATGATCAGGTTTTTAGGCTCTATCATTATCGCCTTAGCCATTGAAGCGTTAATGTTAGTGTTTAAATTCAGCGTGAGCGAACCGGATAAAATCACTTATGCGGTGTATTTGGCTGTCGGCGTGGCAGTGCTTTTGATCAGTTTGGCGATTTATGTTAAATTCGCCTATAGCGTGTTGCCCAAACGAGAACGCTAAGAGTTAAAAAATTTTTCTTTTAAGCGTTTGAAAATCCTATTCAATCTAAAAAAGACGTATTCTAAAAGGGTTTTTTTGTTGAGTAGGGGGGCAAGAAATTCAAAGGTTTTTTGTTTGTCTTTAAGGCTTAAAAAATCTGTTATTTGTTTAAGGAATTTCACGGAATATTCAGCGTAAAAAAGGGTTTTTAAAAGAGTCTCATGCCATTCTTTAGAATATAAAGCAGTGGGTGAAATCCAAGGTTTTCCTACAAAATAAAAATGCAGCATGACGATTTCTTTTTTGTCAGGGATAAAACGTTTTTGATTGGCCATGAAAGGGTGGGTGTTGTAAATATAAGGCAAGATTAAAACTTTTTGATAGCATGCGAGCGTTAAAAGATCCTGTTCAGGGCAAAACACGCACTGGCCTTTTTGACGGGTTAAATTGAGTAAGCGTTCTTCTAAACGATCAGCGCGCCACAGCTTTAAATTCACGATTAAAAACCCAACATTATAGTGGTTTTCATAAAGGATTTTTATGTCTTTTTCTTTAAGGTAATGCTCATAAAGGGAAAAGGCTTGACGAGGGTCTTTTTCTCGCACTATTTGAAAATGTTTAAGGTTTTTAGGAGAAGAAAAATCTTTAGCCGCTCCAAAATAATAGCCATCTAGCGGGATGAAAAAACTCTCGCTCACATCGTTTAAAAACAAAGTGTCCGCATCAAACATGATGATTTTGTCGTATTGTGGGAATAAAGAAGCCAAAAACAAGCGGCACATGACCATTTTAGAAAAGCGAGTCTTAGCGTAAATATTGAGTTGCAAAAAAGCTTCATGGATTTTATCAATCGCAGAGGGTTCTACTGAAGGGGTGTAAAGATTAGGGGTTGAAATGTCTAAAAAATCCACGCTCATAAAAGCGCTAAAGGGGGCTAGAGTTTCTTTCAATTTGCGCTGGTTTTCAAGGCTTAAGTTATCCACCAGGCAGTGGATTTTATAAAAAAGTTTTTCACTATCATTTTGTGATTGGGGGTGTTCTGTTTTAGCGCAAGCTAGCATGGAATACAAGCTCACGCCCGCCGGAATGGCATAATGATTGTCAAAAGCGATGGCAATAGGAATAATAATACTCATTTTAAGTGGTTTTCCTAAAATAGGTTTTTAATTGAATTTAATCCAAAAGTTGAATTTATTTTTATGAATATTATACTATAATAACCAATTAGATTGGGGTTTTACTGATTTTTCTTTGTGTGAGCTTTGGCTTAGTTTTGTAAGGAATGAGATGATAAAGAGTTGGACTAAAAAGTGGTTTTTAATTTTATTTTTAATGGCAAGTTGTTTTGGTCATTTGGTGGCTACAACCGGTGAGAAATATTTTAAAATGGCTACTCAAGCCTTTAAGAGAGGGGATTACCATAGAGCGGTGGCTTTTTATAAGAGGAGCTGTAATTTAAGGGTGGGGGTTGGTTGCACGAGTTTAGGCTCTATGTATGAAGATGGCGATGGCGTGGATCAGAATATTCCAAAAGCCGTTTTTTATTACAGAAGAGGGTGCAATTTAAGGAATCATCTCGCTTGTGCGAGTTTAGGCTCTATGTATGAAGATGGCGATGGCGTGCAAAAAAACCTTCCAAAGGCTATCTATTATCATAGGAGAGGGTGCCACTTAAAGGGTAGGGTGAGCTGCGGGAGTTTAGGTTTTATGTATTTTAATGGCACGGGTGTTAAGCAAAATTATGCCAAAGCCCTTTCTCTTTCTAAATACGCTTGCAGTTTGAATTACGGCATTAGTTGTAACTTTGCAGGGTATATGTATAGGAACGCCAAAGGCGTACAGAAGGATTTGAAAAAAGCCCTTACGAATTTTAAAAGAGGGTGTCATTTAAAAGACGGGGCGAGTTGTGTGAGCTTGGGATACATGTATGAAACCGGTATGGATGTCAAGCAAAATGGAGAGCAAGCCTTGAATCTTTATAAAAAGGGTTGTTATTTAAAAGAGGGGAGTGGTTGTCATAATGTGGCGGTGATGTATTACACGGGTAAGGGCACTCCAAAGGATTTAGATAAAGCCATTTCGTATTATAAGAAAGGGTGCACTTTAGGCTTTAGTGGTAGCTGTAAAGTGTTAGAAGAAGTGATTGGCAAGAAGTCTGATGATTTGCAAGATGATGCGCAAAACGACACGCAAGATGATACGCAATAAGCCAAAGCTTAAAGGCTAGAAACAATCCTTAAAACTCATATTCTTACTATCAAAATAGGGATTGAAGCGTTTCTATTGATGGATATTGAGACGCAATAAAATTTAAACGCTTGGAATTTGGATCCGCTCTCATCTGCTAATAACTAAAGCCTTATTGATTTTTTAATTTTTTAAAAAATGGGGTTTTGATCACTCTATTTTCAAACTCATTTCCTTAAGGGGGTAGGGGGTATTTTGAAATAATCCCCTTACAACCCTCCCTTAATTCCAAGACCGCTTCTAAAAAGCTATCGTTTGACTAGGAATCAAGCTCTTTACTATTTTTATTTTTAAAAATACTTTGAGTATTTTTAAACGCCTTAGCAGAAAGCCCAAATACCTTTAGCGTTTGAATTGAACGCTACTCATTCACAATTATAATATCCCCATGCATTCGCATCTATGGTAGGAAGCGTTGGGAGTTACGCCTTTTAAAGGTATGATGCGTAAAAGATCGAATGCGCTTTGGACGCTCAAACTCTGTAAAATCCCTATGATAGAAACACAGAGTGAAAGCCAAACTCTCCCCCCAACATCAGTCTAAAAAAGCCTAAATGCTTTTAGCGTTTGGGCGTTTCACTTTCACTATGGATTGTAAAAATGCCTTTGAGCCTTTTTGCCTTTCACTCAATATTCGTATAAAGCGCGACCACATCATCATCGTCTTCAATCCTATCCAATAATTTTTCGGTAAGCTCCATTTGTTCGTCATTCAATTCAATGGGCGTTGTGGCGATGCGTTGCAAACCCGCTTTCAAAATGGGTAATCTCAAGCTTTCAAACCCCTCATTTAAGAGCTTGAAGCTGTTATAATCCCCTCTAATAATAATTTTATCCTCCACTTCTTCTAATTCTTCCAAACCATAATCAATGAGGGCGAACTCTAAATCTTCTAGGCTGAGTTTTAAATTTCCCACTTCACTTTTCAAGCATTCAAACACGCTTTTTCGGTTGAACATAAACTCTAAAGAGCCATTAGGCACGATGCTCGCCCCTTGCGTTTTATTGAAATAGCTTTTAAGGTTGGCAATGGTTCTTGTGGGGTTATCAGTCATGCATTCCATGATGATTAGCACGCCAAAATTCGCCTTACCTTCATAAGTGATTTCACTCAAATTCCCCTCTTTACTGCTCGCTCTTTTAATCGCTGCATCAATGTTGTCTTTAGGCATGTTTTGCGCTTTAGCGTTTAAAATCGCTGTTCGTAGCTTGGCGTTCGTGTCCGGATCGCCCCCGCCATCTTTTGCCGCTAGGGTGATCGCTTTGGCGAGTTTGGGGAAAACCTTACTCATTTTATCCCATCGTTTTTCTTTAGCCGCTCTTCTGTATTCAAACGCTCGTCCCATTCAATTCCTTTGTAATAAGTTAGCCACTTCTTTAGCATGATAGCTAATAATCATATCCGCTCCCGCTCTTTTAAAACAAGTCATCGTTTCTAACAGCACGCTTTCATAGTTGATCAGGTTGTGTTTTTGCGCGAGTTTGAGCATGGCGTATTCCCCACTCACATTATAGAGCGCTAAAGGGAGCAAAGTGTGATTTCTAATCTCTTTAACAATATCCAAATACGCTAAAGCCGGTTTGACCATTAAAATATCCGCGCCCTGTTTTTCATCTTCTAAACTTTCTAAAAGCGCTTCTTTTTGATTAGCGTAATCCATTTGATAGCTTTTGCGATCGCCAAAACTCGGTGCAGAGTTGGCCACATCTCTAAAAGGCCCATAATAGCTGCTCGCAAATTTAGTGGAATAGCTCATAATGGGCGTGTAAAAATACCCGGCCTTATCCAGCGCGTTTCTCAAGCTTAAAACGTTCCCATCCATCATGTTGCTTGGGGCTAGAATATCCACACCACTTTCAGCTAAAATAAGCCCTTGAAGGTTTAAAATCTCTAGCGTTTTATCGTTGGAGACAGAAGCGTTTTCTAAAATCCCGCAATGCCCATGATCAGTGTATTCGCAAAAACACAAATCCGCTATAACGATCAAATCCTTAAATCGTTTTTTAATTTCTTTGGTGGCTTTTGCAACAATGTGATTTTTATTTAATGCATGGCTTCCTGTGGCGTCCTTATTTTTAGGGATACCAAACAATAAAACGGCTTTGATACCCAGACCCACTAACTCTTCGCATTCTTTCAAAAGAGGCTCAATACTCATTTGATAAACTCCGGGCATGGAGCTGATTTCATTTTTAATGCGTTCATCGCTTTCTATGACAAATAGGGGGGCGATGAAATCATTGATATTTAAATGCGTTTCTCTCAGCATGGCCCTTAAATTTTCACTGCTTCGTAATCTTCTCAATCGTTTGAACATGTTTTCCCTCTATTATTGGCTTTCTTTAGCCCCATAATTGGCTTTTTTTGTTTCTTTCATCTCTTTCATCTCTTTCAAATTTTTTTCGGGGGGGGGGGTAGCTCTTCTTCATCATCTTCTAAATCGTAAAAACTATTAAAAACGCAATCATGGATAGTGAAACAAATCCTTCCATTGCTATAATGATAGCTCAATTTCAACTCCATAGCCTCTAAAGCGTTTTTAATGATATACATGCCTAACCCAAAACCATGGGCTTGGCTCGGGTTAGAAGACTTAAAATAAGGTTGCAAATACTTTTCAAAATCTTCTTTTAAAGGTTTGCTTTTATTAGACACCACTAAATTATTCCCTATGAAATCCAAAAACACCTGTTTGTCATCGCTGTATTTGATTGCATTGTCTACCATGTTTTTTAACGCTATAGAAAACAATTCAAAATCCGCTTCAATAATGTAATTGGAAGAGGATACATGGATGGGGCTTTTTTTATCCTCATCAATCAAAAGCATTTTTTCAATCTTGTCTATCAAATCGCTCATTAAAAATTTTTCTTTATTGCTCCCATAATTTTTGGAAGCGAGCTGCTCAATGCGGGCAAATTGCTCAATCAGCGTGTTTAGGTGATCAAAAATGGAAATGAAGCGTTTTTGTGGCAATTCTTCTTTGAGCATAGAGCTTAGTATCTTGCCCTTAGTGATAGGGGTGCGTAATTCATGCATGATAGAGCGCAAAAATAAAACCCGAGATTCATTCATCGCATTGATTTTTTGGATGCAATTGTCAAATTCGTTAGCCAAATCCCCTATTTCATCTTTTTGTTTGCTCTTGCAACTCACGCTTTTATCCCCTTGAGCGAAGCGTTTCACTTGGGATCTTAACTCTCTTAAGGGCAATAAACTCTGCAAAACAAATAAAAAGAGGAATAAAATCAATAATAAACCCACCGTAATCGCTAAGAAATAATTCCTGTAAGAAACCGAATGCAAATCTTTATAAAGCACAAAATGTTCATTCTTTTTTAAAAGGATAAAAACCATGTCGCTGAATTTAAACACTTCCGCATACCCAATATTCCTGTGGTGCAACTGGTAGCGTCTTTTGGCCAAAACCTTTTCTAAATTTTCTATTGTGGTTTCTCTAAAACCAATTTTATAGAGGTAATCTTCCACAGCTGTATAGTCAGAGTAGTTGTTTAAAATTTCATTGATAGTGGTAACAAACTGGTAATGGCGCATTTCGTTTTGATAGTTTTCATGACTGATTTGAGAAGACACGAAATAGTAAGCGAACGCTCCAAAACTAAAGAGCGTTATCATAAACAAAGCGACAACTTTAAAAAAGATAGAGAAACGCAAAACCCCTTAACTCCTTATTAGAATCAGTATTCTAATTTATAGCCAATCCCTCTAACAGAGATGATATATTGCGGTTGCTTAGGGTTTTTTTCAATTTTAGATCGCAAACGGCCAATGATCACATCAATGCTTTTATTAGAGCTTTCAGGGTTGATGCTCTCGCTCTCAATCGCAATGCTTTCACGGCTAAACACATAACCTTTTTTGCTAATGAGGAGCGAAAGGATTTCGTATTCAGCCCTGGTTAAGTCTAGCTTTTTTTCATGCATATACACTTCTCGGCTATCCTTATCCACTCTAAAGATATTCACATCGCCTGGCTCACTCATTTCTTCTTTTTTATGAGAACGTCTGAGTAGCGATTGGATACGAGCTAATAATTCCTTAGGATCATAGGGTTTAGGGAGGTAATCATCAGCCCCATAATCTAGCGCTTTAATCTTATCTTCCACATCACTTCTTGCTGAAGAAATAATAATAGGGATATGTTTTTGTTTGGAAATGCGCCTACACACTTCAAGCCCGTCTAAATTAGGCAAAGTCAAATCCAACAACAACAAATCATAATTTTGTGTGTTAGCCGCACTAATGCCGGTGTATGGCTCATCGTAATTGGTTACATGAATGCCATGCTGGAGCAAAAATTCGCTCAAAAACTCGGCTAATTCTATATCATCTTCTATCATTAAAACTTCTATCATATTTCAACTAACTCCTTCAATGATTTTTATAGCTTTAAAAACGATTAACTCTGTTAATGTTTTAAGGGACTAATTCTAGCATTTTATTACTAAAGATACCTTAAAGACGCCTTAAAAATAAAAATTCAAAACATTATCATAGTTATTAATGGAAATTAAGGCTTTGTTTTCATGAAATGTTGAAAATTAAAGCCTTATTCTTTAATGTTTTTAAACAATTCCTTTGATCATTTTTCACTCTGTGTTTTCTCGCTCCAAAGATTCTAATCGTTTTTCAAGCACGCTCAATTGGTATTGCAAGAAACGCGCCACTAAATCCAAACGCTTCATGGCTTCTTTTTCTTCTAAAGCTTGCATGCCTTGAAACAACACTAAGGTTCTTTCTAGTAAGTTTTTTAAAAAAACCCTCTCGTTTGAAATTGGCGCTTGCGTGGGGTTTTTGGGCGTGATTTCTTCTATAATGATTTCTTGTGCTTCTTCTTCTTTTTCTTCTGTATTTTCTTCTGTGATTTCTTCTGTGATTTTTTCTTGGGTTTCTATTTTAGGAACACTTTTTGGCTCCGTGTTACTCATTGGTGGCGTTTCAGCGTTTTTGGCGTTTTGCAAATAAGGGGGCGTTTTGAAAAAAGAGGGCGTTTTTTGCACCGCATCAAAGTTATTATCAATGGTTTTAGCCATTTTTTCAATTTCATTAAGGGTTTCTGAAATAATGTTTTTCAATTCCATTCTACCAGCCATTTTTCTAAATTCTCAACGCTCAAAAAATCCCCTTTGATAAAATTTAAATAGTGCCGCTCTAGTATTGCGTCGTGTTTGAAAGGAGCGCCATTTTTTTGGATTTTTTCCAAACGCTTCATTTGTTTTAACGCCTCTATATGGTCAGGGGTTTTGTTTAAAATATTAGTATAAATTTGCAACGCTTCTTCAAAAAATCCTTGTTCTTCATAAATATGAGCGAGCGTGATAGTTTCTAAGGGCATGCGTTTCTCTTAATCGTTTGTAATCCCTAATCTCTAAACGCCATTTTTAGACTCTGACTTGGGTGCGTAAAAAACTAAAAGCCGGCAAGGGTGCGGGCAATCGCACTAAATTCACATTCCCGCTATGGATGGTTTCTAACTCGGTGTTATTTTCTAAAAGGATTTTATAAAGCACCAAATAATAGCGTTTTTCAAAGGTATAAATCTTACCAATTTCATTGACTATGGGCGTGATAGTTGCATTTTTGGGGGCGATGATTTCATAAGCGGTGTTCGTGGTAGTGGTGAATTTGCACGCAAAAAAACGCCCGTCTTCGGTTACTTCGCCATTGACTTGAAAATCCCCTTCGCTAATGGCTGTTTGGTGGTTTTGAGTGTCTAGCCTTTCAAAAGGCCTTCGCATCAAATAGCCATCGGTAAAACCCCTGTTTTTAAGCGTGTTCAATTCGCTAGTATAAAAGTTGGGCCTAAAGGCGTTATGGTAAAAATCATCAACCGCTAAACGATAGATGCGCGTGGTTTGCGCGGCATAATAACTGGACTTGGTGCGCCCTTCAATCTTAAGCGCGCTAATAGCGTTGGAGCTTAAAATTTCAGCGATATGGCTGGAGAGATTCAAATCTTTAGCGTTAAAAATATGCGTGCCTACGCCCTCTTCTTCAACTAATCGCATCATCACGCCGTTATCAGGGTTTTTGACATAATATTCATAATCAAAACGGCAATCATTCGCGCAACTCCCTCTATTAGGCACGCGCCCATTCTGTAAGGCTGAAATCAAGCAACGCCCTGAAAAAGCAAAGCACATGCTCCCATGCACAAAAATTTCTAATTCTAAATCGGGTAAGGCTTTTTTAATTTCAACCGCATCATTCAAGCTTAATTCCCTAGCGCACACAATGCGTTTAACCCCTAAATCATAAAACACTTGTGCATCTAACACATTTAAAACATTCGCTTGCGTGGATAAATGGATAGGGATGTGCGGGGCGATTTTTAAAGCGAGTTTCACCACACCAGGTGCAGCAATAATGAAAGCGTCTGGTTTTAGCTCTGCCATTTTATAAATATGTTCTTCTAAAAGTTTGAGCTGGGAATTGAAAGGGAAACCATTGATCGTGGCATAGACTTTTTTATTTAACGCATGCGCGTAATCAATGCCTTCTTTAAAGGTCTCCAAAGTGAATTCTTTGCTTGCGCGATTGCGTAAAGAAAAATGGCTCACTCCCCCATAAACCGCATCAGCCCCATAGTTGAGAGCGATTTTAAGTTTTTTTAAATTACCGGCTGGAGAGAGCAATTCAACTTGGTTCAAAACTACTTGGCTCCAAAAGAAGCGATCAACGCTTCAATATCATCAGCGCTGGCTAGATCTTTATCGTCATCGCCGGTGATAAAAGTCGCTGAACTCACGCGCTTGGAATCATCAATTTTGCCTTCAAAAAGCGAATTCATGTATTGGCTGAGCGCTCGCATGACATTGACCACTCGTTCAATTTTTTGGCGGTGGATATCTTGAAATTGCATAATATCCATCGCTTGCATGGAGCTATCTGAGCAATTATTGGCTTCTTCTTCAATCGTTTTTAGGGCGTTTAGGATTTCTTGCTGCTCATTGAATGCGGTTTTAAAAGATTCAATATTAGGGAAATGCGCTTGCAAATTTTCAAAAATTTCTTGGTGTTTTTTTAGGGGTTCTTGGATTTTTTTAACCATTTTGGCGATTTTTTCAGCGCTAGCTCCGATCAAATCCAATTGATCAAAAATTTGCGTGGCTTTCACCTCAGAATCTCTTGTAACATCATCTAGTTGATGCACGACTTTATGCTCTTCAGTGGGGGGAGGGGGTGGCCATTCATTGGGGCTAATCTTGCCGTATTTTTCAGCGTCTTCTTTTTTGACGGTCATTTTTTGGCTAGAGCTTTCTTTATTCTCTTTAGCGGACTCTTCTTTAGTTTCTTTAGTCTCAGCCTCTAAAGCTTCTAAATTTTCCAAATCGCCCCCATTCATTAAGGCGTCTAATTCTTCTTGTGTCATTGTCGTTCCTTATGCGTTTTAAAAGCGTTTTATAGCAACCATAATTTATGAGTTGTCATTTTAGCGCACTTAAGCTTTAGCGATCAAAACGCCCTCTAAAATAGCGTCAATATCGCCATCTAAAATCGCTTCCACATTGCTATAAGCGATATTAGAGCGAGCGTCTTTGACTTGCTGGTAGGGGGCTAGGACATAGCTTCTTATTTGATGCCCCCAGCCGATCTCGCTTTTTTCTTCATTTTTGGCGCTATTTTGTTGTTTTTCCAATTCCAATTCATAAAGCTTGGATTTAAGCATTTTTAATGCGCTCGCTTTGTTTTTATGCTGGCTCCTGTCGTTTTGGCATTGCACCACAATACCGGTAGGGAAATGCGTGATCCTAACCGCGCTTTCTGTTTTATTGACATGCTGACCGCCTGCCCCACTGGCTCTATAATAATCATAACGGACATCTTTTTCATCAATTTCAATATCAATATCATCGTCTAATTCAGGGCTAATTTGCACGCTCGCAAAACTCGTGTGCCGTTTGGCGTTCGCATCAAAGGGCGAAATCCTTACAAGCCTATGCACCCCATTTTCATTTTTCAAATAGCCATAAGCGTTTTCGCCCTTAATGATAAAGGCGACCCCTTTAATGCCCGCTTCTTCGCCATCTTGATAATCTAAAATCTCGCTTTTAAAGCCCCTTCTTTCCGCCCACCTCAAATACATGCGATACAAAATACTCGCCCAATCCTGGCTTTCAGTCCCCCCCGCTCCAGGCTGAATGGTGATAATAGCGTTTGAGGCGTCGTTTTCACCGCTTAGCATGATTTCAATTTCCACTTTTTGGACGCTGTGTTCTAAAGTAGGAGCCTCTTCATAGAGCAAGGATAAAGTAGTCTCATCGTTATCGTTTTGAGCGAGTTCAAACAATTCCACGCTTTCATCTAGAGAATTTTTGGTTTTTTGATAGGTTTCTAGCAAGCGGTTCAGGCGCACTTTTTCTTTATTGGTGTCTCTAGCCTTTAAGACATCTTGCCAAAAATTAGGATCTTCTTGCTCTTTTTCAATGCGTTCTAATTCTTGTTTGATCTTTTCAGGCTTGATGATTAAAGCGATATTATCGCATTTGTTTTGCAAGCTTTTTAACAATTCGCTATAGGTGTAGTTATCCACAAACAGAACCTTTATGAGTGGGGTTTTAAAGTGGTCATTATAGCATTGTTAAAAGCCATTTTAATTTTCAAACCTTAAAATTTCAATTTCGCCCTGAACTAATCCCACTCCTTCATCAATTAAAGCGATAGAATCCACTCGCGCAAGGGCTTGAATCGCTCCTGATTCATAGCGGTTGTTGTTGTAAGGAATGAATTGGTGGTTTGAATAGTTGCCTAAAATTAAATGCGCGCGTTCGCCTTTAAGCTTTAAGGGGGCATTGATTTGAGCCTTAAAGGGTTTTAGCTTAAAATCTTTATCTAAAGATAAGCGCTCCAATAAGGGTAGAATCAAAACTCGTAAAACGACTAAGCAACTTAAAGGATTACCCGGTAAGCCTATAATGATACTTTGATTGAGTCGGGCTAAAGTTACCGGTTTTCCAGGTTTGAGATTGACTTTTTCATAATAAAAAAGGGCGTTTTTTTCTTTCAAGGCGTCTTTAAAAAAGTCTTTATCCCCTACGCTCACCCCCGCGCTTGAAAGGATGACATCATAGTCTTGTGATTCAAGTATTTTGAGCTGTAAATTTTTATCATCTTTTAAAACCCCTAGAAAATGCGTGTTGTAGTTTTTAAGCATGTTGAAAATACCCACTGAATTAACATCATAAACTTGGCATTCTAGGGCGTTTTGCCCTAAAGGCACTAATTCATCGCCACTGCTAAAGAGAGCGATTTTTAATTTTCTAAACGCTTTGATTTCTTTGAACCCTTGAGAGGCAATGAGCGCGATATGCCCGTAATTCAAACGGGTATTTTTAGGGACTAACACGCTGTTTAAAGAAGCGTTCTCGCCCTTTTGACGGATATTGGCGTTTATTTTAAAATCTTTGGGAGCTAGGGCGGAATTTTTATGGCTTTCTAGCATGCACTCTATAGGGATAATCGTTTCTATTCCCTTTGGCACCATCGCTCCAGTCATGATTTTAACGCATTCATTTTCTTTAACTTCTAAAGCGCTCACATCATCCCCGGCAAAAATGTGTTGGATGACTTGAGTTTTTTGGCCTAAATCTTGCATTTTAAACCCATAGCCATCCATTGCGCTTTGATTGAATTTGGGCAAAGCGTGAATGCAAACAATATCCTCTGCTAGAATACGCCCTGTGCTTTCAAACAAAGAGACAACCTCTATTTCTAAGGGTTTTAAGGGAATGCTAGAATGGATTTTTAGAGCTTCTTTAAAACTAATCATGTTTATCCTTTAAAAGATTTTGCTAATGGCGCTAAAGGCCAGGCTGATTTCTTCTTTAAAACGCCCCATGATAGCCGAAGCGATTAAAATAATGCCCACAAACCCGATCGCAATTTTAACCGGAAACCCGATAGCGAGCAGGTTGAATTGAGGGTGGGTTTTCATGATCATGCCAAAAATAATATCGCTCAATAACACCAAGCATAAAATAGGGAACGCCATAGAAAACCCTATGACAAACAAATGCGAAAAGGCTTTAACGATGTTTTTAGCTAACGCTGGCTCAAAGACAAATTGCCCTAAAGGGACGGCTTTTAAGCTGTGATCCACAAACAAAATGATCTGATGGTGGAACGATAAATCCAATAAAATTAAAATCGCTAACAATAAAAGGGCTTGCCCCACAATGGGTTTTTGCGATCCTGAAATAGGATCATACGCGCTCGCCATCGTAAGCCCCATAGAAAAGCTGATGCTATCGGTTGCAAACACTAAGCTCGCAAAAACGATTTGTAAAAAGACAGACGCGCACACCCCTAAAAACAGCTCGCATAAACAAGCAATGATAAAACCCTCTGGCGTGTAAGCGGCGTTTGAAAACTCTAAAGTGGGGTAAAAAATCGCGCTCACATACAAACTCAAAGCCCCACGCACCGATAAAGGCACTAAATAGTTTTCAAAAAAAGGGAAAAAAGATAACACGCCACTAACCCTTAAAAACAACAAGAAAAAATCCCTAACATGGGGGGTGCTAAGCTCTTGAATAAAATCTAGCATTCTTTTTCTTTAAGGATAAAAAAGTAGTGCGTTAGCATAAGGGTTTGCAATAAGGTGGCAAAAAAATTAAAAAAAGGGATTAAGGAAAAAAGATAGCAAAAAAATGAGAAATGATAATGCTTTAACCGGTGTTGTTTGAGTAAATTTTGATAGCTTTGATAATTAAAAATCATGCTGGCTATATCCCAACTCATGGTGTTTTTGAAAAAAAGAAAATGCGGAATTATAGAAAGAAAGACCCCAAAGACCCCTATAAAGGGAATGAAATAAAAGGGCGTTAAAACCGCTAATAATAAAAGCATAAAAATGAGCGATTTTAAAAAATATTTAATAGAAAAAAGGATAGAGCCAAATTCTTCTAAAACGACATGGGGATAATATTTTTGGTGCAAATAAGAAACCACTAAAGGGGTGTAAAAAATAGACGCAAAAATATTGATGACCAAACTCAAAAGAATCGCAATCCAAAAAATAAGAAGATACACTAACGCTTTAAAAACCCAAACAAACACACCAGCAAAAAAGCCTTGAGAATGAGAGTAATCGCTTAAAGATTGCGGTAATAAAGTTTGGCAATAACCCACAATACTCCCGCCATTGTAATAAAAGATAGCTCCAAAAAACGCCAAACTCAAAAGGATAGGGCCAAGATTGATTAAAAGCATTCTAGCGCTTAAAAAATCATTAAAGCTTTTTTTAAGGATAGATAAAGATAAAACCATAACCTGAAATCCTTCTCGCTTTGATAGGGTAATTTAAGCACAAAGTCCCTTAATCTTACATAGCAAGCTTATAAATGAGATTGACTAAAGGTATAGAAATTACTTAATATGGAATAACATGCAATGCTAAAAAACCAAATATATAAAATAATAACCCTGGTAACCAAGGAAAGAAAATACATGCAACAATAATTACGAATATTATATTCATCATTGCATCGAGGATTGTCTTTTCCTTTCCAAAAAAGAATAAAACAACACCTCCAAAAAAGGATAAAACAACAAAACAAAAGATAATAAATATTGTAACACCTGCTGCGGAAAACATTTTTACCCGCTTTGAATGGAATGAATAACTTTAAGCGTTTCTTACCCCTCAATGTGAGTTTTCTGTAATCATGAAAGCTGATTTTGTTTTAAATTTGCTATAATGTGAATTTAATGATGAAAATTAGTTTAGAGTGGAGAACACACAATGAAAAAAAATATCTTAAATTTAGCGTTAGTGGGCGCGTTGAGCGCGTCGTTTTTGGTGGCTAAGCCGGCTCATAACGCAAATAACACTGCACATAACACGAAAAAAACGACTGATTCTTCAGCAGGCGTGTTAGCGACAGTGGATGGCAGGCCTATCACCAAAAGCGATTTTGACATGATTAAGCAACGAAATCCTAATTTTGATTTTGACAAGCTTAAAGAGAAAGAAAAAGAAGCCTTGATTGAGCAAGCTATCCGCACCGCACTTGTAGAAAATGAAGCTAAAACCGAGAAATTGGACAGCACTCCAGAATTTAAAGCGATGATGGAAGCGGTTAAAAAACAGGCTTTAGTGGAATTTTGGGCTAAAAAACAGGCTGAAGAAGTGAAAAAGATCCAAATCCCAGAAAAAGAAATGCAGGATTTTTACAACGCTAATAAAGATCAGCTTTTTGTCAAGCAAGAAGCCCATGCTAGGCATATTTTAGTGAAAACCGAAGATGAAGCTAAACGGATTATTTCTGAGATTGACAAACAGCCAAAGACTAAAAAAGAAGCCAAATTCATTGAGTTAGCCAATCGGGATACGATTGATCCTAACAGCAAGAACGCACAAAATGGCGGTGATTTGGGGAAATTCCAAAAAAACCAAATGGCTCCGGATTTTTCTAAAGCCGCTTTCGCTTTAACTCCTGGGAATTACACTAAAACCCCTGTTAAAACAGAGTTTGGTTATCATATTATCTATTTGATTTCTAAAGATAGCCCTGTAACTTATACTTATGAGCAAGCTAAACCCACCATTAAGGGGATGTTACAAGAAAAGCTTTTCCAAGAACGCATGAATCAACGAATCGAGGAATTAAGGAAGCACGCTAAAATTGTTATCAACAAGTAATTGATGAGGTGTTATCATGTTAGTTAAAGGCAATGAAATCTTATTGAAAGCCCATAAAGAAGGTTATGGGGTGGGGGCGTTTAATTTCGTGAATTTTGAAATGCTAAACGCTATTTTTGAAGCAGGAAACGAGGAAAATTCCCCGCTTTTCATTCAAGCGAGTGAAGGAGCGATCAAATACATGGGGATTGATATGGCGGTGGGCATGGTGAAAATCATGTGCGAACGCTACCCACACATTCCTGTAGCCTTACACCTAGATCATGGCACGACTTTTGAAAGCTGCGAAAAAGCTGTGAAAGCGGGTTTCACTTCTGTGATGATTGATGCCTCTCATCATGCTTTTGAAGAAAATTTGGAATTGACTTCTAAAGTGGTCAAAATGGCGCATAACGCTGGAGTGAGCGTGGAAGCGGAGCTGGGGCGTTTGATGGGGATTGAAGACAATATTTCAGTGGATGAAAAAGACGCTGTGTTAGTGAATCCTAAAGAAGCGGAGCAATTTGTCAAAGAATCTCAAGTGGATTACTTAGCCCCAGCCATTGGGACAAGCCATGGAGCGTTTAAGTTTAAGGGCGAGCCAAAATTGGATTTTGAACGCTTGCAAGAAGTCAAAAGGCTCACTAATATCCCTTTAGTTTTGCATGGAGCGAGTGCGATACCAGATAATGTGAGGAAATCTTATTTGGATGCTGGAGGCGATTTGAAAGGCTCTAAGGGCGTGCCTTTTGAATTTTTACAAGAATCCGTAAAAGGGGGGATCAATAAGGTCAATACCGACACGGATTTAAGGATCGCTTTCATCGCAGAAGTGCGCAAGGTGGCTAATGAAGATAAGAGCCAATTTGATTTGAGGAAGTTTTTTTCTCCGGCCCAATTAGCGCTTAAAAATGTGGTCAAAGAGCGCATGAAACTTTTGGGTAGCGCTAATAAAATTTAATCAACAAGGAAAGAGTGTAACATGGCAATTGGGATGAGCGAGCTCAAAAAGGGCTTGAAAATTGAATTGGGTGGTGTGCCTTATAGGATCGTAGAATACCAACATGTCAAGCCCGGCAAGGGTGCGGCTTTTGTGCGTGCGAAAATCAAGTCGTTTTTAGATGGTAAGGTGATTGAGAAGACTTTCCATGCGGGGGATAAGTGCGAAGAGCCTAATCTGGTTGAAAAAACGATGCAATACCTTTATCATGATGGCGATACATACCAATTCATGGATATAGAGAGCTATGAGCAAATCGCTTTGAACGACTCTCAAGTGGGTGAGGCTTCTAAATGGATGCTAGATGGCATGCAAGTGCAGGTTTTATTGCATAATGACAAGGCGATTTCAGTGGATGTGCCGCAAGTTGTGGCTTTAAAGATTGTGGAAACGGCTCCTAATTTTAAGGGCGATACTTCCAGCACGAGCAAAAAACCAGCGACTTTAGAAACCGGTGTGGTCGTGCAAGTGCCTTTCCATGTTTTAGAAGGTGAGGTGATTAAAGTCAATACGGAAACAGAAGAGTATCTTGAAAAGGTGAAATGAGATTATCTTTTTATTGATCTAGTGCTTTAGACACAGCCTTTTTGTAAATGAGTGTTTATTCCCTTATTTGGGCTTTGCTTAATGAACTTTATTTAAAGCGTGCGTGAAGTCTGTGATTAAAAATTATTTAGAATTTCTTTTCTCTGTTCTCGTTTGGAATTGATTATTATAAAATATAAAAAATGCTTTAGTATTTTTTGCAATCTAAAAAGAGATTGATTTAACCAAGCGGATAATCTCTTAAAAAGCATTCTTTGGGGGTTATGGAATTTGATTGGGGGTTAAGAGGGTAAAAGTGCAAAATATTTCCCTAAAAAATGGGATTTATTATAAGGTTTAAAACGATAACAACAAAGTAATCTTGTTTTTATTAAAAAATTGAAGTTAATTGGAATTTAAATAAGGCTCTAGTTGCAATATGTGATGAGAGTGATGCCCCCTATCCCCTTAAGAGTTTATAAAATAAAGAAAATGAGTCTAAAATCAAATCTAAAACCATAAAACAAAATTTAAAACCCCCATTTTTTAATCAAAACAAACCTACAATGAGCGTTCTATATCATCAGCGCTTAAAGGGGTGTTGGCTTTTAAAAATTTTGATGCCTTTTGTCCTAAAATTTCTTTATAAAATTTAGGGTGTAAGCCAAGGTTGGGGCGTAAGGCTTTGATATTATCGCTAGTCAATGCTTCGCCTTTTTGAATATCCTTAATGACGAATAAAGAGCGCGCGAAGAATCTTCGCTTTTCTAAAGTCTTTGGATTGATTTTTGGCTCTTCTTCGCCTAAGGCTAAAACGCTTTGCTTGATGGCTTCAACCATGCTTTTAAATTCGTTAAAATCCATGCTAAAAGCGCTGTCTGGGGTTTGTAAGGATTTGTTTAAAATGAAATGCTTTTCTATCATGCTCGCTCCTAAAGTGGTGGCTAAAATGGGACAAAGAGAACCAATCGTGTGATCGCTTAAGCCAAATTTAACGCCAAAGGTTTCGCCTAATTTAACCATGCTCAATAAGTTAGCGTCTTCTATTTGGCTGGGATAAGCGCTCACGCATTTTAAAAGGGTGATGTCAAAATTATTCACGCCTTTGCACAATGAGATAGCGTCTTGTAATTCGGTGTGTGTAGCGATACCGCTAGAAAGGATAATGGGCTTTTGTGTGCGAGCGGCTTTTTCAATCAAGTCTAAATCAACGATTTCAAAACTAGCGATTTTATACATGGGGCAATTCAAGCTCTCTAAAAGCTCTAAAGCTTGTGAACTAAAAGGCGAGCTAAAAATGCCTAAATCAAGTTTTTTAGCCAATTCAAACAATTCCGCATGCCATTCTATGGGGGTAGAAGCCTTTTGATACAATTCATACAGATTTTCTTTATCCCATAAAGTGCCTTGAATGATGAAAGGATCTTCTTTGGAGTTTAAAGTCATGCAGCTTGGCGTGTAGGTTTGGAGCTTGACAAAATCCGCACCGCTTTCCTTAATGGCATGAAGGCTTTCTTTGGCTAGGTTTAGATCCTGGTTATGATTAGCGCTCAATTCAGCGACAATTTTAGGGCGTTGTAACATTTTTATTTTTCCTTAATCAAAACTTCTTTTTCTAGGCGATAGACTTGAGAGCAAGTGAAGGCTAAATGCTCATCATGCGTGGCTAGAACTAACGCCCCTTCGTTTTCTGTGATGTAATTTTGCAGCATGCTGATGACTTGATTAGCGCTAGTGGTGTCTAAATTCCCGGTGGGTTCATCAGCGATAATGATTTTAGGTTTTTTAGAAAGCACTCTGGCGATGCTTAAGCGTTGTTGTTGGCCGCCGCTCAATTCACCCACGCCTTGTTTTAGGGTGTGGGCTATGCCTAATTGTTCTAAAAGGGAATGATTTATTTCTTGCTTGGCTAGGATGGAAGCGACTTGTAAGTTTTCTAAAGCGCTAAAACCCTTAAAAAGGTAATGCGATTGGAAGATTATGCCCACTTTTAAGCGCCGTAGTTCCAAAAGCTTTTTGGAATTTAAGGCATAAATATCCTGGTGTTCTAACAAACTAATCGTCCCACTATTGGGTTTTAGCATGGTGGCTAAATGGCTTAGAAGCGTGCTTTTACCGCTCCCGCTCACGCCTAAAATCGCTAGGCTTTCTTTGGGCTTGATGTGCAAATCCACGCCATTATAAAGAGGCTTTTCAAAAGCATGAGAAATATTAATCGCTTTAATCATGATCATTTCCTAAAAAAAATATCGCCCAATAAGCTAGGGCTTAAAATGTAAGAAGTTGAAAAATTCGCGCTGTGCAAGATGATCTTATCATAACGCCTTGCGTAGTATTTTAAAAGCATTTTTTGTAGGGTGGGTTCAATGCTTGGGCTAAACCATGCGTTATTGCTCATCACGATAAAAATTTTTGAAGGGCTGTTTGAATAAGCGGCTTTGGAAGTGCCTTCATAACAAATCAGAGGGCGAAAAGTAAAATCATTTAATGTAAAATCGCTGAAACTAGAAGCGTTGCGGTATAAATAAGCGCTCTCGCCAAAAAAGAGCTTTTCAAGGGGTTTTTGAAGAAACTTGGGTAAAGGCATGGTCTCGCCAAAGGGGGCTAAGATCACTTTATCAGCGATCTGAACGCTTTCTTTAGAAAATAAAAACGAGCTGTTATAAAGGCTATAGTCTTGGGTGCGTAATGTCCCTATTAAAATAGCAATATTATCGCTTAAATCCTCTAGCTTAGCTTTAAAGGGGGAGTTCTCTAAAGCGATGGGGTAGGCGGTCTCTGGAAAAACAATCAGGGTTTTTTGCTTGCTTTGAGCGAGCTTGATTTCTTTAAGAATGTTGTTTTCAATATTATTAAGGTAGTTTGAGTCAAATTTCACATCTTGGGGCGTTCTTGTAGAGACTAATTCAATATTTCCAACCTTTTTTAAATCGCTTGTCTTGAAACCATTAAAATCCAACGCGCCAAGTAACAATAAAACCCCTATGATCCTATATTTTTTAAGATTTTGAGCACTCAAAAAAATGCAAGCTAAAAAAACAAGCCCTAGCGATAACTTATCCACTCTAAACACGCTATAAGAAAAAAAGCTATCTGGGACTAACCAATCAAATCCAAAAGGGTGGATAAAACTAGAGCCTAAAAAACTCAAAAGCCTAAAATAGGGGTTTTCAAAATAGAGCAACAAATAAAATAAAACCCCATAAACTAACGCTATTAAAACAATGATTAAGGGCAATAAATAAGTGAAATCCGAGTAGCGAAAGCTTAAAGCGCACCAATAAAACAATAACGCCCCCACAAAAAACCCCAAAGCAAAAGCGCTGTTTCTAGGGGTTTTTAAAAACGCTAGCATGCTTAAAGGGGCTAATAGGCTTGTGAGTGTGATAGTGATATAGAGGTTTTCAATTGCATAAGCGTCCAAAACAGCGTTCACATACACGCTTGAAACAAACATGCACGCTAATAAAAAAGCGTTTTGATTGAATAGAAGAAGACGCATGGCTAAATTGTGAAACCTTGAGATTGTTTTAGTGTATTATAGCTATATTTTAATTTAAGAATTTTAGATTGATTTTTTTAAGGGTAGTTTTTTTTAAGTTGTGTTATTATTTTCAAATTTCAAGTCTAAAGAGTGTGAATTGGCATGATTTAAGAGTAATGGGTGTTTTTGAGCGCTCACTATCTTTATGCGAATATATGAGAGAAAGGTTTGGGTTTAGGGTTTGAATTATATTGATTTGGCGTTACTTGTGGTGGTGGTGGCCTTTGGGATTAGGGGATTTTATCATGGCTTCGTGAGTGAAGTGGCGGGGACTTTAGGGATTGTGCTTGGCGTGTATTTGGCGTCTCGCTATTCTGTGGCTGTTGGGAATTTATTTTCAGAGCATTTGTATGATTTAAGAAATGAAACCATGACGAATCTCATCGGTTTTTTATTGGTGTTAGCGTCTATTTGGGTGTTTTTTTTAGCTTTTGGAGTGTTGCTAGGCAAGGTGTTAGTCTTTAGCGGGTTAGGCATTATAGACAAAGCGTTAGGGTTTATTTTTTCATGTTTAAAGACTTTTTTAGTGCTTTCTTTCGTCCTTTATGCACTCTCTAAAATGGAAGTCATGAAAGACGCTAACGCCTATTTGCAAGAAAAAAGCGCTTTTTTTTCTACCATGAAAAGCGTCGCTAGTAAAATCATGCGCCTTGATGGCGTCAAACATGTGGAGCAGAACCTTAAAGACAACCTTGAAGAAATGAGCGATGAAGTCAAAAATAAAGAATCTTTTAATAAAAATAAACAATCTTTTGATAAAGCGATGGATAAGGGCGTGGAATCTTTAAAAGAAAAGGCTAAAGACTTGCCTAAAAACATTCTAGATCCAAAAGCTAACCAAACCCCACCAAACCCCACCCCATCTAATAAAGAACCCCTATAAAGGCATAACATGTTTTCTAACCAATACATCCAACAACGCATCCATAAAGCCAATAGCTTGAGAGAAGAAGGGAAAAACCCTTATCAAAATGGCTTGAAACGAAGCCTCACCAACGCCGCTTTTTTAGAAAAATACGCTTATGTTAAGGGTTTAGAAGAGCCTAAAGACAAAGAAAAATGCGAGAGTATTGTAGGGAGGGTCAAGCTTTTGCGCTTAATGGGCAAGGCATGTTTTATTAAAGTTGAAGATGAAAGCGCGATTTTGCAAGCTTATGTTTCGCAAAATGAATTGAACGATGAATTTAAAAGCCTGAAAAAGCATTTAGAAGTGGGCGATATTGTGTTGGTGAAAGGCTTCCCTTTTGCTACCAAAACCGGTGAATTAAGCGTTCATGCATTAGAATTTCATATTTTAAGCAAAACCATTGTGCCTTTACCTGAAAAGTTTCACGGACTGAGCGATATAGAATTGCGTTACCGCCAGCGCTACTTGGATTTAATCGTCAATCCTAGCGTTAAAGATGTGTTTAAAAAACGCAGTTTGATTGTTTCTAGCGTGCGGAGATTCTTTGAAATGGAAGGGTTTTTAGAAGTGGAAACCCCCATGATGCACCCCATTCCTGGCGGGGCGAACGCAAGGCCTTTTATCACTTACCATAACGCTTTGGAGGTGGAGAGGTATTTGAGAATCGCTCCAGAATTATACCTCAAACGCTTGATTGTGGGGGGGTTTGAAGCGGTGTTTGAAATCAATCGTAATTTCAGGAATGAGGGCATGGATCACAGCCATAACCCCGAATTCACGATGATTGAATTTTATTGGGCGTATCACACTTATGAAGATTTGATTGAACTCAGTAAGAGGCTGTTTGACTACTTGCTAAAGACTTTAAATTTGGATTCAAAAATTATCTATAACGATATGGAAGTGGATTTCAACCAAACGAGCGTGATTTCCTATTTGGACGCGTTAGAAACGATAGGGGGCATTAGTAAGGATATTTTAGAAAAAGAAGACAGGCTTTTGGCTTATTTGTTAGAGCAAGGCATCAAAGTAGAGCCAAACCTCACTTATGGTAAATTGCTCGCTGAAGCGTTTGATCATTTTGTAGAATACCAACTCATTAATCCCACTTTTGTAACCCAATACCCTATTGAGATTAGCCCCTTAGCCAGACGCAACGATAGTAACCCTAATATTGCTGACAGGTTTGAATTATTTATTGCAGGAAAAGAAATCGCTAACGGCTTTAGCGAGTTGAACGATCCTTTAGATCAATTAGAACGCTTTAAAAATCAAGTGGCTGAAAAAGAAAAAGGCGATGAAGAAGCCCAATACATGGATGAAGATTATGTATGGGCCCTAGCCCATGGAATGCCCCCCACTGCAGGGCAAGGCATAGGCATTGACAGATTGGTGATGTTACTCACTGGAGCTAAAAGCATTAAAGATGTGATTTTATTCCCAGCGATGCGTCCTGTTAAAAACGATTTTAATATTGAGAGTGGAGAATAATGGCGTATTTTTTAGAACAAACGGATAGTGAAATTTTTGAATTGATCTTTGAAGAATACAAGCGGCAAAATGAGCATTTAGAAATGATAGCGAGCGAAAATTACACTTTTCCTAGTGTTATGGAAGCTATGGGAAGCATTTTAACGAATAAATACGCTGAGGGCTATCCTAACAAGCGCTATTATGGAGGCTGTGAAGTGGTGGATAAAATAGAAAGCCTAGCCATAGAAAGGGCTAAAAAGCTTTTTAATTGCCAGTTCGCTAACGTGCAAGCGCATTCAGGCTCACAAGCCAATAACGCTGTCTATCACGCTCTTTTAAAGCCTTATGACAAGATTTTAGGCATGGATTTAAGCTGTGGAGGGCATTTAACGCATGGCGCTAAAGTGAGTTTAACCGGCAAGCATTATCAGAGCTTTTCTTATGGCGTGAATTTGGATGGCTATATTGATTATGAAGAAGCGCTAAAAATCGCTCAAAGCGTTAAGCCAGAAATCATTGTGTGCGGGTTTTCAGCCTATCCAAGGGAAATTGATTTTAAGAAATTTAGAGAAATCGCTGATGAAGTGGGAGCGTTACTACTAGGCGATATAGCCCATGTGGCAGGGCTTGTGGTCGCTAATGAGCATGCCCATCCTTTCCCGCATTGCCATGTGGTTTCAAGCACCACTCATAAGACCTTAAGAGGGCCTAGAGGGGGGCTTATTCTAACTAATGATGAAGAGATAGCGGCTAAGATTGATAAAGCGATTTTTCCAGGGACTCAAGGCGGGCCTTTGATGCATGCGATTGCTGCTAAAGCGGTGGGGTTTAAAGAGAATCTAAAACCAGAATTTAAAGCTTATGCAAAATTAGTGAAATCTAACATGCAAGTTTTGGCTAAAGCGTTAAAAGAAAAAAACCATAAATTAGTGAGTGGTGGCACTTCTAACCATTTGCTTTTAATGGATTTCTTGGATAAGCCTTATAGCGGGAAAGACGCTGATATTGCATTAGGGAATGCCGGAATCACCGTGAATAAAAACACCATTCCTGGCGAAACGCGCAGCCCTTTTGTAACGAGCGGGATAAGGATTGGCTCAGCGGCATTGAGCGCAAGGGGCATGGGAGCTAAGGAATTTGAAATCATAGGGAATAAAATATCAGATATTTTGAATGATATTAACAATGTTAGTTTGCAATTGCATGTGAAAGAAGAATTGAAGGCGATGGCTAATCAATTCCCTGTGTACCACCAACCTATTTTTTAAGGGAGTCAAGATGACAGAAATGGAATTAAAGCTCATTAAGATAGACACAAGCCATTATTTTGAAAAAAAACCAGGCTTGGGGGAGAGGGTGGATTATGCGGGGCGTTGCTACTATAATAAATTCCAAAGAGTGAATGCCATGCTCACAAGCTCGCTCATTCAAAAGCATTTGAAAAGGGAGATAGAAATCGCGCACAATCTCATCTTGCGTAACGATAAGGTGGAAAACATTGTGTTTGATTATAACGGGAGAAACCCGGAGCGTTTTTACCATAAGGCGCAGTTATTGCTTCGTGAGGAAGGTTTTATGAATTTTACCGCTTATAACACCAAAACGCCTGGGCATTTGCATTTGTATGTGCATAAGGGGCATACGGAGTTAGGCGAGGGTGAAAGGTTGGTTAAAACTTTGTCTATGAAATTAGCACAAGGGTTGCCTAAAGAATGGAAGGTTTTCCCTAGCAATGAATGGCCTAAGGAATTTAATATTTTAGCTTTACCTTATGAAGTGTTTGCAAAAGAGCGAGGGAGCTCTTGGGCGAAGCATTTATAACCATTTTTGAAAGGATTTTTGATGTCAGAAAAAGAAAGACTGAATGAAGTGATCTTAGAAGAAGAAAATAATGGGGGCGGCACTAAAAAGGTGTTTTTGATCGTGGCTATAGCCATTATCATTTTAGCGGTGCTTTTAATGGTGTTTTGGAAAAGCACGAGAGTCGCTCCTAAAGAGACTTTTTTACAAACCGATAGCGGGATGCAAAAAATAGGCAACACTAAAGACGAGAAAAAAGACGATGAGTTTGAAAGCTTGAATTTGGATCCTTCCAAGCAAGAAGACAAGCTAGACAAAGTAGCGGATAATGTTAAAAAACAAGAAAATGATGCGTTTAACATGCCCACTCAAACCAATCAAACTCAAACGGAGATGAAAACAGCAGAAGAAACGCAAGAAGCTCAAAAAGAATTAAAAGCTGTTGAGTCTATTCCCATGAGCGCTCAAAAAGAATCTCAGGCTGTAGCTAAAAAAGAAACCCCCCATAAAAAGCCTAAAGTAGCGCCAAAAGATAAAGAAGCACATAAAGATAAAGCTAAGCATGCGGCTAAAGAGCCAAAAGCTAAAAAAGAAGCTCATAAAGAAGTTCCTAAAAAAGCCAATTCTAAAACCACTCTTACTAAAGGGCATTATTTGCAAGTGGGGGTTTTTGCACACACGCCCAATAAAGCCTTTTTGCAAGCGTTTAACCAATTCCCCCATAAGATTGAAGATAGGGGAGCAACGAAGCGCTATCTCATAGGCCCTTATAAGAGCAAGCAAGAAGCCTTAATGCATGCTGATGAAGTCAGTAAAAAGATGACTAAACCGGTTGTCATAGAAGCGCATTAGGGGTTTGGGCTAAAAATTCTTATTTCTTTCTTGGGCGTTTTTAGTGGATCGCCCAAGCTCTAAAACGATGGGTTAGCTTACTCCATCGGCTCGGATAATTTTAACAGAGAATGAAGATAAACAGATTTTTTTGATCAATATACCTATTTGGTCTTTGAGAAATTCAGATAATTCTTGCGTTTGAATTCAGCCTTAAAGAGCATTCATTCGTTAAAAGTATTTGTTTGTTGTTTGAAAACTACGGAGCGTTTAAATCTTATGAAATTATTGTTTGTTGTTTGATAACCCCTAACCCTCCAAAGAAGAGATCGGTTTGGAACTAGCTTTATGGGTGGTGGGGCTAGAAGCAAGAGAGCAAGCGCGCTCACGCTTCTTTAATCCTTAGTGGGCGGCAAAATCTTTAAAAAAGGTGTTGATCAGCCATTCTTGCATTTCATCATTCCTTGCTATCAAGGCCTTTTTATTGAAACCTTTTACATTAAAGCACCTATTAAAAGGGATTCTACTCTCCTTATAGATTTCATCTTTCCCATACAGATCCTTATCGCTTGCCTTACGATTGAGCGAGTTTTCTAGGGAGATGAGGTTGCCGTATGTGTTAATATAAGCTCTAAGATCTTCCTTGTCTTCAAAACCAAGATCTCTGCCCTTATTGCTGAATTTCTGTTCTGATAAATTGATGGGGATGATGTGTTCTATGTCTTGGGAGAGTTGCTTCCCAGGGATCAATTTTTTGAGATCGGCAAGACCCATCTCTTGGCAGTTCTTTTCAAAGAAGATATAATGGAAGCATGATGGGTTGGGTGCGTCCTTTACAAGTTTCCAAGAAGCCTGCTCTATATCATTTCTGCATTGAGCGATCATCTTGCTCTTCAATCCCTCTTTACCCTTGTCAAGATACTCATGAATCAGGTTGTAGGCTACTGAATCCACTCCTTTGCGACCTTTGGAAAGCAAGATATAGGTTTTGGCAAAGAGTCTCAGCGTTTCATCGTCTAGTTCGTTGTTGATTTTCAGGCGGATGAGCGAATTGAAAAAAGACGGTTTGATCTTGTTGATGAGCATGACTTTAAAGGTGGTTGGGTTGGTGTCAATCTCGCTCAATAGATCAAAGAAAGCCTGATAGAAGTTTTTCAAATCGCTGACATAGGATTGGATGAAACTTTTCAATTTGCTTGTTTTGCTTGTTTTGTTTTTGATTTCTTTTAGTTCATCTTTGAGTTGTTCGTATGTGTTGTCTGTGCTTGCTTTGTAGTGCCCTAAAAAATCGATCCCATCAAATCTTTGACTCCCTGCGTGGTAGCGGAAGATGTCGCCTTCATCAAAGTTTGAGCCTCCAACGCTAGAGATGTGGTTGCTCTTTTTGATCTTGGCAAAGATCTTAAAAATTTCTCCAAAATGATCGTTGATGAACTGGTCTAGCCCCCTTTTCCCATCGCAAAAAGTGTTGGAGTAATAGATGAGGAGGGATTTTAGTTTGTCTAGCAAGAGAAGAGGCACGCCTCTGTCATTCACGCTTTGAAAGGTTCTGATGGCTCTTCCAGGATCGGGCTCTTCAAGCCGCATCAAAACCATTTCCAAAAGTGCTTCCAAACGCTCATTCACTTCTTCTTTATTCAATTTGCTGACCTTATCCAAGATGGCCTTCAAAACTTCAAAGAGATTTTGCTTACCCTCAGTGTCTGCATCTTTTTCTGGCTGATATTCCCCTTTTCTGCCGCTTCCAAGAGCACTTTGAAGAAGCTTTGGTTTTGAGGAGCGACTTCTAATTTTAATTCTCCCTTTTGGTATAGATATTTTCTTGTCTCTTGCTTGTCTTTCTCATTTTGTTTGTTCGCCAAGACATGCAAGAGCATGAAGATGGTAGTCGTTCGTTGCTGGCCGTCAATGATGTCATACAATTTTTTGTTGTCTTCATTATTAGCGACAACCATGGTGCCTATAAAATGCCCCTGACCCTTTTTGTTGTAATCTATCGCTTCTTCTAGATCTTCCCACAGATCCCTAAAATTCTTGTCCTTCCAAGCGTAATCCCTCTGATAGTTGGGGATGCTGTACCCTTCCTCTTGAAAAATCTTTTTTATAGTGGTTTTCATTCACTTCTCCTTATGTTGGTATTCAAATTTATACCATAAACACCATAAGAATGGCTTGAGATTTCACTCCATCAAGGCGTTCTGTTAGCCACTCGGGGCGTTTTATTAGCTATAATCAAGGCTTCAAAAAGCCATAATTAAAAGAGTTGAGATGCTAGAAAAATTGATTGAAAGAGTGTTGTTTGCCACTCGTTGGTTGCTAGCCCCTTTATGCATTGCCATGTCGTTAGTGTTAGTGGTTTTAGGCTATGTGTTCATGAAAGAGTTGTGGCACATGCTCAGCCATTTAAACACGATCAGCGAAACGGATTTGGTTTTATCGGCTTTGGGTTTGGTGGATTTGTTGTTTATGGCCGGGCTTGTTTTAATGGTGTTGCTCGCCAGCTATGAAAGCTTTGTTTCTAAACTAGACAAGGTAGATGCTAGCGAAATCACTTGGCTAAAGCATACGGATTTTAACGCCTTAAAATTAAAGGTTTCGCTTTCCATTGTGGCCATTTCGGCGATTTTCTTGCTCAAACGCTACATGAGTTTAGAAGATGTTTTATCTAACATTCCTAAGGACACGCCCTTATCGCAGAACCCCATTTTTTGGCAAGTCGTGATCCATTTGGTGTTTGTGTGTTCAGCGCTCTTAGCCGCCGTTACCAATAACATCGCTTTTCCGCAAAACAAAGGGCATTAAAAGGGTTTAAAGTTCTCTTTCAGGAAGGACTTTAGACCATTCTTTAATCAAGCGTAAAAAAAAGGAAGTGTCAGGCGAATTTTTTTCGTGGATTAAAATACCTTCTTCTACCGCTTCCCAAATCACTCTATGCCGATACAAAACCAAATGCCATGATTGTTGGGCATGATCTTTGAGCGACAAACGCACCCTTTTA
Source organism: Helicobacter pylori SA213A (assembly GCF_000476275.1). Classification (GTDB taxonomy): domain Bacteria; phylum Campylobacterota; class Campylobacteria; order Campylobacterales; family Helicobacteraceae; genus Helicobacter; species Helicobacter pylori_CL. Next base: position 64,086 of record NZ_CBOM010000001.1, read on the forward strand.
GCAAAAGATGGGTTGTCAAACAAGACCGCGCTTTCAGTGTTGATATAGGCAGAGCGCGGATCAATGTTAAAACTCCCTAGAAGCGTCAAAGCGTCATCAAAAACGATCGTCTTGCCGTGTAAGGAATGTTTGGTGCTAAAGCGCCCTTTAATCTGGCGGTTGAAAAAATCGTTTCGTATTTCATAGACATTCGCTCCCATTCTCACTAATTTATTACGATACCTTTCCCACGCCCCATAGACCACGATAGCGTCCGTTGATGAAAGAGAATTGGTAAGAATATTCAATTCAATCCCCTTAGCAATCTGATTTTTAAAGATTTTCATCATCTTTTTGCCTGGAATAAAATACGACGAAGCGATAAAAACGGAGTCTTTGGCGTTTTTAAGGGCTTTTTCAAAAGCGGTTTTGATGGGCGAATACAAGGGCGTGTCAATTTTTTCAGGCGAATCGGCCAAAAAATCTGCATTCCCATAATAAATAGGGTATTGGTATTTTTGAAAGCGTTCTATAAAATCATTGACTTTTTTTTCAAACTCATTAATATCTTCAGCGCTGATAGGGATTTTTTCATGGAGTTTAGCGATTTCTTTGGCGTTGTTTTTGAGTCTTTTATGGGTTCTTAACAATGAAACAGGAATGGAGCGGTGGAATTTCCAATAATTTTCAAAACTTTCTTTAGCCTTTGAAGCAACCCCCCCAAAAAACAAAGCGTCTAAATCTAAAAAATTCGTTTCTAAATCGTTGTCAAAATAATTGTCCCCAATATTACGGCCCCCTATGATGACAGCGAAATTATCCACGATAAAAAGCTTGTTGTGCATGCGTTTTTTAATGCGTTCATAGTCTGCGAGCATTTCAAAATAGCGCAAGCCTTTATTGCGGATATAGTAGGGGTTAAAAATTTTCACTTCAATGTTTTTGTGGAAATTTAAAAGCATAATATCTGAAAAATCTGAATCTAGCCCGTTGTCATCTAAAAGGATACGCACTTTTACCCCACGATTAGCCGCATTTAAAAGCTCTTTAGCGATCACTTGAGAAGAAAGATCGTTCTTATAGATATAAGTTTGCATGTCAATGCTTTTTTGACTCATTCTAATAAGGCCCACTCTATGCAATAAAGCGTCAAAGCCATCTTCTAAAAGAATGGCCGCACTATAGTTAGGGTTTTCTTTTAGATTTTTGGCATACAAACTCCCAATGGTGGTGGTATAAGGGTCATAAGAGATAGGGGGGTTTGAAATGGGAGTTTTATAAACTAACCCAAAACACCCACTAAAAAAAAAGACGCTTAAAAGAACTAAAAAGATTTTCAAAAACGACCCACTAAAAGAAATTAGCGGCTTTTACCCACTTTCAACATTCGGTTGCGCAAAGTAGCAATACTGCTTTGCAAGGGTAATTCTTTAGGGCAAGTGTCATGGCAAGCGATTAGGCTCATGCACCCAAAAACGCCATCATCATCGCCGACTAATTCATAGAAATCATCATCGCTTCTTTCATCGTGGCTGTCAATCATAAAACGCATGGCTCTGTTCATGCCAGCAGCTCCAATGAAATTGGGGCGCATGAGTTTGGTCCCGCAAGATGCAATACAGCACCCGCATTCAATGCACCTGTCTAATTCAAAAACCTCTTGAGCTTCATCAGGCTCAATCCTTTTTTCCGGTTTGGTAATATCCACTTCTTCTTTAGAATGCGCCCAACTCTCCACTCTTTTAGTCATGTCCAAAAACCAATCGCCGGTATTCACGCTCAAATCTTTAATGAGTGTAAAACTGGGCATGGGCATGAGCGTTATTACTCCGCTTTCAAAACTAGAAGTTAGGGTTTTGCAAGCCAGCCTCGGCCTCCCATTAACCATCATCGCGCAAGATCCGCAAATCCCAGCGCGGCACACAAAGTCAAAGCTCAAATCCGGATCCTGATGCTCTCTGATGAGGTTTAAAGCGATAAAGAGCGTCATGGACGGCGTTTCTTTCAATTGATACTCTTTAAAATGCGGCTTACTCACCGCGCTTTGAGGGTCAAACTTTAGCACTCTAACGATAATCGTTCGTTCATTATCACTCATGGTGTTCTCCTTTTAGATTGGCGTTGTGTTTGTCTAATAAATCATGGACATTGAAAGAATACAAATGTTCCCCCCTAGCCCTAACTTCTTCATCTTCTAAACGCATATTCCTAGCTTTGTATTTTTCTTGCAATTCAAAAGGCATGAGTGCATGCTGGACTTCCACTCTGTCTTTTCCAAGCTTTTCTAATTCTAAAATCGTTTTTAAAATTTCAGCGTCGCGCTCTTCTTTTTTGGGGTGGGGAATGAAATTACCCTTTTTGCCATAGCCCCTAAAATCAGGGCTGATTTCCATTTTCATCACATCTAATTCTTCGTATTCAATCGTGGGCATGTCTTGCTCAGCGCTAGGCCAGCTCGCTAAAGTCCGGTTAAGCCATTTTTCATCGTCTCTTTTAGGGTAATCAATCCTTGTGTGAGCCCCTCTGCTTTCAGTGCGCAGTAACGCCCCTTGAGTGATGCAAAGCGCGAGTTTGAGCATTTTTTTGGTGCGGTAAGCGTCCTCTAATTCAGGGTTATTGTGCAAAACCTTGTTTTTCACGCAAATGTTTTTGGAACGCGCATAAAGCTCTTGCAATTCTTTAAGGGCTTCTTCTAACCTTTTACCTTCTCTAAAAACGCCCACTTTTTCATCCATGACTTCTTTCATGCGCTCTCTGATTTCATACACATCTTCCTTGCCTTCATTGTGCAATAAAAAGTGCATGTAATCTTGGCTTTCTTTAATGAAAGCTTCAACTTTTTGCGTGTTGATTTCAATTTGCGCTTCCAAACAATGCGAGGCGAAATAATCCCCTATAATCATGCCAGCCACCACGGCCTCGCTCACAGAATTTCCCCCCAAGCGGTTAAACCCATGCAAATCCCAGCATGCCGCTTCGCCCGCACAGAACAAGCCTTTCAAATGGGTTTCGCCTTTAGGGTTTGTCCTAACCCCACCCATAGAATAGTGTTGCATGGGTTTTATGGGAATCCAGCCTTTTTGCTTAGCCACCGCTTGCCCGTATTCAGGCTCATTAGTGGGCGCTCCTTGCATGTTGTCTTTGGTTTGCTCTTCGCTATCAGCCGGATCAATACCCGCAAAAGTCATGGCAATATCGCGCACATCCCTTAAGTTTTTTTCCACATGGTTACGCCCTAAAATAGCAATATCCAACCACACATGATCCCCGTAGGGCGATTTGGCTCCATAGCCTTTTTGGATATGCTCTAAAATCCGCCTTGAAACCACATCTCTGCTCGCAAGCTCTTTTTTCTCCGGCTCATAAGCGGGCATGAAGCGTCTGCCAAACTTGTCTCTTAAAACGCCGCCATCGCCCCTACAACCTTCGGTCATTAAAATCCCGCTTGGCACTAAAGCGGTAGGGTGGAATTGCACCGCTTCCATGTTGCCTAATTTAGCCACGCCGGTTTCTAAAGCGCTCGCCGCCCCGGCTCCATCGCAAATCACGGCGTTAGTGGTGTGTTTATACACGCGCCCATAACCTCCGGTAGCTAAAAGCGTGCCTTTAGAAACATACGCTGAAATTTCGCCTGTGATCAAATCCCTTACCACCGCCCCATAACATTTATTATCATGATGAATGAAAGCGAGCATGTCCTTTCTGTCTTGAATATCCACTTTGTGGTGTAAGGCTTCATTAGCGACCGCATAAAGCATGGTATGCCCTGTAGCATCAGCCGTAAAACATGTGCGCCATTTTTTAGTGCCGCCAAAATCACGGCTTAAGATATAACCATGCCTGTCGTCTCTTTCGGTAATGATAACATGCTCACCATTGACGACCGCAGGCCTATCGCCCTTTTTAATCCTAGTCCAAGGCACCCCCCAACTGGCCAATTCCCTAATGGCTTTAGGGGCAGTGGTTACAAACATTCTAGCCACTTGCTGATCGCACCCCCAATCGCTCCCCTTAACCGTGTCTAAAAAGTGTAAATCTTCATTATCACCCTCGCTTTTTTTAGCGTTCGCAAGACTCGCTTGCATGCCCCCTTGAGCGGCCGCAGAATGCGAACGCCTGACAGGTACTAGGCTTAAAACGATGGTGTTTAAACCCTTTTGTTTGCATGCGATACTAGCCCTTAACCCGGCCAATCCGCCTCCAATAATTAGCGCATCACAATATGTTATTTTCATTTTCTACCCTTATTCTTTGTGGAATTTCCCATCAGCTTCTATGGCTTCTTGCATGGTTTTAATGCCATTGTCCTTATTTTCTAAACCTTTTTTAATGTAAGCCCCATAGGTGCAAAGCCCTAAAACAATAAAAAACACGCTCATCGCCCATTTGACTTTTCTCAAGCCTTGAATGCTCGCATTCTTAAACCACCCCCATTTAATCGCTAAGCGATACAACCCGATAGAGCCATGCAATTCTACGGCAAACAATAAGAAAATATACAAAAGCCAAAAGTTTTGCGTGACAAAACGATAGCTTGAGCCATGAGGCCCAATACTTTCAGGCTCTGTGAGCATGACAAACAAGTGGATACTCGCTAAGAAAAACATCGCAAACCCGGTTAAAGCCTGGATAAACCACAAACTCGTATCGCCATGTTTCATCAAATGCTTGTGGGTTTTAAAAACCTTGTATTGCCGATAATTGATAGGGAACTTTCTCAACGCCAAAAAAGCATGCGCGACTAAAATAAGAATAACTCCTGCTGCAACCACGCTCACAATAGCCGGCTCGCCCGCTTTTAAAAACAAGCTCCCTTCAAAAAATTTCGCCACTTTATACATGGCTTCATCGCTAATCAAGATGCTTGAGACCAAAAACATGTGTGCTATCATAAAGAGCGCTAAAATCAAACCCGTAGCGCTCTGTAAAAAATCCAGCTTGGCATAAATACCGCTCTTTTTAAGCCCTTTGCTAGCGCCATAATAACCCTCTATAATCTCTTCTTGTTGCATAAAAACTGCTCCTAAAAACTCAAAATTAACCTAAAATCGCTTGACGCAAAAACACTGCCTTAATTTTACTACATTTGAAATAATTTTTCTTATAAACAAAACCTAAATTGGGAAAAAATTCAATTCAAGGGGGCTATTGTTTAAAATTTACATTTTTTAAACGCTATTAGATATAATAAGGGATAGTTACCACCTATAAAATAAGGATCATTCAATGACAAAAATTGCCATGGCCAATTTTAAATCCGCTATGCCTATTTTTAAAAGCCATGCGTATTTAAAAGAATTAGAAAAGACTTTAAAACCGCAGCATTTTGATAGGGTGTTTGTATTCCCTGATTTTTTGGGGTTATTGCCTAATTCGTTTTTGCATTTCACTTTAGGAGTGCAAAACGCTTACCCTAAGGATTTGGGGGCTTTTACCGGTGAAATCACTTCAAAGCATTTAGAAGAACTCAAAATCCACACCCTTTTAATAGGGCATAGCGAGAGGCGGACGCTTTTACAGGAAAGCCCTAGTTTTTTGAAAGAAAAGTTTGATTTTTTTAAAAATAAAAATTTTAAAATTGTCTATTGTATTGGCGAAGAATTAACAACCAGAGAAAAGGGTTTAGTGGCTGTAAAGGAATTTTTAAGCGAGCAATTAGAAAATATTGATCTTAATTATTCCAATTTAATTGTGGCGTATGAGCCTATTTGGGCGATTGGCACCAAAAAAAGCGCTTCTTTAGAAGATATTTACCTCACGCATGGTTTTTTAAAGCAAATCTTAAATCAAAAAACGCCCTTGTTGTATGGGGGGAGCGTGAATGCGCAAAACGCTAAAGAAATTTTAGGGATTGATAGCGTGGATGGCTTGTTGATCGGGAGCGCGTCTTGGGAATTAGAAAATTTTAAAACAATCATTTCATTTTTATAAAGGAAAATCATGGGATTTTTAAAAGATAAAAAAGGGCTTATTGTAGGGGTGGCAAACAATAAATCCATCGCTTATGGGATCGCTCAATCTTGCTTCAATCAAGGGGCTACTCTGGCTTTCACTTATTTGAATGAGAGCTTAGAAAAGCGCGTGAGGCCTATCGCGCAGGAATTGAATAGCCCCTATGTGTATGAATTAGATGTGAGCAAAGAAGAGCATTTCAAGCCGCTATACAATAGCGTTAAAAAGGATTTAGGCTCATTGGATTTTATCGTTCATAGCGTGGCCTTTGCCCCTAAAGAGGCTTTGGAAGGGAGCTTGTTAGAAACTTCTAAAAGCGCGTTTAACACCGCTATGGAAATTTCTGTTTATTCTTTAATAGAGCTGACAAACACTCTAAAACCTTTATTGAATAACGGGGCGTCTGTTTTGACTTTAAGCTATTTGGGCAGCACCAAATACATGGCGCATTACAATGTGATGGGGTTGGCTAAAGCGGCCCTAGAGAGCGCGGTGCGTTATTTAGCGGTGGATTTAGGCAAGCATCATATAAGGGTGAATGCCCTATCGGCTGGGCCTATCAGGACGCTCGCTTCTAGCGGGATCGCTGATTTTAGGATGATTTTAAAATGGAATGAAATCAACGCTCCTTTAAGGAAAAATGTGAGTTTAGAAGAAGTGGGCAATGCCGGGATGTATTTGCTCTCTAGCTTGTCTAGTGGCGTGAGTGGGGAAGTGCATTTTGTGGATGCTGGCTATCATGTTATGGGCATGGGGGCTGTGGAAGAAAAAGATAATAAAGCTACGCTATTGTGGGATTTGCAGAACAATAAGGGGTATTGATGAAATTAAGCGAATTGTTGAGTGCCTATTCTATTGAAACGGAATTTTCAAACGATTTTGAAGTGCATGCCTTAGCGGAATTGGATAAGGCCACGCCTAATGATATTAGCTATATTGACCAAGCGCGTTACCTTAAACTTTTAAAAGATTCCAAAGCCGGGGCGGTGTTTATCCGTAAAAAAGAATCTTCTAAAGTGCCAAAACGCATGCAAGCTTTAATCGTGGATAACCCGCATTTAGCCTTTGCCAAAGCTTCGCATGCCTTTAAAATCCCTTTTTTTAAAAACCCACAAAGCGTGAATGAACCTAAACATTTTGAAAAAGTAACGATCATGCCTAATGTGATGATTGGAGAGGGCGTAGAAATTGGCGAAAACTCTTTGATTTATCCGGGCGTGGTGATCGCTGATGGGGTCAAAATTGGTAAAAATTGCGTTTTGTATCCTCGTGTGATCTTGTATCAAAACACGATTTTAGAGGACAATGTCATCATCCATGCAGGCAGTGTGATCGGAGGCGATGGCTTTGGTTATGCGCACACCGCTTTAGGAGAGCATGTCAAAATTGAGCATGTGGGGATTGTTAGGATTCAAAAAAATGTAGAAATTGGCGCTAACACAGCGATTGATAGGGCGGTGTTTGGCGAGACTTTGATTAAAGAGGGCGTTAAGATTGATAACCTGGTTCAAATCGGGCATAATTGCGTTTTAGGCGAGCACAGCATCGTCGTTTCTCAAGTGGGCTTGAGCGGCTCTACAACCACAGGCCGTAATGTGGTTTTTGGCGGTCAAGTGGGCATTGGAGGGCATTTGCATGTGGGCGAATTCACTCAAATTGGGGGTAAAAGCGCGGTGGGTAAAGACTTGCCCCCTAACACTAATTTTGCCGGAGCGATCCCTGCTATGGAAATCCATGAATGGCACCATTTCTTGGCTCATTTACGAACGAATTTCAGGAAACAGCAAAAAACGAGTTTGTTGCAAAAAGCTAAAGGGTTTTTTAAGTCTTAAAGAATGAAATAAGCTATAATAAGCCCATTTTGAATACGAATGATTATTTTAATAAGGACAATCAATGAAAGATAGTTTTCTTTTCACTTCCGAATCAGTAACCGAGGGGCATCCTGACAAAATGGCTGATCAAATCAGCGATGCGGTTTTAGATTACATTATTGATCGGGATCAAAAAGCCAAAGTCGCATGCGAGACTTTAGTTTCTAACGGGTTTTGCATGATCACTGGCGAGTTAAAAACTTCTGTTTATGCCCCTATGCAAGAGATTGCAAGAGAAGTGGTTAAAAAGATTGGCTATACAGACGCTCTTTATGGCTTTGATTACAGAAGCGCGGCGGTTTTAAATGGCGTTGGCGAGCAAAGCCCTGATATTAATCAAGGCGTAGATAGAGAAGATGGCGAGATTGGGGCAGGGGATCAAGGGCTTATGTTTGGTTATGCATGCAAAGAGACTGAAACGCTCATGCCCTTACCCATTCATTTAGCGCACCAGCTCACTTTCGCTCTGGCTCAAAAAAGAAAAGACAACACTTTGCCTTTTTTAAGGCCTGATGGCAAGTCTCAAGTGAGCGTGCGTTATGAAAACAACAAGCCTGTAAGCATTGATACGATTGTCATTTCCACCCAACATTCTCCAGAAGTTTCACAAAAGCATTTAAAAGAAGCCGTGATTGAAGAGATCGTGTATAAGGTTTTACCCAAAGAATATTTGCATGACAATATCAAGTTTTTTGTCAATCCTACAGGAAAATTCGTTATCGGTGGGCCGCAAGGCGATGCGGGTTTGACGGGCAGAAAAATCATCGTGGATACTTATGGGGGGAGTTGCCCGCATGGTGGGGGAGCGTTTAGCGGGAAAGACCCTAGCAAAGTGGATAGGAGCGCGGCTTATGCGGCCCGCTATGTGGCTAAAAATTTGGTAGCGAGTGGGGTTTGCGATAAAGCGACCGTGCAGCTTGCTTATGCGATTGGGGTGATAGAGCCAGTGTCTATCTATGTGAACACGCATAACACGAGCAAGTATTCAAGCGCGGAGTTGGAAAAATGCGTGAAATCGGTTTTCAAACTCACGCCAAAAGGCATTATTGAAAGCTTGGATTTATTAAGACCCATTTATTCGCTCACTTCAGCTTATGGGCATTTTGGGCGCGAATTAGAGGAATTCACTTGGGAAAAAACCAACAAAGCTGAAGAGATTAAAGCGTTCTTTAAGCGTTAAAAAAATACTTTAAGGGTAATATTTTAAAAAATTTTTGTATAATCAACAATTCACAAGGAGTTTAAATTGAAACAAAGAACGCTGTCTATTATTAAACCGGATGCACTTAAGAAAAAAGTGGTAGGTAAAATCATTGATCGCTTTGAAAGTAACGGCTTGGAAGTGATTGCTATGAAACGCTTGCATTTGAGCGTTAAAGACGCTGAAAATTTTTATGCGATCCACAGAGAGAGACCCTTTTTTAAAGATCTAATAGAGTTTATGGTCAGTGGTCCGGTGGTGGTTATGGTTTTAGAGGGCAAGGATGCCGTGGCTAAAAACAGAGATCTTATGGGAGCGACTGATCCCAAACTCGCCCAAAAAGGCACTATCAGAGCAGATTTTGCTGAAAGCATTGACGCTAATGCGGTGCATGGGAGCGATAGCTTGGAAAACGCACACAATGAAATCGCTTTCTTTTTTGCCGCTAGAGATCTTTAAGGTTTAAGGGCGTTTTTAAGTAAGCATGCAATTTGAAATGCGTAAAATCGCTTTTAATGCGCCTAAAGCGTTTTCTTTAGAGCATGAGGGAGTGGTTTTAGAGGGCGAAGTTATACGAGTGGGGGCGAAATTGTTTCGTTTGGAAGCGCGCCTTAAGGGTGAATTGATGCTTATTTGCGATACAAGCGGTAAAGAGTTTAAAAAAAACCTTGATGAGTCGTTGGTTTTGCATATTTCAGACGGGTTGTGGGATACGCAAAGCCAAAGTTTGGATTTTGATAATTTAGATGTTATTGAATCTTTCAATGGTTTTATTGATTTGAGCGAAATTTTACGCTCTGAAGTGGAGTCTATTAAATTAGACTACCATTATGCAGATTGAAATGAAGGAGAATTTATGGCAGTACCTGATAGAAGAGTGAGTAAGACAAGAGCGGCAAAAAGGCGTACGCATTATAGCGTTAAGTTGGCTAAACCTGTGAAAGCCAAAGATGGCACTTGGAAGCTTCCCCACCATATTAACAAATTTACTAAAGAATACTAATATAAAAGCTATCTTTAGTGATAGAAAGTATTTTAAAGGATTGCAACGGATTGCAACAAGCCTTTTAAGGACGCATGATGAAAATTGTAATAGACTTAATGGGGGCTGACCATGGGGTTTTACCCATTATTGAGGGAGTCTCAAGGGCTTTAGAGAATAAGAGTTTTAGTGCGGTTTTAGTGGGGGATAAAGACAAAGCGACCCCTTTTATTTCTAAAGAGTTAGCCAGCAAAGTGGAAATGATCCACACGCAAGATTATATTAAAATGGAAGAAGCCGCCACTGAGGCGATTAAGCGTAAGGAATCTTCCATTTACTTGGGCATGGATATTTTGAAAAATGGGGCTGACGCTTTGATTTCAGCGGGGCATAGCGGAGCGACTATGGGTTTAGCGACCTTGCGTTTAGGACGCATCAAGGGGGTTGAAAGGCCTGCTATTTGCACTTTAATGCCTAGCGTTGGCAAACGCCCTAGTGTGCTGTTAGACGCAGGAGCGAACACGGATTGCAAGCCTGAATATTTGATTGATTTTGCTCTTATGGGGTATGAATACGCTAAAAGCGTGTTGCATTATGACAGCCCTAAAGTGGGTCTTTTGAGTAATGGCGAAGAAGATATTAAAGGGAACATGCTCGTTAAAGAAACGCATAAAATGTTGAAAGCTTATGACTTCTTTTATGGCAATGTGGAGGGGAGCGATATTTTCAAAGGGGTTGTGGATGTGGTGGTTTGCGATGGCTTTATGGGGAATGTGGTCTTAAAGACAACAGAAGGGGTCGCTAGCGCGATAGGCTCTATTTTTAAAGATGAAATTAAAAGCTCTTTTAAATCTAAAATGGGGGCTTTGATGCTTAAGAATGCGTTTGGTATTTTAAAACAAAAAACCGATTACGCTGAATATGGGGGAGCACCGCTTTTAGGCGTGAATAAAAGTGTGATCATTAGCCATGGCAAGAGCAACGCTAGAGCGGTTGAATGCGCGATTTATCAGGCCATTAGCACTGTTGAAAGTCAGGTTTGTTTGAGGATTACTCAAGCGTTTGAGAGCTTGAAGCCTAGCGTTTCTGCACATCAAAGTGATCAGCAAGACGCTTAAAGATGACTATGTTAAGGGGATTGAATGGAATTTTACGCCTCTCTTAAATCCATTGCGATGCATGTTCCAAGCGAGCGTGTGAAAAATGCAGAGTTTCAGCAATTTTTGGATACCAGCGATGAATGGATAGAAAAAAGAACCGGTATCAAAGAGCGCCGTTTCGCTAACGATGAAGAAAAAAGCAGCGATTTAGGGGTAATAGCGGCTAAACAAGCCATAGAGAGAGCGCATTTAACCCCAAAAGACATTGATTTGGTGGTTGTAGCGACTTTAAGCCCTGATTTTTTGGCCATGCCTTCAACTGCTTGCGTGTTGAGCGCGAAATTAGGCATTGAAAACAAGCCGGCGTTTGATATTTCAGCCGCTTGCACGGGTTTTATTTATTTATTATCGGTGGCTAAGGCTTATGTTGAGAGCGGGATGTGCGAAAATGTGCTGATTGTGGGGGCAGAAAAAACGAGCAGCGTGTTGGATTTTAAAGATAGGGGGACTTGTATTTTATTTGGCGATGGGGCTGGGGCGTGCGTGATAGGCAGAACCAAACATTTAAAAGAAAGCATTTTAGACGTGCAGATTTCAGCGAACGGGAATTTTTCTAATTATCTTTATACGCCAAGGACTCTAAAACTCACGCCCTTTAACGCTAAAGAAGAAGCTTTAGAGCCTTTTTTGTGCATGAAAGGCAATGAAGTGTTTAAACTGGCGGTGAAAACGCTTTTAAAAGATGTGGAAATGATCTTAGAAAAAAACGCTCTCAAACCTGAAGATGTGCGTCTGTTTATCCCGCATCAAGCTAATTTTAGGATCATTCAAGCGGTGCGAGAGCATTTGGATTTTAAAGATGAGCAAGTGGTTTTAACCGTGCATAAATACGGCAACACTTCAGCAGCCAGTATCCCTATGGCCATGGGTGAAGCTTATGAAGAGGGGCGTTTGAAAAAGGGCGATTTAATGCTTTTAGACGCTTTTGGTGGGGGATTGACTTGGGGTTCAGCGTTGGTGTATTTTGGCGGATAAAAAGGATAAAGGAGTATTGATGAAAAAGATAATTTTTTTATTTTTAATGGTGTTGGGGGGGTTAAAGTCGCAAAGCAGTTATTGTAGCGATTTTTGCGAAGGCACTCCAGATAGCCGTATCCCTCCTATGGGGTTTCATTTCAGTTTTGTGCATTCAGTGAAATATTATTTGCAAGACCCGCAAGAGCGCGATCACAAGCTTAAAAAATGCCATCAAGCCTTTGATTCGACGCTTAAGGTTAATTTTATTACGAAGTCTTTTAAAAAGGATTGCAAGCATGCGCAAATGGCTTTAGAGCAAGCTCAAAAAGGGACTCCATAAAAGGGGTTTCTTTAGGGATTTTATTTCTTATAGCAGAAATTATTTTTAAAGTAAAAGACAGATAAGGATTAGGAGCTAGTAGTTATTTTAATACCTATTGTTATTATTGGGTTAGTATTAACAGCTATTAGAGCTACCATAATGGCATTTAGAGGCGATACTGATGACGATGAAGTTGAGAGTGATGGTTTTTTAGTAGAATATAATTCGTTGAATATCTCGGCTCTATTCTAGTTACTATAATAATATTTTCCTTATATAATTGGACCAGTTATCGCTTTAATATTTATCTTATCTAATTAGGTTATATAACTTTCTTTAATTTTATAAGATAAATAACTGACTATTATAATAGTCGGTTATACTCATCCTTTTGTTATTTTTTATATTTTTTTTGAACAGAATTCTTCCAATGATTAGTAGCGTCTCAACCAAAAACTCAACCAACAACCAATTGAGAACCTAATATAGAAATTAATATTCTTTAGTCTGTTTTTTTAAAAAAGGGGGCTTTGGTTGCTTTATTTTATGGCAAACTTTTAAAGGGATAGGGGGATATTTTGCGCTTTAATATCCCTTTAACCACCCCAACTAAATCCCCCCTAACCCCATAATACTGCATTACAAGAAGCTATCGTTTGCTACGAAAACTTTTATATTAAAAAATACTTTTAGCATTTTTAAATTTTATCACCAACACCCCATTAGAACAAAAATCAAATTTTTATTTGGAAAATTTATGGTAATACTCGCCCTTGTCCGTGATGATTTTAATTTCTAACAATTGGTTAGGCTTGCAATCCAAGCGGTAAAATATCTGTTGCGAATACTTTAATTCATGATCAAAGAGTTTTTCTTTTTTAAACTTATCGCCCAATTTGGGTTCTACTTTTTTAGTCGCTTCGCATGAATTTCCCCTATTGACAATAAGGTTTTTAATCACCACCGGTTCATCGTTCATGGAAGTGATGCTTAAAAGACTAGAGTCCGTCATTTTCCCCATGAGTTTCCCCCCAGTCGCGCGATAATCCAGCTTGAAATTCAAATCCTTTGCCCCCACACAAACACCGCTTATCATCAGCAGGCTTAAACACATTTTTTTAAACATCAAAATCCTTTCACTTTATAATATTTGTGGGGTATTATAATCAAATTTGATATATTCTTTTTTAATCGTTGGATTATTGCACTCTTTTTTTATCCACTCAAACAATTTTTTAAAATTCTCTTTTGTTTCTTCGCTCACCGCATCGTCTTTTTCGCCATACAAAAGCCTTGTTTTGAACGCCATGGCCAATTCCATTCGCTTATTTTTAGCGTATTTTTTTCTATCGTTCGCGCTGAAACAATCTTCAATTTGTTTGAAATTTTCATCGCAGTCTGAGAGTTGTAGGATTGTGATGGGATCATGCATTTCTTCATTAGCCCTTTTAAATCGTTCGCTCGTTGCTTTTTGGTTAAAAACGCATTTTCTGTCATCATCTGTCAAAACAATAGGGTGATTGTCTAACTCGCAAAGTTTTTTAATGGTTTCTTTCATATCGTTTGGATTGTTTTTAAGCCCTGAAATGGGTAAGAAAGTGAAAGGAATGGGGTTGTCTTTGTATTCTTTGTAGCACAAATACAATTTAAAAGCGCTCAAATAACAATAATCCGTGATGCCTTCTACAAAGATGATTCGGTGTTTTTGGGGGTTGTGGAAAACATGCTGACCCACCCCTAAAGAGCGTTTGATTTTATCTAGGGCGTCGGAGTCTTTGCTTGCATTATTTAGGGGATAGTTAAAGTGATTCTTGATTACAGAGCCATATGTTTCTTTTTCTGCAATCCTTATTTCATCTAAATGATCCGTATCCACTAAAAAGGGGTCATGAGTGGCTAAAACAAAAGTAACATGGTTTTTATGAGCGTATTCTTTTAAAAACTTCCTAAACTCCTTTCTAGATGGCACGCTCAAGTGAGTGGCTGGCTCGTCCATGACATAGATAATATTATGGTTAAAACTAAAATTTGATCCTACATTGTAGAGAAAACCAAACATGAAATTAAACGCCCATTGGAAGCCGGTGCTTTGCTGGCTTAAGATGATTGGCTCATTTTGATCGTGGGATTTTCTGCAATCATAAACTTCAAGTTTTATTTCATATGCCTTGTATTCCTTCTCTTCAGAAAGCTCATTATTGTGTCGGACATGAATTTTCAATTGGTAACTATCTTGAGAACTATCTTCAGCGATCGCTAAAAGCCTGTTAAATTCTTTTGTAATCAAAGAATCTATTTTTAATTGCATGTTGTATTCCAAGATTTCTGCAAGATTTTCTAATATTTCTGTAAAATTTACCTTAAATAAAAGATGGCTTGTGTCTTTTTTAAAAAATTCAAATTGACATACATTATTATTGTATTTGCGTTTTACTTCAATTGGAAAAAGATGTTTTGATTGTCTGATCTCTTTTAGTGATTCTTGGTCTATTTCTTGCAAGTATTTTTCAGGGATATTGAACGATTTTTCAGAATCATAGATTACTAAATCATTATTTTTATCAAACATTATTATTTGTAACGCTTGACCATCTTTTAAAATGCTCCCAAAAAAATTCCAAATTGCATTAGGGTGAAAGTCCATTTTCCTAAACAATGAATTTCTAAAGAACCAATCCCATTGGTCAAATTCAGAAGGGGAAGAATAATCAATGCAAGTAAATAATACAGCCTTAAAGTCGTTATCTGTGATTTTTGGCTCTTTGTATTCTTTCATGGTTGGCACGAGTTTGTAAGACTTATAAGATAAACCACCGCTTAAAGGGAATTGAACTTTATTTCTTAAACCTTGAAACGCTGTATAGGGGTTACACTCTCGGCAATATTCTGCGAACTCAAAATAGTTTTTGCTTTGTTTGAATTTTTCCTTGTTTGTTTCAAATTTATCTTTGATTTCACCAATATTTTTAGGGAACAAATGAACGCCACTCTTTTCATCTAAAGTTTTTATGTCTTCCCACAGAAATTTTCTTGCTGATTCAAGAAAATCACTGTATCTGTATTGTTCGATTTCTGAATTGACTAATAAATCTATCTTTTTCAAATAAAGCTGACACATCATGGATTTAATATCTTTAGATACATCATTAACAGCATGACTTGCTATATAATTTTTGCATATTTGTTGGATATTATCCAACAAAACATCATAATTAATCTTTGACTCTTTTTCGCTGTTGTATTCACTTTCACAGTAATTTTCAATTTCTTTTATCCATGATTCTTTTTTTCGTTTAAAAATCCTTTTTTGTTTCATTAAGGTGTTTAACATTTGATTCAAACTCATCAAATTGCTTCTTAAAATTTTCATTGATAGGGTATTTTTCGTCTATCTCTTTAATAATATCTTTAATAAAATTTGACAATCTTTCTTGAGATTGTTCATTTTGTAAAACTTTAATTTTTGGTGCAAATTTTTCATCAAAGTCGGTAGTTCTAAAAATTTCATCTAAAGCTTCTATCTTTTTTAAGATATCTCCCATATTTTTTGGTTCAATTTTTCTTTCATTAAGTCTTTTTAAACGAGAATAAATTTCTGCTAATTGTTTTTGTTTGCCTTTCCCCATCATAAAAAATTGATTGGGTTTGTATTCTTTATTAGGAGCGTTGTATTCTATAATTTCTCTTATACACTGACAAAAATTTTTAACCAATTGATTATTACCACTTAAATGTTTAATTAATTTTTTGAAAAGCAGATGATTGGCTTGTCTAGTTGAAAATGCGCTCAATTTTAATTTTTCTTTGTAGGATTTTAAAAACGAATCTAATACACCATAAGACATGATGAGATTGATAAAACCCCCCACAAAAACACAAAAAGGATAGCTGATTAATATTTTTGATAATTCTTTTAATCCCTCGCCAATCTTTTCAGTCTGAATCTTCAAATCCACGCAAGAAAAACCTGTGATTTTATGATCAAGGATTGTTTTTTCTTCTAAACTTAAAAGGGTGTCTTTTTTATGGTTTTTGAAATAATCTTCTTCACTACAAAGTTTAACATCCGCATCATTAAAGATTGTCAAAGCTTCTAAAACATTGCTTTTGCCGACATTATTTTCCCCCACTAAAACCACCAACCCCCCATGTTTGTTTTCAAAACTTGAATTTAAAAGCAATTTGGCAGGCGATTTTCTACCCAAATTCCTAAAATGGTGCAATTTCAAAACACGCTTATAAAATTCCATGCCCTATCCTTTAAAAACGCAAATTTAATTTATAATGCAAAATTAAACAAAACATGCTATAAAGAAAATTCAAATACTATCATTTTAAGGATTAAAATGCTCACCCAAGAAGATGTCTTAAACGCGTTAAAAACGATCATTTACCCTAATTTTGAAAAGGATATTGTCAGCTTTGGTTTTGTTAAAAACATCACCTTGCATGACGATCAATTAGGGCTTTTAATAGAAATCCCCTCAAGCTCTGAAGAGACGAGCGCGATTTTAAGGGAAAATATCTCCAAAGCGATGCAAGAAAAGGGCGTGAAAGCTTTGAATTTGGATATTAAAACCCCGCCTAAACCGCAAGCCCCAAAGCCTACCACTAAAAATTTGGCTAAAAACATCAAGCATGTGGTCATGATAAGCTCAGGCAAGGGCGGTGTGGGTAAAAGCACCACCAGCGTGAATTTAAGCATCGCTTTAGCGAATTTAAACCAAAAAGTGGGGTTATTAGACGCTGATGTGTATGGCCCTAATATCCCTAGAATGATGGGCTTGCAAAACGCTGATGTGATCATGGATCCTAGCGGTAAAAAACTCATTCCTTTAAAGGCTTTTGGCGTTTCTGTGATGAGCATGGGGCTTTTGTATGATGAAGGGCAGAGTCTCATTTGGAGAGGGCCTATGCTTATGCGAGCGATTGAGCAGATGCTAAGCGATATTATTTGGGGGGATTTAGATGTGCTAGTGGTGGATATGCCCCCAGGAACAGGCGATGCGCAGCTCACGCTAGCCCAAGCTGTGCCTTTGAGTGCAGGAATCACCGTTACGACGCCTCAAATAGTGAGTTTAGATGACGCTAAACGGAGTTTGGACATGTTTAAGAAACTACACATTCCTATTGCGGGCATTGTAGAAAATATGGGGAGTTTTGTGTGCGAGCATTGCAAGAAAGAGAGTGAGATTTTTGGCTCAAATTCCATGAGTGGATTATTAGAGGCTTATAACACGCAGATTTTAGCCAAGCTCCCTTTAGAGCCTAAAGTGCGTTTAGGGGGGGATAAGGGTGAACCGATTGTGATTTCTCACCCTGATAGCGTGAGCGCTAAGATTTTTGAAAAAATGGCGCAAGATTTGAGTGCTTTTTTAGAGAGAGTGGAAAAGGAAAAACTAGCCGATAATAAGGACATCCAGCCCACGCAAACGCATGCTTGCTCGCATTGATTTTAAAAATTGTTTCATAAGGTGGCAAGAAAGCCAACTTCAAGAAGCTTTTTAGGTTATAGAAAACGCTTTTAGTATTTTTTTAATTAACCGCTTCACTTTTTGCTTGATTTTAAAAAGCAAAAATTCTATAAGGAGTTTAGAAGAAAGCCTAGGCAAAAGAAATTCAAAAGAATACCGTTTGTCTGAAAAAGATAGGACTTTGTTGCATTGGATTTCTTTATTTTTGTATTGGAGGGTATCAAAGAGGTGATCCAAAAAAGATGCGTTAAAATAATTCTCTTTAAAAGGCGTTTCAATCAAAACTTCATGCCATTTTTTCGCGCCAAAGACGCTTAAGAGTTTCCAGGGTTTATCGCCCCAAAAATGCAGCATGCGCGCTTCTTTAAAGCTAGGGAATGAGGGCGTATCAAGGAAACTAGGATGGGCATTATAGGAATAAGGCAATTCTAAAATCCTACCCCGGCACACAAAACATAAAGCATCTTGATCGCTAAATAAAAGTTTTTCATTTTTCAAAATGAAAAACCCGATCAATTGGTTTTCAAGGTTTTCTTTACGCCATAATGCTAAGTTTAAGGCTAAAAACCCTGCATTAAAGTAGTTGTCAAAAAGGATTTGAGCTTCTTCTAAATTAGGGAAAGCGTCAGTAACACCAATAGTTTCTGCTCGCATTTGGCGTAATTCGTATAAATCTTTAGCCGAATTCCTGTTCATAGCGATCAAATCCTTTTCCCTCGCAGCCCCAAAATAATGCATTTCAAGGGGGATAAAAAAGCTCTCGCTCACATCATTCACAAACAAAGTGTCCACATCAAACATGATCATCTTATCGTATTGAGGGAAAAGGGAAGCGAGTAAGAAACGGCACATGATCATTTTAGAAAAGCGTTTTTGAGAAAAAGAATTGAGTTTTAAATACAATTTTTCAATTTCACTAGCCACTAAAGCATCAAGCTTGCAATAATTATGGCGTGGTTCTAATTCTTTATGAGAAAGCGTAATATCCAAAAACTCTATGCTAGAAAAAGTGCTAAAAGGCGCGAGAGTTTCTTCTAGTTTTTCTATATTTTCAGCACTCAAATTCTCCACTAAACAATGGATTTTATAAAAGAGTTTTACTCTCTCTCTCTCTCTCTCTCTCGTTTAGCGTTCGCTAGCATGGAATACAAACTCACGCCAGCAGGGATGCAATAATTATTATCAAAAGCCACCACAATGGGGATAATCGCACTATCTTGCACACACAATCCTTAAATCTTTAAATTGAAGCCTCTAAAAAGGGTTTTGTCATTTTATCGTTTTTTTTTTTTCAAAACGACCATGAGCGGGCGAGTTCGTTTTATGGCATAATATTAAACTTCAATAAAAAAGGCGTTTAGTAAAGGGTGTTTAATCAAAAAGTTTGGCTAGGGTTTTTAGCTTTGCATGGGGTTTTTCTCAACGCTTTTGAGTATCAAATCAGCGCTAGAGTGGGATCGTTTTCACGCATCGCTTTCAATCAGTCGGTTATTAATTCAAAAAAAGGGATTTACCCTACAGGGAGTTATGTAACCACTACTGGGGCTTTGCAAATTGATTCTAGTTTGCTCCCTAAAAGGATTGAAAACCACAAACTGGGTTTTGGAGTGGGGGGCGAAATAGGAGCGTTAGCGTATGATTCCACGAAGTTTTTGATTGATGAAGCCAACCCTAAGGCAGGGTTTCAACCAGCAAACTGGTATTACATGGGGCGATGGGAGGGCTATTTGATGCAGCACAGCCAAAATTGGACCAGAGAGCAAAAGGCTCAAAACGCCAGGCCTTATGTGTTATACAATTTGTATTTAGATTATCAATATAAGGACATTTTTGGGATTAAATTAGGGCGTTACCCTTCTAAGGCTTTGTTTTTGAGTGGGTTTAATCAAGGGTTTGAGATTTTTTACCGGTGGAAAAAGTTTAAGATAGAGTGGTTTAGCACCTTTGGAAGGGCTTTAGCTAATGAGCAATACATTAGGGATTTTTACGCTCCTGTCAATTACAAGCAAAAAATCAACTACGGCATGCACAATTTCAACCTCATTTACGAAAATAAATACATTAGGATCGCGCCTTTTATTTGGTTTTACCCTAAGAATTTTAACGCTCCTGGATTTGAAATCACCCATGACACAAAGTCTTATTGGAAATCTCTTTGGCGCATCCAAACGACTTTTTACGCATGGTTCCCCCTTTATAGCGATTATTTGTCTAAAGATTATTACAGAGCCTCTTTAGTGGGTAAAAAAAGCGCGGCTTTGTTTGTGTTTCAAAGAGTGCATTTCCGCTCTTATCGTTTTGGCTGGAGCGTGTATAAGAATTTTGGGAATGGGAGCACTCAATTAGGCTGGAACGGCTCACCAGTGGATCCTTTTTATGACACTAAAGATGACACCCCTTATGAAGACGCTTATTCCAATTTTTACAACGCTAATTCCATGACCATTAACGCTTTTATAGGGAAGAGTATTAAGAATTTTTTGGTGCAATTGTATGGGAAATTGACCTATTCCCCAAGGGCTGATTCGCAAAGCTTAGGGGTTACTTTTAAATATAACCTTAAAAAACATATCTATTTAATGCTCATGTTTAATGGCTATCAAATCACGATGCATAAGGGTTATAAGGTAGGGTTTTTTACAAGCGGTTACAACCCTGATTTCGCTCAAACCATTCAAAACAGAAGCTATTTGATGAGCTCTATGAGTTATCGTTTTTAAAAAATTAAACGTTCTTTCATGTTCTTTTTTTAAGCCATAGCATACCCCTTTTAAGCGCGCTTTTATTGTATAATCTTAAAAATTTTATTAAAGGAAAAGATCAATGTCTAATCAAGAATACACCTTCCAAACTGAAATCAACCAGCTTTTGGATTTGATGATCCACTCTTTGTATTCTAATAAAGAGATTTTTTTAAGAGAGTTGATTTCTAACGCGAGCGACGCTTTGGACAAGCTGAATTATTTAATGCTAACCGATGAGAAATTAAAAGGGCTCAATACCACGCCTAGCATTCATTTGAGTTTTGATAGCCAGAAAAAGACCTTAACGATTAAAGATAATGGTATAGGCATGGATAAAAGCGATCTCATCGAGCATCTAGGCACGATCGCCAAATCAGGCACGAAGAGTTTTTTAAGCGCTTTGAGTGGGGATAAGAAAAAAGATAGAGCCTTGATTGGCCAATTTGGCGTGGGCTTTTATTCGGCGTTTATGGTAGCGAGTAAGATTGTCGTTCAAACCAAAAAAGTAACCAGCGAGCAAGCGTATGCATGGGTGAGCGATGGTAAGGGCAAGTTTGAAATCAGCGAATGCGTTAAAGAGGAGCAAGGCACAGAAATCACCCTCTTTTTAAAAGAAGAAGATTCTCATTTTGCGAGCCGTTGGGAGATTGATAACATTGTTAAAAAGTATTCTGAGCATATCCCTTTCCCTATTTTTCTAACTTACACCGATACGAAATTTGAAGGCGAAGGGGATAATAAAAAAGAAATTAAAGAAGAAAAGTGCGATCAGATCAATCAAGCGAGCGCTTTATGGAAAATGAATAAGAGTGAATTGAAAGACAAGGATTACAAAGACTTTTACCAATCGTTTGCGCATGACAACAGCGAGCCTTTGAGCTATATCCATAATAAAGTGGAAGGCTCTTTAGAATACACGACGCTTTTTTATATTCCTAGCAAAGCACCCTTTGATTTGTTTAGGGTGGATTATAAAAGCGGGGTCAAACTTTATGTTAAAAGGGTGTTTATCACTGATGATGACAAAGAATTGTTGCCGTCTTATTTGAGGTTTGTTAAAGGCGTGATTGACAGCGAAGATTTGCCCTTGAATGTGAGCCGTGAAATCTTACAGCAAAACAAGATTTTAGCCAATATCCGTTCGGCTTCAGTGAAAAAGATTTTAAGCGAGATTGAGCGCTTGAGCAAGGATAACAAGAATTACCATAAATTCTATGAGCCTTTTGGGAAAGTGTTAAAAGAAGGCTTGTATGGGGATTTTGAAAACAAAGAAAAACTTTTAGAATTGTTAAGATTCTATTCTAAAGACAAAGAAAAATTGATTTCTTTGAAAGAATACAAAGAAAATTTAAAAGAAAATCAAAAAAGCATTTACTACCTTTTGGGCGAAAATTTAGACTTATTAAAGGCGTCCCCCATTTTGGAAAAATACGCTCAAAAAGGCTATGATGTTTTGTTATTGAGCGATGAAATTGATGCGTTTGTGATGCCAGGCGTGAATGAATACGATAAAACGCCTTTTAGAGACGCTAGCCATAGCGAGAGTTTGAAAGAGCTTGGTTTGGAAGAAATCCATGATGAGGTAAAAGATCAGTTTAAAGATTTAATGAAAGCGTTTGAAGAAAATCTTAAAGATGAGATTAAAGGCGTAGAGCTTTCCAATCATCTCACTTCAGCGGTGGCTTTAATAGGCGATGAACAAAATGCGATGATGGCTAATTTTATGCGTCAAATGGGCCAAAGCGTGCCTGAAAGCAAGAAAACTTTAGAATTAAACCCTAACCATGCGATTTTGCAAAAACTCTTAAAATGCGAAGATAAAGAGCAGTTGAGCGCTTTTATCTGGTTGCTTTATGATGGGGCGAAGCTTTTAGAAAAAGGGGCTTTAAAAGACGCTAAAAGTTTTAATGAGCGTTTAAATAGCGTGCTGTTGAAAGCGTTGTAAGGGGTAAAACCCTTTTTAGGGGTTTGAATAAAAATGCTTAAACCCTTAAAATACCAATCTAAAAACGGCAATGAATGGGTGCGATATAAAAGCTTTATTATTATGATTAAAAGATTAGTTTGTAGGGTTTATGCTTCCATTAAAACATTAAAAAGCGTAAAAGCCAGCTAAACGTTGCGTTTAGCTTAACTTCATTAAAACTAAAGTTCTATTTTCAATCCCTTAAGAGCGTCGCATGCTTCTTTAACACCTAATTTGCAACCTTTTTTAAAGTTTTCTACCGCTTGCTTTTCGTCCTTTGCTGTGCCTTGGGCGTTGTATTGCATAACCCCTAAATTATAACACCCCCTGCCATCTTTTAACTCGCATGCTTTAGAGTAACGAACGATAGCCTCCTTAAAATTTTTTGCTACACCATACATGTATCCTGCATTAATGCACCCGGGGCTGTCTTTTAAATCGCAAGCTTTTTCATATAAATCAAGAGCCTTTCTTAAATCCTTAGGCGTGCCTACGCCATAATGGTGTAGGCTTCCTAAGACCGTACACCCTTCAGCATGGTTTAATTCACAAGATTTAGAGTAATATTGTGAGGCTTTTTTAGCGTCTTTAGACACGCCTTGTCCGTTATAGTATAAATTTCCTAGTAGGCGGCACCCATAACCATCATTTAATTCACAACCTTTAGTATAAAATTGAATGGCTTTTTTCAAGTCTTTTCCCACTCCTTTCCCTTCTTCATAGAACGCCCCTAAAAAAACACACCCAAAGCCATTTTTTAACTCACAAGCTTTTTCAAAATGCGTTTTAGCTTGAGCGAAATCTTGCTTCTTTGCGCTCTCTATACCTAAATTCACAAGCTCTTTAGCGTCTGGCTCTGCCATTAACCCTCTCAAACACAACGCACCCAAACACAAGAACCCAAAAAGGGTTTTTTTAACACTCCCTAGCATGATAATCTCCTATTGAAAAAATGTAATTCTCTATAACTATAATCAAATATTGACGATTAAAGCCTTATTGAATGCCATTTTATTGGTGCAATAAAGAAAATGATTGAGAATTGCTTCTCTTTTAAGCGCGTTCCAACGCTTGAGCTGGATTGCCATGCGATAGGGGATACTAGTGAGAAGCTGTATTAAAAGAGTTTGTTTTAAAAAGTTGATTGAGCCACCCCTTTAAGAGTGGCTTGGTAAAAGCCCTTAAGAATTTTAATTTTTAACAACAGGAGCATGTAAAAACTGCAAAAACAAAAAAGGGCATAAAAAATTGTAGCAAGCTTTGGTTACTTTGTCAAGCATTGCCCCACTCTTATAAGGCTATAATAAATGGATACTAGCGTGCTAAAGCTTGAGTTGGTTTGGTGGTTTTTGCCAGCGAAAAAGGCGTTGGTATTAAAAATAAAACCCTTACGCCAAAACTCCCCATTCATTTCTCGCTCAAATCCTCTAAAACCCCCAAAAACACTTTTTCTAAAAGCTCTAATTCTTTCAAGCTCACCCTTTCATCAATGGCATGGATCCTGTCATTAATGGCGCCAAACTCCACTACTTCTATGCCATAAGCGCTAAAAAATCGTGCATCGCTCGTGCCGCCTTTGGTGTTTAAAAGGGGGGTGGTGCGGCATGTTTTTAAAATATTTTCTTTTAAAACGCTGGTAAGTTTTGAATGAGAAGCCGTGATGAAAGGCGAACTGCTTGACTCTAATTCTAAAGTGTGAGGCAAATCTTTTAAAACTTTTTCTAAATATTCTTTCAAACTTTCTTTGGTGGTTTTTAAAGAATGGCGTGCATTAAAGGTAATTTCTACGCTTGCGGGCGTTACATTATTAGCCCCTAACCCTGCGTGCAAGTTGGTGATGACTAATTTTGAAGGGTCAAAACACTCATCGCCATCGTCTAAATGAACTCCTGAAATCAAGGGCAAAACCGAAGCGAGCGCATCAATAGGATTTTGGCATTTTTGCGGGTAAGCCACATGCCCTTGAACGCCTTTTAAAATGAGTTTGCCATTAATAGAGCCTCTTCGGCCAATTTTGATGCTATCGCCTAGGACTTTTTCGCAAGTGGGTTCAGCCACAATCGCCATATGAGGCAGCAAATCTTTTTCTTTGAGTTTTTCTAGCATGAGTTTTGTGCCAAAAATCCCTGGCCCTTCTTCATCGCTTGTGAGTAACATAGAAAGCAAAAAAGGGGTTTTAGGGTTAAAATTTAAAC
This sequence comes from Helicobacter pylori SA213A, assembly GCF_000476275.1. Classification (GTDB taxonomy): domain Bacteria; phylum Campylobacterota; class Campylobacteria; order Campylobacterales; family Helicobacteraceae; genus Helicobacter; species Helicobacter pylori_CL. The sequence continues at coordinate 88,892 of NZ_CBOM010000001.1, forward strand.
TCGCGCTCAAAAACGCCCCCACGCCCCCTTTCATGTCTTGCGCCCCACGGCCGTATAAAAACCCCTCTTTAATAATGGGTTTAAAGGGATCGCTTTGCCAATTATCTCCAGGAGGCACGACATCAATATGCCCCGCAAAGCAAAAATGCAAGGGCTTAACATTTTCTTTTATATGCTTTTCTTCTGCATGCTCTTTGGGGGGGTTAAAAATGCGGTATAAAAAAAGGTTTTTCACGCCATTTTCCCCACACTCTAGGGTTTTAAAAGCAGGAAAAAGCGATTTAATGTATTCAAAAATACCGCATTCTTTGGGCGTAATGGTGGGGTAGCTGATGAGCTTTTGGGTGATTTCTAAAGCGTTCATTAAAAATCCTTTAAGAGTTTTTTCGCAAATGGATATACAAATGCAAAACGTCTAAATTCGCCGGGGTGATCCCGCTGATTTCTGAGGCTTCAAAAAGGCTTTTGGGGCGGAATTTTTCTAATTTTTCTACCGCTTCTAGGCTTAGGCCTGGAATGCCTTTAAACACAAAACCTTTAGGGATAGAAACTTTGAGCATGCTATCCATTTTAGCGATATTTTCGTGTTGTTTTTCAATATAAATATTATACTTGCATTCAATTTTAATCTGCTCTAAAACCCGCTCATTCAAGGGGGCTAAAAAGCTAAAAAAGGAGCGCATTTTTTCTGTATTAAAACTATCGCGCGCTAAAAGGCTAACGCCATCAACCTTGTCATTGATAGGGTTTTCATCTAATTCATTCAAGCGTTTTAACACTTCTTTGCTAGGGGTAAGGACGCATTCTTTAAGGCGTTTCAAGTTTTCTTGTATTGCTTGTTGGTCTTTTTTCAATTCCTTATAAAAATCCTCTTCCATAAGCCCTAAACGATAGGCATGTTCGCCTAATCTAAAAAGCGTGTTGTCTTCTCTTAAAAGCAAGCGGTATTCGGCTCGGCTGGTAAACATTCTGTAAGGCTCATTCGTGCCTTTAGTGATTAAATCATCAATCAAAACGCCGATATAAGCTTCATTGCGCTTTAAAATAAAGGGGGCTTGATTCTTTAGGGCTAATGCCGCATTAATCCCAGCCATAAGCCCTTGAGCCGCCGCTTCTTCATAGCCGGTAGTCCCATTGATTTGCCCGGCTAAATAAAGCCCTTTGATTTTTTTGGTTTCTAAAGTGTGGGTCAATTCTGTAGGCTGGATAAAATCATACTCTATCGCATAGCCATAGCGCGTGATGAGGGCGTTTTCTAAGCCTTTGATAGAATGAATGACCTTTTCTTGCACATCTAGGGGTAAAGAAGTGCTTAAGCCGTTGATATAATATTCGCTTTTATGAATGGTTTGAGGCTCTAAAAACAGCTGGTGGCGTTCTTTCTCGCTAAAGCGGTTGATTTTATCTTCAATGCTAGGGCAATACCTTGGGCCTATGCCTTCAATTTGACCGCTAAATAGGGGGGCTCGGTGGAAATTATCCCTGATGATTTGGTGGGTAATGGGGTTAGTGTAAGTGATAAAACATGAGAGTTGGGTGGGGTTAAAATCTTTGGTTTTATAGCTGAAATAGGGAGGGTTTGTGTCCCCAAAATGCTCTTCTAATCCTTCAAAATCAATGCTATTGCCCGCCACTCTTGGGCAAGTGCCGGTTTTTAACCTCTCCACCTTAAAGCCAAGCTCCCTTAAATTCAAGGCTAAAGAATTGGAAGCGTTTTCCCCAAAGCGCCCGTTTTGGTTTTGGTGCTCGCCAATATGCACCACCCCTTTTAAAAAAGTGCCTGTGGTGATGATCACTTTTTTAGCTTTATAAGTGTTATTAATGTTTGTGGTTACGCCCACTACCTCATCATTTTCAAGGATTAAACTTTCGGTCATTTCTTGAGAGACGCTCAAATTAGGGGTGCTTAAAACAAGGTTTCTTGCAAAAATGCGGTAAGTGTCCATATCAATTTGCGCTCTAGTCCCTCTAACTGCCGGCCCTTTAGAAGCGTTTAACACACGATATTGCAAACCGCTATGATCCGTAATAATCCCCATAGCCCCCCCTAAAACATCCACTTCTTTAGTCAAATGCCCTTTACCCAAGCCCCCAATGGCCGGATTACAGCTCGCTAAACCGATCGTGTCTATGAGCATGGTGATTAAATGCACTCTAGCCCCCATTTTAGCCGCAATCAAGCTCGCTTCAATGCCTGCATGCCCCCCACCAACCACTAAAATATCACTTTCTTTTACCACTCTTTTTCCTATTTTGATATGATTTTTCTAAAATCTTAGTTTTGAAAAAGTTTTATTGTAGCATGTAGGTTAGTAATTTTAAAGGGTAAAATAAAATGGAAAATCATTCGCATGCCAATATGCATACCGACACGCACGCCGATGATAAAAGCACTAAGATCGTGCGCTTGTTGGGGTTAATAGGGGGAGCGTTAATCGCACTTGTTATCTATTACGCTTTAAACGCTCAAATGCCTCATATTGTAGAAGAAATCCCCAAGCTCAGTTCCTTAAATTATAAGGCGATGCCTGTTGTGGCGGGGGTGGCTGTTTTAATGGGGATATGGTGGATGACTGAAGCCATTGATTTGCCCGCAACCGCGCTTTTACCTTTGGTGCTTTTTAGCGTCTTTAGCGTGGATCAATTCTCTAGCGTTAGCTCTTCTTACGCATCGCCCATTATCTTTCTTTTTATGGGAGGGTTTATTTTAGCCTTAAGCATGCAAAAATGGAACTTGCACACGCGCATCGCTTTAAGCATTATTTTATTAGTAGGCACAAGCCCTAGGAGGTTGATTTTAGGTTTCATGATAGCCACAGGCTTTTTGTCTATGTGGGTGAGCAATACCGCAACGGCGGTGATGATGTTTCCTGTTGGCATGAGCGTTTTGCAATTAGTCGCTAAACTGGTGGGTAAAGAAAACGCCTCTAATGCATTCTATCAAAAAGAAGAAATCACCAAAGCGCATGGGGGTATTATGAGTAATATCGTGCATAAGGGCAAAGACATTACCCAAGTCATTCAAGAAAAGACTACTATCTATCGCACGAATTTCAGTATTTGCTTGATGCTTGGCATCGCTTATTCTGCTTCTATTGGCTCTTTAGGCACTCTGATTGGCACGCCGCCTAACGCTTTATTGGCCGGCTATATGAAAACCGCTTTCAATATTGAAATTGATTTCGCTCAGTGGATGGTGTTTGGGACGCCGTTAGCCTTTATCATGCTCATTTTAGCGTGGCTCTTGCTCACTTATGCGATTTTCCCTTTAAAGATTAAAGAAATCCCAGGGGGTAAGGAAGTCGTTAGATCAGAGTTAAACAAACTAGGCCGTTTGAGTCAGGCGGAAATCTCTGTGGGGATTATTTTTATCCTGGCGTCTTTAGGGTGGATTTTTTTAGATACGATTTTAAAATCTTTGGGCATTAAGATAGATAAAATTGATTCAGTGATCGCTATGGGGGTTTCTGCACTTTTATTCATTTTGCCCGCTAACAATCAGGGCGATAGGCTCATTGATTGGGGTGTTGCTAAAAAACTCCCTTGGGATGTGTTGCTTTTATTTGGCGGTGGGTTAGCCTTGAGCGCGCAATTTTCTAAAACCGGGTTGAGTTTGTGGATCGGGCATTTGGTTTCTGGCTTTTCGCATTTACCGATTTTATTCATCATTGTCATGGTCACTTTAATGGTCATTTTCTTAACCGAAATCACTTCTAACACCGCCACCGCTGCCGCGTTTTTACCGGTGATTGGGGGAGTGGCGATGGGCATGGGTTATGAAAACCATCAGAGCTTGTTATTGACCATTCCTGTAGCCTTGAGCGCGACTTGCGCGTTCATGCTCCCTGTAGCCACCCCACCCAATGCAATAGCTTATGGCTCTGGGTATGTTAAAATAACGGATATGATTAAAGCCGGTTTGTGGCTTAATTTGGTGGGCGTTGTTTTGATTAGCGCGTTCAGCTATTTTTTGGTTTCGTTAATATTTAATTGATTAAGGAAAAAAGTGAAAGAAGAGTTATTTAAAGAAAAGTCTCGTTACATTACAGGGTTTGTTTTAATCATTGTGGCAGGCTTGATTTTGTATGCGGACAATTTGTTGTTGTTTTGGGCGGTTTTAGGGGGGATTTATGCGGTGGGGTTTTCTGAAGCGTTAAGATTATTTCAAGTTAAAGCGAGCTTTAGCCTGTATCTCATTTTAGTGTTGTCATGGGTAGCGGCGTATTTTAACGGGTGCCCAATAGAATGCGCTCTTATCAGTGCCATGGTCATGGCTAGCATCATCGCTTATCAAAAAGCGCACCACAGCGAAGCCATTTTACCCTTTTTATACCCGGGCGTTGGGTTTTTTGCGCTTTTTGGGGTTTATAAGGATTTTGGCGCAGTAGCGATCATTTGGCTTTTAGTCGTGGTGGTGGCAAGCGATGTGGGGGCGTTTTTTGGAGGCAAGCTTTTAGGCAAAACCTCTTTCACGCCCACTTCGCCGAATAAAACCTTAGAGGGCGCGTTGATTGGCGTTGTTTTGGCGAGCGTTTTAGGATCGTTTGTGGGCATGGGGAAATTGAGCGGAGGCTTTCTTATGGCGCTCTTTTTTAGTTTTTTAATCGCTCTTGTGGCGGTGTTTGGGGATTTGTATGAAAGCTATTTGAAAAGAAAGGCCGGGATCAAAGATAGCGGTAAGATTTTACCCGGGCATGGGGGCGTTTTAGACCGATTGGATTCCATGCTTTTTGGGGCTTTAGGCTTGCATGCGTTGTTGTATTTTTTAGAAGTTTGGAAAGAGACGGCGGTATTTTTAGGGGATTGAATGGTTGTTTTAGGAAGCACCGGCTCTATTGGGAAAAACGCCCTAAAAATCGCAAAAAAATTTGGCGTAGAAATAGAAGCCTTAAGCTGTGGGAAAAATATCGCTCTAATCAATGAGCAAATCCAAATTTTCAAACCCAAGAAAGTGGCGATTTTAGATCCTAGCGATTTGAATGATTTAGAGCCTTTGGGCGCGGAAGTGTTTGTAGGGCTAGAGGGCATTGATGCGATGATAGAAGAGTGCGTTTCCAATTTAGTCCTTAACGCCATTGTGGGCGTGGCAGGATTGAAAGCGAGCTTTAAAAGCTTACAAAGGAACAAAAAACTAGCCCTAGCGAATAAAGAGAGTTTGGTGAGCGCGGGGCATTTATTAGACATTTCACAAATCACGCCTATTGATAGCGAGCATTTTGGTTTGTGGGCGTTGTTGCAAAACAAGACTTTAAAGCCTAAATCTTTAATCATTAGCGCGAGTGGGGGGGCTTTTAGGGACACGCCTTTAGAATTTATTCCTATTCAAAATGTGCAAAACGCGCTCAAGCACCCTAACTGGAGCATGGGATCTAAAATCACCATTGATTCAGCGAGCATGGTCAATAAGCTTTTTGAAATCCTAGAAACTTATTGGCTTTTTGGTGCGTCTTTAAAGATTGATGCGCTGATTGAAAGGAGTTCTATCGTGCATGCTTTGGTGGAGTTTGAAGACAACTCTGTCATCGCGCATTTAGCGAGCGCGGACATGAAATTACCCATAAGCTACGCCATTAACCCCAAATTAGCTTCCTTGAACGCTTCTATTAAGCCCTTAGATTTATACGCTTTAAGCGCGATTAAATTTGAACCCATTAGCATGGAGCGCTACACCTTGTGGCGTTATAAAGACTTGTTGCTAGAAAACCCAAAGCTTGGCGTGGTGCTGAACGCGAGCAATGAGGTGGCGATGGAGAAGTTTTTAAATCAAGAAATCGCTTTTGGTGGCCTTATCCAAATCATTTCTCAAGCCTTAGAATCATACGCTAAAACGCCTTTCAAGCTTTCTAATTTAGATGAAGTGCTAGAATTAGATAAGGAAGTTAGGGAGCGTTTTAAAAATTATAGGTAGTGTTGAATGAATGGTTTGATAAGGAGTTGATGCATGTTCGTGTTTAAAGTGTTTTTAATATCATTCTTTTTGTTGATTGTTGCATGTTTTGTAGTAGCGGCTATTGGCGAGGCACTTGAGAAAGCGGAGAAGTTTGGTCGTGAATATTATATCCTTGTTATTGGTATTTTAATTGTTATTTTGTTGTATATCATAAACCACTAAAAACCGCTTTTTAAAAAATTAAAAAGCGTTGGAAGCCAAACAAGGTTATTGGATCAAGCCCCTAAACTTTATTTCCTCACAAACTGCTTGTATAAAAATTCCTTTCTCCCTATGGCGATGATATGGTTGCGCATTTTGTCATGCAAATCGCCTAAGAAAAAAGGGGCTTTTAAGGCGAGTTTAGGAATGTCTAGGGCATACACTTGAATCAAGTAATGGTGATCGCCATTAGGGGGCATGGGGCCGATATAGACGCTGTTATTGAGATTGGAGCGTTGTTTTTCGCTTTCGTTGAGCGGTGAACGGATAAAGCCTTGAGTGAGCGAATTGACCCCTTGAGTAATCCTTTTATCCATCATGGAAGCGTTTTCTTCTAAAACATTATGAGCAATATTGCCCACGACCCAATGGACAAACGACATGCCGCACACTTTTTGAGCGTCATGATCAATAAGTTCTAACGCATAGCTTTGAGCGCCTTCCACTTTTTGCCATGAGATTTTAGGCGAATAAGTGGGTAAGCCGTTTGGGTTGAGAAACCCTCTAGGAGCGTTACCGCCAAATTTAGCGTCCAAATACCCTTGTGAATCGGTTTGAATCATTACTTCAAAAGTTTTCATTTTAAGCCCTTTTTCTTTGAAATCATTTTGTGTTTCCTTATTGTAGCATGATACTAAAAATACATCTTAATTTGGAGCATGGTATTAGAATAATCATTTTTAATGATTAAATAGTTATTTATTTTTACTAGTTACCATTGAACGCATGGAAAGTAAAATAAATCGTTTGAGTGCCAAGATAGACGCACTATTGGAACAGCAAAAAAGAGTGATTTCTTTACTAGAAACTTATTTGAGCGTTTATCCCGCCCAAGAGGCTTCAAATAAGTTTTTTAAAGGCGTTAGTCAAGGGATGGAGTTAGCCCCAGAAATCGCGCAAGAAGATGAAGAAAAACGCCTTTATGTGTTGCAATATTTAAGCCATGTGGATATTACTAAAAACAAGCAAGACTCCCAGCTCAAAAAAGATTGTTTGGAATTTATCCAAAGGTTTAATGTCCCAAAGCCCATTATCATTACCGCTCTTTATAACCTTAGGGGCATTAAGCCCACTAAAAAAGAAGTAGCGAAACAATTGCAAAAACTCTATGTGTGGGAGAAGCGTTACCAACAAGGGGGGATAGACGCTTTAAAAGACAGGCGCGGGAGACCCCTTAAAAAACCTTAAGCGGGTTGATAGCGGCTATGTTGGTTTTTAATGGGGGTGTTCGCATTTCTCAAAATGTTTTCAAAAATTCATCTTATTTTAAGTTAAAATTAAGAAAATATCTTGTATTTAATCATAATTTAGACTTAGATAAGAAATCTATGTAAAATTTTTAAGGAGAATATTAACCTTGTTACAACGAATTTATTTAGACAATAACGCTACAACTAGGATTGACCCTAAAGTCAAAGAGATCATGGATCCTTTTTTAAGGGATCATTACGGGAATCCTAGCTCGTTGCACCAGTTTGGCACAGAAACCCACCCAGCCATTGCAGAAGCGCTAGATAAGCTTTATAAGGGCATTAACGCTAGGGATATAGATGATGTGATCATCACTTCTTGCGCGACAGAAAGCAATAATTGGGTTTTAAAGGGCGTGTATTTTGATGAATGTTTGAAAAAGGGCAAAAACCATATTGTAACCACGGTTGCAGAGCATCCGGCGGTGCGATCCACTTGCAATTTTTTAGAAAGCTTGGGGGTGGAGGTTACTTACTTGCCCATTAATGAGCATGGGAGTATCACCGCCGATCAAGTCAAAGAAGCGATCACAGAAAAAACCGCTCTAGTGAGCGTGATGTGGGCGAATAATGAAACCGGTCTCATTTTCCCTATTGAAGAAATTGGGGCTATTTGTAAAGAAAAGGGCGTGTTGTTCCATACCGATGCGGTGCAAGCGATTGGTAAAATCCCTGTAGATGTGTTGAAAGCGAATGCGGATTTTCTTTCTTTTAGCGCACACAAGTTTCATGGACCTAAAGGCATTGGGGGGTTGTATATTAGAAGTGGGGTGGGATTGACCCCTCTTTTTCATGGCGGAGAGCATATGAATGGCAGGCGCAGCGGGACTTTGAATGTGCCTTATATTGTGGGCATGGGCGAAGCGATGAAATTAGCCGTAGAGCATTTAGACTATGAAAAAGAAGTGGTAGGGAAATTGCGCGACAAATTAGAAGAAGCGCTTTTGAAAATCCCTGATGTGATGGTGGTAGGGGATCGAATCCATCGTGTGCCTAACACGACTTTAGTCAGCGTGAGAGGGATTGAAGGAGAGGCCATGCTGTGGGATTTGAATCGCTCCAATATCGCCGCTTCCACAGGGAGTGCGTGTGCGAGTGAGGATTTAGAGGCTAATCCTGTCATGGTAGCGATTGGAGCGAGTAAGGAATTAGCTCATACCGCTATCAGGCTTTCATTGAGCCGTTTTAACACGGAAGTTGAAATTGATAAAACGATTGAAGTTTTCTCTCAAGCGGCTGTAAGATTGAGAAACATTTCAAGCTCTTATTAAAAAGAATATAAAGGAATCAAAATGGCAAAACATGATTTAGTGGGTTCGGTTCTCTGGGATGCGTATTCTAAAGAAGTTCAAAGGCGCATGGATAACCCCACGCATTTAGGGGTCATCACCGAAGAGCAGGCTAAAGCTAAAAACGCTAAGCTCATTGTGGCGGATTATGGCGCAGAGGCATGCGGTGATGCGGTGAGGTTGTATTGGCTTGTAGATGAAAGCACGGATAGAATTGTTGACGCGAAGTTTAAAAGCTTTGGTTGCGGGACAGCGATCGCAAGCTCAGACATGATGGTAGAGTTGTGTTTGAATAAAAGAGTCCAAGATGCGGTAAAAATCACGAATTTAGATGTGGAAAGAGGCTTGAGAGACGATCCAGACACGCCGGCTGTCCCTGGGCAAAAAATGCACTGCTCGGTGATGGCGTATGATGTGATCAAAAAAGCTGCCGGCATGTATTTGGGGAAAAACGCTGAAGATTTTGAAGAAGAAATCATCGTGTGCGAGTGCGCTAGGGTGAGTTTAGGCACGATTAAGGAAGTGATTAGGCTCAATGATTTAAAAAGCGTTGAAGAAATCACTAATTACACCAAAGCCGGCGCGTTTTGTAAAAGCTGCGTGAGACCGGGAGGGCATGAAAAAAGGGATTATTACTTGGTGGATATTCTTAAAGAAGTGCGCGAAGAAATGGAAGCTGAAAAACTTAAAGCCGCCGCGAATAAATCCCAAAATGGGGAATTGGCTTTCAGGGAAATGACTATGGTTCAAAAGATTAAAGCGGTGGATAAAGTCATTGATGAAAATATCCGTGCTATGCTTATGATGGACGGAGGGGATTTAGAGATTTTAGACATTAAAGAAAGCGATGATTACATTGATGTGTATATCCGCTACATGGGGGCATGCGATGGGTGCATGAGCGCGACTACCGGGACTTTATTTGCCATTGAAAACGCCTTGCAAGAATTGTTGGATCGTCATATCAGGGTGTTACCGATTTGATTTGTTCTTTTTAGGGGGTGAAAGCCTTTTTCAAGCGAGCGTTAATAAACTTAAAATGAGGAATGATTAGCGCTTGCGACATTATTCATTATACGCTACTTTTATGCTAATATGCTATTTTGAAGCGATTTGCGATGATGATTGAAGGAACTTGATGAAAAAGACAGAAAACACAGATGAAACTCACTTAAGGGGAACTAAAAATAAACTAGGACGCAAACCAAAAGCAGACGCTAATAAAAAAACTCGCGCTGTAAGCTTGTATTTTTCTGATGAGCAATACCAAAAACTAGAGAAAATGGCTAACGAAGAAGAAGAAAGCGTGGGATCTTATATCAAACGCTATATTTTGAAGGCTTTAAGAAAAATAGAACAAAATGGTGCTTGATAATTTTTTAACTTGTTTTGAGTTTAGCTTTACGAGTTTTATTATAGAACAAAACCAAACCCCGTTTTTATCTAGCCTTTAGCTGTGTGGTTTTAAAAAGAGTGGTATTTTGGCTAAAAAAACTTCTTTATTTGAGTGTCAGCATTGCGGTTTTACAAGCCCTAAGTGGTTGGGCAAGTGCGTTCAATGCAACGCATGGGAGAGTTTTATAGAATTGAACCAAACCCAAAAGGAAGTTTTACACGCGCTTAAAAAACCGCTCCCACAAGCGCAAAAAAGCGTTTCTATCGCTGCAATTGAGCATGAAGAAGTCATTAAGTTTTCTTCCACTCAAAGCGAATTGGATATTGTCTTAGGTGGAGGGATCGCTAAAGGGGGGCTGTATTTAGTGGGGGGGAGTCCTGGGGTGGGGAAATCCACTCTGCTTTTAAAAGTGGCTTCTGGCTTAGCCAAAAACCAGCAAAAGGTTTTGTATGTGAGCGGGGAAGAGAGCTTGAGCCAGATTAAAATGCGCGCCACTAGATTAGATTGCATAGAAAAAGAATTGTATCTGCTCAATGAAATCAATTGGCCTGTGATTAAGGCTAATATAGAAAGCGAAAATTATTTTGCTTGCGTGATTGATTCTATCCAAACGCTTTATTCGCCAGAGATTTCTTCAGCGCCCGGCTCTATTTCGCAAGTGCGAGAGATCACTTTTGAGCTCATGCGTTTAGCCAAAACAAGAAATATTGCTATTTTTATCATCGGTCATATCACTAAAGAAGGGAGCATCGCAGGGCCTAGAGTGCTAGAGCATATGGTGGATAGCGTGCTGTATTTTGAAGGCGATCCCAGTAGGGAATTAAGGATTTTAAGGAGTTTTAAAAACCGCTTTGGCCCTACGAGTGAAATCGGCTTGTTTGAAATGAAAGAGCAGGGTTTGGTGAGCGCTAAGGAAGCTTCAAGCTTGTTTTTTTCTAAAGAAGAGCCTATGGAGGGGAGTGCGATTACCATCACTTTAGAAGGCTCAAGAGCGTTGATTTTAGAGATTCAGGCGTTGGTGAGCGAGTGCAGTTTCGGATCACCCAAACGATTAGCGAACGGGTTTGACACCAACCGCCTTAACATGCTCATCGCTTTATTGGAAAAAAAACTAGAAATCCCCTTAAACCGCCATGATGTGTTTATTAATGTGAGCGGGGGCATTAAGATTAGCGAGCCGGCTTGCGATTTAGCGGTGATTGCCAGTATCCTTTCAAGCTTTAAAAACAGAAAAATTGACAATAAAACGGCGTTTTTGGGCGAAGTGAGTTTGAATGGCAGGATTTTAGAAGCCCCTAATTTGAACGCTAGATTGAAAGAAATGGAAAATTACGGCTTTTTAAAAGCCATTTTGCCTAAAAAACCCAGTCAAAAAACCTCTATCAAATGCTATGAAGCCAATGCGGTGGGTAAGATTGTTGAGTGGATGTGATTTTAACTTTTGTTATCTAATAGAACAAAGCCTTATTGAAATTTAAACTCAATTTAAAGAACAACTACCATTTTTTTTAGTTATAATGGCAAACACCATTAAAATTAAAACAAAGGTTATTCAATGAAGGTGTTATCTTATTTGAAAAATTTTTATCTTTTTTTACTAATAGGAGCGATCATGCAAGCGAGTGAAAACATGGGATCTCAACACCAAAAAACCGATGAAAGAGTGATTTACTTGGCTGGGGGGTGCTTTTGGGGGCTAGAGGCGTATATGGAGAGGATTTATGGCGTCATAGACGCAAGCTCTGGTTACGCTAACGGCAAGACTTCAAGCACGAATTATGAAAAATTGCATGAGAGCGATCATGCTGAAAGCGTGAAAGTGATCTATGATCCTAAAAAAATCAGTTTGGACAAGTTGTTGCGTTACTATTTTAAGGTGATTGATCCGGTGAGCGTGAACAAGCAGGGTAATGATGTGGGCAGGCAGTATCGCACGGGGATTTATTATGTCAATAGTGCGGATAAAGAAGTGATAGACAACGCCTTAAAAGCGTTACAAAAAGAAGTGAAAGGCAAGATCGCCATTGAGGTAGAACCCTTAAAAAATTATGTGAGAGCTGAAGAATACCACCAAGATTATTTAAAAAAACACCCCGGTGGTTATTGCCATATTGATTTGAAAAAGGCGGATGAAGTGATTGTAGATAGCGATAAATACACCAAACCCAGCGATGAAGTTTTAAAGAAAAAACTCACCAAACTCCAGTATGAGGTGACTCAAAACAAACACACTGAGAAACCCTTTGAAAACGAGTATTACAACAAAGAAGAAGAGGGCATTTATGTGGATATTACCACAGGCGAGCCGTTATTTTCTTCAGCGGATAAATACGACTCTGGTTGCGGGTGGCCAAGCTTTTCTAAGCCCATCAATAAAGATGTGGTGAAATACGAAGACGATGAGAGCCTTAATAGGAAACGCATTGAAGTATTAAGCCGTATTGGTAAGGCGCATTTAGGGCATGTGTTTAACGATGGACCCAAAGAATTAGGGGGCTTAAGGTATTGTATTAATAGTGCGGCTTTAAGGTTTATCCCCTTAAAAGACATGGAAAAAGAGGGCTATGGCGAGTTTATCCCTTATATCAAAAAGGGTGAATTGAAAAAATACATCCAGGATAAAAAAACGCATTGAGAGGTAATGACTAAGCCCCCTAATGGGGGGTTAAAATGAGGGGGGTTAAGTGTTTGGGTTATCTTAAACGCTAAAAACCGCCTTAAATAATTCATTTTTTGATTACCCTTACTTTGAAGACATTCTTTTTTAAGTTTTATGGCTCTGTTCTCATCAAATAAAGATAACTAAAACTTTTTATTTTTTTAAAAATGGGGTTTTTAATTTTATTTTTTGTTTCAAACTCATTTTTTAAGGGGGTAGGGGGTTATCCCATTACAACCCCCAAACTAAACCCCCCTAACCCTAAAGAAGCGCTTTTTAAGAAACTATCGCTTGTTAAAAATCAAGCTCTTTGCTATTTCATCTTTAAAAAATGCCCTTGATTTATTTTTAAATTTTTAACCCATAATGAGCTTGTGTAAAGTCGCTAAAATGCTTAAAGCATAAATGAGGAGCAACAGGATTTTATGCACCTTCTCATTAGCCAAAGCGATAAGCTTGATGCCAATGCCCACCCCTAAAAACGCTCCAATGCCGGTAATCACCCCCGCTTGAACGCTTATATTATCAAGAACCTTCCCGTTATAAAGAGAGATGACCCCAGATAAAGAAGCGAACACCACAAAAAATAGCCCCAAAGGCACGATTTTTTTAGAATCGTATTTCAAAAAATAGCCCAAAAACGGCACCATTAAAATCCCCCCACCCATGCCTAGCGGGATAGAAAAGATGCCGGTAACAAAACCGGCGAGCATCAAAACCCCATGCGTTCTGTCCATAGACACAAAGGGGATTGCGCGCTTTTTTTCGGGCGTTTTGTTATTCGCATGCAAATCAAAATGCATTTCTTCAAAATGCTCTGGTTTCTTGTTGCTAGAAAAAGCGTATTTGATAAAGGTGTAGCACACCACCACCACAAACACGCTCATTAAAATTTTATCGTTAATGATCTTTAAGATAAAGCTCCCTAAAATCGCCCCCATTAGCCCTCCAAGCGCGGCAAATGAGCCTTCTCTCAAATCCAATAAGCCCTTTTTGTAATTGATGATAGAGCCGACCACTGAAGAAAAAAGCATTTGCATGAGCGAAATACCCACCGCATGGCTATAACTAAAATGGGCAAAAATCGCGCTAGGGACGACAATCTCCCCCCCACCAATACCAAAAAACCCGGCGGTAATGCCGGTGAATAGCCCCACAAGAGCCAAAATGAACGCTGTTGATTCTTCCATAAAAAACTCCCTAAATTTTAAATTATTACTTTATCAAAAAAGAGTGATAATCTTTAAAAATTTTTCTTTAATGATTGCAAAAATAGGGTTTTGATCACTTTAATTTTATCGCTTGAGAGCGATTATAAGAGATTATCCAAGATCTCTTTATTTGCTTAATTTAAAAAGGCTTTTAAGCGTTTTTAAACAAGCCCCCTTTTTAAAGAGAGTTTTTAATAAGCAAACACATAATTGAGGAAAAGGCTATACATTCTTCTGTATTCTAGTTTAGCACCCATGAAAGAATAGTAGCTTGTGTTGATCGTAGGGATTTTAAAGCCTAGTTCAATGCCATGCTGAGCGCTATGATCGCTGTCTTTTTTCTTAGGCCTAGCGAGATTCATTCTCAAGCCTAAGTTGAATAAAAATTGGAAGTTAGAAGCGCTGACATTAGCGTTATAAATGCCATTCATCATGGTCAAATTCACTTGTTGGGAATTAAGCCACGAAGTCCCAGCTAACGCAAAGCCACCAAAAAGCCCCACAGAAAGCTTATTGTTCTTGCCTAAAAAGTTGGTGTTTTTATCGTTGATGAAGTTATAAAGAGCGTCCATGCCCACCCCATAAGTCCACACATCAGAAGCGGAGTTAAAAAAGCTGGATTTAATATAAGCATGGTTGTAATCAAAAAAGCCGTAATACCTTAACCCCCAATTCCTTTTTTTACCAAAGAATTGCTTGTAACCCACTTGCACGCCGATGCCGTTCATCGCGCCGTTATTGTTTTGGTAGTCAATCACGCCGATGCGCCTAAAGGGGTTTCTGCCTAATTCTTGATTGATGGTTTGGAGCTGGTCGTATTTGTTAGTATCCAAAGAATAAGTGAGCAAACCTTCTGGGGAATTAGGGTTTTGAGTTGCATGCGTCATGTTTTGGAGGGACTTGGCGTTAGGCAAATGAGAGAGATTGCTATTGATCGCTGTTGAGTCTTTGTTTAAAGCGCTAAGGGCTTCTTTAAAATTCAAAATGGTTTGAGCCAAAGCTTTTTCTTGATTGACCTGGTTGCCATAGTAAGCGGTGTGTTGCTCTAAAGAATTGAGAGTCTCTTTCACAAACGCGCAACCTGAACCCCAAGTGCTACTATTAATCACACCAGCTGATCCTGCTTTACATTCTTCTAAATCGCTTTGGATAGGCCCTTGAATGCTGTGGAAATTGTTCGCTACTTGTTGGGCTAGGCTTAAAATCTCTGCTTGAGCGTTAGCTCTGTTGAGCATTTCTTGAGCGAATTGTGTGTCTTTAGAAGTGTAGGGGTTAAAATTGTCTGGTTGCGTGATTTGGGTGTTTTCATTAGCGTTGAGCTGTTGGGTTTTTTCTAGGGCGGTTTGAGCGTTTTTAATCATTTCTTGGATAGCGCTAAAAGAAGGGCCAAAAATATCCACCACATTCCCAGGTGTAGAGCTCAACCCCCACGCTTTACCGCCATTGCTTGTTTGCACATGCGGTTTTTGGGTGGTAAGGACTTGCATGATGATACTAGCTTGTTGCAAAAGGTATTCAGCGTCATTCTTGTATGTCAATTGTATTGTAGGCGAGAATGCTGATCCGCCTGAATAAGAGGTTGGAATCTCTTTCCCGTTCTCCGTATAATAATGCTCTATGATATTGTTTTGTGTGGTGGTTCTATAATTGGTTTGTTGTATGTTGACTACCCCTGTTTTAGTGGTGTCATTCAAGGCAGGCATACCGCCCCCTTGATGTTGGTTTAAAGCGGTTTGGATGATTTGATAGGCTTGGTTGAGTTTTTGGTATTCTTCAATGGATAGAATGCCATTGGGGCCTGTCCCATACGCTTGATTGCAAGTGGTGGTGGTCCCATTAAGGGCTGGTGTGTTACCAAACGATTGATAGCTTTGATTGTTGGTAGGGCCTGGGCCACAGCCAATAAAAAGGGCTATAGTTTGCCACATGCCCACAGCGGCATTGAGCGCTAAAGCCACAGCTTGATAGGCCGGGGAAGTGGTGGTAGCGCTAGTGAGGTTAATCGCGCTTGAGCTTAAATTGTCAATCGCGCTTGTGATCGCGCTCGGTGTGCTGGCTAGATTGACTAAAGAGTTAAGGTAATTGTATTGGTTTAAAAGGTTGCTCAAGTTATCGTATCTGTCTGCAAGGTTTTGTAGTGCTCCTGTGTTTTTCACTTGTTGAACCGCTTCACCGATCTGATAGCCCACGCTCATGTAAAATCCGTCGTCTTCAGCCCTTGATAATGAAGCCATGAGAGAAAGAGAGAGCCAGAGGGTTTTTTTGATTTTCTTTTTCATTGTTTACCTTCCTTTTCTTTTGTTGATTTTACATTCCCATTCCCATGATAGTCATGTTTATGAAATTTCGCCATTCTACCATAAAATGCTTATTCTTAACTTAAAATTTATATTTTAAGAAAAAAAAAAAAACAATTTTGAGTATTTTTTACCATAAAATACCATAGAGCTTGACGCTATTTAAGAAAAGGAATTTTATTTGGTTTGGAATTGGTTTTTAAATCTTTGGTTACAATCAAGCCATTCTAATTAAAAAGAGCGGCATGTTTGAAAAGATACAAAAAGAATGGTTGAGCAACATTCAAAAAGATTTATTGTCTGGTTTTGTGGTGGGGCTTTCTGTGATTCCAGAGACCGCCGGCTTTGCGATCATGGTGGGTTTAGATGTGGGCGTGGCGTTTTATACGACTTTTTATATGGCTTTTGTTTTGTCTTTTTTTGGGGCTAGAAAGGCGATGATTAGCGCAGCGGCCGGCTCAGTGGCACTCATTTTAGTGGGTGTGGTCAAAAACTACGGGCTTGAATATGCAGGCGTGGCGACTTTAATGACAGGAATGTTGCAAATTCTTTTAGGCTATTTGAAAATAGGGAATCTTTTGAGATTTATCCCGCAATCAGTGATGTATGGCTTTGTGAATGCATTAGGTCTTTTGCTTTTAAAAGAACAATTCAAATTCCTTCAAAACCAAAATTTAGGGGTGTTTGTGTTGCTTTTTATAGGGATATTGATCATTTATTTATTCCCCCTAATCACTAAAAAAATCCCCTCTAATTTAATCTGTATCCTTGCAATCAGCGCAATCGCTTTGATTTTTGATGTGCATGCGCCGAATTTGGGGAGCATTGAGCAAGGGGTTTCAGGCTTTCATTTTCTCATTATTCCCAAAAATTTGGATTTTAAAATCGTTATAGAATTGTTGCCTTACGCTCTTTCTTTGGCGCTAGTAGGCACGATAGAAAGTTTATTAACGGCTAAAACTTTAGACATTATTTTAAAAGATGGCGTGAGCGATAAAAATAAAGAAACTAAAGCGCAAGGCTTGGGGAATGTGATCTCAGGGCTTTTAGGGGGAATGACAGGGTGCGCTCTAGTGGGGCAGTCTATCATTAACGCAAAATCCGGCGCTAGCACAAGGCTTTCTACTTTTTTTGCCGGCTTTTCTTTAATGGTGTTAGTGTTAGCGTTTAATGAATATGTGGTTAAGATCCCCATTGTGGCGGTTGTGGCGGTGATGGTGATGATTTCTTTCACCACTTTTAATTTCCAATCCATTATTAACATTAAAAAAATCAAACTCTATGACACGCTGAACATGCTTTTAGTCGTGGCGGTGGTTTTATGCACGCATAATTTGGCGATAGGGGTTGTGGTGGGGGTTTTAGTCAATGCGTTATGGATCAAATCCAACGGAATTGCATGAAGTTCTGTTTTAAAAAATCAGTAGATAAAAAATCAAGTAATTAGAAGTATGGCTCCAGATGTAGGATTCGAACCTACGACCAAGCGGTTAACAGCCGCCTACTCTACCGCTGAGCTAATCTGGAATTTCGCTCAAACAAAAAGAAATTTTAGTGTGTTTTTTGTAAAAAGTCAAGTGATATGATGATTTGAGGGCCAAAAAGTTGGCTTTGTCCTCAAATGAGAACAAATTCCATATCAATAGGCCAAAACATAATTGAGATACACGCTATAGAGTCTTCTATAGGCTAATTTAGCGCCCAGGAAAGAGTAATAATTCGTGTTAATGGTGGGGATTTTCACGCCTAATTCAATGCCATGGTGAATCCCCTGAAGCCTTAAACCGGTATTGAATAAAAATTGGAAATTGGTGTTGTTGATCTTAGCACTGTAGATGTTGGTGGTGGTTTTTAAATTCACGAATTGGGAATTAAGCCATGTGGTGCCGGCTAGCGCAATGCCTCCAAAAATACCAAAAGAGATTTTGCGGTTTCGATCGGATCCGCCATTGATGAAATTCAATAAAAGATCACTGCCCGCGCCATAAGTGAAAACATTGGAAGCGGAGTTAAAAAAGTTGGATTTGATATAGGCATGGTTGTAATCAAAAAAGGCGTAATACCGGATCCCAAAAAATTTATTTTTCCCAAAGAATTGCTTATAGCCTAATTGCACGCCCACGCCATTCATCGCCCCGTTATTGCTTTGAGAGTTGATTAATCCCACGCTTCTAAAGGGGTTATGGCCAAACTCTTTGGTGGTGGTTTGGAATTGAGAATACTGGGTTTCGTTTAAAGAATAACTATAACTAGACCGGCTCACCAAACTTTGAAACCCTTTAGAATTGGGCGATTTTTGAATGGTGTTATAGATGGTTTCTAAATTATCCCCTTTGAGGTAAGAGATGGTGTCATTAATAACGCTTGACACTTGGTTGAGGTTTTTAGTGAAATCAGGGTTGGTAAATGCACTTTGTTGGTTTGGACCTTCTGGGTTATTTCTTCGGGCTTGTGCAGCGGCTTCTTTAGCGCTATCAATCATGTTATTAATAGCACTAAAGGTGTTGCCAAAAATATTGCATGCGTTCCCGCTTGCATTAATCCCCCATGGTGTGCCATTGCCTCCATCTACGCCCGGGCATTGGTTTTGAAGGGTGGTAATGATGGTTTTAGCATCAGTTAAAAGCTTGTCATAGTCATTTGCAATCGTGAGTTCATTGTTTTTGTTTTCTATGGTGTTTTGGAGCAATTGAGAAATCGCATTGATTTCGTTGTATTTATTAGTGGGTAGCGAGTTATTGGCTAAATTAGAGGCTATCACTTGCCACATGCCCACTGCAGAGCTGAGCGCTGAAGACACGGCTTGATTAGCGGTATTGGGGGTCGTTTTCAATCTGTCAGCGCTTTGTTTTAAATTATTAATCGCTTGAGTGGTGCTTGAATCGGTGTTAGTAGCCGTTTGTTTGAGCTCGTTATAGCGGGTTAAAAGGTTGTCCAAATTTTCATAAGTGTCGGAGAGTTTTTGGATTTCGCCGGTGTTTTTCACCATTTGAGCGGCTTCACCGATTTGATAGCCCACGCTCATAAAAACGCCGTCATTTTCAGCGAAGAGCGATGACGCCACAAGAGAAAGTAAAATCGTTTTTTTCATAAAATGTTCCTTAAAGTAATGTTTTGTTTGTAAAATCGTGTCAAATTGAAACTTTATTTACAATGCGTTTAAATTGTGCCATAAATTTATTAAATTTTTAATAAAACTGAGCGAGAATTAATAAATTTTTGCTTTTTTTGGATTTTAAAAAAGGTTTTTGGTAGTGAAAAATGCTTTGAATGTTTTAAAATTTCACCGATCAAGGAGATTGGGGCTAAAAAGCTTCAAAGCGTTTTGCAAGTCTTCTTTCGTGTCAATGCCCACGCTTTCACTTTGAACGATTCTTACTGCAATATTTTTTTGATAATACAAAGCCCTCAATTGCTCTAATTTTTCTATATCCTCTAAAACGCAAGGTTTTAAAGTGCATAATTCTTCTAAAATCTCTCTACTATGAAACCCGTAAATACCAATATGCCCTAAAAGGGGCGTTTGGCGTTTCATATCAGCATCTCGTAAAAAGGGGATAAGGGAGCGCGAAAAATACAAAGCGTTATTTTGATGGCCTAAAACCACCTTGACTAAATTAGGGTTTTTGGCTTTTTCTTCATCAATGACTTTAGCGCAAGTCGCCATGAAAGGGGCGTTTTGAGTGGCTTCTAACAACGCTGTAATGACTTCTTTTTCTAAAAAAGGTTCATCGCCTTGCAAGTTTAAAACCCTTTCATCGTTTTTTAACCCTAAAATTTGAGCCGCTTCCAAACAGCGCTCCGTGCCGCTATTATGGCGTTTGGAGGTTAGCACCGCTTTAATGTGGAATTTTTGGCACGCTTTCATGATGCTTTCATCATCGCAAGCGACTACGCATTCATCTACTAAGCTCGCATTTTTAGCGCAACGGACCACCATAGGCAAGCCAAAAATATCTTCTAGCACTTTATTTTCAAAACGACTGGATTTTAATCTAGCAGGAATGATAATCATCTTTAAGCCTTATAAAATAGGGGATTTTTATGGTATTATACCCATTTAACAAGCTTATTCCTTTTATTATAGGGATTGAGACTATTGAACTTTAGGAGTTTTTAATGATATTAAGAGCGAGCGTGTTGAGCGCGTTACTTCTTGTAGGTTTAGGGGCAGCCCCTAAAAACCCAGCATCTAATAAACAAATGCAAGACAATTTAGTTAAGGTGATTGAAAAACAAACCAATAAAAAGGTGCGTATTTTAGAAGTCAAACCTTTGAAATCCAGCCAGGATTTGAAAATGGTCGTAGTAGAAGATCCGGACACTAAATACAATATCCCGCTTGTAGTGAGCAAGGATGGTAATTTAGTCATAGGGCTTAGCGGTATCTTTTTTAGCAATAATAGCGATGATGTGAAGTTGCTCACAGAGACCAATCAAAAAATCCTAGCCCTTAACACCACCCAGCAAAATAGCGCGAAATTGAACGCTATTTTTGATGAAGTGCCGGCTGATTATGTGATAGAGTTGCCTTCTACTAACGCTGAGAATAAGGACAAAATCCTTTATATTGTCTCCGATCCCATGTGCCCGCATTGCCAAAAAGAGCTCACTAAACTCAGAGATCACTTGAAAGAAAACACCGTGAGAATGGTTGTAGTGGGGTGGCTTGGGGTCAATTCGGCTAAAAAAGCGGCTTTGGTTCAAGAAGAAATGGCGAAAGCTAGGGCTAGGGGAGCGAGCGTGGAAGATAAAATCTCTATTCTTGAAAAGATTTATTCCACCCAATACGATATTAACGCCCAAAAAGAGCCTGAAGATTTACGCACTAAAGTGGAAAATACCACTAAAAAGATTTTTGAATCTGGCGTGATTAAGGGCGTGCCTTTCTTATACCATTATAAGGCATGATATAAGGCTACTCTCATGAAAAAACCCTACAGAAAGATTTCTGATTATGCGATCGTGGGTGGTCTGAGCGCGTTAGTGATGGTGAGCATCGTGGGGTGTAAGAGCAATGCTGATGACAAACCCAAAGAGCAAAGCCATTTAAGTCAAAGCGTTCAAAAAGGGGCGTTTGTGATTTTAGAAGAGCAAAAGGATAAATCTTACAAGGTTGTTGAAGAATACCCTAGCTCAAGAACCCACATTGTGGTGCGCGATTTGCAAGGCAATGAGCGCGTGCTGAGCAATGAAGAGATTCAAAAGCTCATCAAAGAAGAAGAAGCTAAGATTGATAACGGCACGAGCAAACTTATCCAACCCAATAATGGGGGAGGGAGCAATGAAGGCTCAGGCTTTGGCTTGGGGAGCGCGATTTTAGGGAGCGCGGCGGGAGCGATTTTAGGGAGTTATATTGGTAATAAGCTTTTCAATAACCCTAATTACCAGCAAAACGCCCAACGGACCTATAAATCCCCACAAGCTTACCAACGCTCTCAAAATTCCTTTTCTAAAAGTGCACCCAGCGCTTCAGGCGTGGGCGGAGCGAGTAAGGGGCAGAGCGGGTTTTTTGGCTCTAGTAGGCCTACTAGCTCGCCGGCGGTAAGCTCTGGGACAAGGGGCTTTAACTCATAAAATCTATTTAAGGCTAAAAAATGCAAGTGATTCCTTTAAAACCTTTAGACAATAAGACCTTAGAAGAAATCGGCTTAGATTGGCACACGAATGACGACATGTCATCTTATATCGCTGATGAAATGGTGGTTGTTTCTCAAAAAGAAGCGGACGCTTATTATGACGCTTGTAATGAGCTTTATGATATGTTTGTAGAGACGGCTGAAGAGGCCATTAAAAACGATCGCTTTTTTGAATTGGATATTCCTAATGCGCTCATTCCTATGATCAAACAGAGTTTTGAAGAAGAAGTGCATTGGCATATTTACGGGCGTTTTGATTTAGCCGGGGGGCTTGATGGCAAGCCCATTAAATTACTGGAATTTAACGCTGATACCCCCACCATGCTCTATGAAACCGCAGTGATTCAATGGGCGTTACTCAAAGCCAATGGCTATGATGAAAACAAACAATTCAATAATCTCTATGAAGCGCTTGGCGAGAATTTTAAACGCATGGTAACTTTAGGCGAAGACACGAGCCGTTTTGAAGAGTTGTATGAGGGGTGGAAAATCCTTTTTTCAAGCGTTAGGGGGAATATTGAAGAAGAGCGCACTATGCGTTTTTTGCAAGACGCTGCTCAGAGCGTGGGGTTTGAAACGGATTTTTCTTACATTGATGAAGTAGAGTTTAATATAGAAGAGGGCGTGTTTAAAAACGGCTTGAATTATGAGTTTTTATTCAAACTGATCCCATGGGAAAATATCGCTATTGATGAGCCAGAATTAGCCCTTTTGATGCAAGGCATGATGGAAAATAAAAACACGATTTTTTTAAACCCGGCTTATACGATCCTTTTCCAATCCAAGCGTTTTTTAAAACTTTTATGGGACAGATACCCCAACCACCCCTTATTGTTAGAAACGAGCTATGAACCTTTAGCCCATAAAAAGCAAATCAAAAAAGTGGCTTTTGGTAGGGAAGGGGCGAATAGTGAAATCTTTGAAGCTTCCATGCAATCGCTTTTGAAAACGGACGGCGTTTATTCTAACCACAAACCCGTTTATCAAGAATTTTACGAGCTCAATTTGCATAATGGGTTGTATTATCAGCCTAATGTGTTTTTTGCTTATGAATCTTGCGCGCTAGGGTTTAGAAAAGGGGGGTTAATCTTGGATAATTTTTCTAAATTCGTGAGCCACATGTTGCAATAATGACCACAATAATGCGTTATTTTCACATCTATGCGACCACTTTTTTCTTCCCTTTGGCGCTTCTTTTTGCGGTTAGCGGGCTTTCATTGCTCTTTGGGGTGCGCCAAGACACTGGCGCTAACATCAAAGAGTGGGTTTTAGAAAAATCCTTAAAAAAAGAAGAACGATTGGATTTTTTGAAAGACTTTATAAAAGAAAACCATATCGCTATGCCTAAAAAGATAGAGCCTAGAGAGCATAGAGGAGCGTTAGTCATTGGCACGCCTTTGTATGAAATCAACCTTGAAACTAAAGGCGATCAAACAAAAATCAAAACCATTGAAAGGGGCTTTTTAGGCGCACTCATCATGCTGCATAAGGCTAAGGTGGGCATCGTGTTTAAGGCGCTTTTGGGGATTTTTTGCGTGTTTTTATTGTTGTTTTATGTGAGCGCGTTTTTAATGGTGGCTTTTAAGGACACTAAACGCATGTTTATAAGCGTTTTGATAGGGAGTGTGGTGTTCTTTGGAGCGATCTATTGGTCTTTGTAGGGTTTTAAAATATCAGCTTTGTTTTGGATATTTGTCATGAAATCTAAAAAATACCTTTTGGGTGTTTTGACAACCAAAATAAAAAAGCTTGCGTAAGCGAGCGATAATTTCTCATAACGCGCTCTTAGGGGATTAGGAGAATTTAGTTTTGGGTTTGAAGAGGGCGTTAAAGCGTAAAATATCCCCTTATGAGTTTTAAAAACCCCATTTTTTAAAAAATAAAGAATAACTAAACCAACACAAAAAACCCCTAAAACTCTATCTTTAAACTAAAAGCGTTTTTATCTGTCTCATCTAACAACAATTTTTGAAAGAACGCTTGAAATTTAACTATTTTTCATTATTTTTATCAAGTCTTTTTATAGCACATGCATACCGCTCTGTTATCGTGTAATTCGTGTTTATAGCGTGCTTATAATAATAACCACGCAAAAGCCATAAATTAAAGCCATTGGAAAAACACAACCAAACGCATATCTATCCATAGCGCAAAAACACGCTAAAACATTTTTATTTTATAGGACTTTTAAACCTAAAACCCACTTCAAGCTAACCTAACAAAATTTATACTATAAAAACACGCTAACAAACACAACCAAACAACCGCAAAAAACATTCAAAAAGTTTTCTTTTTAAAAATAGACAAAACCCTAAAAACACTAAAGATTAAAAATTAATAGGGGGGGTTTCTGCTTTAGCTCTTAAAACAGAGCCAAATCTTTGAAAAATTTTGAGTTAAACAACAGATGATGATTAGGGGGGGGATTGATTAAGATTTTCAATACCCCCTGAGTTTGGTAAGGTTTTCGCATGCCTGTTTCATGCCCAATTTACAGCCCTTGTCATAAATCATTATGGCGTTTTCTTTATCTTTCATGTTGTAATACATGCCTGCTAGAGCGAAGCAACCCACTTCATCGCCCATATCGCAACCCCTTTCATAATTATCAAGGGCTTTCCTCAAGTCTTTTGGAACAGTGTCCCCTTGCGAATACATAAAGCCCATCCTAGAGCAACTCACCGCGCTCCCCATATCGCATGCTTGTTTGAAATAATTAAAAGCCTTGTGGGGATCTTTTTTGACATACCTCCCTAACATATACATAGAGCCTAAACTCGCGCAACCATCAGAGTTATTTAACCCGCAAGCTTTTTGCAAATAATCAAACGCCACTTCAAAATCTTCATCAAGCCCCGCATCGCCCGTTTCAAACAAAGTGCCTAACGCGCGACAAGCCTGCCCCTCATTCAATCGGCATGCTTTCAAATAGTAGATAACGGCTTTATGGTTGCTCTGTTTAACTTCTAAAAAGCCTTTTTCATAGGCAGTGCCTAGCACATAACACCCCTTAGCCATATCAAAATTACAGCTTTTTTGATAGTAAGTAACCGCTTGAGCGGCATTGCCTTTGATTTTTCTATCATAAATGATGCCTAAATTGTAGCAACTCTCAGGGTGTTTTAAAACGCACGCCTTAGCGTAAGCGTCAATGGCTTCTTGATAATTTTGAGTCGTGCCTAAACCCTCATCATAAAGCCCCCCCAAACCAAAACACCCTTCCCTATCATCAGCCTGGCATGCGGTTTTATAATATTCTAGGGCTTTTTTATAATCTATTCTAGTGCCTTGCCCGTTTTCATAAATAATCCCTAATTGCGTGCAGCCTTCACTCACCCCATCGTTGCATGCTTTCTTAAAATTAGACGCTGCTTTAGAATAATTCCCATTTTTATAGGCTTTTTCACCAATCCCTAGAAAACTATTGTCTTGTTTCGCCCACAAATGGGCGTTCAAGCCCCAAAAAAATAACCCACAAACGAATATTTTTAAAATTTTGACACTCATTCTTTTACCTTACTTTTATAATTTTAATCCTTGAGAGCGCTCAATCAGACTTTTTTAAATAACAAAAAAACAAAAATACAACGCCTTATTTTAACATAAATCAAGCGCTTTGATTAAGGCTTAGGAGAATCCTTACGCTCTTCTTTACGCTCTAAAGAGGTGATGTAAAGGTAAATCGCTTGGATTTCTTCTAAATTGAGATTGTATTTAGGCATCATGCCTTTGCCTAAACTTAGAGCGTCTTTAAAGGTTTTAAAATCCAAATGGTTGATTTTAGGGGCGTAAAGGATTTTTTTTTCGCCTTTTTCATAATAAAAGGTGATTTCTTGTTGTTCGCCTTTAATGCCATGGCATTTCGCGCACGCAACACCCCTAGGGTTTTTATAAAGAGCCATCCCGTATTCCAAATCAGAGATGAAATCCGCTTCTTTAGCGTTCAAACTTAACCACCACCAAAACAAAACCAGCGCGATAAACAAACGCATTAAAACAACTGCGCCTTTTCTAAAATCTCTTTGGCCCCGCTTTGCAAAAATTCTTCTAAAAGCTCTTGAACTAAATCAAACGCTTTAGTTTTATCCCCTTGCTTTTCTTTAGTGATGGCTTCTTTCCCATTAGGCAAGCCTAAAACCGCCTGGATTTTAACCCTATCGCCCATTAAACTCGCATGCACGCCTATAGGGATCTGACACCCCCCATTAAGCCCTTTGATAAACTCCCTTTCTAAACGGCAGCAAAACGCGCTTTTCTCATCGTTGAGTTTTTGAAGCGTAATAAAATGCTTGTGGTTTTTGAGCATTTCTACCCCTAAAGCCCCCTGACCCATGCTAGGAATCATTTCTTCCACGCTAAAAGCCTTGCGGTATTTCGCTCCTTGAATTTCTAGGCGGCACAACCCGGCTTCAGCTAAAATGATAGCGTCAAATTCACCGCATTCAAGCTTTTTCAAACGGGTTTGGACATTCCCTCTTAAGCTTTCTGTGTCTAGATCCTGGCGCTTTAATTTGAGCTGCATGGAGCGCCTTAAAGAAGTCGTGCCAACCTTTGCCCCTTTAGGCAAACTCATCAAATCAGGGAATTTCACGCTTAAAAAAGTGTCCCTCACATCAGCCCTTTTGGTGATGCATGCCAAGTCCAACCCCTTTTCAAACACGACCGGCACGTCTTTTAAGGAATGCACCGCCAGATCAATTTCGCCTTTTAAAAGCAATTCTTCTAATTCCTTAGTGAATAGCCCCTTACCGCCAATCTTATTTAAAGGTGCATCTAAAATCTTATCGCCTGTGGTTTTAACGATTTGAATCTCGCTTTCTATCAAGCATTCTTTTTTCAAGCGTTCTTTAATGTGATTCGCTTGCCATAAGGCTAGTTCGCTCCCCCTAGAGCCAATCACTAAATTTCCCACTCTCTCCCCCTTATTCGCTCGCTAACATTTCTAAAATTTTTTCTTCTAATTCGGTGTCTTTAAGCGTTTGTTTTTCTAAATTAGCGCGTTTGATGCATTCAAATTCTTTACTCTCTAAAGTTTGCTTCCCAATAATGAGTGCTAATCGTTCCCCAATCAATTCAAAATCCCTCATCTTTGCCCCAAAACGCGCGTCTCTGTCATCTAGCAGCGCATCAACGCCCTTTTTAAGCAACCTTTCATACACTTCAAAAGCGAGTTTTTTTTGCGCTTCATCTTTCCAGTTAGAAACCACAATCACCACATCAAAAGGAGCGGTATTTTTCGTCCACACACAGCCTAAATCATCGCTTTTTTGCTCTAAAATCGCGCTAAGCAATCGGCTAATGCCTATCCCATAGCACCCCATTTCAAAAAATCGCTCTTTACCATTCTTATCCAAGAAACTCGCTTTCAAGCTTTTAGCATAGCCTTGCCCGAGTTTGAAAATATGCCCCACTTCCAAACTCTTATGGTATTTCAACGCTCCTTGACAATTAGGGCAACAATCGCTTTCTTTAACCTGGACAATATCCGCATAAACAAGGTTTTCAAACCCTTTTAAATCCACGCCCACCGCATGAAAATCCTTTTCATTAGCCCCAACGATCAAGCAATCGCTCTCTTTTAAATCTTCATCAAAAATGATATAAGAAACATGCTTTTTCAAGCCATAAGGCCCTATAAAGCCCGCTATTAGCCCTGCGTGGTTTAAATCTTCTTGACTGGCCTCTCCTAATTCCAAAGCGTTCGCTCCTATAATGTTCAAGGCGTTCAAGGCTTTAGTCTCTTCTAAATTGTCATCGCCCCTAACAAAAAAGCACGCTAGGGTTTCTTTATCTTTATGGATCACTTTTTTAACAAGCGCTTTTAAAACAAAATAAGGCTCTGTTTTAAAAAACTCCGCCACGCTTTGAGCGCTGGTGGTATTAGGGGTAGGGAATTTCGCTAATTGCGCTTTGGGGACATTTAAAGGCTCAGGCCTTTTAGAGCGTTTAGCGATTTCAATGTTGGCGGCATAATCACAATTTTGACACACCACGATCGTGTCTTCCCCGCATTCTGTTAAAACGACAAATTCCCTGCTTTTACTCCCTCCAATCGCCCCGCTATCCGCTTCCACAATGCGAAAATCCAAACCCAAGTCGCTTAAAATCTCTTTATAAGCGCTCTGCGTGTTTAAAAATTCCTCATCCAAGCTCTCAGCGTCTTCATGAAAGCTATAACCATCTTTCATGATAAACTCCCTCGCTCTCACCAGCCCAAATCTCGGGCGGATTTCATCACGGAATTTCGTGTGGATTTGATAGAGATGCACGGGTAATTGCTTGTAGCTTTTGATGAAATTAGAGGCAATTTCGGTGATATTTTCTTCTAAAGTGGGGCTTAAGACAAAATCATTGTCTTTTCGGTCTTTAAAAACCAATAATTCCTTGCCGTATTTATCCAAACGGCCTGATTTTTCCCACAAACTCGCCAAAACCACAAAACTCATTAAAATATTTTGCGCCCCATGCTCTTGCATGCGTTTGTGCGTGATGTTTTCTATTTTGTCTAGCACTTTTTTAGCTAAAGGCAAAAAATTATAAATCCCGCTGCCTACTTGATAGATGTATCCTGCTTGAGCTAAGTGCTTATGGCTTTTTAACACGGCATCTTTTGGGGGTTCTTTGAGCGTTGGGGCAAAAAGTTTTGAAAATAGCATGCATTATTCCTCGTAATATTCGCATTTATAGAGATTCAAATTCTGGGCATGGTTAGCGTTAGATTTGTCTAAATTAAACAAGTTTTTAATCGCGCCCACAAGCACATCAGATTCTTCTTTTTGAGCGTTCTTTTTTAAAGCGATAGTAGGGTGGTGTAAAAAAGTGTTGAAAGCGTTGTGCAAAATCTTTTCAATGTTGCTTTCGTATTCTTTAGGCACATAGCGTTTTTTAAGCGCTTTTTGCAATTCCTTTTGGGCTGAAATCCTAGCTAATTCCCTTAAATCCTTAATCAAAGGCTCTACTTCTAAGCTTTGGATCCATTGGTAAAACTCCATCGTGGCAAGCCCTACAATCTCATAAGCTTTCGTCCTGCTCTCTTGCCTGTTTCCCACATTTTCTCTCACCATAGGCTCTAAATCATCAACGCTATATAAGAAAATATTATCGCATACCGGCTTTTCAATATTTCGTGGCACGGCTAAATCAAACCAAAAACGCCTGAAAATCGTTTCTTTTAACATGGAATTTCGCACGATAAAATGCGGCGAAGAAGTGGCGCAAAAAAGCAATGCGTATTCATTGATATAAGCGCTTAAATTTTCTACATTTTGGAAGCCCACTTTTTTAGGCTCTTCTAATTCTTTGATGAAATCTTCAAATTTAGCCGCACTACGCCCTAAGATAAGCACTTCAAATTGCTTGTTTAAAAGGTGTTTGATGACTAATTGAGCCATCTCGCCAAGCCCTATCACAAGGGCTTTTTTATCCTTAATCCTTTCTTTTTCAAAAATATTAAGCGCTTCTTTGACCGCCACTGAAGAGATAGAAACCCCTTGCTTGGAAATGCCGGTTAGATTGCGCACTTTAGCGGCGCATTTGAAAGCAAAATGGAGCAATCGGGTTAAATCTTTGGAGCAAAATTTCTCTTCAAAAGCGAATTTATAAGCGTTTTTCATCTGCCCTGTGATTTGAGTTTCCCCAACCACCAAGCTATCCAAACTGCTGCACACGCTAAAGACATGATGGACTGCGCTTTCATCAGTGTTGATTAAAACGCATTTTTCTAAATCAGACACGCTCATTTTTTTATTTTGGGCTAGGATTTTTAATAACGCGCTTTTTTGCTCATGAGTATTAGCGCCGTGTTTCAGGCTCGCATAGATTTCAAAGCGATTGCATGTGGATAGCACCATGCACTCTTTGATATTAGGGCAATGGTTTTTAATCGTTTGTAAAAATTCTTTAAGCATTATGGGCGAATTAATAGCGAGTTTTTCGCGCATTTCTAAGCTCATGCTTTTATGCGTAAAGGCTAGGGTGAAATATTTTGACAAATGAGTTTCTAACTCCATTAAAAAGTCCTATAAATGACATCTTGCGCTAGTTTTTCTAAAATCAAATTGTTTTCCTCCTTAATGGCTTCAAGGGCCTTTTTAGAATAAACTTGAGCGATTTTAAGGGTTTCTTCTATGATACCATGTTGCTTGAATTTTTCCTTAGTCCATTCTATGATTTCATGGCTATCTTGTTTAAAATAAGAAATTAAAATCCCTTGTTCATGCTGATTCAATTTTTCATATAAAAGCAAGTAGGGTAAAGTGGTTTTGCCCTCTTTAAAATCGCTAAAATTGGGCTTGCCTAGAGTTTTGGCGTCTTGAGTGATGTCTAATAAATCATCAATGATTTGAAACGCCATGCCAAAATTTAATCCAAAATCCGCATACATTTTGGCGTCTTTATTTAAAAGAATCGCCATGCTCTTTAGGCTCGCTTCCATGAAATGAGCGGTCTTGTCTTCTAAAATACGCCAGTATTTTTGTTTGTCGCTATTAAAACTTCCCCCCACAAACACGTCTTCAATCTCGCCCCTAGAGAGCCTTAAGACCGCATTAGAGAGGGCTTTGGCGATGGATTCACCCATTTTAGAGAGTTCAAAAAAGGCTTTAGAATAAAACACATCCCCAAGCATCACGGCGTTAAAATTACCAAAAAGAGCGTTAATGCTAGGGAGTTTTCGGCGCATGGTCGCCTTGTCAATCACATCATCATGCAATAAAGAAGCGGTCTGTATCATTTCCACAATCGCGCACAAATTGAACGCTTTATCCAATAAAATAGCGTCTGTTTTTTCGTCCAATAAAGCGAGCATGAGTTTGGAGCGCAGCATTTTTGAAGGGCCAATCTTAGAAAACAATTCATCTATAAAGCCGCTTTCAATTTCTTTGATCCAAGAAGTAATTTTATTTTGAATGGCTTGAAGTGGTTGTTCTTGCATGCAAATTCCTTAAGGCTCTTTAGGGGAAAAAACAAGGGGCATGGGGGCTAAAAGCCTTAAAGTGGCTTTATTTTCTTTAAAGTCTTTAAACACAAGCGATAAGGTGCTGTTAGAAGAAAATTTTTCTTCAAAAACCTTGAGGTTGTAGGTGTTTCTTGCATAATCGGTGTATAAAATAAATTGGTAAGGGAAATGGTTAAAACGCATGTTGATGACTAAACCTTTATTTGCATATAGCGTCCAATAGAGCGTAATTTCTTTGGTTTGTTCATTTGAAGTGTCTTTAATAACGGCTCTAAGCGCTTCATCTTTTTTTAATTCTAGCGTTTTATCTATCCCATAATCAAGCCCAAACGCTTTTAAAAAAACAAGAAATATCAAGCCATAGCGGATAAGCTCATTCATTCCCACTAAGAATATTCGCCATGGATTGGATCGCAAAGTCCGTTTTTTTGCCCTCTATTGTTTGTTGCAACGCTTCATCAATTTTCAACGCTTTAGCAAAAGATTCAAACTTTTCTTCTAAGCTTTCTTTTTCTATAAAAGTTTCTAAAAGAGCCAAAAGCTCTAAAAGCCTTTCTAGCTCTTTTTTAGAAAGCTTTCTGCTCGCATGAAAGACAATGTCATTCCACTTGTCTAAGGGGTTTCCCTCAAAGATTTCAAGCTCGCTATAATCCCTCATGCTGGCTTCTTTTGTCGGCTTAAGCCAAATGGGCTTGCAGCATCCAAATGGATTTTTGCAACTTGGCCAATTGATCATCAGCGTAAGTTACGGTTACTTTATCGCCTTCTTTTTCAGCGGTGTTAGAGAGTTCTTTAAATTCTTTTTCTAGGTGTTTGTAATCGTCTAGAATTTCTTTAAAGATGTCTTTAGAATGGAAACTTGTTTTAGTTTCTTCTTTAACACGAGTGAGTTTGAGCGCTTCAGATAAAGTTACCAAGGGGTGGTGTCCTAATTGAGCGATCCTTTCAGCGAGATCATCAAACATGTCCGCAAACTCTTCATAAATTTCTTCAGTGGCTTTATGCACATTGAAAAAATCAGTGCCTTTGACATTCCAATGGAAGTTATGCACTTTCATAAACAACACGATAGCATCCGCTTGCAAATGTTTTAAAATTTCAAATGTTTTCATCAAAAGTCCTTTTTTTAAATTTAACTTAGGTTTTTATGTTTCATAAAAACCTTGAACGCTATCCTACACCAAAAGAGTTAATGAAAAATTTTTTTAATCTTATTTTTGTCAAATATTGATAAACCCTATTCAATTTAATATTATTTAATCTTTTTAAAATTTTGTTTTATAGTAAAACTCATTTTTAAGGGGGATAGTTATCCAAATTAAGAAGCGTTAAGAATCTTAATTTCAAAGGTTTTTTCTTGATTTTCTAATAGCGCAATGCTCCCTTCATGGGCTTTAACGACTTGTAAAGACAGGGCTAACCCTAGGCCATTACCTTTCAATTTAGTGGTTTCAAAAGGCTCAAATAAAGCGCTTTTGTTTTCCACTTCCTTGCCGTTATCAATAATGGTGAAGACGATAAATTCATTTTGAATGAACGCTTCAATCTTCACCTGCCCCTGTTCGCTCTCTTCTAAGGCTTCAATCGCATCAATGGCGTTATACAAGAAATTTTGTAACACAATCCCCATCAAATCAAAGTCAAAAAACCCTTCTTCATCGCTAAAATTAAAAAGAAAATCAATGTCTTTAGAGTAAGTGTAGCAATTTAGGGCTTCTTTGAGATCGCTCTCTAGCGTTTTCAAACTTTGCTTGGTGCGGTTGGCTTGAATGCCTTTAGAAAAAAGCAAGGTGGCTTTAATGATTCTTTCTACGCGCCATAAAGCTTTTTGCAATTCTACAACAATGGGCTTAGTCTTTTCGTTCGCATGCTTTAATAACACCGAAGCTAAAAGAGAGATAGAGCCTACAGGGTTTCTGATCTCATGGGCTAAATGCGCTGAGATTTTCCCCATAGAAGCGAGCCTCTCTTGGCGTTTTTGAGCGCTAATATCGGTTGCGGTGATGATTTGCTTGCCTTGAATGCTGTTTTGCTGGACTAAATAGCTTTTATTTTCATGTTCAATTTCGGTGTTAAAATTTTCTAATTTAGCCTTATTGAACACCTCATGGCTTTGATTGGCTAAAGAATTTTTATAAAAAAAGCTCCCGTTTTCATTCATCACCCAAATGGCTTGCGGTAAAATCTCTATGACCCACTCATAAAGGGCTTTATAATCCTTAAACTCCTTTTCCACCTTGTAGCTTTGCAAAATGAATTGGTTTAAAAGCCCTAGCAATTCTTGCATGTCTTTTTTATTGGAAAAATTTTCTAATAAATCTTCGCTCTCTTTGGGTTTAAAATTTTCTAATGAAATCACATTGTCTTCTTTTTTTAACAACCCCTTGAAAGAAGAAGCCTTATTGGAGTGTTTCAAATGGGAACGCTTTAAATAAGGGCGTTTTAAGCGCTTGGATTTTTTCATGGTTTTTGTTTTTCTTGCTCTTTTAAGAAATTAAACAGCATTTCGCTATAGCCAAAATTCCCGCTCAATTCTTTAGAAAGGGTGTCCTTATACATGGAAGTGTAAATCTCATCGCCTGGGGCTTTAGGATACAAAGGGTTATCCATTTTCATAGCACTATCCAGCATGAATTTTAAAAGCAACGCTTCAAAAGAATCGGTTTGTTCTTTGAGGAGCTTGTCGTTTTTATTTTGAGCTAGCGTTTTTAATTTCTCTTCGCTCGCTAATTTAGAAACATTGTATTGCTCTAACATGGCTTTATTGTTGTTTATCATAATATCTCCATTTCAGCGCTAATCGCGCCACTCTTTTTTAGGGCTTGCAAGATTGAAACCATCCCCTTAGCGCTCACGCCAATTTTTTGTAAGGCTTTTACCACCCCGGCAATGGTGATGTTTTTCCCGTTAGAACTCAGCGTGTTATGAGCGGTGTCTAAGGACATGTTGTTGTCTAAATCCTGCGTGTTTTTAGAATCATTTAATGGCTCTTTAGTGATTTTCAGCGTGATGTCTTGGCTTGTAACCACTATAGGATGCACTATTATATCCACTCCTGAAACGATCGTGCCTGATTTTTCATCTACAATGATCTTATTTTTCGCGCTGTAATTAATAGGGATTTCTTGCACTAAGGCTAAAAACTCCACCATAGAAAGACGCTCTGGGCGGGTGATTTGAATGGTTTTTGGATCTAGTGCTATGGCTACTTTATTGCCAAATACCTTATTTAAAGTGTTTTGCACTTGGATAGCGTTTTTAAAATTGGGGTTTTTCAGGCTTAAAACCATGGCGTTTTTGTGGAACAAATCATACGAAACTTCCCTTTCAATAGTCGCTCCGTTGATGATATTGGCTGAGAGCAAGTTATTAGAATTGCCCGAAACGATAGCCCCTTGAGCGAGGGCGTAAATATTCCCATCTACCGCATTTAAAGGGGTCATCACCAAAGTCCCTCCTTGAATGGATTTCGCATCGCCAATAGAAGAAATGTGAATATCAATTTTATCGCCCTGTCTTGCAAAGGGGGGCAAGGAGGCTGTAATCATCACGGCAGCGACATTTTTAGATTTAATATCATCTGCAGAGATCTTAACATTCACGCTCTCTAGCATGTTGGAAATGGATTGCATGGTGAATTTTGAGCCGGATTTATCCCCTGTGCCATTTAAGCCAATCACAAGCCCATAGCCAATCAGCTGGTTATCCCTTACGCCCACCACGCTCGCTATATCGCCTATTTTTTCGGCCAAAAGCTTGTGGAAGGCTAATACAAAAATAAGCCACAAAAACACCCGTTTCAATCAAACCCTTTCTTTATTCCTTAATTCTAATTATTTTAGCATAAGCCTTTTATAAAAACTTTAAACTTAATTGAGCGTATTTTTATGCTATACTCAAAAATCTTATAAACTTTAAATCAAAGATTTTAATTTTAGCCTTTTATTAACTTTTTATAAAGTTTCAAATTAAATTGAGGTATGAATCTCCCATGGAATTGAATCAACCACCACTCCCTACAGAAATTGATGATGACGCTTATCATAAGCCGAGTTTTAATGATTTGGGCTTAAAAGAATCGGTTTTAAAATCCGTTTATGAAGCCGGTTTCAATTCCCCAAGCCCCATTCAAGAAAAGGCCATTCCGGCTGTTTTGCAAGGCCGAGATGTCATCGCGCAAGCCCAAACAGGCACAGGAAAAACCGCCGCTTTCGCTCTGCCTATTATCAATAACCTTAAAAACAACCACACCATAGAAGCCTTAGTGATCACGCCCACTAGAGAATTGGCTATGCAAATTAGCGATGAAATCTTTAAATTAGGCAAACACACCAGGACTAAAACCGTGTGCGTGTATGGAGGGCAGAGCGTTAAAAAACAATGCGAATTTATTAAGAAAAACCCCCAAGTGATGATCGCCACGCCAGGAAGGCTGTTGGATCACTTAAAGAATGAACGCATCCATAAATTTGTGCCTAAAGTGGTCGTTTTAGATGAAAGCGATGAAATGCTGGATATGGGGTTTTTAGACGATATTGAAGAGATTTTTGACTACCTCCCTAGCGAAGCGCAGATCTTGCTTTTTTCAGCCACGATGCCAGAGCCGATCAAAAGGCTAGCGGATAAGATTTTAGAAAACCCTATTAAAATCCATATCGCTCCTTCTAATATCACTAACACTGACATCACCCAACGCTTTTATGTGATCAATGAGCATGAGAGGGCCGAAGCGATCATGCGCCTTTTAGACACTCAAGCGCCCAAAAAGAGCATCGTTTTCACGCGCACTAAAAAAGAAGCCGATGAATTGCACCAATTCCTTGCTTCTAAAAATTACAAAAGCACCGCCTTGCATGGGGATATGGATCAAAGGGATCGCCGCTCTTCTATCATGGCGTTTAAAAAAAATGACGCTGATGTGTTGGTGGCTACAGATGTGGCGAGTCGTGGGCTAGATATTAGCGGTGTAAGCCATGTGTTTAATTACCATTTGCCCCTAAATACCGAGAGCTATATCCATCGCATCGGGAGAACCGGGCGAGCGGGCAAAAAAGGCATGGCGATCACTTTAGTAACCCCTTTAGAATACAAAGAGCTTTTACGCATGCAAAAAGAAATTGATTCAGAGATTGAACTTTTTGAAATCCCCACCATTAACGAAAATCAGATCATCAAAACCTTGCATGACGCTAAAGTGTCTGAAGGGATCATCAGCCTTTATGAACAGCTTACCGAAATTTTTGAGCCGTCTCAATTGGTTTTAAAACTTTTGAGTTTGCAGTTTGAAACCAGCAAAATTGGCTTAAACCAGCAAGAAATTGATGCGATTCAAAACCCTAAAGAGAAAACGCCAAAAACCTCTAGCAAAAAAACGCACCAGCATGAGCCAGCGCGTTCTTTCAAAAAGGGCCATTACAGGGAAAAAGGCTCTAAAACGAACCACCATTCTAAAAAACCCAAACGCCGTTAAAATATTTAAAAAGGAAATTCATGCCCATTGATTTGAACGAACATTTAAAAAAGAAAAATCCTCAAAGAGAAACCCCCACGCCTAATACGCCTAATAATGGGGGGCGTTTCATCCCGCCGTCTAATTCTTTTAATTCTAAAAAACTATCGGTTTTAATCGTCATTATCCTTTTAGGCGTTATCGCTTTTTTGGCCAAGCCTTTTGAAGTGATTAGCTCAGGAGAAATTGGCATTAAAATTACCGCCGGGAAATACGAACCCACCCCCTTACAGCCAGGAATACACTTTTTTGTGCCTATCATTCAAGACATTCTCATTGTAGATACAAGGATCAGGAATATCAATTTTTCACGCACCGAAGACATGGGCGTGGCGGGTAAAAACCAAGGGATTTTTAGAAACGACGCTATTAATGTGATGGATAGCAGGGGTTTGACCGTTTCTATTGAACTCACCGTGCAATACCGCTTAAACCCCCAAACCACCCCCCAAACGATCGCTACTTATGGCTTGTCTTGGGAGCAAAAGATCATCAACCCTGTGGTGCGCGATGTGGTGCGCTCTGTCGTGGGGCGCTATCCGGCTGAAGATTTACCCATTAAGCGCAATGAAATCGCCGCTCTTATTAATAGCGGTATCAATAAAGAAGTTTCTAAGCTCCCCAACACCCCTGTGGAATTAAGCTCTATCCAGTTACGAGAAATCGTCTTGCCCGCTAAGATTAAAGAGCAAATTGAAAAAGTCCAAATCGCGCGCCAAGAATCAGAAAGGGTGAAATATGAGGTGGAGCGCTCCAAGCAAGAAGCTCAAAAACAAGCCGCTCTGGCTAAAGGGGAAGCGGACGCTAACAGGATTAAGGCTCAGGGCGTGGCGGATGCGATCGTGATTGAGGCTAAGGCAAAATCTCAAGCTAATTTAAGCATTTCACAAAGCTTGAGCGACAAGCTTTTAAGACTGCGCCAAATTGAAGTTCAAGGTCAGTTTAATGAAGCGTTAAAAACGAACAATAACGCTCAAATCATGCTCACTCCAGGTGGGGCTGTGCCTAATATTTGGATTGACACTAAAAGTAAGGTTAAATCTAGTATTGCCGAGACTAAAGAGCCTTAAAAACGCATGGCGTCTCTTGCCTTTATCCAAACTTTTTTGGAGTCTTTTAAGGGCTTTTTAAATCAAGCGACTTTAATTAGCGTTTTAATAGCGAGCGTTTTAATCCTTTTTTGCGCGATTTTGCTCCTTTTGGCTCTGCTTTTAAGAAACCGCTGGGCTAGTTATATAACGACAGTAGCTTTTTTGGGCGCGTTTTTAAGCATGCCTTTTGTTTTAAGCTTTCTACTCACTCAAGCGATTTACCCCATAGAAACACGCATCTTGCATGCTAACCCTTTAAGTTATAGCAACGCCTTTTCTTTGCAAGTGGGAGTCAAAAACCATTCCAAATTTACTTTAAACAAATGTGTTTTACGCCTAGAAGTCCTTAAAAACCCTCACAATTTTGTGGAAGAGCATGCGTTTAAATGGTTTGTCAAAAAAAGCTATGAAAAAATCTTTAAAGAAAAGATTTTGTCCAAAGAATCCAAGGTCTTTTCATTCTTTATTGACAACTACCCTTATTCAAAAACAGCCCCCTATCAAGTTTCTTTGTTTTGTTTGTAGAAAACTAAAAGATAACGCCCAAGATAACATTCATTAAAAAGCGGTTAAAAACGCTAAAAGCATAAACTTTTAAATAAAGCTTAAAGCCTGGATTCTAACAAACGCTTCGTATAAGCGTGCTTAGGGTTGTCAAACACCTCTTTAATAGCGCCTGTTTCTACGACCTTTCCTTCACTTATCACTAACACCTTATCGCAAAACGCTTTGATCACATCTAAATCATGGCTAATAAACAAATAGCTCAAGTCTTGTTTTTCTTGCAAGTTCAACAATAATTCCAGCACGCTTTTTTGAATGCTCTTATCTAAAGCAGAGGTAGGTTCATCTAAAAGAATGATTCTAGGTTTTAATGCAATCGCTCTAGCGATCGCTACTCTTTGGCGCTCCCCACCACTCAATTCATAAGCGTAAAAATTGAGCAGTTTAGAATCCAAGCGCACTTCTTCTAAACAAAGTTCAGCTAAATGGTGCCATTCTTCTTTGGAAGCTTTAGGGTAAGCGAAGCACAAAGCCTCAGTTAAAATGCTTTGAATGCTTAGGCGAGGGTTTAATGAAGCGTAAGGATCTTGAAACACCATTTGCAAGATCTTGCGGTAGGGTTTGAACGCTTTGGAGTTTAAAGACCCCACGCTTTCGCCTAAAATCTTTTCTTCCCCACTATTTAAAGCGAGCTTTAAAAGCCCTAACGCTAGAGAGCTTTTCCCACTCCCGCTTTCGCCAATAATGCCAATATTTTCTTTGGCTTTGAGAGAAAATTCCACTGATGCAATAAGGGGCTTTTTTAAAGAAGATCTAAAAAAGCGTTTTTGCAAGTAATAAACGCTAAAATCTTTCACCTCTAAAAGCGTCTCATCTGACGCTTTTAAATTTTTGGCGGGTAAATGAGAAGCTTGAATCAAGAGTTTTGAATATTCGTGCTTGGGGTTATTGAAAAGCTCTTCAGTCAGATTGGTTTCTACGAGTTCGCCTTTTTTTAACACATAAACCCTATCGGCTAAGCGTTTGACCGCCTTTAAATCATGGCTAATGAATAAAAGGGCGATGTTTTTTTCCACGCTCAATTGTTTGAGCAAGTCTAAAATCTGGTTTTGGATTTGTGCATCTAGGGCGGTGGTAGGCTCATCGCAAATGAGCAGTTTGGGCACATTAATAATGCCCATAGCGATACACACCCTTTGGCGCTGCCCTCCGCTCAATTCATAAGGGTAACGATCCAAATGCTTTTCATCTAGCTGGACTTGTTTCATGGCGTTTAAAACTTCTTGTTTGAGAAGCGTTTTAGAAGCGTTTTTGTGGTGCAAAAAATAGGCTTCGCTCATTTGCTTGCCGATTTTATGCAAAGGGTTTAGGCTGGATAGGGGGTCTTGAGCGATATAAGCGATCATATTGCCCCTTAAATGCTGCATAAACGCTTCGCTTTCTTGTAAAAGGTTGGTTTTTTCAAACAACACTTCGCCATTATAAGGCTTAAACCTGGGGTTTAATCGCATGATAATGTTAGCGATAGAGCTTTTACCGCTCCCGCTCTCGCCCACGATCGCCACCCTTTCGCTAGAATTTAACGAAATATTGATGTTTTGGAGTGAAAAATGAGCATTTAAAGTGCAACTTAAATTCTTGATTTCTAGCATTAACCCCCCTTATTTGAGCATGTTAGCGTTGAAAGCATCGCGCACCCCTTCGCCAATGAACACCAAAACAGAAAGCAACAAGCTAATCGCCACAAACGCAACGATGGCTAAATGAGGCGTGGTGAGGTTATCCTTACCTTGATTGACCAATTCGCCTAAGCTCGCGCTCCCTATAGGCATGCCAAAACCCAAGAAATCTAAAGACACTAAAGTGGCGATGCTAGCCGCCATTAAAAACGGCACATAAGTGATTGTCGTCACTAAAGCGTTGGGTAAGACATGGTAAAAAATGATTTTTAAATCATTCACCCCAAGCGCTCTAGCGGCTTTGGTGTAGTCCATATTCCTTGCTTTTAAAAACTCCGTGCGCACGACTTGAGAAAGCCCCATCCAGCTAAAGAGCAAGACTAAAAACAAGATGATCCAGAAATTAGAATTGAACGCGCTAGAAATCACAATGAGTAAAAAAAGCATAGGAATCGCGCTCCAAATCTCGCTCAACCTTTGCCCTAATAAATCCACTAACCCTCCATAATACCCTTGAAACGCTCCCAAACTCACGCCAATAAGAACGCTAAAAAGCGTGAGTAAAATCCCAAACACTAAAGAAACACGATAGCCATAAACCAGCCTGGCTAACACGTCTCTAGCCTGATCGTCTGTGCCTAGAAGGTGCTTGAAACTTGGGGAGGTGGGAGCGGGCGAGTCTAAATCCATAATGATCGTATCATAGCTATAGGGAATGAGTGCATGGATAATGAAAGCGTCTTTTAAAAGCGTGTTTTTCACATAAGGATCGTTATAATCCGTAGGGGTGAAAAAATCGCCTCCAAACTCCACTTCCGCATAGTTTTTAAACATGGGGAAATACGCCTTATTATCCTTATAGATAAATAAGGGGCGTTCATTCACCCACAAGGGGGCTAAAAGAGAAAGCGCTAACAAAGCAATAAAAAGATAGAGCGAAAAAACCGCCCGCTTATTCTTTTTAAAACTAAGAATGCGCATTTTAAACAAACTGCTCACGCTCAAACTCCCTTAATGAAAAACAATTCCTAAGATTATAATTAATTATGGGTAATACTAGCAAGAAAATGGGTTGGCTCTGCTCTAAGCTTGACAACAAAAATCCTCAAAGGCATTTTTTATCATCAGTTTATCATCAATATAATAAAGAGTTTGATTTTAATTAAATTTTAATCAAGCGATAGTCTTTTTAAAAAAGCGATCTTAGGGGGTTTATGGTGGAGTGTAGGGGGTTCGAACCCCTGACCTCAACGCTGCCAGCGTTGTGCTCTCCCAACTGAGCTAACACCCCAAATAAAATTAAGCGAGCATTATAACATTTTGCTTAAAAGATGTCAATTTGATGTTTTTTTGAAACACTTAAGGGCAAAATAAGAATGATTATCTTAAAATTAGAAAGTTTCTTTTATAGATGAAGTAAAATCACTTACCGAAGCAAAAAAGCAAAAAGGATATTTTTGAAAAATTACCCCTTTAAGAAAATGATCACCCTTTCTTTACTAGCGGGCATGCATTTGTGCAACGCTGAAGAAGATGGGGCGTTTTTTGTCATTGATTACCAAACGAGTTTGGCCAGACAGGAATTGAAAAATCCAGGCTTTACCCAGGCGCAAGAATTGAAGCAATTGATAAGAGATGGGGCCGTGAGGTTGCAAACCTCTGCTATTCCCTTGTCCTATTATTTGGATATTTTGGGGAATAAAACAAAAACTCTTCTAAGCGAAAGTGCAAACAACAATGTACAACCAAACGGACAAAGCGCACCAAACCCAGCCTTAGCCAATTTAGAGGAATCTCTAGGGATTTTGGAAAAATTATTGGATCTATCTCAACAATACGCTTCAGAAGGTGTCATTAAGCCTTTGGTGGTGGATGTGGGGAAAGAACAAATCGGCATTACTGATAGCATGCTCTTAGTGGCTCAAAACATCGTTTTAGCTTTGGGGCAAGTGAATGTAACCCAACAAAAAAATAACGAACAACTATACGAAAATATCATGAAAGTCATGCTTTTAGGGGCAGGCGGGACCAATGGAGCGTATAACGGCGTGAGCGTGGGCGATATTGCTACTGGCATGCAAAATTTTTCTTCGCAAACGGGCTTGATAGGGGCTAACTCTACGGTTGGCGAGCTTAACGCTTTGATTAAGAGCGGGATTTCTTTAGACAGAGAAACTTTAAACTTAGGGAGTTTTATTGAGAGAAATATCTGTAGCAGCGCATCGTCTTGTTTCAGTAAGAATCAGCTCATCTATAAGCAAGGGTTAGACAGAACCATAAACATCATCAATACGAGCTTGAATCAGTTTGAATATTCAGCTAGTTCTCTTTATAAGATTTCTTATATCCCTAACCTCTTTTCGCTTAAAGATTACCAGTCAGCGAGCATGAACGGCTTTGGGGCTAAAATGGGCTATAAGCAATTTTTCACCCATAAGAAAAATATTGGCTTAAGGTATTATGGGTTTTTGGATTATGGTTATGCGAATTTTGGCGATACGAATTTAAAAGTGGGGGCAAATCTTGTTACTTATGGGGTAGGGACGGATTTTTTATACAATGTGTTTGAACGCTCTAGAAGGAGGGAAAGGACTACAATAGGTCTTTTCTTTGGGGCTCAAATTGCAGGGCAAACTTGGAGCACAAATGTAACGAACTTATTGAGCGGGCAAAGGCCTGATGTCAAGTCCAGTTCGTTCCAATTCTTGTTTGATTTGGGCGTGCGCACTAACTTTGCAAAAACCAATTTCAATAAGCACAGGCTAGACCAAGGGATAGAATTTGGGGTGAAAATCCCTGTTATCGCTCATAAGTATTTTGCAACTCAAGGCTCAAGCGCGAGCTATATGCGGAATTTTAGCTTCTATGTGGGCTATTCAGTCGGTTTTTAAGGAAGGCTCTTGATGAAAGATACCAATACAAAAGAGATAAAGAATACAAGAATGAAACAAGGTTATAGCAAATACCAAATGCTCAAAAAGGGGCTTTTAAAAACCGCTCTGCTTTTTAGCTTTCCTTTAAGCATGGCGTTAGCTGAAGACGATGGCTTTTATATGGGGATAGGCTATCAAATCGGCGGCGCGCAACAAAATATCAATAACAAAGGTAGCACCTTAAGGAATAATGTCATTGATGATTTCCGCCAAGTGGGCGTGGGCATGGCAGGGAGTAATGGGCTTTTAACCTTAGCGACAAACACGACCATGGACGCTCTTTTAGGGATAGGCAATCAAATTGTTAACACTAATAAAACTATTGATAACAACAACGCAGAATTAACCCAGTTTAAAAAAATACTCCCCCAAATTGAGCAACGCTTTGAAGTGGATAAAAACGCTTATAGCGCTCAAGCCTTGCAAGTGTATTTGAGTAATGTGCTGTATAACTTGGTTAATAATAGCAATAATGGCAGTAATAATAGAGTGGTTCCTGAATACATAGGGATTATAAAAGTTCTCTATGGCTCTCAAAGCGAATTTAGCCTCTTAGCCACCGAGAGCGTGGCGCTTTTAAACGCGCTCACAAGAGTGAATCTGGATAGTAATTCGGTGTTTTTAAAAGGGCTTTTAGCTCAAATGCAACTTTTTAATAACACTTCTTCAACAAAACTAGGCCAGATCGCAGAAGGCTTGAATAAGAGCGGTGGTGCAGGAGTCATGCTCCAAAAGGATGTGAAAACCATTTCGGATCGAATCGCTACTTATCAAGAGAATTTAAAACAGCTAGGAGGAATGCTAAATAATTACGATGAGCCTTACTTGCCCCAATTTGGGCCAGGCAAAAGCTCTCAGCATGGGGTTATTAATGGCTTTGGCATTCAAATGGGCTACAAGCAATTTTTTGGGAGCAAGAGGAATATAGGCTTACGGTATTACGCTTTCTTTGATTACGGCTTTACGCAATTAGGCAGTCTCAGCAGCGCTGTTAAGGCGAATATCTTTACTTATGGCGCTGGCACAGACTTTTTATGGAATATCTTTAGAAGGGTTTTTAGCGATCAATCTTTGAATGTGGGGGTGTTTGGGGGCATTCAAATAGCGGGTAACACTTGGGATAGCTCTTTAAGAAATCAGATTAAAGACTCGTTTAAAGAAAACCCCACTCCCACGAATTTCCAATTTTTGTTCAATTTGGGTTTAAGGGCTCATTTTGCCAGCACCATGCACCGCCGGTTTTTGAGTGCGTCTCAAAGCATCCAGCATGGGATGGAATTTGGCGTGAAAATCCCAGCTATCAATCAAAGGTATTTGAGGGCTAATGGGGCTGATGTGGATTATAGGCGTTTGTATGCGTTCTATATCAATTACACGATAGGTTTTTAAACTCTTTAAAAAGGTATTTTTAGAGTTTAAAGGGGCTTTTTTACTTTTTTTTGGTATTCTAACAAGCTTTTAAACAATCCAATCTACTTTGTTTTAAGGATAATATTTTATGGCAGATGTCGTTGTGGGGATTCAGTGGGGAGATGAGGGGAAGGGAAAAATTGTTGAT
Source organism: Helicobacter pylori SA213A (assembly GCF_000476275.1). Classification (GTDB taxonomy): domain Bacteria; phylum Campylobacterota; class Campylobacteria; order Campylobacterales; family Helicobacteraceae; genus Helicobacter; species Helicobacter pylori_CL. The sequence continues at coordinate 133,014 of NZ_CBOM010000001.1, forward strand.
AGGATCGCTAAAGATTATGACTTTGTGGTGCGCTATCAAGGCGGGCATAATGCTGGGCATACCATTGTGCATAAGGGGGTTAAGCATTCTTTGCATTTAATGCCCTCAGGAGCGCTATATCCCAAATGCAAGAACATCATTTCTAGCGCGGTGGTCGTGAGTATTAAGGATTTGTGCGAAGAAATCAGCGCGTTTGAGGATTTAGAAAATCGTTTGTTTATCAGCGACAGAGCCCATGTGATCTTGCCTTATCATGCCAAAAAAGACGCTTTTAAAGAAAAGTCTCAAAACATCGGCACGACTAAAAAAGGCATAGGTCCTTGCTATGAGGATAAAATGGCGAGGAGCGGGATAAGAATGGGGGATTTATTAGACGATGTCATATTAGAAGAGAAACTAAAAGCGCATTTCAAAGCCATTGAGCCTTTTAAAGAAGCGTATGATTTGAATGAAGCTTATGAGAAAGATTTGAGGGAGTATTTTAAACAATACACCCCAAAAATCCGCCCCTTTATCAAAGACACGACCAGCATGCTAATAAAAGCCAATCAAAAGGGTGAAAAAATCCTATTAGAAGGGGCGCAAGGCACGCTTTTAGACATTGATTTAGGGACTTACCCTTTTGTAACAAGCTCCAACACCACGAGCGCTAGTGCTTGCGTTAGCACCGGCTTGAACCCTAAAGCGATCAATGAAGTCATAGGTATCACGAAAGCCTACTCTACTCGTGTGGGTAATGGGCCTTTCCCTAGCGAAGACCTTACGCCTATGGGGGATCATTTAAGGATTAAGGGTGCGGAGTTTGGCACGACAACCAAACGCCCAAGGCGTTGCGGTTGGCTGGATTTGGTGGCTTTAAAATACGCTTGCACTTTGAATGGTTGCACGCAATTAGCTTTAATGAAATTAGATGTTTTAGACAAAATCAATGAAATTAAGGTGTGCGTGGCTTATGAAAGAAAAGGCGAAAAATTAAAGACTTTCCCTAGCGATTTGAAAGATTGCGTGCCGATTTATCAAACTTTTAAGGGCTGGGAAAAAAGTGCAGGCGTGAGAAAATTAGAGGATTTAGAGCCAAACGCTAGAGAGTATATCCGTTTTATTGAAGAAGAAGTGGGGGTAAAAATCCGCCTGATTTCTACAAGCCCTGAAAGAGAAGACACGATTTTTCTATGAAAAAATTCGCTTCTGTGTTGGTGCAATTAAAGACTCTTGCGTTAGAAAAAATAGAGCAAAAGCTTCAAAACAAACGCCTGGAGTTGCAACAAAATGAACAACAGATTTTAAACAAACAAATGGATTTGAGCGCGTTTAAAAACCCTAATTTGGGGGGAATGAGCCTTTTTTTGCAAACCCAACAATTAAAAAGCGCTTTAAGGATGGAGATAGAGCGTTACCAACAAGAATGCGAAATTTTGCACGAAAGTTTAAAAATCTTAGAAAAAGACTATCTTTTGGCCAATCAGGAATTAGAAAAAGCTAAAATCATTTTAGAAAAAGAAAAACAAAAAGAAAAAGAAATCATGGAGAAAAAAGAGCAGGCTCTTTTAGATGAAAACGCCATGATCTTACACTGGCAAAAAGAGGGTTTGCATGCGTAAAATCTTACTCACAGGCTTTGTTTTGCAAGCGCTTTTTAGCGAAGAAGCCGCGCAAGAATTGTTGCAATGCTCTGCGATTTTTGAATCTAAAAAAGCGGAATTGAAAGACGATTTACGCCAATTGAGCGAAAAAGAGCAGTCTTTAAGGATCTTGCAAACCGAAAACGCTCGCCTTTTGGAAGAAAAAAGCGAATTATTAAACCAAAAAGAAAAAGAAGTGGAAGAAAAACTAAAAAATCTAACCGCTAAAGAAGAAGCCTTTAAAAACTTGCAAGCCGCAGAAAAAAAACGCCTTGAAAATTTGATAGAAGAAAATGAAGACATTTTAAGAGAAATCAAGCAAGCTAAAGAGAGTAAGATTGGCGAAACTTATTCCAAAATGAAAGATTCCAAATCGGCTTTGATTTTAGAAAATTTGCCCACCAAAAACGCCTTAGAAATTTTAATGGCGTTAAAGCCCCAAGAATTAGGCAAAATTCTAGCCAAAATGGATCCTAAAAAAGCGGCGGCTTTGACGGAATTATGGCAAAAACCTCCACGAGAAAATCAAGAAAACCAAAAAACCACAGAGTCTCCCCTAACGCCCACGCCCTCTAATGCGCCAATCATAAAAGAACCAACCATAAAAGAGCCTAATATGAAAGAACCAAACGCGCAAGAGTCTGCATCTAAAGGGGTATAATGTTAATTGTAGCGATTTTAACGCTAGCGTTTTTAATCTTTGTCCATGAGTTAGGGCATTTCACTATCGCTAGGCTTTGTGGGGTCAAAGTAGAAGTTTTTAGCATTGGTTTTGGTAAAAAACTTTGTTTTTTTAAGCTTTTTGGCACTCAATTCGCTCTGTCTTTGATCCCGCTTGGGGGCTATGTGAAATTAAAGCGCATGGATAAAGAAGAAAATAAAACGAATGAAACCCATCAAGCGAATGACAGCTACGCACAAAAAAGCCCTTTCCAAAAGCTATGGATATTGTTTGGGGGGGCGTTTTTTAATTTTCTTTTTGCGATTTTAGTGTATTTTTTTCTGGCATTGAGCGGGGAAAAAGTCTTACTGCCCATCATTGGCGATTTAGAGAGTAACGCGCTAGAAGCTGGGCTGTTAAAAGGGGATAAAATCCTTTCTATCAACCACAAAAAAATAGCGAGTTTTAGAGAGATTAGAAGCGTAGTGGCGCGTGCTAGAGGCGAGTTGGTTTTAGAAATAGAGCGAAACCATCAGACTTTAGAAAAACGACTGACCCCCAAAATCGTAGCGGTAATAAGCGAATCTAATGATCCTAATGAAATGATCCGGTATAAAGTGATAGGCATCAAGCCGGACATGCAAAAAACAGGCATTGTTTCTTATTCTTTGTTTCAAGCGTTTGAGCAAGCCTTGAGTCGGTTTAAAGAGGGCGTTGTTTTGATCGTGGATTCTTTAAGGCGTTTGATTATGGGGAGCGCTTCAGTTAAAGAATTGAGCGGGGTGGTAGGCATTGTGGGAGCGTTAAGCCATGCGAGTAGTGTGAGCATGCTCTTGTTGTTTGGGGCGTTTTTGTCTATCAATTTAGGGATTTTAAATTTATTACCAATTCCAGCCTTAGATGGGGCGCAAATGCTAGGGGTTGTTTTTAAAAATATTTTTCATATCGCTTTGCCAACACCCATACAAAATGCGTTGTGGCTAGCGGGGGTGGGGTTTTTGGTTTTTGTCATGTTTTTAGGGCTTTTCAATGATCTCACTCGTTTGCTATGAAAGGGGGAGTTGGTGCATGTATTGAGCGTGAGCGAAATCAATGCGCAGATCAAAGCCCTTTTAGAAGCGACTTTTTTGCAAGTTAGGGTTCAAGGGGAAGTGAGTAATTTGACTATCCATAAGGTGAGCGGCCATGCGTATTTTTCGCTCAAAGACAGCCAGTCGGTTATTAAATGCGTGCTGTTTAAAGGGAACGCTAACAGGCTTAAATTCGCTTTAAAAGAAGGGCAGGAAGTGGTTGTTTTTGGGGGCATTAGCGTGTATGTTCCAAGGGGGGATTATCAAATCAATTGCTTTGAAATAGAGCCTAAAGATATAGGTTCATTAACTTTAGCTTTAGAGCAATTGAAAGAAAAATTACGCCTTAAAGGCTATTTTGATGAAGCCAATAAATTACCCAAACCGCATTTTCCTAAACGAGTGGCAGTCATCACTTCTCAAAGTTCAGCCGCTTGGGCGGACATGCAAAAGATCGCTTCCAAACGATGGCCGATGTGCGAATTGGTTTGTATCAACACTTTAATGCAAGGTGAGGGGTGCGTTCAAAGCGTGGTGGAGAGCATCGCTTATGCGGATAGTTTTCATGACACAAAAAACGCTTTTGATGCGATTGTAATGGCTAGGGGTGGGGGGAGCATGGAGGATTTGTATTCTTTCAATGATGAGAAAATCGCTGATGCATTGCATTTGGCTAGAACTTTCAGCATGTCAGCTATTGGGCATGAGAGCGATTTTTTATTGAGCGATTTAGTGGCGGATTTAAGGGCTTCTACGCCTTCAAACGCGATGGAAATTTTACTCCCTAGCAGCGATGAATGGTTGCAAAGACTTGATGGGTTTAATGTGAAATTGCACCGCTCTTTTAAAATTTTGCTCCATCAAAAAAAGGCGCATTTAGAGCATTTAGCGGATTTTTTAAAACGATTGAGTTTTGAAAACAAGCACCATTTAAACGCTTTAAAACTAGAAAAATTAAAAATCGCTTTAGAAAATAAAACCCTAGAATTTTTACGCTTTAAAAAAACGCTTTTGGAAAAAATCTCTACTCAAACATTAACAAACCCTTTTTTACAAACTAAAACAGAGCGATTAAACAGGCTAGAAAACGCCCTTAAACTCGCTCATGCGCATTTGAAATTACCCCAATTCGGGGCGTTGGTGAGCAAAAATAATCAAGCGATAGAATTAGAGGCATTAAAAAGGGGCGATAAAATTGAATTGAGTAATGAAAAAGCCAGAGCGAGCGCTGAAATTTTGAGCGTGGATAGGGTGTAGGGGTTTGAAAAATAATATTTAAAACGCTATTTGTTTATCTTAAAATTTCGTATTCACTTCTTTTGATGATCTTTTCTAAACGCAATAGCATGATGTTTGAAATCGTGTTTTTATACCCCTTGTTTTTTAAAATGCTAATAGCTTGCGGGTTATTTTTAATTGTTTCTTCTTTTTGGCACAAATAAAAAGACCAATTCAAATAATAATCCTTATTAACTTCTATAACCGCTTGCGCTGTTGTCCCACTACCTGCAAAAAAATCTAAAATAATAGAATCTTTAGGAGTGGAGCATAATAATAAATATTTAATCAATGCTACAGGTTTTGGCGTCTTAAAAAGCCCCTTTAAGCCTAATTTTTCTAAATCTTTTGTGCCTTGTCGGCTATAAAAATCTAACACGCTCAAACAATTATCTTGCGATTCTTTTAAGTAATATTTTTCATAAGGGCGATTATTCTTAAAAATAAGTCTATTTTGATAATATAACTCCTTAAGTTTTTCATCACTGCTCCACCCTCTGCTTTTTAGGGGTTCTAAAAAAAGATTGATTTCTTGTATCGCTACACTGCGTGGGTTTGAAGGCGTAGATAAATCTTTAGCGAAATAAATCTCACCTTTTTCATCCACTAAATTATAATTTTTTAAAAAATTAAAATGTTCTTTTTGGGATAACTCTTTGATTTGTTTTTTTAAGACAAGTTGGGCTTGAGCTTGTCCTTTTTGTTTAAAAACATTCTTAATCGTTCGCATTAAATCTTTTAATGGTTTAGCATAAATGGGCAAAAGCGTTCGTAAGATTTTAAAACCAGGAGCGAATGCTTTATTTTTGGCGTAGCTTAAAACATATTCATGGGTAATATTGATGTGTTTAGCGTTAGACCTTGTGGCTTGTTTAGTGATAAAAGTGCCTAAAAAATTGCGCGTTCCAAAAATTTCATTGGCAATGATTTTAACTTCAGCCATTTTATTATCATCTATAGAAATAAAAATACAACCACTTTGTTTTAACACAGCCTTTGCTAAAATCAAATGTTCTTTAATCCATTTTTCATAGTCAGCATGATCGTCTTCATATTCAAAGTTAGAACTCTTGGTGTTATAAGGGGGGTCTATATAGATAGTTTGGATGCTTTCTTTTTTTATTCTTTTCAAACACTCCAAAGCCTCCATAATAAAAACTTTATGCAAGATGGTTTTCCCAAGAAAAATGACCAAATTTAAGATTAAAAAGATTGATAAGCTCTTGTTCTTTTAAATCAATGGGTTTCATTTTAAAATCAAATTCTTTGATTAATTTACTAACCCCTATCGTTTGAGTTGAACGCCTGCTCTCATTATGACACTCTTTTACTTTTTGTTCTAAATACAAGCCCATTTCAGGGTGTTTTCCATAAACAATGAATAAAAGATTAGAAATATTGTTCCAAACGCCCACGGCTAAAGTCATTTTAATATCGCAAAAAACTTTGGCTTTTTCTAAAGTGGTGTCATTAAAAGTCGCGCTCCAAGTTTTACTTTGAAAGGATACTTGTTTGATTTCTAAAAATTCATCGCTTGAACTTCTTTTGGCATCAAGACCATGCTTTTGAATATTGATAAGCTCATAATCTAAATATAGAGCCACCATGCTGTCTCTTAGTTCGTTCAAAAATGAATCGTTGTCATGTTTATTGTATTTATTTTGAATTTCTTCAATCGGCTTTAATGCCTGATAGCTTTCTGTAATGAAGTTTCTATCAATGGGTTCAAAGCGCCCTTTATTAAAAAATCCCAAAGATTGATTTAAAAATTGCATATCTAGCCCTTTGATGAAATTCTATTATTTTAGTGAAAATATATTATTCATTAGCAATACTTTTAAGCAGAATATCTAAAATTTGCATTTCATTTTTATCATAAGCTTGTTTAAACACCAGCCATTATCAAAAAGTTTTGTATTATAATTTGATTGATTTGATTAAGGTGTTTGAATTGAGTTTGGCCGATGTTATTTTAGAGCGTTTTAAAGATTTTATGAGAGGACAACCTGAGCCTTACAAGTTTTTGCAAGTTTTTTACGTGCAAGAAAAAGAACGCTTTTTAAATAATAAAATGAACGATTATATTAAGCAAAATAAAAGCAAAGAAGAAGCCAGTATTTTAGCCAGACAAGGCTTTGTGAGCACCATAGGAAGGGTGTTAGAAAAAATCATAGAACTTTTATTAAAAGATTTTTGTATTAAAATGGAAATTAAAGCTTCTACAATCGCCTATAACTTCTCACATTAAAGTCTTTATGATAACACCGGATAACGATGATGAAATCAGCTTTAAAGACAAACCTAAAAAAGCTAGGATGAAATCAGCTTTAAAGACAAGCCTAAAAAAGCCAGGATCGTCATGGAGCATGAATTAGATGGCCTCTATTTAGCCAAAAGCCATTTTGATCAAAGCTCTAAAATTAAGGGTATAGAAAATTTGTTAGAAGATTTAAAAAGGCTTTTATGAAACCTTATTTCAGTTTGGAAAAATTGGATTTATACCATGGCGATGCCAGCGTTTTAAAGACTTTTGAAAAAGGTTTTTATGATTTGTGTGTTACTTCGCCGCCCTATAATTTGAGTATTGAATATCAAGGGAGTAATGATTTTAGGGCTTATGATGATTATTTGAATTGGTGCAAGAATTGGCTTAAAAATTGCTATTTTTGGGGCAAGGAGCAGGCGAGATTGTGCTTGAATGTCCCTTTAGACACGAATAAACATGGCAAGCAAAGTTTGGGGGCTGATATGATTGCAGTGGCTAAAGAATGCGGTTGGAAATACCAAAATACGATTATTTGGAATGAAAGCAATATCTCAAGACGCACGGCTTGGGGGAGTTGGTTGCAAGCTAGCGCGCCTTATGCTATCGCTCCTGTGGAGTTGATCGTTGTTTTTTATAAAAACGAATACAAACGAAAAAAACAAACTTCTACGATGAGTAGAGAGGAATTTTTACTCTACACGAACGGGCTTTGGAATTTTAGCGGTGAATCCAAAAAGCGCCTAAAGCACCCAGCCCCATTCCCAAGGGAATTACCCAGGCGTTGCATCCAATTGTTTTCTTTTTTGGAAGACACGATTTTTGATCCCTTTAGCGGCTCTGGCACGACTATTTTAGAGGCGAACGCTTTAGGGCGTTTTAGCGTGGGGCTAGAAATTGAAAAAGAATATTGCGAGTTGTCTAAAAAGCGTATTTTAGAGAGTTTGTCGTTAGTGTGAGCGTTTTAAAAAACCTTTGAGGGTTAAAATAGTGTAAAATAGTAAAAATTTTAAAACTCAAAAAGGATTGATAATGAATTTATTTGAAAAAATGACTGACCAATTGCATGAGGCTTTAGACAGCGCGATCGCTTTAGCTTTGCACTATAAGAACGCTGAAGTAACGCCCATGCACATGCTTTTTGCCATGCTCAATAACTCCCAAGGCATTCTTATTCAAGCCTTACAAAAAATGCCTGTGGATATTGAAGCTTTAAAGCTTAGCGTTCAAAGCGAGCTGAATAAGTTCGCTAAAGTTTCACAAATCAGCAAGCAAAATATCCAATTAAACCAAGCTTTAATCCAAAGTTTAGAAAACGCTCAAGGCTTGATGGCTAAAAGGGGCGATTCTTTCATCGCTACCGATGTGTATCTTTTGGCGAATATGAGCCTTTTTGAAAGCGTTTTAAAGCCTTATTTAGACACTAAGGAATTGCAAAAAACTTTAGAATCTTTAAGAAAAGGCAGGACTATCCAGGATAAAAACGATGATTCTAATTTAGAAAGTTTAGAAAAATTTGGCATTGATTTGACGCAAAAAGCTTTAGAAAATAAGCTCGATCCGGTGATCGGGAGAGATGAAGAAATCATTCGCATGATGCAAATTCTGATCAGAAAAACAAAAAATAACCCTATTTTATTGGGTGAGCCTGGAGTGGGGAAAACGGCTGTTGTGGAAGGTTTAGCCCAACGCATTGTCAATAAAGAAGTGCCTACAACGCTTTTAAACAAACGAGTCATCGCTTTAGATTTAAGCTTATTAGTGGCTGGGGCCAAATACAGAGGCGAATTTGAAGAGCGTTTGAAAAAGGTGATTGAAGAAGTTAAAAAAAGCGCGAATGTGATTTTATTCATTGATGAAATCCACACGATTGTAGGGGCTGGGGCTAGTGAGGGGGGCATGGATGCGGCAAATATTTTAAAACCGGCTCTAGCTAGGGGAGAATTGCACACGATTGGAGCGACCACTTTGAAAGAATACCGCAAGTATTTTGAAAAAGACATGGCGTTACAAAGGCGCTTCCAACCCATTTTACTTAATGAACCTAGCATCAATGAAGCGTTACAGATTTTAAGGGGGTTGAAAGAAACTTTAGAAACGCACCATAATATCACTATCAATGACTCCGCGCTCGTAGCGAGCGCTAAACTCTCTAGCCGTTACATTACCGATAGGTTTTTACCCGATAAAGCGATTGATTTGATTGATGAAGGGGCAGCCCAATTAAAAATGCAAATGGAATCAGAGCCGGCCAAACTTTCTAGCATCAAGCGTTCCATTCAAAGACTAGAAATGGAAAAACAAGCCCTTGAAATGGAAAAAAAAGAGAGCAACCACAAACGCATGCAAGAAATCCTTAAAGAATTGAGCGATTTGAAAGAAGAAAAAATCAAATTAGAAGCGCAATTTGAAAACGAAAAAGAAGTGTTTAAAGAAATTTCACGCTTGAAAATGGAAATGGAAAATTTGAAAAAAGAGGCTGAAAGGTTTAAACGCAATGGGGATTACCAGCAAGCGGCTGAAATTGAATACTCTAAAATCCCTGAAAATGAAAAGAAAGAAAAAGAATTGCAACACAAATGGGAAGCGATGCAACAAAACGGCGCGCTTTTGCAAAACGCTTTAACCGAGAACAACATCGCTGAAATCGTGAGCCAATGGACGCATATCCCGGTCCAAAAAATGCTCCAAAGCGAAAAGAATAGGGTTTTAAACATTGAAAGCGAATTGCAAAAAAGGGTGGTGGGGCAAGAAAAAGCGCTCAAAGCGATCGCTAAAGCGATTAAAAGGAATAAGGCCGGGCTTAGCGATAGCAATAAGCCCATAGGGAGCTTTCTCTTTTTAGGGCCAACAGGGGTGGGTAAAACCGAGAGCGCTAAAGCCTTGGCGCAATTCTTGTTTGATAGCGATAAAAATCTTATAAGAATTGACATGAGCGAATATATGGAAAAGCATGCCATAAGCCGTCTTATTGGGGCCGCTCCTGGGTATGTGGGCTATGAAGAAGGCGGGCAATTGACTGAAGCGGTGCGCAGAAAACCTTATAGCGTGGTGCTGTTAGATGAGGTGGAAAAAGCCCATCCGGATGTGTTTAACCTCTTGTTGCAGGTTTTAGATGAGGGGCATTTAACGGATAGTAAGGGCGTGAGGGTGGATTTCAAAAACACGATTTTGATTTTAACCAGTAATGTCGCTAGCGGTGCGCTTTTAGAAGAGGGTTTGAGTGAAGCTGATAAACAAAAAGCGATTAAAGAGAGTTTGAGGCAATTTTTCAAGCCGGAATTTTTAAACCGCTTAGATGAAATCATCTCCTTTAACGCCCTAGATAGTCATGCTATCATTAATATCGTGGGGATACTCTTTGAAAACATTCAAAAAAAAGCGCTTGAAAGGGGTATTAATATTACTTTAGATGAAAAGGCAAAGGAATTGATTGCAGAAGTGGGGTTTGACAGATTCTATGGCGCTAGACCCTTAAAGCGCGCGCTCTATGAAATGGTAGAAGACAAGCTCGCTGAACTCATTTTAGAGGATAAAATTAAAGAGAATGACAGCGTGGCGTTTGTGGTAGAAAATAACGAAATTGTGCCTAAAATTCAGTGAGTTTTTGTTATTTTAAAAAGATGAGAAATGATCATTTTTAAAAAGGATTAAAACATGTTTGATAACACGCTCATCAATTTATTTGAAACAGCGCCTCTTTTGACTTCGCTTTTAGCCGGGATTTTGACTTTTTTAAGCCCTTGCGTGTTGCCTTTGATCCCGGCGTATATGTCTTATATTTCTCAAATTTCTTTAGAGGATATTAAAGATGGCAAGGCTAAAAGGGTTTCGGTTTTTTTAAAATCCTTGATGTTTGTGATAGGGTTTTCGCTCGTGTTTTTGGGCGTGGGCATGTCTATGGCTAAGCTTATCCATAGCTTTTCATTTTCTTGGGTGAATTATATCGCCGGGGGGATTGTGATCCTTTTTGGGCTGCATTTTTTAGGCGTGTTTCGTTTTGCATTTTTATATAAAACTCAAAGCGTGCGTTTGGCGAGCAAGTCTAATGGCATGCAACGCTTTTACCCTTTTCTTTTAGGCATGAGTTTCGCTTTAGGCTGGACGCCATGCATCGGGCCGATATTCACCTCCATAGTAATCATGAGCGCGAGCAAGGACGCTTATGGCTTGATGCTTATGGTGGTGTTTGTAATGGGCTTGGCAATCCCCTTTTTATTGGTGGCTTTAATGCTAGAAAGAGCGCTTTTATTTTTAAAATCTTTAAAGAAATACAACCGCATGATTGAAATTATTTCAGGGCTAGTGCTTATTTTAATGGGGGTGCTGATTGTAACCAACTCTATGGAAAGCTTGACGAATTTCTTGCAAAAATAGGAGGCAATAGTGCTTTTAAAAAACGCTTCATTTTATGATGATAAGGGTTTGAAAAGAGCGGACATCCGTTTAAAAAATTCCCTTATTGCAGAAATTAAAGAAAACTTAAGCCCTAGCGGCAGCGAAGAAGTGGTTGAATGTAAAAAATTATTCGTGTTGCCAAGTTTTATAGATTTGAGCGTTACTTGCTTGGAGGGCTATGAAAATTTAAAACAAAAGGCTTTTAAAGGGGGGGTAGGGTTACTCAATATTTTTAATTGCGATCAAAGCGGTATTAAAAACATCACAGCGCTCAAAAACAACCAGCTAGCCGACATCGCTACGCTTAAAAAAGAAGGGGGGGAAATTTTAATCGTAGAGTCTGATGCTTTTTTAGAGCTCATCAGCCATTATGCAAAATCTTACAACTTGCCTCTTTTAATTTCTTTAGAAAATTCTTTTGAAACCCTAAATAGTGGGGAATTAGCCTATGAATTGGGGCAAAATTTTGTGGAAAATGCGTTTGAAAACACGCGCTTGGTGCGTTTCATGGAAGTTTCTAGAGCGTTACAAATCCCCATGCTTTTAGATAAAGTGAGTAGCATAGCCACGCTCAAACTCATTAAAGCCTTTAATGATTTAGGAGCGCGTTTGCAAGCCCAAACGCCCTTAAGCCATTTAATCTTAGATGAGAGCGTGTATGAAGATTATGAACCACGATTTAAAATCGCCCCTCCTTTAAGGGATAAAGAAAGTCAAAACGCCTTAAAAGAGGCCCTAAAGAATGATGAAATCGCCATGCTCACAAGCCTTCATGTTTTTAAAAACTCTAACGCAGAGCTTTTTGAAGAAAGCGCTTTTGGGTGTGAGAGCATAGAGGACGCTTTTAGCGTGGCTTATACTTTTTTAGTTCAAAAAAAGGTTATCAGCTTCCAACAGCTCATTAAAGTCATGGCGATTAACCAAGCGAAGTTTTTAAAACTCAATGCAGGCGAGGTTAAAGAAAATCAATTAGCCAATCTCATGATTGTAGATTTAAACGCTCAAACAAGAGTGAGTAATCAAAATTCGCCCTTTTATGGTTTAGAATTGTATGGCGAAGTTCAAAGAATGATCTTAAAAGGGCAAACCACATTTATTAAGGAGAATGCATGCAAGAAATCATAGGAGCGTCTTTAGTTTTTTTGTGCAATGAAAAATGCGAAGTGTTAGAAGATTATGGCGTAGTCTTTGATGAAAAGATTGTTGAAATAGGCGATTATCAAAGTTTAACGCTTAAATACCCCCACTTAAAGGCGCAGTTTTTTGAAAACTCCGTCCTTTTGCCCGCTTTTATCAACGCGCACACCCATTTTGAATTTTCCAACAACAAGGCGAGTTTTGATTACGGGAGTTTTTCTGGCTGGTTAGGGAGCGTGTTGAACAATGGGGGGGCGATTTTAGAAAATTGCCAAGGGGCTATCCAAAACGCCATCACTGCACAATTAAAAAGCGGGGTAGGGAGCGTGGGGGCGATTTCTAACCACTTGATAGAAGTGGGTTTATTGAAAGAAAGCCCTTTGAATGCTGTCGTGTTTTTGGAGTTTTTAGGGAGCAGTTATTCTTTAGAAAAATTGAAAGCGTTTGAGAAAAAATTTAAGGATTTAAAAGATTTAGAAGATGCAAAACTCAAAGCCGCTCTCGCTGTGCATGCCCCTTATTCGGTCCAAAAAGACATGGCTTTGAGCGTCATCCAATTGGCCAAAGATTCACAAAGCCTGCTTTCTACGCATTTTTTAGAATCGCTTGAAGAGTTAGAATGGGTAGAAAACTCTAAAGGGTGGTTTGAAAATTTTTACCAGCATTTTTTAAAGGAGTCTCATTCCAAATCGCTCTATAAGGGCGCGAACGATTACATTGACATGTTTAAAGACACGCACACTTTATTTGTGCATAACCAGTTCGCTTCTTTGGAAGCGTTAAAAAGGATTAAAACTCAAGTCAAAAACGCTTTTTTAATCACATGCCCCTTTTCTAACCGCCTATTGAGCGGGCAAGCGTTGGATTTAGAAAGAACCAAAGAGGCCGGTTTGAGCGTGAGCGTGGCCACTGATGGCTTGAGTTCTAACATTTCGCTGAGCCTTTTAGACGAATTAAGGGCGTTTTTGCTTTCCCATAACATGCCGTTATTAGAATTAGCTAAAATAGCCCTTTTAGGAGCGACTAGGCATGGGGCTAAAGCTTTAGCTTTGAATAATGGCGAGATAGAAGCCAACAAAAGGGCGGATTTGAGCGTGTTTGGTTTTAATGAAAAATTCACCAAAGAGCAAGCGATCTTGCAATTTTTATTGCATGCTAAAGAAGTGGAGCGCTTGTTTTTAGGGGGGAAAAGGGTGATCTAATTTGTTTTAAAGACAGAATGCGTTAAAATGGGAAATTTAAATCAATTAAGGAAAGAGTCAATGAAATTAGTTTTAGCCAAGAATACAAGAAAATCAGACGCTAAGAGCGTGGAATTAGAGGATTTGTATCGCAAATTTAGTGAAGATAAGCGTTCTATTTTCTATTTTGCCCCCACAAACGCCCACAAAGACATGCTCAAAGCGGTGGATTTTTTCAAAGAAAAAGGCCATACGGCTTATTTAGATGAGGTGAGGGTCAGCACTGATGAAAAAGATTTTCTTTATGAATTGCACATTATTTAAAGGCTTGTATTGAAAGTTTATATTGAAACCATGGGTTGTGCCATGAATTCTAGGGATAGCGAGCATCTACTAAGTGAACTATCCAAACTAGACTATAAAGAGACTAGCGACCCTAAAACAGCGGATTTGATTTTAATCAACACTTGCAGCGTGCGCGAAAAACCTGAACGGAAATTGTTTTCAGAGATCGGGCAATTCGCTAAAATCAAAAAACCCAACGCCAAAATCGGGGTTTGCGGGTGCACCGCAAGCCACATGGGAGCGGATATTTTGAAAAAAGCCCCAAGCGTGAGCTTTGTGTTAGGGGCTAGGAATGTGTCTAAAATCTCTCAAGTGATCCATAAAGAAAAAGCGGTTGAAGTGGCGATTGATTATGATGAAAGCGCGTATGCGTTTGAATTTTTTGAAAAAAAGGCTCAAATCCGATCGTTATTAAACATCTCTATAGGTTGCGATAAAAAATGTGCTTATTGCATCGTCCCGCACACTAGGGGGAAAGAAATTTCTATCCCTATGGATTTGATTTTAAAAGAAGCTGAGAAATTGGCGAATAACGGCACTAAAGAGCTCATGCTTTTAGGGCAGAATGTGAATAATTACGGCGTTCGTTTCAGTAGCGAGCATGCGAAAGTGGATTTTAGCGATTTACTGGATAAATTGAGCGAAATTCAAGGCATTGAAAGGATACGATTCACTTCGCCTCACCCCTTGCACATGAATGATGCATTTTTAGAACGCTTTGCCAAAAACCCTAAAGTGTGCAAGAGTATCCACATGCCCTTACAGAGTGGATCTAGCGCGGTGTTAAAGATGATGCGAAGAGGTTATAGTAAAGAGTGGTTTTTAAATCGGGTGGAGAGGTTAAAAGCTTTAGTGCCTGAAGTGGGCATCAGCACGGATATTATCGTGGGCTTTCCTAATGAGAGCGATAAGGATTTTGAAGACACGATGGAGGTGCTAGAAAAAGTGCGCTTTGACACGCTCTATAGTTTCATTTATTCCCCACGCCCTTTCACTGAGGCGGGAGCTTGGAAAGAAAGAGTGCCATTAGAGGTTTCATCTTCAAGGTTAGAGAGGTTGCAAAACAGGCACAAAGAAATTTTAGAAGAAAAAGCCAAGTTGGAAGTGGGTAAAACGCATGTGGTGTTGGTGGAAAATAGGCGTGAAATGGATAATCAAATCGTGGGTTTTGAGGGGCGTAGCGATACGGGGAAATTCATTGAAGTAACTTGTAAGGAAAAAAGAAATCCGGGCGAGCTTGTAAAAGTGGAGATTGTTTCTCATTCCAAAGGGCGCTTGATAGCGGCCATCAAAGGCAACTAATCAAAATAACCAATGAAGAGTGGGTTTAAAGGCGAGAATTGAGCTTAAAATTTTTCAGGAAAAATATCGTTTTAAAGGTTGTCCCTCGTTTGGCGTTTGGAGTCCTTTGGTTGTTGCATAAAACTTGTAAAAACCGCTATTTTTTAGCTCAAAATTTAAAAGAAAAACCCTTTATTGTAAGCTGTTGGCATGGGGAGCTTGGCATGATCGGGTTTGCGTATTTAAGGCTTGAAAAACCTTCTGTTTATGTGATCGCAAGCCAGCATTTTGACGGCTCTATTGCGGCGGGTTTGTTTGAAAGCTTTGGTTTTAAAAACATTAGAGGTTCTAGCAAAAAAGGGGGGGTTAAGGTTTTGATAGAGGGGCTTAAACGATTGAAAGAAGGTTGCGATGTCGCTATCACTCCTGATGGCCCCAAAGGCCCACGACACAGCATAGCGGATGGGGTGATCGCTTTGGCTCAAAAATCAGGCGTGGGGATTAGCGCTTGTCGGGTGGTTTGTAAAAACGCATGGCGGTTGAACACTTGGGATCAATTTGAAATCCCTAAGCCTTTTAGCGAAGTGCATTATTACATGCTAGAATCGGTGATTATCCCTAAAGAATGGGAGCTTTCAAAGGCTAAAGAATATTTAAAAACGCGCATGGATTCTGTTGGATTTGAAGAATCTCAAAGGGGTTTGGGTGCTTAAAGGGTTAAAAAAAGCGTTTAAGGAGAGGTTTTGCTCTCAAGTGTATATCTCTTTTAATGTGGATCACAATCTTTTATCCACTCAAGTCATAAGGATCAAAAACGATCGCATTAAAGAGAAATTTTTTAAAACTTTTGAGACTAAAGTGGAGACTAAAAATGGTGAAGTCCCTATTCAAGCCTTAAAAATCGCCAGAACTTATAGCCAAAAATACCCCTACACTTATTTCAGCGCAATGAGTAAAGCTAAAGAGGTTTTATGCGAAAAACAGGCGTTTGAACAAATCAAACAAGAAAATCAAGATTATCATGCTTGTGAAGTCAATCAAAAGTATTGCGTTTATGTGGAATCTAAGGATTTTTTAAAGGATTTCAAGCGTTTTAAAATCCAGGATGTGGATTTTTTGTTTTCGCCTTTTAGCCTTATTTATGAATTTGTGCGCGACCAGTTAGAAGAAAAGCCGTTGTTGTATTTGCTTTTGGAGCGTTCAAGGTTTTATTTTTTGATTGCGGATAAAAAAGAGATTTTTTTAGCCCAATCTATGTTTTTAGAAGAACAACCTGAAGAGTTTATAGAGAGCAAAGAAGAAGATTCTATGGAAATGAGTAATGAAGCTGTGAATTTGTTTTTGAGTGAAATCCAAGAAGATATTGACAGCCTTGAAGAAGCGATAGGCCTAGATAGCAGTAAGGATAATAGCGAAAAAATGACAGAGGACGCTTATAGTTTGATTGAGGGCATGACGAATATCCCCTTGATTGCAGATGTTTTGCAAGAGGGTTTGCGTGGCGTCTATCATTCTAGAGAGATAGACTTTGTAGAAAAAGTGGTTGTTTTAGACAGCTGTCAAATCCACCACAAAGCGTTAATGCATTTGCAAGAAACTTTGATGATAGAAGTGAGTAGGTTGGATTTTTCTTTAGTGGAACAATTGAATGTTTTAGCGCGCATGGAGAATGAAAAGCATGCGTTTTAGTTATATTGAACCAAGAGCGAAATACCTTATCAGCAAGCTTTCTAAAATTTGGGTTTTTTACATTTTTTTATCTTTTGTGGTAATAGGGGGGTTAGTGTGGTTTATGCATAACGCCATTAAAAGCACTCAAGATAATGCGTCTGATTTAACGATCCAAGAAAAGCTCTACCGCCATGAAATCAGCCGCTTGCAGGTAAAGACTGATGAAACCTTAAAGCTCATTAAAGAAGCCAAAAAGCGTTTGAATTACAATGATGATATACGAGATGTTTTGCAAGGGCTTTTGAATATTGTTCCCGATCTCATCACTATTAATAGCATTGAAATAGACCAACAAAGCGTGGTGGTGAGCGGTAAAACCCCTTCTAAAGAAGCCTTTTATTTTTTGTTTCAAAACAAGTTAAGCCCCATGTTTGATTATTCTAGGGCGGAATTTTTCCCTTTAAGCGATGGGTGGTTTAATTTTGTTTCCACCAATTTTTCTAATTCTTTGTTGATAAAAAACCCGGAGTCCATTAAATGAAACCATTGCATTTTTCACACTTAGACAGAGAGCAATCAGGCGATGTGGGTTTTATCATTAAAAACCTTGTTTTTTTAGGGGTTTTTTCCTTATTGGGTTGGCTCAATACCGAGTATTTTCTATGGCCTAGCATGCTGGAATTAAAAAAAATCCTTTTAGAAGAAAATCGTAAAAAAAGCGTTTTAGAATACGCGCAAAGGCATTTTGAAACAGCCCTAGCAAACTATCGTAATCAAAAAGAAACCAGCGAATCCTTATTAAAGATTTTTAATGATGAAGAGTCCAGGCGGATTTTAGAAAAGATTTTAAAAAAATGTTTTGATGCTTATAAAATCAAACCCTTGCTCTCTCAAAACTCCCTTCAAAAAACCCAATTTTTTATCATGGCCAGGGCGAGCGAATTGGAAAAGACCTATCTTTTTTTCACCTTAATCAACAAGTATTTACCGAGCGCTCAAAGCCAATTGCCCTTAAAAATTTCTAAAGATGATGAAGGGTTGTTGGTGCAATTTAGCGTGAGTATTGATCTCCAATAGGATAGGGGTAGTTTAATGCAAGATTTTGATTTCAGTTTTAATCCTAAGGCATGCGAGGGTTGTGGGGCAAAGTGTTGCGTGGGGGAAAGCGGGTATATTTTTTTGAATATCCAAGAAATGCAACAAATTAGCGCTTTTTTAAAATTAGAACTAGAAGAATTCAGTCAAAAATACGTTAAAAAGGTGGGGTATAAGTTCTCTTTATTAGAAAAAGACGCTAAAGAGTTGGGTTTGGCGTGCGTGTTTTTGGATTTGGAAACCAAAAAATGCCAGATTTATAGCGTGCGCCCTAAACAATGCCAAACTTTTCCTTTTTGGGAGAGCGTGAAAACTTTCTCTAAAGAGCAAAAAGAAGCTTTTTGTCAAAGCTGTCCGGGCATCACACAAAAAACCAAAGAAACTAAAGTGTGCTAAAATTCACTTTAGTTACACAAAAAAGGAAATAAAATAATGGATATTCAAACAAAGAAAAGATTTTTAGCAAATATATTGCTTTTTAGTCTGTTTTCTTGCCTTAAGGCTGAAACCCTTTCAGAAGATCATCAAATCCTGTTGAGTTCAGACGCTTTCCATAGAGGGGATTTTGCTGCCGCTCAAAAAGGTTATATGAATCTCTATAAGCAAACCAATAAGGTGGTGTATGCTAAAGAAGCGGCCATTTCAGCGGCGAGTTTAGGGGACATTAAAACCGCTATGCATTTAGCCATGCTCTATCAAAAAATCACCAATAATCGTAACGATGTTTCTATCAATAAGATTTTAGTGGATGGCTATGTGCAAATGGGGCAGATTGATAAGGCGATTGAACTATTACACAAAATCCGTAAAGAAGAAAAGACCATAGCCACAGACAATGTGTTAGGGACTTTGTATTTGACTCAAAAGCGTTTGGATAAGGCTTTCCCGTTGTTGAATAAGTTTTATAACCAAGTGCATGATGAAGACAGCCTAGAAAAACTCATTACGATCTATTTTTTACAAAACCGCAAAAAAGAGGGCTTGGATTTGTTGCAATCTCATATAGACAGGTATGGTTGCTCAGAACAATTGTGCCAAAAAGCGCTCAACACTTTCACGCAATTTAACGAGCTTGATTTGGCTAAAACGACTTTCGCTCGTTTGTATGAAAAAAACCCTATTGTGCAAAACGCCCAATTTTACATAGGGGTATTAATCTTGTTAAAAGAGTTTGATAAGGCCCAGAAAATCGCAGAATTATTCCCTTTTGATAGGCGTTTGTTGTTGGATTTATACACCGCGCAAAAAAAATTCGATCAAGCTTCCAAACAAGCTTCTTTGATCTATCAAGAAAAAAAAGATCCTAAATTTTTAGGGTTAGAGGCGATTTATCATTATGAAAGCTTGAGCACGAATAAGAAAAAACTCACCAAAGAAGAGATGCTACCCATTATTCAAAAATTAGAGCAAGCCACCAAAGAGCGCCAAGCATGGCTTGCTAAAACCAAAGACAAAGAAGACGCCCAAGACGCTTTCTTTTATAATTTTTTAGGGTATTCTTTAATAGATTATGACATGGATGTTAAAAGGGGCATGGATTTTGTGAGAAAGGCCTTAGCCCTAGATTCTGGCTCAGTGCTTTATTTGGACTCTTTAGCATGGGGTTATTACAAATTAGGGAATTGCTTGGAAGCTAAAAAAATCTTTTCTGGCATCGCTAAAGATGTTATCCAAGCCGAACCTGAATTGAAAGAGCATAATAAAGTCATTCAAGAATGCAAGAAGTAAGGATTTTAGAAAATTTGCAAAAAAGCCTGGCTTTAAAAGAGGGCATGCTCTCTTATGAAATGCTGGGTAAAAGCTTGTCGTATAACCCTTACTTGCCCAGAATTATTCCTCAAACCAAAGACTATGTTTTTGTAACTCCTAGCGAGGTTTTAGAAAGGCTTTTGCAAGAAAACGCCCGCACCGATTGCGTCATTGTCAATTTCAAAGGCTTGTATGAATTGGGCGTGCCAAGCGTGTTTGATCTAGAAGTTTTAGGGTTGTTGCGCCGCCATGCAAGCTCTGTGATTGTCCAAGAGGATTTTTTTATCAGCCACTACCAGCTTTTAGAATCGCTTGTTCAAGGCGCTGATGGGGTCATTTTAGACGAAGAGCTTTTAGAAGAGGATTTAAAGGGCATGATAGATTTTGCTTGCCGTTTGGGCTTGAGCGTGTTTGTGGAAACTGACAAGCAAGATCATACTTTTTTGAAAGATTTAGGGGTTTTGGGGGTGTTAGAAAAAATCCCTCATTCTTATAATGAGAAAAAAATAATCTTTTTAGATTGAATTTTAAGCTAATTTTGAGTAGAAATCGTATTCAAACTTTTTAAAAGGAGTTGTCATGTCATTATTGGTGAATGATGAATGCATTGCATGCGATGCTTGCAGAGAAGAATGCCCTAGTGAGGCGATTGAAGAGGGCGATCCTATTTATAATATTGATCCGGATCGATGCACGGAATGTTATGGGTATTCTGATGAGCCAAGTTGCGTGAGCGTTTGCCCTGTAGATGCGATTTTGCCGGATCCTAACAATGCAGAAAGCACAGAGGAATTGAAATACAAATATGAAAGCTTGCAAGAGCGAGATTAAAGGCTGTTCATAATGGCTAAAATCACAACCGTGATTGATATAGGCTCTAATTCAGTGCGTTTGGCTATCTTTAAAAAGACGAGCCAGTTTGGGTTTTACTTGCTTTTTGAGACTAAATCTAGGGTTAGAATTTCTGAGGGCTGTTATGCGTTTAAGGGGGTTTTGCAAGAAATCCCCATGCAAAGAGCCATCAAAGCCTTGAGTGAGTTTAAAGAAATCGCCCTCAAATACAAAAGCAAAAAAATTTTATGCGTGGCGACTTCAGCGGTGCGCGATGCCCCTAACAGATTGGAGTTTGTAGCAAGGGTGAAAAAGGCTTGCGGTTTGCAAATCAAAATCATTGACGGGCAAAAAGAAGCGCTCTATGGTGGGATTGCGTGCGCGAATTTGTTGCATAAAAATTCAGGGATCACGATAGATATTGGAGGGGGTAGCACCGAGTGCGCGTTGATTGAAAAAGGCAAGATTAAGGATCTCATTTCGCTTGATGTTGGCACGATTCGCATCAAAGAAATGTTTTTAGACAAAGCCTTAGACGTCAAATTGGCTAAAGCCTTTATCCAAAAAGAGGTTTCTAAATTACCCTTTAAGCATAAAAACGCCTTTGGGGTGGGGGGGACGATCAGAGCGTTGAGTAAGGTGTTGATGAAGCGTTTTGAATACCCTATTGATTCTTTGCATGGTTATGAAATAGATGCACATAAAAATTTAGCGTTCATTGAAAAAATTGTCATGCTTAAAGAAGATCAATTACGGCTTTTGGGGGTGAATGAAGAGCGTTTGGATAGTATTAGGAGTGGGGCGTTGATTCTATCAGTCGTTTTGGAGCATTTAAAAACTTCTTTAATGATCACTAGTGGGGTAGGGGTGAGAGAAGGCGTGTTTTTAAGCGATTTATTGCGCCACCATTACCATAAATTCCCCCCTAATATCAACCCCTCTCTCATCTCTTTAAAAGATCGCTTTTTGCCCCATGAAAAGCACAGCCAAAAAGTCAAAAAAGAATGCGTGAAATTGTTTGAAGCCTTATCGCCTTTGCATAAAATAGATGAAAAATACCTTTTCCATTTAAAGATTGCGGGGGAATTAGCGAGCATGGGTAAGATTTTAAGCGTCTATTTAGCCCACAAGCACAGCGCGTATTTTATTTTAAACGCTTTGAGTTATGGCTTTAGCCACCAGGATAGAGCGATCATTTGCTTATTAGCCCAGTTCAGCCATAAAAAAATCCCTAAAGACAACGCTATCGCCCACATGAGCACGATGATGCCAAGCCTTTTAACCTTGCAATGGCTGAGTTTTATTCTTTCTTTAGCCGAAAATTTGTGCCTGACAGACAGCCATCATCTAAAATACACGCTAGAAAAAAACAAGCTTGTGATCCATTCTAACGATACGCTTTACCTGGCTAAAGAAATGCTCCCCAAACTCATTAAGCCCATTCCTTTGACGATAGAGTTTGCTTGAAAATAGCGATTGTCAGGCTTTCAGCGCTCGGAGATATTATCGTGAGTGCGGTGTTTTTGGCGGCTATCAAAGAGTGTCTGCCTAACGCCCAAATAGAATGGTTCGTGGATGAAAGATTTGGCGCGATTTTAGAGCATTCCCCCTATATTGATAAATTACACCCCATTGCTTTAAAAAGCGTGCTTACAACCTTGAACCCTTTGAAGATTTTCAAACTTTTTAAATCTTTGAGGGCTTATGAATACGATATAATCATTGACATGCAAGGCCTAGTCAAATCCGCTCTCATCACTCAGATGTTAAAAGCCCCTAAAAAAGTCGGCTTTGATTACGCTTCGGCTAGGGAGGGTTTGAGCGCGTTTTTTTACTCGCAAAAAGTTTCTATCGCTTATGATGAGCCTATTTTAAAGCGTAATTTCACGCTCCTTTCTCATGCCCTAAACTTGCCAAAAGAAGAAATTTCAAAAGAAATTTCACAGAGTTTAAGCTCTAGGGCTAAAGCGTTTTCTTACCAAGATTCTCCAAAAATCAATGCGTTAAATTTGAATCAAAATAAACCAAAAATCCTTTTTGTTTTAGAAACTTCTAAAATCAATAAAACTTACCCTATAGAGCGTTTTAAAGATCTGGCTTTGATGCTAGAAAATTTTCAAATTTGCTTGTTATGGCATGCTGATGAAGATAAGGCTAATGCGCTTTATGGCACTTTAAAAAACCAATGCGATGTGTTATTGCTCCCCAAACTCACTTTAAACGAAGTTAAGGCGTTGCTCTTTAAAATGGATGTGATTATTGGGGGCGATACGGGTATTACGCATTTAGCATGGGCGTTGCAAAAAGCTAGCATCACCCTTTATGGCAACACGCCTATGGAGCGTTTTAAATTAGAAAGCCCGATCAATGTTTCGCTCACCGGTAATTCAAACGCCAGCTACCATAAGAAGGATTTTTCTATCCAAAACATAGATCCTAAAAAAATTAAAGAATGCGTTTTAAACATTTTAAAGGAAAAAGAATGACTTATAAAGAACGACTCATACACGAAAAGATATTGAACCAAAACGATAAGGGTTTGAAAACGGAATTACGCATTTTGAGTATTTTTATCGTGGAATCTTTAGTGAATATTTTGGGGTTTATTTTGGCTAAAATGCCCCATTCGTGGTTTTTAAGGTGCATTAAAGCTTTAGCGTGGCTGATGAAAACTTTTGATAGACGCCGTTATTTTGACGCTAAAGCCAATTTGGATTTTGTGTTTGGGGATTCTAAAAGCGAAGAAGAGAAAAAAAGGATTATTAAAAAGGGTTATGAAAATTTTGCTTTCATTATTTTAGAAACCATTAGAGTGATCTTTATCCCTAAAGATGAATACGACGCTCGTTTCACGCTCATCAATGAAGAGAATGTGTGGAAGTCTTTAAACAAGGAAGGCCAAGCGATCACTTTATGCATGCATTTTGGCTATTGGGAAGCGGTAGGCACGACTTTAGCGCAATATTATGAGAACTATGGTAGGGGGTGCTTGGGGCGTTTGACTAAATTCGCCCCCATCAATCACATGATCATGAGTAGGCGAGAAGCGTTTGGGGTGCGTTTTGTCAATAAAGTGGGAGCGATGAAAGAACTCATTAAAATGTATAATCAAGGCAACGGCCTTGTGGGGATTTTAGTGGATCAAAATGTCGTGCCTAAAGATGGGGTGGTGGTGAAATTCTTTAATAAAGACGCTACGCACACCACGATCGCTTCTATTTTATCGCGCCGTTACAATATAGACATCCAGCCGGTATTCATTGATTTTAATGACGATTATTCGCATTATACAGCGACTTATTACGAAAGTATCCGCTCTCAAATCACCGATAACGCTGAAAACGATATTTTAGAATGCACGCAAGCCCAAGCGAGTTTGTGCGAAGAAGTGATTAGAAACCACCCAGAAAGTTATTTTTGGTTCCACAGGCGTTTTAAAAGCACCCACCCTGAGATTTATCAAAGATAGGGTTTTTATTTTACTGAATGTTGATCGTAAAATGTAAAAAAAATGCTTTTTAGTATTTTTAAATTTCATCATTCAATGAGAGCGAGAGTTATATTTCTCCAAAAATTCTTTTTTAAAACTCAAAAACCGCTTTTCTAAAATGGCGTTTCTGGCGTTTTTAACCAGCTCTAAATAAAAATGCAAATTGTGCAAGCTGGCTAAACGAGCGTAAGTGAGTTCTTTAGCCCTAAAGAGATGGTGCAAATAGGCTTTAGAGTAGCGTTTGCAAGCATAACAAGCGCAATTTTCTTCAATAGGGGTATCATCCAATTTATAGGGCGCGTTTTTGATAGAAATTTTGCCAGAATGCGTGAAAAGGGTGGCGTTTCTAGCGTTTCTGGTGGGCATCACGCAATCAAACATATCCACCCCTAAACTGATAGCGTCTAGGATATTTTCAGGCGTGCCTACGCCCATTAAGTAGCGAGGCTTGTCTTTAGGGAGCAAGGGGGCGGTGTGCGCAATGGTTTCTAGCATTTCATCAGCGCTTTCCCCCACCGCTAAACCGCCTATCGCATAGCCATCAAAACCTTTATGCGTTAATCCCACGCTAAGGCTGCGCATTTTCAAATGCGTCCCGCCCTGGATAATGGCAAAAAGGTTGTTGTTAGGGCGGTTATTTTCTTTGTGGTATTCTAGGCTGAGATTCGCCCATTTAGCGCTTCTTTTAATGGATTCTTCAAGGCGTTTTAAGGGAGCGGGCAAGCCCACTAAATCGTCTAAAACCATCATAATATCGCTATTCAAAGAATATTGAATGTCTAAAACTTTAGCGGGCGTGAATAGATGCTTGCTCCCATCAATATGGGATTTAAAAACGATCCCGTCTTCTTGCAACTTGACATTATCGCTCAAACTGAAGGCTTGAAACCCCCCACTATCGGTTAAAAAACTCCCCTGAAATTGAGCGAAACGATGCAAGCCCCCTAATTGTTCAACCACTTTCTCACCCGGCCTTAAATACATGTGATAGGTGTTGGCTAAAATGAGTTTAGCGCCTAAAATTTCTTGCGCATCTGTAGTGTCTAAAGATTTGATGCAGCCTTGCGTGCCTACGGGCATAAAAACAGGCGTTGCCACTTGAGAATGGGCTAAATTTAAAAGACCAGCTCGCGCGTGTTTGTCAGTCGCTTGGAGTTGAAAATCCATCGTTTAAGCCTTAATCTTGGATATAATGGCGTAATCATTTTTTAGGAAGTTTTGAATTGAAAAAAATCGCCCTTATTTTAGATGGCATTGTAGCAAAAAATTTTTTAGACTTGGTGCTAAGGCATTATTCTAATCATAATTTTTATATAGTGGTCGTCAAAAATGAGAGCCTTATCCCTAAAAACTACCCGAGCACTTTCGCTTTTTATTGTTTTGATGCGACTTCTAGTTTCAGGCTTTTGCAAGTGTTAAACGATGAGGTGAGCGATGCGTTTTTAATCATACAAGATTTTAAAGAACAACGCATTATCCATAAAATCATTCAAACCCACTTCAAACGCATGCGCGTGGTTTTGAGCGTGAAAAAAGATGGTGAAAAAACTTTAGAAAATAATGAAGAAAATAAAGATGAAAAGCTTATTTTGATTGATGAATTTGAAGTTTTAGCCAATAAATTCATTTCTCGTTTGCCTAATATCCCTAGCACCCCTAGAGAGTTTGGGTTAGGCAAGGGCGAGATCATGGAGATTGATGTGCCTTTTGGGAGCATTTTTGCTTATAGGCATATTGGCTCTATCAGGCAAAAAGAATACAGGATTGTAGGGCTTTATCGCAACGATGTTTTGTTGCTCTCCACTAAATCTTTGGTTATCCAGCCGCGAGACATTCTCTTAGTGGCGGGTAATCCGGAAATTTTGAATGCGGTGTATCATCAAGTCAAAAGCAATGTGGGGCAGTTCCCAGCCCCCTTTGGTAAGAGCATTTATTTATACATTGATATGCGCTTACAAAGCCGAAAAGCGATGATGCGCGATGTGTATCAAGCCTTGTTTTTGCACAAACATTTAAAGAGCTACAAGCTCTACATTCAGGTTTTACACCCCACTAGCCCTAAGTTTTATCATAAATTTTTATCGCTAGAAACCGAAAGCATTGAAGTGAATTTTGATTTTTATGGGAAAAGTTTTATCCAAAAACTCCATGAAGACCACCAAAAAAAAATGGGTTTGATTGTGGTAGGCAGAGAGCTTTTTTTATCCAAAAAACACCGAAGAGCCTTGTATAAAACAGCCACCCCGGTTTATAAAACCAACACTTCCGGCTTGTTTAAAACCTCTCAAAGCGTGGTGGTATTGAATGAAAGCTTGGATATTAATGAGGACATGTCTTCAGTGATCTTTGATGTGTCTATGCAAATGGATTTGGGCTTGTTGCTCTATGATTTTGACCCTAACAAGCGCTATAAAAACGAGATTGTCAATCATTATGAAAATTTAGCCAACACGCTCAACCGCAAGATTGAGATTTTTCAAACCGATATTAGAAATCCTATCATGTATCTCAATTCTTTAAGAAATCCCATTTTGCATTTCATGCCTTTTGAAGAGTGTATCACGCACACGCGCTTTTGGTGGTTTTTATCCACTAAAGTGGAAAAATTAGCGTTTTTAAACGACGATAACCCTCAAATTTTTATCCCTGTAGCGGAGTGAAAGAATGCAAGAAATTGTAATCCCTTTAAAAGAAAAAAGCTATAAAGTGTTTTTGGGGGAACTGCCTGAAATAAAATTGAAACAAAAAGCGCTCATTATTAGCGATAGCATCGTGGCCGGGTTGCATTTATCGTATTTATTGGAGCGCTTGAAAGCCTTAGAAGTCAGAGTGTGCGTGATAGAGTCCGGAGAAAAATACAAGAATTTTCATTCGTTAGAGCGGATTTTAAACAACGCCTTTGAAATGCAATTAAACCGCCATTCTTTAATGATAGCCCTTGGTGGGGGAGTGATAAGCGATATGGTGGGGTTTGCGAGCAGTATTTATTTTAGGGGGATTGATTTTATTAATATCCCTACGACTTTACTCGCTCAAGTGGATGCGAGCGTGGGGGGGAAAACAGGGATCAATACGCCTTATGGCAAGAACTTAATCGGATCGTTCCACCAGCCTAAAGCGGTTTATATTGATTTGTCTTTTTTAAAAACCCTTGAAAAAAGGGAATTTCAAGCAGGGGTTGCTGAAATCATTAAAATGGCGGTGTGTTTTGATAAAAACTTGGTAGAAATATTAGAAACAAAGGATTTAAAAGATTGTTTAGAAGAAGTGGTTTTCCAAAGCGTCAGTATCAAAGCTCAAGTTATTGTGCAAGATGAAAAAGAGCAAAACATCAGGGCCGGGTTGAACTATGGGCATACCTTTGGGCATGCGATAGAAAAAGAGACTGATTATGAGCGATTTTTGCATGGCGAAGCGATCGCTATTGGCATGCGCATGGCTAATGATTTAGCCCTTTCTTTAGGCATGCTCACTTTAAAAGAATACGAACGCATAGAAAATTTATTGAAAAAATTTGGTTTGATATTCCATTACAAAATCATTGATATTCAAAAATTTTACGAACGCTTGTTTTTAGACAAAAAAAGCGAAAATAAGACAATCAAATTCATTCTGCCTAAAGGCATTGGAGTGTTTGAGGCTGCCTCTCATATCCCTAAAGAAACGATTTTAAAGGTGTTAGAAAAATGGCATTAAGGGTATTATTATTCTTTTGTTTTTTGTTTTTACAAGCAGAAGATAAAAGCCAAGAGCTATTGTCCATACAAAAACAAATGGCTTTGGTGGATAAAAAACTCGCTAAAGACGATAACGTGTGGTTGAAAAAATTTGAAAACTACAAGATCTACAATCAAATTTATACCGAAAAAGAGAGCGTGAGGCAGGAATTAAGGCGTTTAAAAAACAAAAAAAGCAAGGATTTATTAAAGATTAGCACCTTAGAGCATACCTTAAAGGCTTTAGAATCCCAGCAAAAAATGTTTGAAAGCTATGGGGTCAATCCTTTTAAGGACTTGATAGAGCGCCCTAATATCCCCAATATCCCTAATATCGCTAACCCTATTGCAATCATTGATGGCATTTCTTTCATTAAAAGCATGCATTTAAAGCATGAAAGTCTTAAAAAAAACCAAACTGCTTTAGAAGAAGTTTTAAAGCTTTTAGATCAAAAACACCAGCTTTTAAATGAGTGGCACGCCTTAGATAAAAGCGCGAAACTAAGCGATGAAATTTATCAAACTCAAGCCAAACGCTTAGAATTGCAAGGGGCTCAAAACATTTTAAAAACCACGATCGGGATCTTTCAAAAAGACAGCGATGAAGCCATAAGCATTGTTAAATCTCAAGTTAAAAACCAGCTTTTTAAATTGGTTTATGTGTTTTTAGCCGCCCTTTTGAGTGTGGTGTTTGCGTGGATTTTAAAAATCATTTCCAGTAAATACATTGAAAATAACGAGCGCGTCTATACCGTTAATAAAGCCATTAACTTTGTGAATGTGAGCGTGATCATTTTAATCTTTCTTTTTTCTTATTTAGAAAATGTTACTTACTTGGTCACGGTTTTAGGCTTTGCGAGCGCGGGTTTAGCGATTGCGATGAAAGATTTGTTCATGAGCTTGCTTGGGTGGTTTATTATTTTGATTGGGGGGAGCGTGCATGTGGGCGATAGGGTGCGTATCGCTAAGGGGACAGATATTTTTATTGGCGATGTGTTGGATATTTCTATGTTGCACATTACGATTTTAGAAGATGTAACCTTTACCACTTACACGAACAACAGGAGAGCGGGCCGGATTATTTTTGTGCCTAATAATTATATTTTCACCACCATGTTTGCTAATTACAGCCATTTTGGGATGAAAACGGTTTGGGATGGGGTGGATTTTTGCATTACATTTGATTCTGATTTTAAAAAAGCTTCTAAAATTGCACTCAACATCGCTACAGAATTGTCTAAAGAATACACGGATATTACCTATAAGCAGCTCAATAAAATGCGCGACCGGTATTCTTTAAGGAGTTTGAGTGTGAAGCCTCGATGCTTTTTGATGCCTGAAAATAACGGGATAAAAATCTCGGTGTGGTATCAAACCAATTCGTATGCGACCATGTCTTTAAGGAGCAAGATTGTGGCTGAAATTGTTGAAGCTTTTTTGAAAGAAGAAAATATCCATATCGCTTATACGACCAGCAAGCTGCTTAAAGTGGATGCTGATTTTTTAGGCGATGGTTTTGGGAATAAAAGGGAACAAAAATGAAAAAAGTCTATTTCAAAACTTTTGGGTGCAGGACGAATCTTTTTGACACGCAAGTGATGGGCGAAAATTTAAAGGATTTTAGTGCGACCTTAGAAGAACAAGAAGCCGACATTATTGTGATCAATTCTTGCACCGTGACCAATGGGGCCGATAGCGCAGTAAGGAGTTACGCTAAAAAAATGGCGCGATTAAATAAAGAAGTGCTATTTACTGGCTGCGGGGTGAAGACTCAAGGCAAAGAGCTTTTTGAAAAAGGGTTTTTAAAGGGCGTTTTTGGGCATGACAATAAAGAAAAGATTAACGCGCTTTTACAAGAAAAAAAGCGTTTTTTTATAGATGATAATTTAGAAAACAAGCACTTAGACACCACGATGGTGAGCGAGTTTGTGGGAAAAACTAGGGCGTTTATCAAGATCCAAGAAGGCTGTGATTTTGATTGCAATTATTGCATTATCCCAAGCGTGAGAGGGAGGGCTAGGAGTTTTGAAGAGAGGAAAATTTTAGAGCAAGTGGGCCTTTTATGCTCTAAGGGCGTTCAAGAAGTGGTTTTAACCGGCACCAATGTGGGGAGCTATGGGAAAGATAGAGGAAGCAATATCGCGCGATTGATTAAAAAATTAAGCCAGATCGCTGGATTAAAACGCATAAGGATTGGGAGCTTAGAACCTAATCAAATCAACGATGAATTTTTAGAGCTTTTAGAAGAGGATTTTTTAGAAAAACATTTGCATATCGCTTTACAGCACAGCCATGATTTCATGCTAGAGAGAATGAACCGAAGAAACCGCACTAAAAGCGATAGGGAATTATTAGAGGTAATCGCTTCTAAGAATTTTGCTATTGGCACGGATTTTATTGTGGGGCATCCGGGCGAGAGCGGAAGCGTTTTTGAAAAAGCGTTTAAAAATTTAGAAAGCTTGCCTTTAACGCACATCCACCCTTTTATTTACAGCAAACGAAAAGACACCCCCTCTAGCTTGATGACTGATAGCGTGAGTTTGGAAGATTCCAAAAAGCGTTTGAATGCGATTAAAGATTTGATTTTTCATAAAAATAAGGCGTTCAGGCAATTGCAACTCAAGCTCAACACGCCCCTAAAAGTCTTAGTGGAAGTGCAAAAAGATGGCGAATTTAAAGCCTTAGATCAATTTTTCAACCCCATTAAAATCAAAAGCGATAAGCCTTTAAGGGCTAGTTTTTTAGAAATCAAAGAGTATGAAATTAAGGAGAGGGAAAATCATGCCGTTTTCTAAATTTTTAGAAAACCTCACCGCTCCCTTTAAACGCATCAAAAACCGCTCGCTTGTTTTGGCGTTAGGGTTTTTGATCCTTACTTTTTGCTTGCTTCTTTTTTTAGTTTTGAGCGATGTTTCTAGGCTCATATCGGGTAAGGACTTTTTTTATGTGATCCAATCTCACCCTAAGCAAACTCTAATTGAAGATGAAAATTATTTTTATGCTAACAAGGGTCTTTATAAAACCAACAAAGAAGCCTTTTTAAGAGCCTATAAAATCCCAGAAAGCATGCCCATAGAAAAACGAGAAAATTTAAGCAAGGTTTCTAAAATGAATTTAGCGTTGCTTTTTTTCATTTCTAGCATGCTTTTTGGGATCTTTTGGCGCTTGCCCAAACGATTGGATACTAAAATGAGTTTGGAGAGCGCGACTAAAAACGAATTAGAAAATGCATTCCAGCGATACGATGCGCTAGGGGTGCGTTTTGAAGACATTGCAGGGGTGGATGAAGTTAAAGAAGAATTATTAGAAGTGATAGATTATTTAAAAAACCCTAAAAAATACCAGGATTTAGGGATTTTTCTCCCTAAAGGCGTGCTTTTAATCGGGCCTCCTGGAGTGGGGAAAACCATGATCGCTAAAGCCTTAGCGAGTGAAGCTAGAGTGCCGTTTTTTTATGAAAGTGGGAGCGCGTTTTCTCAAATTTATGTGGGGGCTGGGGCTAAAAAAGTGCATGAACTTTTCATGCACGCTAAAAGGCATGCCCCCTCTATTATTTTTATTGATGAAATTGACGCTTTGGGTAAGGCTAGGGGAGGGCATAGGAGCGATGAAAGAGAGGCCACGCTCAATCAGCTTTTAACCGAAATGGATGGGTTTTTAAAAAACGATGAGGTGGTGGTGATAGGAGCGACTAACCAAATGGAAGTGATGGATGAAGCGCTATTAAGGAGCAAACGATTTGATCGGCGCATTTTTATTTCTTTACCGGATTTACTAGAAAGACAAAGCATTTTAGAAAAGCTGTTAGAAAACAAAAAACACGCGCTCAATTATCTTAAGATCGCTAAAATTTGCGTGGGTTTTAGCGGGGCGATGTTAGCGACTTTAATCAATGAAAGCGCTCTAAACGCCCTAAAACACCAACGAGAAGAGATCACTGAGAGCGACATTTTAGAAGTGAAAGACAAGATCGCTTATGGCAAGAAAAAGCCCCAAACTTTAGACGAAAACCAAAAGGAATTAGTCGCTTTGTATCAAAGCGCGAAAGCCTTGAGTGCGTATTGGCTAGAAATTGAATTTGATAAAGCGCCAATATTAGGGGAATTTATCGCTTTTAATGAAAATAAAATCCACAGCGAGAGCGAGATTAAAAATTACATTAAAGTGTATTTGAGCGGGACGATTATTTTAGAGTTGCTCTATAAGGAGCGTTATAGTCTGTCTAAACAAGACTTGCAAAAAGCGAAATTTTTGAATGAATTTATGGCCAGTGAGCTTCTTTTAGCCCCTACAAAAGAGTCTTTAAGCGTTCTTTATGAAGAGCAATTGGAGTTTTTAAAGCCACAAATTGCAGCTTGCAAGCGATTAAGCGTTCTATTATTGGAGCAAGAATGTTTAGAACATTCCAATTTGTATGATTTGTTGAACGGGTGAAAATGCGTTTTTTTAGTGGTTTTGGGTTTGTTAATGAAAGCGTTTTGTTTGAAGAGTGGCTTTTAAAAGGGGCTTATGATGTGTCAGGCTTTTCTATGGGGGCGATTAAGGCGATAGAATACGCTTATAATGAAATCTCACAACAGCGGCGCATCCATTCTTTGTTATTGTTTTCGCCTTGCATGCTAGCGCATAAGAGTTTGGCGTTCAAACGCTTGCAACTTTCTTCGTTTCAAAAAGATCCGCAAAGCTACATGGATAACTTTTATCAAGCCGTGGGATTGAGCGCTCAATTGGAGCGTTTTAAAAAAGAGGGTTCTTTAGAAGAATTAGAATTTTTATTGGATTACAAGTATAGTGATCGTATAATTAGATTTTTATTAGAAAAAGGCGTGAAGATTGAAGTGTTTATCGGGTTAAAAGACAGGATCACTGACATTCAAGCCCTTTTAGAATTTTTTATGCCTTTAGTTCAAGTGTGGCAGTTTAAGGATTGCAACCATTTGTTGCAAAAATCTTAAAAAAGGTGGAAGATGAAAAAATTTGGTTTAGGGGTGTATTTGCTTCTTTTAGGTATTTTGGGCGGCTCTTTGATCATTTTAGGAGCGATAGTCGCGCCCATTGTTTTCAAAGCTTCAAGCATTTTACCCGAATTGAATCTGACTCCATTTGAGAGCGGGAAACTCATGGCGCAAATCTTTGTGCGTTTCAATTATGTTTTAGGCGCGATCGGTTTTGTGGTGTTACTTTATGAAATCATTTCGTTTATTTACTATAAAAGATCGTTAGTGTATTTGATTCTTGGCGTGGCGATAGGAGCGTTGTGTTTGCTCTTTGTCTTTTATTACACGCCTTATATTTTAAACGCTCAAAAAGCGGGCGAAGCCGTTCTTCAAAGCGCTGAATTTGCCCGCTCGCACGCTCAAAGCGAATGGCTGTTTAAGGAATTGTTTGTGCTGGTGTGCGCTTTGTTTTTTTGGCGTTTGCTTGGAAAAAATGCACTTTGATTTAAAGGGGAGGATTTTTAGTTACTATTTAGGAAATGAGAGGGCAGTATTTAATGAAAAAGTTTAAAAAGAAACCAAAAAGTATCAAACGATCGCATCAAAATCAAAAAACAATCTTAAAGCGTCCTTTATGGCTTACACCTTTACTGATCGGTGGGTTTGCTAGTGGGGTGTATGCGAATGGAACGGATATTTTAGGGCTTAGTTGGGGGGAAAAAAGCCAAAGGGTATGCGTGTATCGTCCATTGTATGCTCTATGGAGTTGCTACAAATGGGAAGAAAAAACACAACAATACACAGGAAACCAACTCATCACAAAAACTTGGGCAGGGGGTAATGCGGCTAACTACTACCACTCTCAAAACAACCAAAATATCACAGCCAATTTAAAAAATGATAACGGCACTTATTTTTTAAGCGGTCTGTATAACTACACCGGAGGGGAATATAATGGGGGGAATTTAGACATTGAATTAGGCAGTAACGCTACTTTTAATCTAGGTGCGAGTAGTGGGAATAGCTTCACTTCTTGGTATCCTAATGGGCATACTAATGTTACTTTTAGCGCTGGGACTATCAATGTGAATAATAGCGTAGAAGTGGGCAATCGTGTGGGATCGGGAGCTGGCACGCACACCGGCACAGCCACTTTAAACTTGAACGCTAATAAGGTCAATATCAATTCCAATATTAGCGCGTTTAAAACTTCGCAAGTGAATGTAGGCAATGCTAACAGCGTTATTACTATCAGTTCGGTTTCTTTGAGTGGGAATGTTTGCAGTTCTTTAGCTAGTGTGGGCGTAGGGGCTAATTGCTCCACTTCAGGGCCTAGCTATTCTTTTAAAGGGACGACTAACGCTACTAACACGACCTTTAGCAATGCAAGCGTCAGTTTCACTTTTGAAGAAAACGCCACTTTTAGCGGGGCGAAATTAAATGGGGGGAGTTATACTTTCAATAAAGAGTTTAGAGCCACCAATAACACCGCCTTTAATAGCGGTAGTTTTAATTTTAAAGGCGCAAGCTCTTTTAATGGCACGAATTTCAACAACGCTACATACACTTTTGATAATCAAGCCACTTTCCAAAACAGCTCCTTTAATGGGGGGACTTTTACTTTTAATAGCCAAATTAATCCAACTAACAGCGCTCAGCACCCCCAAATTCAAAACAGCTCTTTTAGTGGTAACGCTACCACTCTTAAGGGTTCTGTGAATTTCCAACAAGCCTTTAACAATTCAAACCACCAACTAACGATCCAAAACGCCTCTTTCAATAACGCTAATTTTAACAATACCGGTAAAATCACTATAGAAAAAGAGGCGAGTTTTAACAACACGACATTCAACACTTCTATTAATACAAACAACATGAGTGTTACCGGTGGCGTTACTTTAAGCGGTAAGAATGACTTGAAAAATGGCTCAACCCTTTATTTTGGGAGTTCTCAAGTTACTCTCACTCAAGGGACGACTTTCAACCTCACAAGTTTAGAGGATAAAAATAGCGTAACGATTTTAAATTCTAGCGGTGGGATCACTTATAACAATCTTTTAAACCATGCGCTCAATGGCTTGACAAACGCCCTAAAAACGAGCGAAAGTTCTTCAGAGCCACAAAGTTTCGCTCAAGGTTTGTGGGATATGATCACTTACAATGGGGTTACCGGACAGCTTTTGAGTGAAAACGCTACGACACCCAAATCCACTGACACTCCCACTAACACCCCGCAAGTCTATCAAGTGGGCTACAAAATAGGGGATACCATCTACAAACTACAAGAAACTTTTGGCCCTAATTCCATCACTATCCAAGCTTTAGAGAGCGGGACTTACACGCCACCCCCTACAATCAGTGGTTCACAATTTGACTTATCCACTTCAAATTATATTAATGCTGACATGCCTTGGTATAACCATAAATATTATATTCCTAAATCTGAAAATTTTACAGAGAGCGGGACTTATTATCTGCCAAGCGTTGAAATATGGGGGAGCTTTACCAACTCGTTTAAGCAAACCTTTAGCGCGAATAATAGTAATTTAGTGATTGGGTATAACTCAACATGGACTGGAAATAGCGTTTCTTCTAGCGAAACGGTGTCTTTTGGGGACACTTCAGGGAGCGCTCTTTCTGGGCATTGCGGGACTTGGCCGTATTATCAATGCACAGGCACGACTAACGGCACTTATAGCGCCTATCATGTGTATATCACAGCGAATCTGCGTTCTGGCAATCGTATAGGCACGGGTGGGGCAGCTAATCTAATCTTTAATGGGGTAGATAGCGTCAATATCGCTAACGCTACCATCACGCAACATAACGCCGGGATTTATTCAAGCTCTATGACTTTTTCCACGCAAAACATGGACAATTCGCAGAATTTGAGTGGTCTAAACGCTAATGGCAAGCTTTCGGTGTATGGCACCACTTTCACTAACCAAGCCAAAGACTGGAAATTCATTTTCAATGCAGGGCAAGCGGTTTTTGAAAACACCAACTTTAATGGAGGGAGTTACCAATTCAGCGGCGATAGCTTGAATTTTTCAAACAACAACCAGTTCAATAGCGGTTCGTTTGAGATTAGCGCAAAAAACGCTTCGTTTAATAACGCCAACTTTAACAACAGCGCTTCTTTCAATTTCAATAATTCTAACGCAACCACTTCGTTTGTGGGGGATTTCACTAACGCTAATTCAAATTTGCAAATCGCCGGGAACGCTGTTTTTGGGAACCCTACCAATAGTAATGGCTCTCAAAATAATGCTAATTTTAATAATACCGGCTCTGTTAATATTTCAGGGAATGCAACTTTTGATAATGTGGTTTTTAATGGCCCTACGAACACGAGCGTGAAAGGGCAAGTTACCCTCAATAACATCACTTTAAAAAACCTGAACGCCCCTTTGTCTTTTGGCGATGGGACAATTGTTTTTAACGCTCATTCGGTTATCAATATTGGTGAAGCTATCACTAATGGCAACCCTATCACCCTTATAAGCTCTTCTAAAGAAATTGAATACAACAACGCTTTCAGTAAAAATCTGTGGCAGCTCATCAACTACCAAGGGCATGGGGCAAGCAGTGAAAAGCTCGTCTCTAGTGCGGGTAATGGCGTTTATGATGTGGTGTATTCTTTCAATAACCAAACCTACAATTTCCAAGAGACTTTTTCACCTAATAGTATTTCTATCCGGCGTTTGGGCGTTAGCATGGTGTTTGACTACATGGATATGGAAAAAGCGGATCATTTGTATTATAAAAGCATTGTTGGTTTTATGACCTACATGCCTAACAGCTATAACAATAATTTAGGGAATGCAAACAACACCATTTATTATTACGACAACAGCATTGATTTTTATGCGAGCGGGAAAACTCTATCCACTAAGGCGGAATTTTCTCAAACATTCACCGGGCAAAACAGTGCGATCGTTTTTGGGGCTAAAAGCATATGGACGAATGCGAGCGATGCGCCACAATCTAATGTAATCATTCGCTTTGGGGACAATAAGGGAGCAGGGAGTAATGATGCAAGCGGGCATTGCTGGAATTTGCAATGCATAGGCTTTATTACAGGGAATTACGAAGCGCAAAAGATTTACATCACCGGTAGCATTGAAAGCGGGAATCGCATTTCTAGCGGTGGGGGTGCAAGTCTTAATTTTAACGGGCTTCAAGGCATTCTTTTAACGAACGCGACTCTGTATAACCGCGCTGCTGGCACGCAAAGCTCGTCTATGAGTTTTATTTCTAATAACGCAAACATTCAGGCTCAAAACTCCTATTTTATAGACGATACCGCGCAAAATGGCGGCAAGCCTAATTTTAGTTTCAACGCTTTGAATCTGGATTTTTCTAACAGCTCTTTTAGGGGCTATGTGGGGAAAACGCAATCTGTTTTTAAATTCAACGCCACCAATGCGATTAATTTCACTAACAGCACGAATTTAAGCTCTGGTTTGTATCAAATGCAAGCTAATAGCGTGTTGTTTGACAATTCTAATTTAAGCGTTTCAGTGGGGACAAGCAGTATTAAAGCTAATGCGATCAATCTTTCTCAAAACGCTTCAATCAATGCGAGCAACCATTCAACCCTTGAAATTCAAGGCGATTTGAATTTGAATGACACCAGTTCGCTCAACCTCAACCAAAGCACTATTAATATTTCTAACAACGCCACGATCAACGATTTTGCAAGCTTGATTGTGAATAATGGCTCTCATCTTAATTTTAATGGGGCGGTTAATTTTAATTCATCTAACATTACTACGAGTTTGAATGATTCTTCTATCGTGTTTAAGGGGGCAGTTTCTTTAGGAGGGCAGTTTAATTTAAGCAATAATTCTTCTTTAGATTTCCAAAATTCTAGCGCTATTACCTCTAGCACGGCGTTTAATTTCTATAATAACGCTTTTTCTCAAAGCCCCATCACTTTCCGTCAAACCCTTGATATTAAAGCGCCTTTGAGTTTAGGAGGCAACCTCTTAAACCCCAATAACAGCAGTGTGTTGAATCTTAAAAACAGCCAGCTTGTTTTTAGCGATCAAGGGAGCTTGAATATCGCTAACATTGATTTACTAAGCGATCTAAACGATAATAAAAATCGTGTGTATAACATCATTCAAGCGGGTATGAATGGTAATTGGTATGAGCGCATCAACTTCTTTGGCATGCACATCAATGACGGGATTTATGATGCTAAAAACCAAACTTATAGTTTCACTAACCCTCTCAATAACGCCCTAAAAATCACCGAGAGCTTTAAAGACAACCAATTAAGCGTTACGCTCTCTCAAATCCCGGGTATTAAAAACACGCTTTATAACATTGGTTCTGAAGTCTTTAACTACCAAAAAGTTTATAACAACGCTAATGGCGTGTATTCTTATAGCGATGACGCAGAAGGCGTGTTTTATCTCACTAGCAATGTGAAAGGCTATTACAACCCCAACCAATCCTATCAAGCTAACGGCAGCAATAACACCACGAAAAATAATAATCTAATCTCTGAATCTTCTATCATTTCGCAAACCTATGACGCGCAAGGCAACCCTATTAGCGCATTACACATCTATAACAAGGGCTATAATTTCAATAATATCAAAGCGTTAGGGCAAATGGCGCTCAAACTCTACCCTGAAATCAAAAAGATATTAGGGAATGATTTTTCGCTTTCAAGTTTGAGCGGTTTAAAGGGCGATGCGCTAAACCAGCTCACCAAACTCATCACGCCTAGCGATTGGAAAAACATTAACGAGTTGATTGATAACGCAAACAATTCGGTGGTGCAAAATTTCAATAACGGTGCTTTGATTATAGGAGCGACTAAAATAGGGCAAACAGACACCAATAGCGCGGTGGTTTTTGGGGGCTTGGGCTATCAAACACCTTGCGATTATACTGATATTGTGTGCCAAAAATTTAGAGGCACTTATTTAGGGCAGCTTTTGGAGTCCAGCTCGGCTGATTTGGGCTATATTGACACGACTTTTAACGCTAAAGAAATTTATCTTACCGGCACTTTAGGGAGCGGGAACGCATGGGGGACTGGGGGGAGCGCTAGCGTAACTTTTAACAGCCAAACTTCGCTCATTCTCAATCAGGCTAATATCGTAAGCTCGCAAACCGATGGGATTTTTAGCATGCTAGGCCAAGAGGGCATCAATAAGGTTTTCAATCAAGCCGGGCTCGCTAATATTTTGGGCGAAGTGGCGGTGCAATCCATTAATAAAGCCGGGGGATTAGGGAATTTGATAGTAAATACGCTAGGGAGTAATAGCGTGATTGGGGGGTATTTAACGCCTGAACAAAAAAATCAAACCCTAAGCCAGCTTTTGGGGCAGAATAATTTTGATAACCTCATGAATGATAGCGGTTTGAATGCAGCGATTAAGGATTTGATCAGACAAAAATTAGGCTTTTGGACCGGGCTAGTGGGGGGATTAGCCGGACTAGGGGGCATTGATTTGCAAAACCCTGAAAAGCTTATAGGGAGCATGTCCATCAATGATTTATTGAGTAAAAAAGGGTTGTTCAATCAGATCACCGGCTTTATTTCCGCTAACGATATAGGGCAAGTCATAAGCGTGGTGTTGCAAGATATTGTCAAACCGAGCAACGCTTTAAAAAACGATGTAGTCGCTTTAGGCAAGCAAATGATTGGCGAATTTTTAGGCCAAGACACGCTCAATTCTTTAGAAAGCTTGCTGCAAAACCAGCAGATTAAAAGCGTTTTAGACAAAGTCCTAGCGGCTAAAGGCTTAGGGCCTATTTATGAACAAGGTTTGGGGGATTTGATACCTAGTCTTGGTAAAAAAGGGCTTTTCGCTCCCTATGGCTTGAGTCAAGTGTGGCAAAAA
The DNA here is from genome assembly GCF_000476275.1 of Helicobacter pylori SA213A. Taxonomy (GTDB): domain Bacteria; phylum Campylobacterota; class Campylobacteria; order Campylobacterales; family Helicobacteraceae; genus Helicobacter; species Helicobacter pylori_CL. The sequence goes on from NZ_CBOM010000001.1 coordinate 172,605, forward strand.
GGGGATTTTAGTTTCAACGCGCAAGGCAATGTTTTTGTGCAAAATTCCACTTTCTCTAACGCCAATGGAGGCACGCTTTCTTTTAACGCAGGAAATTCGCTCATTTTTGCCGGAAACAATCATATCGCTTTCACTAACCATTTTGGAACGCTTCAATTATTGTCTAATCAAGTTTCTAACATTAACATCACCACGCTTGATGCTAGCAACGGCCTTAAGATTAACGCTATTAATAACAATGTTTCCGTATCTCAAGGCGATCTTTTTATTAATGCTAGTTGCGTGCAACCAAGCGGTTTAACAGCGCCAAGCACAAACCCTTGCACGCTTAACGCTAATTCCAATAACGCTTCTAATAATGCATCAAATAACACGCAAATCGCCTTGAACAATAACGATGAAAGTTTGAGGGTTACGGCGAATGATTTCAATTTTTCAGGCAATATTTACGCTAATGGGGTGGTTGATTTTTCAAAAATCAAAGGGTCTGCAAACATTAAAAATTTGTATCTTTACAATAACGCCCAATTCCAAGCCAACAACCTCACGATTTCCAATCAAGCGGTGCTAGAAAAAAACGCCAGCTTTGTAACGAATAATTTAAACATTCAAGGCGCATTCAACAACAACGCCACGCGCAAAATAGAGGCACTTCAAAATTTAACGATCGCTTCAAACGCTTCTTTAAGCACCGGTATTTATGGCATACAAGTAGGGGGGGCTTTGAATCATTTTGGAACGATTAATTTCAATTTAGAAAACCCTCAAACGCCTGCAACAGCGCTCATTCAAGCAGGAGGCGTGATCAATCTTAACGCCACTCAAACGCCTTTTATAAATATCAATAACAGCATGGCCAATAACACGGCTTACACTTTATTGAAAAGCAGCCGTTACATCAACTACAATATCAACCCCAACAGCTTGCAATCGTATTTGAAACTCTACACTTTAATCAATATCAACGGGAACCACATAGAGGAAAACAACGGCGTGTTGACTTATTTAGGCCAACGGGTTTTATTGCAAGATAAGGGGTTATTGTTAAGCGTAGCGCTGCCGAACTCCAGTCAAAACAACGCCCCTAAAAACAACATTTTAAGCCTTTCTGTCCTTCATGATCAAATTAAAATGTCTTATGGCAATAAGATCATGGATTTTACCCCGCCTACCTTGCAAGATTACATTGTGGGCATTCAAGGGCAAAGCGCGTTAAATCAAATTGAAGCCATAGGAGGGAATAGCGCTGTTAAATGGCTTTCAACATTAATGATGGAAACGAAAGAAAACCCGCTTTTTGCGCCGATTTATTTAGAAAACCACTCTTTGAATGAAATCTTAGGCGTGACAAAAGATCTCCAAAACACCATAAGCTTGATTTCTAACCCTAATTTTAGGGATAACGCTACCAATCTTTTAGAAATGGCGAGCTACACCCAACAAACCAGCCGTTTGACCAAACTCTCTGATTTTAGGAGCAGAGAAGGGGAGTCTAATTTTTCTTTGTTAGAGCTTAAAAACAAGCGTTTTAGAGACGCTAACCCTAGCGAAGTTTTTGTCAAATACTCTCAACCTAACAAACACCCAAATAACCTTTGGGTTCAAGGGGTGGGGGGAGCGAGCTTTATTGCTGGAGGCAATGGCACGCTTTATGGCTTGAATGCGGGCTATGACCGGTTGGTTAAAAATGTGATCCTTGGGGGTTATGTGGCTTATGGCTATAGCGACTTTAACGGGCACATCATCCATTCTTTGGCGAATAATGTGGATGTGGGGGTGTATGCGAGGGCTTTTTTAAAAAGGAATGAATTCACTTTGAGCGCGAATGAAACTTATGGAGGCAATGCGACAAATATCAATTCTTCTAATCCCTTGCTCTCTGTAATCAACCAACGCTACCATTACAACACTTGGACAACGAGCGTGAACGGGAATTACGGCTATGATTTCATGTTCAAACAAAAAAGCGTGGTGTTAAAACCTCAAGTGGGCGTGAGCTATCATTTTATAGGCTTGAGCGGGATGAAAGGCAAAATGAATGACGCCGCTTACAAACAATTTGTCATGCATTCAAACCCTTCTAACGAATCGGTTTTAACGCTCAACTTGGGGTTAGAGAGCCGTAAATATTTTGGTCAAAATTCCTATTATTTTGTAACGGCCAGGTTGGGTAGGGATCTTTTGATCAAATCCAAGGGCGATAATGTGGTGCGTTTTGTGGGTGAAAACACTTTATTGTATCGCAAGGGGGAAGCTTTTAACACTTTTGCGAGCGTGGTTACAGGGGGTGAGATGCATTTGTGGCGTTTGATGTATGTGAATGCGGGGGTGGGGCTTAAGTTGGGCTTGCAATACCAAGATATTAATCTAACCGGGAATGTGGGCATGCGAGTGGTGTTTTAGCTTTTTTGCTATAATGCTTCGTTCAAATTTTATGGTTAGGTTTTTCTATGTTTAATTATGAAGAGCTGTTTCAAACTTATAAAACCCCTTTTTACCTCTATGATTTTGACAAAATCAAACAGGCTTTTTTAAGCTATAAAGAGGCGTTTAGGGGGCGTAAATCGTTGATTTGTTACGCTTTAAAGGCGAATTCTAATTTGAGTATCCTTTCTTTATTGGCAAGTTTAGAAAGCGGAGCGGATTGCGTTTCTCTAGGCGAGATACAAAGGGCTTTAAAAGCGGGCATCAAACCTTATAGAATCGTGTTTAGCGGGGTGGGTAAGAGCGCGTTTGAAATAGAGCAAGCCCTAAAACTCAACATTTTATTTTTGAATGTGGAAAGTTTTATGGAATTAAAAACGATTGAAACAATCGCTCAATCTTTAGGGATAAAGGCTAGGATTTCCATTCGAATCAACCCTAACATTGACGCTAAAACGCACCCCTATATTTCTACCGGTTTGAAAGAAAATAAATTCGGCGTGGGAGAAAAAGAAGCTTTAGAAATGTTTCTTTGGGCTAAAAAAAGCGCGTTTTTAGAGCCAATTAGCGTGCATTTTCATATCGGATCACAGCTATTAGATTTAGAGCCGATTATAGAAGCGAGCCATAAGGTGGCCAAAATCGCTAAATCTTTGATAGCGCTAGGGATAGATTTGCGTTTTTTTGATGTGGGCGGAGGCATTGGCGTGAGCTATGAAAATGAAGAAACGATTAAGCTTTATGATTACGCGCAAGGGATTTTAAACGCGCTTCAAGGCTTGGATTTGACCATTATTTGTGAGCCGGGCCGATCCATCGTGGCTGAGAGTGGGGAATTGATCACGCAGGTTTTGTATGAAAAAAAGGCTCAAAACAAGCGCTTTGTAATCGTAGATGCGGGCATGAATGATTTTTTACGCCCGAGTTTGTATCATGCTAAGCATGCTATAAGGGTTATAACGCCATCTAAGGGGCGTAAGATCTCGCCTTGCGATGTGGTAGGGCCTGTGTGTGAGAGCAGCGACACTTTTTTAAAAGATGCCCGTTTGCCAGAATTAGAGCCAGGCGATAAAATAGCGATTGAGAAGGTTGGGGCTTATGGCTCTAGCATGGCCAGTCAATACAATTCGCGCCCCAAACTCTTAGAATTAGCCCTAGAAGATCACAAAATCAGAGTGATCAGAAAAAAAGAAAGTTTAGAAGATTTATGGCGTTTAGAAGAAGAAGGCTTAAAAGGGGTTTGAGTAGATGCAAAAAAGTTTGGATAGTCTTTTAGAAAATTTAAGGGCTGAAATTGATGTTTTAGACAATGAATTGAGCGATCTTTTAGACAAACGCTTAGAAGTGGCTTTAAAAATCGCGCTCATCAAACAAGAAAACCCCATTTATTGCCCTAAAAGGGAGCAAGAAATTTTAAAACGACTCAATCAAAGAGGTTTCAAGCATTTGAACGAAGAAATTCTTACGAGTTTTTATGCAGAGATTTTTAAAATTTCTAGAAAATTTCAAGAAAACGCCCTAAAAGAATTAAAAAAATAAAAGAGAGTTGCCATGTTTGAAAAAATTAAGCTAGAGCATAAGGACTTGTTTTCAAGGTTTTTAAGCGCTCAAAAGATCGTTTTATCAGATGTGAGTTTTACGAATTGTTTTTTATGGCAGCATGCAAGGCTCATTCAAGTGGCGGTGATTAAGGATTGCTTGGTGATTCAAACCACTTATGAAAATCAAAAACCCTTTTATTTCTATCCTATCGGTAAGAATGTGCATGAATGCGTGAAAGAACTTTTGAAATTAGAAAAAAATTTAAGATTCCACTCCCTGACTTTAGAGCAAAAAGACGATTTGAAAGACAATTTTGTAGGGGTGTTTGATTTCACTTACAACAGAGACAGGAGCGATTATGTTTATTCTATTGAAGAACTGATCGTGCTCAAAGGGAAAAAATACCATAAGAAAAAAAACCACTTAAACCAGTTTCTAACCAATCATGCGAATTTTGTTTATGAAAAAATTTCTCCTCAAAACAGAAAGGAAGTTTTAGAGGCCTCTAAAGCGTGGTTTTTAGAAAGCCAGACTGATGATATAGGGTTAATCAACGAAAATAAGGGCATTCAAAGCGTGTTGGAAAATTATGAAAGCTTGGATTTAAAGGGGGGGCTTATTAGGGTTAATGGAGAAATAGTCTCGTTTAGTTTTGGAGAAGTTTTAAACGAAGAGAGCGTGCTCATTCACATTGAAAAAGCCCGCACAGATATTGTGGGCGCGTATCAAATCATCAACCAGCAATTGCTTTTGAATGAATTTAGCCATTTAACTTACGCTAACAGAGAAGAAGATCTAGGATTAGAGGGTTTGAGAAGGTCTAAAATGAGCTATAACCCGGTGTTTTTGATAGACAAATACGAAGCCGTTGCTAAAAATTAAATGATTTTTGGGGATTTTAAATATCAAAAAAGCGTTAAAAAACTCACAGCCACTAATCTTAATGAGCTTAAAAACGCCCTGGATTTCATCTCTCAAAATAGGGGGAATGGGTATTTTGTGGGGTATCTTTTATACGAAGCGCGTTTAGCGTTTTTAGATGAAACCTTTCAAAGCCAAACCCCTTTTTTGTATTTTGAACAATTTTTAGAAAGAAAAAAACACTCTTTAGAGCCTTTAAAAGAGCATGCGTTTTACCCTAAAATCCACAGCTCTTTAGATCAAAAAACTTATTTCAAGCAGTTTAAAGCCGTTAAAGAACATTTAAAAAACGGCGATACCTATCAAGTGAATCTCACGATGGATTTATTTTTAGACACTAAAGCCAAACCAAAGCGCGTTTTTAAGGAAGTGATACACAACCAAAACACGCCTTTTAAGGCTTTGATAGAAAATGAGTTTGGGAGTATTTTAAGCTTTTCGCCGGAATTGTTTTTTGAATTAGAGTTTTTAGAGACAGCGATTAAGATTATTACAAAACCCATGAAAGGCACGATCGCTCGCTCAAAAAACCCCTTAATAGATGAAAAAAACCGATTGTTTTTGCAAAATGATGACAAAAACAGAAGTGAAAATGTGATGATTGTGGATTTATTGCGTAACGATTTGAGCCGCTTGGCCTTAAAAAATAGCGTGAAAGTCAATCAATTGTTTGAAATCATCAGCTTGCCGAGCGTGTATCAAATGATAAGCGAGATTGAAGCTCAATTGCCCCTAAAAACTAGCTTGTTTGAGATTTTTAAGGCGTTGTTCCCTTGCGGATCGGTGACCGGATGCCCTAAAATCAAAACCATGCAAATCATTGAAGAATTAGAAAAACGCCCTAGGGGGGTGTATTGCGGGGCGATAGGCATGGTTGGAGGAAAAAAAGCCCTTTTTAGCGTGCCTATCCGCACTTTAGAAAAAAGAGTGCATGAAAATTTTTTGCATTTAGGGGTAGGGAGTGGGGTAACTTATCAAAGTAAAGCTTCAAAGGAATATGAAGAGAGCTTTTTAAAAAGCTTTTTTGTGATGCCCAAAATAGAATTTGAGATTATAGAGACGATGAAAATTATCAAAAGGGATCAAAAATTAGAGATTAACAATAAAAACGCCCATAAAGAACGCTTAATGCATAGCGCCCAATATTTTAACTTTAAATACGATGACAATCTTTTAGACTTTGAATTAGAAAAAGAAGGGGTTTTAAGGGTTTTACTCAATAAAAAGGGCAAGCTCATTAAAGAATACAAAACCTTAGAGCCTTTAAAAAGCCTAGAAATCCGTTTGAGTGAAGCCCCCATTGATAAACACAATGATTTTTTATACCATAAGACCACTTACGCCCCTTTTTATCAAAAGGCTCGAGCGCTCATTAAAAAAGGCGTTATGTTTGATGAAATCTTTTATAACCAGGATCTAGAACTCACTGAGGGCGCTAGGAGCAATCTTGTTTTAGAAATCCATAACAGGCTTTTAACCCCTTATTTTAGCGCGGGCGCGTTAAACGGGACGGGTGTTGTGGGGTTGTTAAAAAAGGGTCTTGTTGAACATGCCCCTTTAAAATTACACGATTTGCAAAAAGCGTCTAAAATCTATTGCATTAACGCGCTATATGGCTTAGTGGAAGTGAAAATCAAATAACTATAAAAACAGAGCGGCTAAAACCTCATTTTTCTGGAAATAGGTTACCAAATAGAGCAAAAAAGTTAAAACTCGCCCACAATAATCATAATGATTAAAGTTTTCATATTCATTATAAATCCGTTTACACAATTATTTTATAAATTCAAGTAGAGGGTTTGTAGGAACTCTCATCAAAAAACAAGGAACATAATATGAGACATGGAGATATTAGTAGCAGCCCAGATACTGTGGGTGTAGCGGTAGTTAATTATAAGATGCCTAGACTCCACACTAAGAATGAGGTGTTGGAAAATTGTCGTAATATCGCTAAGGTGATTGGTGGGGTCAAACAGGGTTTGCCCGGATTGGATCTGATTATCTTCCCCGAATACAGCACGCATGGGATTATGTATGACAGACAAGAAATGTTTGACACAGCCGCAAGCGTTCCTGGAGAAGAAACCGCAATCTTTGCTGAGGCCTGTAAGAAAAACAAGGTTTGGGGAGTGTTCTCTTTGACTGGGGAAAAACACGAGCAAGCCAAAAAGAATCCCTATAATACTTTGATTCTTGTCAATGATAAGGGTGAAATTGTGCAAAAATACCGCAAAATATTGCCTTGGTGCCCTATTGAATGCTGGTATCCTGGGGATAAAACTTATGTGGTTGATGGGCCTAAGGGCTTGAAAGTTTCTTTGATCATTTGCGATGATGGGAACTACCCTGAAATTTGGCGCGATTGTGCGATGCGTGGGGCAGAACTCATTGTGCGCTGTCAAGGTTACATGTATCCGGCTAAGGAGCAACAAATTGCGATCGTGAAAGCTATGGCGTGGGCTAATCAGTGTTATGTAGCGGTAGCGAATGCGACCGGCTTTGATGGGGTGTATTCCTATTTTGGGCATTCTAGCATTATTGGTTTTGACGGGCATACTTTGGGCGAATGCGGGGAAGAAGAAAATGGTCTTCAATACGCTCAACTTTCTGTGCAACAAATCCGTGATGCGAGGAAATACGACCAAAGCCAAAACCAACTCTTCAAACTCTTGCACAGAGGTTATAGTGGGGTTTTTGCTAGTGGCGATGGGGATAAGGGTGTGGCGGAATGCCCTTTTGAGTTCTATAAAACTTGGGTTAATGACCCCAAAAAAGCTCAAGAAAATGTAGAAAAAATTACTCGCCCAAGCGTGGGTGTGGCCGCTTGTCCTGTAGGCGATTTGCCCACGAAATAAAGGGCAAAAGGAGGGGGGGCTTCATAGAAGCTTAAAGCATTTTTAATATCTTTTTTTAGAACGCTTAAAAACCATCAAAAGATTACAAGTATTTCGTTAAAGACAAGTTATTGATTTTGTTCGTGGAAGCCAAAACAGCGTTATAATTGTTAGTGAGATTGGAAAACTTGTTGTAAGTTTCTGCCATATCCGTGCCGGTCGTTTCCCCACGAATGCTTTGAACTTGCGTTTTTAAAACTTCATTACGCCTGATAATGTTCTCAAACGCTTTACCATGAGCGCCGTTTTTAGCGATCATTTTTTCTATGTGATCGCTCAAATGGTCTATAAGGGTGATGCCATTTTGAATGCCTAAATTACGCATGTCGCTAGAATAAGTATCCCCTAAAGCGTCCGGGCGATAAATCCCTTTTCTGACAGAAGCGATAACGCCCTCTAGTTGATCAAAAAAATTCACGCTTGGCTTGTCAATAATCAGAGCGTTATTAGCGTTTAATTTAAGGCTTGGTTTGTCGCTGTGCAAGGCGTTTTGAGAAAAATCATTCGCATCTTTATCAAAAAGCATGAACTGCATTTTCGTGTTTGAATGCATGTTGTCTTGGATTATTATTTTGCCATCTTCATTCAAATTGACAGAAAGATTGCCTTTAGCTTGTTTCAACAAATCAATAAATTGTTCCTTGCTTTCTTTTGAATAGGGGTTATCGCTGATTTGCTGATAGATTGCAGGGTCAATATTGCTATAATTAAGTGCAATACTCATTGCATCCATAAGCTGCCTGTAAGTAACTTCATTGGGTTTAGAAACTTGGACATCAGCGGTTGTGGGGTCATAGAGCGGGATTTTAATGCCATTAGGAAGGCTCAAAAAAGCCCCATTATCCAAAATCATTTGCGCTTCTAAAAACGAACCATTAACATCGTTTAATTTCATGTTAAAAACGCTTTTTTCTAAACTCCCCCTAGAGACTTCACTGAGTTGAGTAGAGCCATTAGCCACACCATTTTGAGCGATTTGAGCGACATTGCTTTCTAATTTTGCCCCCTCTTTATTGAAATAAGTTTTTTGGTATTCGCTCGCATTATTCGTAGGGATACCAGCGACTTCTAGCCCTTTAGCATCTAGGGTGCTTAAAGCAAAAGAGATGGGCGATTGGTTAGGTGCATTATCAATGATCCTCAAACGCCCGTTGCTTTCAACTTCCACATCCACTTCATTATTAAAACGCTCTTTAATCGCATCTTTCAAATCTTTAATGGTGGAGTTTTTCACGTCTAAAAGGATGGGAATATCCAAATAAATAGGGAGGTTTGGGATTTTGATACTGCCGGTATTGTCTAAACGGCTGGCATTGATTTTTAAGGTTTCTACTTTATCGCCAAAAATCTCGCTCAATTTGGTGTTTTTATTGGCTAAAACATTGTCTTTGGTAACAAACACGCTAGGAACTTCAAGCGCATTAGGGTTATACATGCTCTGTATCGCTTTAACTTGGCTCAAACTCCTGTCCGTTACAAACGCACTTTTGACATATTCAGTAACCCTTTTGCCGCTAGAACGCAAAGCGTCCAAATCATCAAAATCCCCATCGCTAGAAATCAAGTGGAAGTCTAAATTTTCACTGCCGGGTGTTAGGTTTTTAATCTCAATTTGCCCCCAATTGTTCAAACTCACATCCACGACTTTGTTTTGCGAAGTGTTCCCGTAAGCATGCCCGATCTTATCCAATAAATCGCTCACTTTAGTCGCGCTTTCTTGGTTTTGATAGGCTTTATCCAGCGCGAATTTTTCCTTAAAACTAGAGCCATCAGGCCTAATGCCTTGCAAATAAAAAAATTCTTTAGGGTCATTGGTGGGGTCTTTGTCGTTATCGCCGATGAGTTCTCGCAAGGTATCGCTAGGTTTAATAAAGACTTCTTCAGGTAATGAAGAATGCTCTAAAGCGTCCATCACATCAGGGTGGAGCTTGTTTTGGTTGAATAATTTAATGTTGGAGGTGATGAGCTTGTGTTTGTCTTTATCTGTGCCTAAAAACAAATCTTGCCCGCTGATATTATAAGGCACAAGGTTATCAGAACTGACTAGCGCGTTTAGATCTTCGCCATTGCCATGGTATTTCCCCTCGCTATCAATGGGGGGTCTATCCACCTTACTGCCCCCAAATAAAAATTCCCCCCCTATGGAGGTGTTAGCGATATTTATCATATGCTCTCTTAAGCGTTCTAAATCGTTAGCAATAGCGTTGCGAGAAGTTTCTGAATGCACATCGTTAGCGGATTGGATGAGTTTGGTTTTAAAAGTTTCCATCGTTTTAGAAAATTCTTGTAAGGCTTTGTCGGTATTGAGCGTTGAAGTGTAGGCGTTTTGAGCCACATCAATGCCTTGATTTAAGGTGTTTTCTTCGTATTGGAATTTTAAATTTTGGTTATTAATGTCGCTGTTTTGATAACCATAACGGATTTTTAGCCCTGAAGCGATTTGGGTGTTAGCGTCATTGATTTTATTTTGCAAAGCGTTTTGATAGTGATTCATTTGGTTGTATTTAGAGCCAAAGGTAACGCGCATGATCGTTCAATCCTTATTGGTTTTTCAAATCAAACAAGCTAAAAGTATTCCAAAAACAAGAGATTGGAGGTTTTAACCAACATGTTTTTGCTTTTTAAATTGGAATGCAAGAATCATGGCGGGTTAAATAGAACTATTTTGAATGAAAAATTTCGTTTAATCTAAATTTAAAGTTACATTTTAGCAAATACTCACTATAATAGGCGTTTATTTTAAAAAGAGCGTTTAATTTTTAAGGAATAGAAATGTCATACGCAATATTCAAACATGGCGGTAAGCAATATAAAGTCGTTGAGGGCGATATTGTTTTACTGGATAAAATGAATAAAGAGCCTAAGGCTTTAGTGGAGTTAGTGGAAGTGTTAGCCGTATCCAAAGAGGGCAAGCTTTCTTGCGGAAAACCCTTTGTGAATGGGGCTAAGATTGAAGCGGAAGTGATCAATGAAGGGCGCACTAAGAAAGTCATCACTTTCAAAAAACGCCGCCGAAAAGATAGTAAAACCAAGCGTGGTTTTAGAAGAGATTTCACTCGTGTGAGAATCACTAAAATTGTAGCATAAGGAGTATTAAACAATGGCACACAAGAAAGGTCAAGGGAGCACGCAGAATAACAGAGATTCTGCAGGAAGACGCTTAGGCGTGAAAAAATTTGGATCAGAGTTTGTGAGAGCAGGGAATATTATCGTGCGCCAAAGAGGCACTAAAATGCATCCTGGTAACAATGTGGGCATGGGGAAAGACCATACCTTATACGCACTGACAGATGGCGTTGTGAAGTTTGAGCATAAAGACAGAAACCGCAAGAAAGTTTCTGTAGTTAGCGGGAATTTTGGGGAGTAGAGTAACCTTTAAAGGTCAATTAAACCTTTGGGTGTTCGTTAAACACCTATAAACGCCATAAAATATTTATAATTTAGATCTCTATCCTTTATAGAATTTGTTGTGGAGATTGGCTTATGAATAATGTTTTTGTTAAGGGTTTGTTTTTTTTCTTTTGTTGTTTGGGTTTTTTTTGAAAGCTTCAGAAAACTCAAACGCTACTCTTAATCCATCTAAGGAAAATGTTTCTGTTGAAGAGCAAAAGCGTTTTGGAGGCGTTTTGGTTTTTGCAAGAGGCGCTGATGGCTCGAGCATGGATCCTGCTTTAGTAACTGATGGCGAAAGCTATGTGGCAACGGGCAATATTTATGACACGCTTGTGCAATTCAAATACGGCACCACAGAAATTGAACCCGCCTTAGCGACAAGCTGGGACATATCCCCAGATGGTCTTGTATATACCTTTCATTTACGCAAAGGGGTTTATTTCCACCAGACGAAGTATTGGAATAAAAAAGTGGAGTTTAGCGCTAAAGACGTGCTGTTTTCGTTTGAGCGTCAAATGGATAAGGCTAAACGATACTACAGCCCGGGGGCTAAAAGCTATAAATACTGGGAAGGCATGGGCATGTCTCATATTATCAAGAGCATTGAAGCTTTAGATGACTACACCATTAGATTCACGCTTAATGGGCCAGAAGCCCCGTTTTTAGCCAATTTAGGCATGGATTTTTTGAGCATTTTGAGTAAGGATTACGCTGATTATTTAGAACAAAATAATAAAAAAGACGAGTTGGCTAAAAAGCCTGTTGGGACAGGGCCTTTCAAATTCTTTTTGTGGAATAAAGATGAAAAAATCATTCTTTTAAAAAATCAGGATTATTGGGGGCCTAAAGCTTATTTGGATAAGGTGGTGGTGCGCACCATTCCTAATTCTTCCACTCGTGCCTTGGCGCTACGCACCGGTGAGATTATGCTCATGACCGGGCCTAACCTTAATGAAGTGGAGCAGTTAGAAAAACTTCCTAATATCGTGGTGGATAAAAGCGCTGGGTTGTTGGCGAGTTGGCTTTCGTTGAACACGCAAAAAAAGTATTTTAATAACCCTTTGGTGCGTTTGGCTATCAACCATGCGATTAATGTGGATGATTACATTAAGGTGATTTATGAAGGCTTTGCCCAAAAAATGGTCAATCCTTTCCCGCCCACTATATGGGGTTATAACTACAACATCAAACCCTATGAATACGATTTGAAAAAGGCTAAAGAGTTATTGAAAGAAGCGGGCTATCCTAACGGCTTTAAAACCACCATTTTTACCACTTCCACTCGTAACCCAAAAGGAGCGGTGTTCATACAAGCGAGCCTGGCTAAAATTGGCATTGATGTGAAAATTGAAGTGTATGAGTGGGGGGCTTATTTGAAAAGAACGGGCCTGGGCGAACATGAAATGGCGTTTGCAGGCTGGATGGCAGACATTGCGGATCCGGATAATTTCTTATACACCTTATGGAGCAAGCAAGCCGCCTCAGCTATACCCACTCAAAATGGTTCCTTTTATAAGAGCGACGCCTTTTCAGATCTTCTTGTAAAGGCTAAACGGGTTTCGGATCAAAAAGAGAGGGAAGCCCTTTATTTAAAGGCTCAAGAAATCATCCATAAAGATGCGCCCTATGTGCCTTTAGCTTATCCTTATTCAGTGGTGCCGCATTTGTCTAAAGTCAAAGGCTATAAAACGACCGGAGTGAGCGTGAATCGCTTCTTTAAGGTGTATTTAGAAAAATAAAAGGGGTTGCATGCTGAGTTTTATCATTAAGCGTATTTTGTGGGCGATCCCCACGCTGTTTGGAGTGAGTATCATCGTGTTTATGATGGTGCATTTAGTGCCAGGAGATCCGGCGTTAGTGATTTTAGGCGAAAAGGCCAATCAAGCCGCTATTGACGCTTTAAGGGAGCAATTTGGCTTGAATAAGCCTTTGATAGAGCAGTATTTTTTCTTTATCAATAACGTGTTGCATGGCAATTTTGGCACTTCTATCATGACTGGTGAGCCTGTGATGCATGAGTTTTGGCAACGCTTCCCGGCTACGGTGGAATTGGCTTTGATCGCTTTGTTTATGGCTCTTGTTTTGGGTATTAGCGTTGGCGTGTTGGCTGCGATCAAACGCTATAGCGTGTTTGATTATTCCAGCATGACTTTCGCTTTAGCCGGGATTTCTATGCCGGTGTTTTGGCTAGGGCTCATGCTGATTTATATCTTTAGCGTGCAATTGGGGTGGTTGCCTGTTTTTGGGCGTTTGAGCGATGTGTATTATTTAGATGGCCCCACAGGTCTTTATTTGATAGACAGCCTGATCGCAGGAGATTATGGGGCGTTTGTGGATACGATCAAGCACTTGATTTTGCCCAGCATTGTGTTAGCCACGGTTTCTACCGCTGTTATTGCCAGAATGACTCGTGCGAGCATGGCAGAAGTGTCTAAAGAAGATTATGTGCGCACCGCTAAAGCTAAGGGGTGTAGCTCCTTTAGGGTGATTTTTGTGCACACTTTGCGTAACGCGTTAATCCCTGTAACGACCATCGCAGGCTTGATGCTAGCCGGGCTTTTAGGGGGGAGCATGATAACTGAAACGGTTTTCTCATGGCCTGGGATTGGCAAGTGGATCGTTAATGCGCTCAACCAGCGCGATTTCCCAATTATCCAGTCCATGTCTTTGATTATTGCCATGATGTATATTGGGGCTAATCTTTTAGTGGATATTTTATACGCTTTTATTGATCCTAGAATAAGGTTGTCATAATGGAGTCTTTTAGAGAGTTTATCCAACAATTCAAAAAAAATAAGGCGGCAGTGGTTGGCGCATGGATTGTGCTTTTATTGGTGGTTTGTGCGATTTTTGCGCCCCTTTTAGCCCCGCATGATCCTTATGTCCAAAACGCGCAAGATCGCCTTTTAAAGCCTATATGGGAGCATGGGGGGAATGCTAAATACCTTTTAGGCACCGATGATTTGGGGCGCGATATTTTGAGCCGCTTGATCTATGGGGCTAGGATTTCTTTAACCATAGGGATTGTTTCTATGGGGATTGCGGTCTTTTTTGGCACGATATTAGGGCTAATAGCGGGGTATTTTGGAGGGAAAACGGATGCAATTATCATGCGTATCATGGACATCATGTTCGCTTTGCCCTCCATTTTATTGATCGTGATTGTGGTCGCGGTGTTAGGGCCTTCACTCACTAACGCCATGCTCGCTATTGGGTTTGTGGGGATTCCTGGGTTTGCAAGATTGGTGCGCAGTTCCGTGCTAGGCGAAAAAGAAAAAGAATACGTGATCGCTTCTAAAATCAATGGCTCTTCGCATCTTCGTTTGATGTGTAAGGTGATTTTCCCTAATTGCATTATCCCTTTGATCGTGCAAACGACAATGGGTTTTGCTTCCACGGTTTTAGAAGCGGCCGCGCTGAGCTTCTTAGGTCTTGGGGCCCAACCTCCCAAACCTGAATGGGGAGCGATGCTGATGAACTCCATGCAATACATCGCTACCGCTCCTTGGATGCTTGTTTTCCCTGGGGTGATGATTTTTTTAACGGTCATGAGTTTTAATCTGGTAGGCGATGGCATCATGGACGCTTTAGATCCTAAACGCGCCTCTTAAAAGGAGCTTGCATGATTTTAGAAGTTAAAGATTTAAAAACTTATTTTTTCACCGATAAGGGCGTGAATAAAGCAGTGGATGGCGTGAGTTTTGGCTTGAAAAAGTCTCAAACGCTCTGCATTGTAGGGGAGAGTGGGAGCGGGAAAAGCATCACTTCGCTTTCTATTTTAGGGTTGATTGAAAAGCCCGGGAAAATTGTGGGGGGGAGCATTCAATTTTTAGGGCAGGATTTGTTGCAACTCAAAGAAAAACAGATGCAAAAAGAAATCAGAGGCAAAAAAATTGGCATGATCTTTCAAGAGCCTATGACGAGCCTAAACCCTTCCTACACGGTGGGTTTTCAAATCAATGAAGTGTTGAAAATCCACCACCCTAACCTTAACAAAAAAGAACGCTTAGAAAGGGTGGTTTATGAATTAGAGCGTGTGGGCATTCCCCATGCAGGGGACAAATACCATGAATACCCTTTCAATCTCAGCGGAGGGCAACGCCAAAGGGTGATGATCGCTATGGCTATGGTGTGTGAGCCTGAAATCTTGATCGCTGATGAGCCAACGACAGCATTAGATGTAACCATTCAAGCGCAGATTTTAGAATTGATGAAAGAGTTGCAACAAAAAAAAGGCACTTCTATTTTGTTTATCACCCATGATTTAGGCGTGGTGGCACAAATCGCTGATGAAGTGGTGGTGATGTATAAAGGGCATGTGGTGGAGCAAGCGAGTGCGAAAGAGCTTTTTGCTGATCCAAGACACCCTTATACCAAAGCTCTTTTAAGTGCGATCCCTAAACCGGGCAAAGAATACCGCAAAAAACGCTTAGAAACCGTGGATGAAAATACAGATTATTTGAGTTTTCAAAAGGAGTTGCGATGAAGCTCTTAGAAATTAAAGAATTGAAAAAATCCTATGCGATAGACAGGGGGTTATTCAAACCCAAGAGGATCATCCATGCGCTCAATGGGATCAGTTTTGAAGTGGAACAAAATGAAGTTTTAAGCATTGTGGGGGAGAGCGGTTGCGGGAAAAGCACGACAGCAAAAATTTTAGCCGGGATTGAAAGGCAAGATAGCGGGGCGATTTATTTCAATGGTAAGCGCCATTTGCATTTTAGCAAACAGGATTGGTTTGATTACCGCAAAAAGGTGCAAATGATTTTTCAAGACCCTTATTCTAGCCTGAACCCTCGGTGGAAAGTGGGCGAGATCATCGCTGAACCCTTGCTTTTAAACTCTCATTTTTCAAAAAAAGAAATCAAAACAAAAGTGCTAGAGATCATGCAAAAAGTGGGCTTGAAATTAGAATGGATCGATCGTTACCCCCACCAATTTTCAGGCGGTCAAAGGCAACGAATCGGCATTGCTAGGGCGCTCATTTTGCATCCTAGCGTGGTGATTTGCGATGAGCCTGTGTCTGCGCTAGACGTGTCCATTCAAGCGCAAGTGTTGAATTTGCTCTTGGATTTGCAAAAAGAAATGGGGCTGACTTATATTTTTATCAGCCATGATTTAGGGGTGGTGGAGCATATTAGCGATAAAATCATCGTGATGAATCAAGGGCAAATCGTAGAAACGGGGGATGTGGATAGCGTGATAAGCGCTCCAAAGCACCCTTATACGCAGAAATTACTCAATGCGGTGCCGCATTTGGAAAAATCCATGCAAAGATTTGCCAAATAAAAGAAAGGGTATTAAGCTGTGTTTGTAGATAGCGTGGAAATCATCATCGCTTCGGGTAAGGGGGGGCCTGGAATGGTGAGTTTTAGGCGAGAAAAGTTTGTCATCAAAGGCGGTCCTGATGGAGGCGATGGAGGCGATGGAGGCGATGTGTATTTTGAAGTGGATAACAATACCGACACTCTAGCGAGTTTTAGAGGCACCAAATACCATAAGGCTAAAAATGGGGCTCCAGGAGGCACACGAAATTGCACAGGTAAAAAGGGCGAAGACAAAATTATTGTCGTGCCACCAGGAACGCAAGTGTTTGCAGATGACAAGTTGTGGCTTGATTTGGTAGAACCTAAAGAAAGGGTGTTAGCCTTAAAAGGAGGCAAGGGGGGGTTAGGGAATGCACATTTTAAAAGCGCGACTAAACAACAACCCACTTACGCGCAAAAAGGCTTAGAGGGGGTTGAAAAATGCGTGCGTTTGGAATTAAAACTCATCGCTGATATAGGGTTAGTGGGCTTCCCTAATGCGGGTAAATCCACGCTCATTTCCACCATCTCTAACGCTAAACCTAAAATCGCTAACTATGAATTCACGACTCTAGTGCCTAATTTAGGGGTTGTGAGCGTAGATGAGAAAAGCGAATTTCTAATGGCGGATATTCCTGGCATTATTGAAGGAGCTAGTCAGGGAAAAGGCTTAGGGATTAGCTTTTTAAAGCATATTGAGCGCACCAAAGTTCTAGCCTTTGTTTTAGACGCTTCCAGGCTGGATTTAGGCATTAAAGAGCAATACCAACGCTTGAGGTTGGAGTTGGAAAAATTTTCACCCGCTTTAGCCAATAAGCCTTTTGGGGTGTTGCTCAATAAATGCGATGTTGTAGAAAACATTGATAAGATGACTAAGGATTTTTGCGCCTTTTTAAATTTAGAGGCGCAAAAATTAGAGGCGTTTGATTTAGAGCCGTATTTAGGGTTTTTGCACCCCCATTTAACCAGCGATTTTGAAAATAACCCTAATGAAAAATCCGCGCTCTTTGTCTTATCCCTTTCAGCGGTTAGCGCCCTTAATACGCATGCGCTTAAATTTGTGTTGTTAAAAGCGTTACCCTAAAACGCTATCTTTAAACCAATCCATTAAAATAAAGGCGAGGAATGAAAGGATTTGTTTTGTTTTTATCATTCATGTTTGTTTGCGTTTGCGTTCAAGCTTACGCTGAGCAAGATTACTTTTTTAGGGATTTTAAATCTATAGATTTGCCCAAAAAACTCCATCTTGACACAAAGCTCTCCAAGCAAATCCAGCCATGCACGCAACTTAGTGCATCCAAGCACTACACTTCTACTGGGGTTAGAGAGCCTGATGCATGCACAAAGAGTTTTAAAAAGTCCGCTACCATGTCCTATGATTTAGCGTTAGGCTATTTAGTGAGCCAAAACAAACAATATGGTTTAAAGGTTAGGGATATTTTAAACGCTTGGGCTAGAGAGCTTCAAAGCGTGGACACTTATCAAAGCGAGGATAATATCAATTTCTACATGCCTTATATGAACATGGCCTATTGGTTTGTCAAAAAAGAATTTCCTAGCCCAGAATATGAAGATTTTGTCAAGCGGATGCGTGGGTATTCTCAATCGGCTCTTAACACTAACCATGGGGCGTGGGGCATTCTCTTTGATGTGAGCTCTGCACTTGCATTAAACGATCAAGCCCTTTTGCAAAGTAGCGCTAATCGGTGGCAAGAGTGGGTGTTTAAAGCGATAAATGAGAGTGGGGTTATCCCTAGCGCGATCACTAGAAGCGATACAAGCGATTATCATGGCGGTCCTACGAAAGGCATTAAGGGGATCGCTTATACCAATTTTGCACTTCTTGCGCTAAGCGTATCAGGCGAATTGCTTTTTGAGAACGGGTATGATTTGTGGGATAGTGAAGCTGGGAAAAGGCTCTCTGTAGCGTATAATAAAGTCGCAACATGGATTTTAAACCCTGAAACCTTCCCTTATTTCCAGCCTAATCTCATTGGGGTGCATAACAACGCTTATTTCATTATTTTAGCCAAACATTATTCTAGCCCTAGTGCAAATGAGCTTTTATCCCAGGGCGATTTGCATGAAGATGGTTTTAGGCTTAAACTCCGATCGCCATGAATATTTTAAAGATCAAACTAACTTGAGCGGGTTTTTAAATCTTCTTAAGCTGTTGATGCAAGTTTTTCTTATTTCACGCTCTTTTAACTTCCCTATGAATGGTTAAGAATGTTTGGTCCAGTCGGCATTATTTACAAAAAGAGTTTAAAATAAACGCAATTGTATCTCTAGGTCGTATTTAGAGTGCAAATGATTATCAAAATGAATTATTTTAGTTGTAAGCATGCTTATTTACACTAAAATAACAAGCGTTATTGATAAAACCACATTAAAGGATAATGAATGAAAAAAATGGTTTTGGTATCGGTTTTGTTGGCAGGGTTTTTGCAAGCGGTGAGTTTGGATTTATCTTCAGCTAAAACGACATGGACGGCCTTTAAAACTAAGGCTAAAACACCCGTAAGCGGGAGTTTTGAAAGCATCACTTATAAACTGGGTAAATCTCAAGATAGTTTAAAAACCCTTTTAGAAGGGGCGAGCGCGAGCATGGATAGTTTGAAAGTCAATTTAGGCGATGACACTAAAAACAAGAATGTTAAAGAAGCTTTTTTCGCTCTTTTTAAAAACACTAACATCAAAGTAACTTTTAGAAATGTTGTAGAAGGCGATCATGCGGGTTCTCTCACCGCTTATGTGAGAATGAATGAAAAGCTAGTGAAAGTGCCTATGCAATACACGATTGCTGATAGTAAGATCGTGATTAAAGGGGTCTTGGATTTATTGAATTTTGGCTTGAAAAACGAATTAGCGAGCTTAGCTAAACGATGCGAGAGTTTTCATGAGGGTTTGACCTGGTCGCAGGTGGAGATCCAATTTGAAAGCATGATCAAGGGATAATTTAAATCATGGAGTTGTTGCACAGTATCAATGATTTCAATGAGGCCAAGCAAGTGATCGCTGGGGGGGTCAATTCGCCTGTTAGGGCGTTTAAGAGCGTTAAAGGCACTCCGCCTTTTATCTTAAAGGGTAAGGGGGCGTATCTCTATGATGTGGATAACAATCATTATATAGATTTTGTGCAAAGCTGGGGGCCTTTGATTTTTGGGCATGCGGATGAAGAGATTGAAGAAAATATCATTAAAGCGTTAAAAAAAGGCACTTCTTTTGGCGCTCCCACAGAGTTAGAAACCACTTTAGCTAAAGAAATCATTTCTTGTTATGATGGCTTAGATAAGGTGCGTTTAGTGAGTAGCGGCACGGAAGCGACCATGAGCGCAATACGACTCGCTAGAGCTTATAGCCAAAAAGACGATTTGATCAAGTTTGAAGGGTGCTACCATGGGCATAGCGATTCTTTATTGGTGAAAGCGGGTAGCGGGTGCACTACTTTTGGCTCTCCTTCTTCTTTAGGCGTGCCAAGCGATTTTAGCAAGCACACTCTAGTGGCTCGTTATAACGATTTAAACTCCGTTGAAGAATGCTTTAAAAAAGGCGATGTGGGTTGCGTTATTATTGAACCCATTGCTGGGAATATGGGGTTAGTGCCGGCTCAAAAAGAGTTTTTAATAGGGTTAAAGGCTTTGTGTGAAAAATACCAAGCGGTGCTGATTTTAGATGAAGTGATGAGCGGGTTTAGAGCGAGTTTGAGCGGTTCGCAAGAATTTTATGGCGTGGTGCCGGATTTGGTAACCTTTGGTAAGGTGATAGGCGCGGGGCTTCCTTTGGCGTGTTTTGGAGGGCGTGCGGAAATTATGGACTTGCTTTCACCCATTGGAGGCGTGTATCAAGCAGGCACATTAAGCGGTAACCCCCTAGCGGTGTGCGCGGGGTTGAGCACGCTTTATAAAATCAAAAGAGACAAAACCCTTTATACTCGCTTAAACGCTTTAGCCGTTCGTTTGACTCAAGGCTTAAAAAAGAGCACTCAAAGTTATAACATCGCCTTACAAACGCTCAATATGGGGAGCATGTTTGGCTTTTTCTTTAACGAAAATGCGGTGCGTGATTTTGATGACGCTTTAAAAAGCGATACCGAAATGTTTGCGAAATTCCACCAAAAAATGCTCTCTAAGGGCGTGTATTTGGCATGTTCAAGCTTTGAAACCGGCTTTATTTGCGAGCCTATGACTGAAGAGATGATTGATTTGGTGGTTGCAAAAGCCGATGAAAGTTTTGATGAAATCATAAAGGGCGTGTGAATTTTTGAAAAAGCCAAAGTATTATAAATTCATAGAGGGGGCGAATTATTTGAGCTTAGGGCTGTCTATGGTGGTAGCGATCCTTATGGGCGTGGCTATAGGCTATGGGCTTAAAAAGCTCACTCACATTTCGTGGCTTTTTTGGCTTGGGGTTATTTGGGGCGTGTTAGCGAGCTTTCTCAATGTCTATAAAGCTTATAAAAACATGCAAAAAGACTATGAAGAACTGGCTAAAGACCCCAAATACACGCAAAATAAAACAAAATAAATCCAATCAAATCCCATGTGCCAAATCCAATGCTTGCTTATTTTACTTTTTATCAATATAGTTAGCGCGATTATCGTTTATTTTTTCCAAGCGTTTCAAGGGGTTTTGAATTTTGAAGGGGGGTTTTTAGGGTTTTTTATCGTGGCGTTGTCTTCGTATTACGGCGTTAAAAAGCGTTTGGATTTAAGGAAACAAAATTCAGGAGAAAAAGAAGAAAAGCAAAAATTCCAAAAATTCGCCCTGGGCTTGGAAATGTCTTTCAATGTGTGGCGTTTAGGGGGGTATGGGGTTTTATTAGGCATTTTAGGAACGCTTTTATTCTTGCATCTTTTTAACGGGTTAATCTTTCTTATCGGCGTGTTTGTGAGCTCGCTCTCTAGCGCGTTATTACGATTCTTAAATAATAATGGTAAGTTTTGACACAAATGCATGCGGATTTTAACCCCTTTAATTTTCTTTTAATTTTCAATCCTATACAATAAAAACAAAAATGGGAGTGGATCTTGAAAACAAAAAATCCCGCTAAAAGAATCCTAAAAACCGCTGTGATTCAAATGCAATCCAAACCCTACGCCTTAAATGAAAACCTGCAATCAGCGCTCAACCTGGCCAAAGAAGCCCACAACAAAGGCGCGAATCTCATTGTTTTGCCGGAATTGTTTGATAGCGGTTATTGCGTGAATGATAAGGATGTGGATTTTGGGTTGGATTTTAAAGCGATAGAGCATGGCGAGCTAAAAAACGAGTCGTTGAGCGCATTAAGCGATTTTGCGAAGTCTAGCGATACGCATATCGTGGCGTGCAGCATTGAAAAAACGGATAAAAAACTCTACGACAGCGCTTATATCATTCCACCAAAAGGCGGGATCGTTGGCAAGCATCGTAAAATCTATTTGTGGGGCGATGAAAAATCACGCTTCAAAAGGGGCAAAAAATACGAGGTTTTTACGCTGGATTTTGGGGATTTTAGCACGAAAGTGGGTTTGCAAATTTGCTATGAAATCGGCTTTGGCGTGGGTGCGAATCTGTTAGCGTTACAAGGGGCCGAGGTTTTAATCTATCCTAGCGCGTTTGGCAAAGCTAGGGCTTATAATTGGGATTTATTGAGCAGGGCTAGAGCGTTAGAGAATGGCTGCTTTGTGTGCGCTTGCAATCATAGTGGGGAAGAAACTAACGCTCAATTAAAACAAACGCTAGAATTTGCCGGTGATTCAAGAATCATCGCGCCCAATGGGAAAATCATCGCGCAAGCCACCAAGCTTAATGAAGTCATTATCGCCGAAATGGATTTAAACGAAGTGGCGTTGCAACGCCAAAAAATCCCTTATTTACAAGATTTTGACACCAAACTCACCAAAAAGGGGTTTGGAAAATTCACTTAAAAAGGAGCGATTATGGCAAAAGAAATTTTAGTGGCTTATGGTGTGGATATTGATGCGGTGGCTGGTTGGTTAGGGAGCTATGGTGGGGAGGATTCGCCTGATGATATTTCGCGCGGGCTTTTTGCGGGTGAAGTGGGGATCCCACGGCTTTTGAAATTGTTTAAAAAATACCATCTTCCTGCGACTTGGTTTTCGCCGGGGCATTCTATTGAAACTTTCCCTGAGCAAATGAAAATGATTGTGGATGCAGGGCATGAAGTGGGCGTGCATGGGTATTCGCATGAAAACCCTATCGCTATGACGGCCAAGCAAGAAGAAGATGTTTTGTTAAAAAGCGTTGAATTGATTAAAGATCTCGCCGGCAAAGCCCCCACAGGCTATGTGGCGCCGTGGTGGGAGTTTTCTAATATCACTAATGAATTGCTTTTAAAACACGGCTTCAAATACGACCACTCGCTTATGCACAATGATTTCACGCCCTATTATGTGCGCGTGGGGGATAGTTGGAGCAAGATTGATTATAGTTTGGAAGCCAAGGATTGGATGAAGCCTTTAATCCGTGGGGTGGAAACAAATTTAGTGGAAATCCCTGCGAACTGGTATTTGGACGATTTACCGCCGATGATGTTTATCAAAAAATCCCCCAATAGTTTTGGTTTTGTAAGCCCACACGATATAGGGCAAATGTGGATCGATCAATTTGATTGGGTTTATCGTGAGATGGATTATGCGGTGTTTAGCATGACAATCCACCCTGATGTGAGCGCCCGTCCGCAAGTGTTGCTCATGCATGAAAAAATCATTGAGCATATCAACAAGCACGAGGGCGTGCGTTGGGTAACATTCAATGAAATCGCTGATGATTTCTTAAAACGAAACCCTAGAAAAAAATAGTGGTTAAAATTGCATCTAAGTTAGTGTGAATTTAGCGGGATTCACACCAACTGCTACAAATAAACTTTCAATTCATTCTCCATTAGTTTGATTGTTTTCTTTAGATTTTCTTCTTCTAAAGGTTTGAAATTTTTGTGTATGGGTTGGTTTATGTCTCTTTCGCCTTTGAGTAAGGTTACTATATTTAGATTCACGCTTTCAAAGTAGCTCATTATAGAATGCGTGGGTTTTGATCCCAATAGGGTTTCTGGCAAAGTTGAATAATCCCCTCCTAATTGACTTTCTAGCTGAAATAAATAACAAGATATATTTGGATATAAAGTCTTAAGGAGATGAAAATCTACTAGTATTCGCTTTAGCATAGCGTTTTCCGTATAGGCTTTACACTCTATCCCCATAACCAATTGATTGTCCACAAATATATGTTTATCAACGCTCAATCCGTAATAATAATCTTTCTTACGCTCTAATATATATGCCCTTACTTGTTTGTTAGCTATACTTTCCATATAGCTATCTTTGATAGGAATTTTTATTTTATTAGAATTTATTTCAAGCCTATTAGCTTTAGCGCCAATATTTTGCCACGCTATTTTTACAATCTCTTCGCTGATATTTTCTAGTAATTTGCCTTTAGCGCTTCTTATAACTCCGCCATATGCCCTGCTATCTTGCCCATGAGCATCTTTATCAATACCTTTAACCACACTATTATAAACTTGTATAATATCTTTTATAGAATCCACATTAAATCCCTGCGTTAAAGAGATTTGTTGTCTCTTTTAATCTCTCTTTTGCCACTTCACAATACTTTTCGCTAATGTCTATGCCTATGAATCTGCGCCCTAGTTGCTTGGCGACTTTTGTCGTTGTCCCTGCACCATTAAATGGATCCAATACAATATCATTTTGATAAGAAAATAGCTTTAAACACCGCTTTACTAATTCTTCTGGGAACATTGCATCATGCCCGTATTGTTTCATGTTGCGTTCTGGGGAAAAGTTCCACTTGCCATAAACCCACTTTTTAAATTCATCATCGGTTATGTCAATGCTGTTTTTATCGCCCTCTTTTTTAAGGTTATTTTTGCAAAAAATTTCAATAAACTCCCACGAATATTTTAAATAGGGTGCAGCAGGGCTTTTCCAGCTTCCCCAAGTGCAGTATTTGCAGTTGTAGTTATTCTTTTCCCATAAAATCTCGCCTTTCCAAATAAGCCCTTCATCAATGAAAAATTTGCTGATAAAATGGTGTGTAGGGATATAATCGCTAAACATAGGCTGGATATTGACAATGATTCGCCCTCCGCTTTTTAATACACGAATACACTCTTTAAAAATGGCAAAAAGCGTGTTGAAATACTCTTGCCAAAGATTTGTATCCTGCGTTGCATTGTAATTGATGCCAAAGTTGTAAGGTGGCGAAGTCAGCACTATATCTATGCAATTATTTGGGAGCTTTTTTAAAAACTCCAAGCTGTCTTCGCAGTAAATTTGATTAAGATAGTTTTGGATCTCATTCGTCTCTTTGCTAAACTCTTTTTTGTAAGATTCGTAAGCCAATCTTGCCTTTGCGTTTTGTTTTTTGTTGGCGACTTTTTTGGCTTTGTTGAAGCTTTTAAATACGATTTTGCCATTTTGACTAGAAAATGAGCGAATTTTATACAACTCCTCTAATGTCTTTTGAATCAGTGTATTTTGTGTAGTAGATTCAAGCATTTTTAAATCCACAATGTCAAAATTAAGCGTGATATTTGAAGGATTGACAATCGATTCAATACCGCAAGATTGTAACAATGAAAGCGCGTCTGTTATTTCATCTGGTGCGTAAATATTTTCTAGCGTAAGAGTTCTATAATCCTGCATTAAATTTCCTATAATAAACAATTAAACAACACTAGATTTATTCTTGTTTTTTTCAGTAAAATTGTAGCATGATTTAGGTTTAAAAGGTTGGAAGATGTGCGTTTTATGCGGGGAGCTTATCAGTTCTTTTCATTGGACCGATGAAAATTATGGGAGCGATAGTTATGAGATTGATGAAAATTTGAGAGAGCCAAATGCGCTTATTAGCACTAATGAAAACGCTAGAGAACGCAAAAGAGCACGGCTCAAACGAGTGGGATTGCTCAATCAAATTTTGGCGTTTTATGGGCTAAAAATTGATGATTGGCAAGGTGCGAAGTTTGTGCTGTGCGATAAAAAAGGGCAAAGCGTGATCGTGAATGATTTAGGCGATTTGTGGGATAAGGCACAAAAATTAGCCAAAAAAGAGATGGACGCGCTAGATTCTAATTTATTAGCGTTTTTAAATCAAAATACACACGCCACTCACTGATGCCCAAAATCCCTATCACGCTCATCACCGGTTTTTTAGGCAGCGGTAAAACGAGTTTTTTAAGCGAATATTTAAACCAAACAGATCACCAAGGCGTCGCTCTTATCATCAATGAAATCGGTCAAGCCGCTTTGGATCAGCGCATCTTAAGCGTTCAATATTGCGGTGAAAAAATGCTCTATCTTAACGCAGGGTGCGTGTGTTGCAACAAACGCTTAGATTTAGTGGAGTCTCTAAAAGCCACGCTCAACAACTATGAATGGCGCGGCGAAATTTTAAAGCACATCATCATTGAAACCACCGGTTTAGCCAACCCGGCGCCGATTTTATGGACGATTTTGAGCGACACTTTTTTAGGGGCGCATTTTGAAATTCAAAGCGTGGTGGCTTGCGTGGATGCACTGAATGCTAAAATACATTTAACCAACAACGAAGCTAAAGAGCAAATTGTTTTTGCTGATAGCGTTTTATTGACCAAAACGGATTTGCAAAATGACAGCGGGGCTTTAATCAAATTAAAAGAGCGCTTGTGGGCCATTAACCCTAGTGCGGAAATTTTTGACAAGAGGGCGATAGACTATGAGAGTCTCTTTTCACGCAAAAATAGGGCGCGAAATTTTATGCCAAGAATGCCAAAAGATTCGCACTCGCAAGGCTTTGAGACTTTAAGCATCAGGTTTGAAGGCACGATGGAGTGGAGCTCGTTTGGGATTTGGCTGAGTTTGTTATTGCATCAATACGGCACACAGATTTTACGCATCAAGGGGATTATTGACATTGGAAGCGATCTTTTGGTGAGTATTAACGGCGTGATGCATGTCATTTACCCGCCTAAGCACATTTTAAAAGATCAAAACGGCTCTAACCTCGTTTTTATCATGCGCCATTTAGAGCGTGAAAAAGTCTTAAATTCCTTAAAGGGTTTTAAGGATTTTCTCGGCATCAAGGGTTTTGAAACCCCATAATTTTTCTATTTATTGGTAGCTGTTTGCATTTTGATGGGGAAAAGAACGATGAAGCTTAAAACCAAACACACCCCACAAATAACAAAAATCAAAACATAGCCCAAATCCCCTAAAAAGATTGTAAAAAGATACGAGAAAAGCGCTTGGAAAATGCCAAAAGAAAACACCACCCACGAAGACGCTTGAGCGAAATGCTTGGCGCCTGCAATTTTTAAAGCCATCATGCTGAATAAATTGATATTAGCGGTTGTGGCCGCTCCCATTATAAAGATGCTTAAATTGAGTAAAGAGATTTGGTGGAAAAAAATGGGCAAAAAGCATGCGATAGATTTTAAAATAAGGATAAAGATATTGGCGTTTTTAGCCCCTAGCTTTTGAGCCATGGGGCCGCTGATTAAAGAGCCAAGCGTGGCTCCAAAGCCAAAAAACGCCCATGAAGTTCCAGCGATAGTGGGGGAGATATTTAAATGGCGGATCAAATAATCCACCCAAAAAAGCGTGTGCGGTAAAAAACCAATCGCATTGAGCGCACAAGAAATGAGCAATAACCACAAATGAAAGGGGATTTTAAACGCGCTTTCTTCTTTTTTAACGGATTTTTTCCTTAAAGAACGGGTTTTTAACCCCACTAAGGAAAGGATAAAGGCTATCAAACAACTGCCCCCTAAAAAAATCCATGCCCATTTGATATTATAAGAGCTAATCCATGGCAGAACAAACCCGCTAAAGACAGATCCAATGCCTACAGCGCTAAAAATAAGCCCTCCCACTAAGGCTTTTTTATGTTCTTTGACATAGGGCAAAGAAAGAGGAGCGACTAAAATCATTAACGCGCTGCTAGCCACACCGGCGATAAAACGCCAGATCCAAAGCCAAAAGAAAGGGATACTATCAAAATAACAGACTAAAAAACTCAAAGCGATTAAGCCAAAACTGATTTTAGCGATGCTTTCTAATGACATTAACGGGCTTAAAAATTGGATTAAAAAACTCCCAAAAACATAGCCCATTAGCACCGCAATACCCAGTTGGAAGCTTTGGTGTGGGGTTAAACTCCCTGATAAAATGAGTAGGGGGATTAAAACCACATAGCCAAAACGAGCCAAGCCGTTAGACACAAAAACCCCTAAAAAGCAAACAAACACGCGCATTTTGATCCTTAACACATGACAAGTTATAAAAAAACAAGATCTTATATTATATTGAAACTTGTTAATTGATAGCGCATAATGGGAGCAAGATGAGGATAAATTTAAGGATTATCCTTTATCAATACCCGTATTATTAAAGAGACCCCACGATTGAATGAAAAAGAGTTGGTTATCGGTGTTATAGAGCTTGTTTCAAAAGCGCTTCATAAAAACAAAAGGCTTCTACTAGAATAAGACTTCTTTGCGGTGGTTTTCATTGCTGAAACAGACGCTAATAACTATGGGCTAGGCTTAAAAAGAGCACCACTGAATAGCATAAAAGCGTTTTTTTGTTATTTTGGAAAAATTTTGTGATTTTTTTACTTTTTGATGCTTTTTGTGTGGTGTTAGCCCATAAAAAGGCTTTTAGCATTTTTTAAGGTTAAATAGTAAAGAGCTTGATTTTGCCGTAATCTCTTCAAAAAGCACTCTTTTGGGGCGTTTGCCCCTTATGGGTGAGAAAGTTTATTTCTTGTGAGCGAAATTGTGTGGGTTGCCTTTATCCCCAACATAAGCGATTTTGTCGCCTAAAATGTCATAAGCTTGACCAAAGCCCTTCACAAAACGCCCTTCTTTGAAATCCAACGCGATCAAATGGAAATCTTGCATGGTGCGAATGGTTTTAATGCCCCCAGCACCACCGGTTTTTTCAATGAAAGAATCAAACGCTTTGTCAAACTCCGCCCCTCTTTCAATGAAACGAGCGTTGGTTTTATAACGCAAGCGTTTTCTCAAAATAGCTGATTTAGCCTTGCTCTCGTCTTCTAAAAACATCACTTCCACATTGTGGGGGTTGTTTTTAAGGCCGGCAAAATGCTCAGCCACTTCACTCACATAAATGTAGTATTGTTTGCCGTCATGCATCAAGCTCGCATAAGAGCATACCACATGCCCATTAGGGTGTAAAGTCGCTAAACAAACAGAATCAAAGCCTTCTCTAAAGGCTTTAATTTCTTCTTCTACGCCTTTTAAATCATGGGTTTTTTCCACGCTTTGGCACAATTCAATGATGGCATTTTTGTAGTCTTTAGGGTCTTTAACTTCTTGGTTAAATTCAATCCTTAAGGTTTGGTTATTGTTGTAACCAATCACAATACCTTGTGGATCCACGCTTTTAAATGCAACATTTTCAGCGTGATGGACTTGCCCGAATTTTTTCAATAAGCCTTTCATGTCTTCTGTATGGTGGGCGTTCATGTGTTCTATAATACGATTAAGCAAAATATTCTCCTTATTTTTTAAAAATAATGAGAATATTATAATCAAAAAAACTAATTTTGAGCTTAATCTTTGACTGAAATCCTGGTTTTTATCTCTATGCCTAAAAGTTTAAAGGCGTTGGTTAAGCTCAAGCTCACCATTAAACAAATCTTTAAAAGCTCTTTAGCTTTAGGGGTGTCTAAAATCTTGCCAGCGTTATAGAAGTGGTGGAATTCTGAGGCGAGAGTTTTTGCATATTCGCATATTTTTTGCAAGCCGTATTCTTCAAAAGAGGCTTCAATGATTTTAGGCAAGCTTAAAGCGCTAAAGAGGAGGTATTTTTCTTCAGCGTTCAGGTTTTTTAAAGGGGTTTGCAAAACCTCTTCTCTAGAAAAAGGGGATTTTTCTAGCATGGTGTGGATGCGCGAGTTAGCGTAATGGATGTAATAAATAGGGTTTGAGCTGTCTTGTTTTTTTAAAGTATTGACATCAAATTCTAAATGGGTGTCAAGCCGTTTGCTCAAAAAAATAAATCTTAAAGCGTCTTTACCAATATCATCAACCACATCTTTAATCAAAATGAAATTACCCGCTCTTTTACTCATCTTGTAAGGTTCGTTATCTTTGAGTAAGCGTACCATTTGAGCGAGCAAGACTTCAAGCTTACGAGAATCATAGCCTAAAAATTCAAGGCTAGCCTTCACTCTAGCGATATAGCCGTGGTGGTCTGCCCCCCAAATGTTGATGTATTTGGTGTAGTTTTGCTTAAATTTTTCATTATGATAGACAATATCGCCGGCCAAATAAGTGTAATTTTTATCTTCTTTGATAAGCACCCGATCGCTTTCATCTTGGTATAAGGAAGATTTGAGCCAGATTTTAGAATCCTTTTCATAAAGGGCGTTCGCTTTTTCTAAGGTTTTAAACACCGCATCTTTATGGTTAAAAACCTCTTTTTCGCTCGCATAAGAATCAAAATGAATGCCTAGAGAATCCAAATTATCCTTGATTTCTAAAAGCATTAAATCTTTAGCGTAGCCGCTTAAAACTTCAATGATAATCTCTTCATTTTCTTGAAAAAGGCTCGGCTCTAAATCGTTGCGGGCTTTTTTGGCAATTTCTATGATGTATTCGCCCTTGTAAAAGACTTCCGGATAAGTTACGCTCTCTTTTAAAACATGCTCTCTGTAAGCGAGCCACACAGAAAGCCCTAACAAGCGGATTTGAGACCCCATGTCATTGACATAATATTCGCACAAAACCTCATGCCCTAAAAAACGAGCGATTTTAGCCAAACTATCGCCAAACACCGCCCCCCTAGCATGCCCTATGTGTAAAGGCCCTGTGGGGTTAGCGCTCACGAATTCTAAAAAGATTTTTTGAGAATTTTCACTTGGTAGTTTAGAGCCAAACTTTTCTTTTAATTCCAAAGCCTTTTGGGTGAAACGCTCCAAAAAATCCAAAGAAAGCGTGAAATTGATATAACCCTTACAAGCCACTACGCTGTCAAAAAGCCCTTGAGTTTTAGCATGCGTGCTGATTTTAAGGGCCAATTCCTCAGCGATGGCTAAGGGCGATTTTTTAAAAACTTTGGCGAGATTGAAAGCAATGGGCGTAGCGTAATGCCCATGCTCTCGGTCTTTAGGGTATTCAATAATAACTTCAGCTTCTAAAATCTCTTCTAAAACGCCCTTAATAAGAGTGTGCATTTTTAGCTTTCTTGTTTTTGCATGCTTTTCATTTCGCTGCTTTCATGCACTTTGGTTTGTGCTGCTTGAGCGTCTAGGGTTTTAGGCTCATTTTTAGCTTCTTCTTCATCGTCTTTCACGGCTTTTTTGAAATTTTTGATCCCACTGCCTAAACCTTTAGCCAATTCAGGGATCTTTTTAGCCCCAAACAACAACACAATCACTAATAAAACAATGACCCAATGCCATATACTTGTAAATCCGCCCATATGTTACTCCTTGAATTTATTGGTTGGTTTGCTTTGAATTATAGCTTGTTTGAAAAAGAATTGATAAACTTTATAAGGATTCGTTTTTCCAAGCCTTGCATATTTTTTCAAAATTAAACGCTTTTAAGCGATAAACGAGAGTTTTAGCGATGCTCAAAATGATTTCTTTGGATTTTTCTAAATCTTCATTGATGATGAGGTAGTCAAAACTCTCCAAGCTTTGCATTTCCTTATAAGCGTTAATCAAGCGCTTTTCTATCGTCTCTTTAGAATCCGTCCCCCTTAAAAGCAAGCGCTCTTTTAAAACCTCTTGATTTTTGGTGCTAATAAACACAGAGCATGCGTTAGGGTAATGCTTTTTAAGGATCTCATGCCCTTGCACATCAATATCAAAAATCACGATCTTACCCTCTTTTAAGGCTTTTTCCACAAGGGCTTTAGAAGTGCCATAATAGTGGTTATGCACGATCGCCCATTCTAAAAATTGCCCTTTTTCTATGCCCTGTTTGAACTCTTCTTCGCTGACAAAATTGTAATGCAAGCCATCAATTTCGCCCTCTCTAGGCTTTCGTGTGGTGGTGGAAAGGGAAAAATAGGTTTTTGGGATCTTTTCTTGCAAATACTTTGTAAGGGTGCTTTTACCCGCCCCGCTAGGGCCTGAAAGAATGAGCAAATTAAAGTCATTATGCATGCGGGTTTTTATCCTCTAGAGTGATTTTAATGCTTAAGGTTTTGTTTTCTAAAAGGCTTTTTAAGGACTCTTGATTGAGGCTTTTTAATAAATCTTGCAAATTCAAGCGCAATTCTAGGGGGCTGGAAGTTTTATCGATTTCTTCTTTTTCTTGCGGGGTTTCTGTGTCGTTCTCATTCTTGGAGGTTGCTGTGGCGTTCTCATTATTAGGGGTTTCTGCAACGCTCTCACTCAAAAAGGGCAATTCTTCCCCCATCGCTTTAGCCATCACCGGCTCAGGAATGTCTTCAATGCTTTCGTAATGATCTTCTTGGGTTTCTTCTTGGGGGGTTTCTTTATCTTGTAAATTTTGTGCACTTTCTTGCATGCTTTCATCTTTGGGTGTTTCTTTTTCTTGTGATTGGGGGATTTCTACATCTTGCGGTGTTTCTGTACTTTCTTGGGTTTCTTTTTTGTTCTCTTGGTCGTTAGAGTTTTCTTGGATTTCTTTGACTAATTCTTGCATGGCCTCTAATTCTTGTGCGCTTGGGGAATCTTGTGTTTTTTCTTGTTTTTCTTCCTTATTTTCTTGCGTTTCTTCCTTAACTTCTTCTTGCACTTCTTCTTTCATCTCTTCCTTAACTTCTTCTTGCACTTCTTCTTTCATCTCTTCCTTAACTTCTTCTTGCGTTTCTTCTTTAACTTCTTCTTGCGTTTCTTCTTTAACTTCTTCTTGCGTTTCTTCTTTAACTTCTTCTTGCATTTCCAACTCTTTAGAAACTTCTTTATCTTTGAGAGTTTCACCCTCTTGCGTTTCATCATCTTTAGGCTTTTCTTCTTTTTGGGGCGTTTCTTTAATCTCTTCTTTTTCTTCTTGCACATCTAAAGTGGGGAGTAACTGCTCTTCATTGTTAGGCTCTTCTTTGGCTAGGGCTTCTAAATCGCCTAAATTTTCTAACTCGTCCCAATTGGTTTCTAAAACTTCTTGAGTTGGGTCTAAATTCTGGCTAGGCTCTAGCTCGCTTGCATTAAAACCAAGCTTTTTTTGAAGGATTTTTAAAACCTCAGTGGGTAAAAAAGGTTTTTTCATTTTCACCTCAAAGCCTTCCAAGAAGGGTTGCGCTTCATTACCCTTTTTATACATGCATAAATTTAGATGGTTTTGAGAGATGATTTCTTTTAACTCTAGCCAATCCACTTGATCCAGTTTTTCCAAACTTTCATCATCGGCTATCAAAAGCCATTCTGGATCTTTTTTAAGGCGCACGGATAGCTCTTCATAGTGGTTAAAATGTTCCATAGGTAATTCTAACTTTTTAGAGACGCTCTCAAGCAACTTTGCAATCATGGGGTTTTGGTTGAATACAATCATAGTCATTTTAGGGACTCCTTAATTTTAGTAAGAAACGCTTCTTTAAGCTGTCAATTTTTATCGCTTTTTTTAAATCTTTTATTATAATCAAAAATCCACTTGGTTGGTTGTTTTTATAATGAGCGTAATTTAAAATAAGGATCATTTGATGTTAGATAAAATTAAAAAAATCGTTGGCGTTAGCGTGTTAGTGGGCTGTTTGGGGGTTTTGCAAGCTAAAAATAGCCTGTTTGTCTTACCTTATGAGCAAAGGGACGCTTTAAACGCTTTAGTTTCTGGCATTAGTAACGCTAGAGAGAGCGTGAAAATCGCTATTTATAGTTTCACGCACAGAGACATTGCAAGAGCCATTAAAAGCGTAGCGAGTAGGGGGATTAAGGTGCAAATCATTTATGATTATGAAAGCAATCATCATAACAAGCAATCCACTATCGGCTATTTAGACAAATACCCTAACACTAAAGTGTGTTTATTAAAGGGGCTTAAGGCTAAAAACGGGAATTATTACGGCATCATGCACCAAAAAGTAGCGATCATTGATGATAAGATCGTGTTTTTAGGCTCAGCGAATTGGAGCAAAAACGCTTTTGAAAACAATTACGAAGTGCTTTTAAAAACCGATGACACAGAGACAATTCTTAAAGCCAAGAGCTATTACCAAAAGATGTTAGGGAGTTGCGTTGGGTTTTAAAAGCCCTTTAGAAGTGGTAATTATACCCCACATAAAAGGCAAAGACCCTACGCATTTGAACCTTGAGTGCATCAGTAGTGTAGTATTTGTTATTAATGGTGGGGAATTTAAAGCCGATTTCAAATTCATGTTCATCTACAAATAAAGCTTTGAGACCAAAGTTAAAGAGGAATTGAAAAGAGGTGTTATCAACCGCACTGCTGTTAGTGATGCCTAACAATTCCTGCCCTTTACTGCCAATATACCAGCTATTCCCCGCAATCGCAATCCCCCCAAAAACGCCAATATCCACGCCAATATCATCTTGATAGAAACTCCCTTGGAAGAAATTCCACACCGCATCCACGCCCACGCCATAAGTGATCATGTTATTGCCGCCATAATAACCTTTAGGGTATCTCATGCCATAGCCTTGCCAATCTAAAAAAGCAAAATAGCGCAAGCCCAAGATTTTATCCGGATGGAAAAAGTGGTTATAACCCATGACTAATCCAATCCCATTAGATCCCATGTTGGTGAGCTTTTTAACGCTATTAACACTGGTTATGATATTGGTGTAACCGGTTTGATAGTTAGTAACTTCTCTAACTTCATGGATATTAGTCATTAAATTGATAGAACCTGTTTGGTAATTGAATCCCATATACAAATTTTTTGTCCAAGAAGGCGCTGCGCTTTCTTCTTTAGCTACTAAGACATGTGTTAGCAAGCTTGTGCCAACTAACATTTTTAACAAGGTTCTCAATTTTATCTCCTGCATAGTAAGTTTCATTATAAAGATCTTAAAGATCTAAATTTTACAACAACTTACTCAAAATTAAGCATTTATTCTTTATAAGAGAGTATAATTTAGGGTTTAAAATAACTCAAAAGTAAGGCTAGTGGATGAAAAAGGCACTTTATTTAGGGGCTGTTGCGTTTAGCGTTGCATTCAGCATGGCATCAGCCAATGAGCCAAAAATTGATTTTAACCCTCCTAATTATGTAGAAGAAACCCCCTCTAAAGAATTTATCCCTGAATTGAACAAATTAGGGAGTTTGTTTGGGCAGGGTGAGCGCCCTTTATTTGCGGATAGGAGGGCGATGAAGCCTAACGATTTGATCACAATCATTGTTTCTGAAAAAGCGAGCGCGAACTATTCCAGCTCTAAAGATTATAAAAGCGCTTCAGGGGGTAATTCCACGCCTCCAAGACTCACTTATAACGGGCTAGATGAAAGAAAGAAACAAGAAGCACAATATTTAGACGATAAGAATAATTACAATTTCACCAAATCCAGCAATAACACGAATTTTAAAGGCGGTGGCTCGCAAAAAAAGAGCGAAGATTTAGAAATCGTGTTGAGCGCTCGAATCATTAAGGTGCTAGAAAACGGGAATTATTTCATCTATGGGAATAAGGAAGTGCTAGTGGATGGGGAAAAGCAAATCCTTAAGGTGAGTGGGGTGATCCGCCCTTATGATATTGAAAGGAATAACACCATCCAATCCAAGTTTTTAGCCGACGCTAAGATTGAATACACGAATTTAGGGCATTTGAGCGATTCTAATAAGAAGAAATTCGCTGCTGATGCGATGGAAACCCAAATGCCTTATTAAAAAGAGCAAAGCCTAGCATGAGAGCGATCGCTATTGTTTTAGCCAGAAGTTCCAGTAAAAGGATCAAGAATAAAAATATTATTGATTTTTTCAATAAACCCATGCTCGCTTACCCTATTGAAGCGGCGCTAAACTCCAAGATCTTTGAAAAAGTGTTTATTTCTAGCGACAGCATGGAGTATGTTAATCTAGCCAAGAATTATGGGGCGAGTTTTGTGAATCTACGCCCTAAGGTTTTAGCCAACGATAGGGCTACGACTTTAGAGGTGATGGCCTATCACATGGAAGAATTGAAATTAAAAGACGATGATATAGCGTGTTGTTTGTATGGCGCTTCAGTTTTTTTGCAAGAAAAACATCTGCAACGCGCTTTTGAGGCTTTAAAAGAAAATCAAAATGCGGACTATGTTTTCACATGCTCCCCCTTTAGCACTTCGCCCTATCGTTCTTTTAGCCTTGAAAACGGCGTTCAAATGGCTTTCAAAGAGCATTTAAACGCGCGCACGCAAGATTTAAAAACGCTCTATCATGACGCCGGACTGCTTTATATGGGGAAGGCTCAAGCCTTTAAAGAAATGCGGCCCATTTTTAGCCACAATTCTATCGCTTTAGAATTATCGCCCCTAGAAGTCCAAGATATTGACACTTTAGAAGATTTGGAATTAGCCAAGCTCAAATACAGCCGTTTAAAAAATTCATGCCAGTAAAAATTTTGTGCGATGCGTTTGCAACAAGCGGTTTAGGGCATGTAAGGCGTGGTGGAAAAATCCTTTCTTATATAGAAAAATTAGGCGTTGGAGCGAGTCTTTATTTGCACAAGCAAAACGATATAAGCGCTTTTTTAGAGGGAATTAGCAGCGATGATTTTTTGATTACAGACAGCTATTGTTTAAATTCAAAAGATTTTTATCTTTTAAAAGAAAAATCTCAAAACCTTATGGTAATAGAAGACAAAGAGCATGCCAAGGGGTTTTACCCTAAAGAGACTAAAATCATCAATTGCATGCTCAATGCTTCAAACCATTACAATTATTTTTCTAAAGATCATTATTTGGGGGTGGAGTTTTACCCTGTTGATATTCGTTTTATTTATGATCGCCCCATCAATGCAAAAAATAAAGAAGTGTTGATCACGCTAGGGGGGAGCGAGCCAAAAATATTAAAAGAGATAGTTAAAATTTTAGAAAATAATGAAATAAATTTGCATATCATTTCATCTCATATCCCTAAAAACCCTCCCAAAAACACGCATTATTACAACCATTTAAGCCCTTTAGAGTTCAGTTCTTTGATGAAATCTTGCGCTTGCGCCATTAGCGCTGCGGGCCAAACCCTCTATGAATTAGCCCTTTCTCAAACGCCCTCGCTCATTATCCCCATTGCGCCTAATCAAATCCTTCAAAGCAAAGAATTTGAAAATTCAGGCATTTTCAAACAAACGAGTTTAAAAACTTTGGCTAAAGATTTTGAAAAATTGCAAATTCAAAAAAATCAAGCCTGGGCAAAAAACCTAGTTTTTGGGAGCAAATTAGAGGGCGCATTAAGGGAGTTTTTAGGGGTTTGAAAAAAAATTATTGTTATGAAAATATCCAAGCGGTTGATTTTACTAATTTAAACGATGAAGAAAAGTTGTTGGTTTTAGAGTTTCGTAACCACCCAAACACTGCCTTATGGATGTATAGCGCTAATATTTCTTTGAAAACGCATTTGCAATTCATAGAAGATTTAAAAACTTCACCTAACCACCGCTATTTTTTGTTTAAAGAAGAGGGCGTTTATTTGGGGGTTGGCTCTATCACTAAAATCAATCTTATTCATCAGCATGGGTATTTGGGGATTTATAAAAACCCTTTTTTAAAAAATAAGGGAGAGGCCATTTTAAAAGCTTTAGAATTTATCGCTTTTGAAGAATTTCAATTAAATTCTTTGCATTTGGAAGTGATGGAGGATAATTTCAAAGCGATCGCTTTTTATGAAAAAAACCACTACGAGTTAGAGGGGCGTTTGAAAGGCTTTATCTCTAAAGACAAGGGGTTTATAGATGTTCTTTTGTATTATAAGGATAAGAAAAAATATAATGGTCAATCTTTTCTAAAATTTTAGGGCTAATTTCTAACCTTAAATTCAGCACGCTCAAAGGCAATTTGCAATCTTGCAATTTGACTAAATCTTTTGAAGTAACCAACAAGGAAGTGGCGTTATTTTGATGAAACTCTTTTTCTAAAAGCTTCAAATCAAAAGGGGCATGGTCTTTAAAATAGATTTTTTTAACCACTTCTTTAGGCAAGAATGCGTCTAAGCGGCTAGGGTTGGCGATAGCCGTTACTAAAAGCATGCGTTTGGTGGGGCGGGTAATAGAGGTGATTCTTTTATAATCTTTATCTTCTGTAATGACTAAATGGGCTTCTTTATAGCTTTTAATATTTTCTCTATACAACCCGCTAGGCAAACAAAAAGGGTAATAGGGGGGGACTTTGGGTTTTAAAAGCGCATTGAATTGGTTGAAATTAAACCTAAAGCCATCGTCTAAAAACACGATTTTTGCCCCTAATTCAAGGGCTTTCAAAACGCCTAGTTCTCTTTTTTCGCTCACAATCACGCTCGCTTGTTTTAAATTTAAGGCTAAAAGATAGGCTTCATCGCCGGCTGTGTTTTGGGAGACTAGAATTTTCCCTTTAACGCTCACCACCACTAAACCTTTAGAATCCCGCTGATACCCCCTAGAAACAATAGCCACTTCGTGGTATCTTGGCGCGATTTCTAAAATAAAGGGCGTTTTACCGCTCCCTCCAGCGATCAAGTTGCCTACGCTGACAATAGGGATTTTAAAATCATACTTTTTAGCGGTTTTTCGTTTAAACGAAGCGATGCATTGATAGATTAAAGAAAAAGGGTAGAGCGCAAAAATCAACCCTTTTTGCAAAAGAGTGGGGGCGTAAAAATAGCGTTCTAAAAAGGGTTTATCGCTTTTCATTTAGGATCAAATCGTTTGGCGATGGTGGGTAATTCTAGTTTAAAAGCGTTTTTTTGGACACGGCTTATTATGTTTTTCACTAAAGTTTCATCATGGCCTAATTGAATGAGCGTCTCTAAATGGATGGGTTTTGTTTGAAACAACGCTTCAATATCCTTTAATAAAGGATCAATCACGCTATAAGGATAGCCCAAATCCTTTTCATCGCTTTGGCCTATAAATAAATCCGCGCTAGGGGGCTTATCTAAAATCTTTTTAGGGATATTTAAATGGCAAGCGAGTTCATAAACTTCGGTTTTAAACAATTCCCCAATCGGGTTGATCGCGCACGCCAAATCCCCAAATAAAGTGCCATAGCCTAGCATTCTTTCGCTTTTATTGCTCGTGCCAATGACTAAAGAATGGCTTTTTAAAGAATAATCGTATAAAAAAGCCATGCGCAATCTTGAGCAAAAATTCCCCTTTCTAGTAAGGCTTGCGTCTTTAAAATGAGAGCCAAAGATTGCATCATAGGGCGCGATAGAATATTCTGTATAGGGGATAGAAAAGGTTTCGCACAAATTTAAAGCGTCTGATTTACTTTCTGGCACAGAAACTGAAGAAGGCATTAAAAGGGCATGGGCGTTTTCTTTAAAAACCTTTTGAGATAGCACCCCAACGACCGCGCTATCCAGCCCCCCGCTCAACCCGTAAACGACTTTCTTAAAGCCTCTTTTGTGAACTTCTTTTTCTAAAAAATCGCATAAATAAGATACGAGTTCGTGGTAGTGTTTTTGCATGCTTTGAATTATAGTAGAAAAAATGTATCCTTTAAGTAAAAAATTAGTTTTTCTTGCTATAATTTTTGTTTCACTTCTTTTAAAAGTGCTCGTAGCTCAGCTGAATAGAGCAACAGGTTGCGGTCCTGTAGGTCGGGGGTTTGAATCCCTCCGAGCACACCATTTAATGAGTTTTTAATATTCTGCATGTTTTTAAACATTATCGCTCCCATTATGGTAAAATAAATACTCGCTTAAACACGCTAGGAGATTTGATTTGGCATTACCCGTTTATTACGATAAAGACATTGATTTAGGCGTTATCCAATCCTTGCAAGTGGGCGTTATTGGTTATGGCGCTCAAGCAAAAGCCCAAGCGCTCAATTTGAGAGATTCTAAAGTGAAAGTGCGTATTGGCTTGTATCAAGGGAGTTTGAGCATTCCAAAAGCAAAGGCAGAGGGCTTTGAAGTGCTAGAAGTCAAAGAATTAGTCCAAAAGTCTGATGTGATCATGGCGTTACTCCCGGACGAATTGCATAAGGAAGTTTTAGAAAAAGAAGTGATCCCTTTTTTAAAAGAGAATCAAATTGTGGGCTTTGCTCATGGTTTTAGTGTGCATTTCAATCAAGTCTCTTTTAAAAAAGGCATCGGCGTGATTTTAGTTGCGCCAAAAGGGCCCGGGAGCGCTTTAAGAGAAGAATACCTTAAAAATAGGGGTTTATACCATTTGATCGCCATAGAGCAAGAAAATTCAAAAAACAACGCTAAAGCCGTGGCTTTAAGCTATGCAAAGGCGATGGGTGGGGGGAGAATGGGGGTTTTAGAAACGAGCTTTAAAGAAGAATGCGAGAGCGATTTATTCGGCGAGCAAGCGGTTTTGTGCGGGGGGTTGGAAGCGATTGTAAGAATGGGGTTTGAAACTTTAATCAAGGCAGGATACCCTGAAGAATTAGCCTATTTTGAATGCGTGCATGAAGTGAAATTAGTAGCGGACTTGTTGCATTATAAGGGGGTGGAGGGCTTGAGAAAACACATTTCTAACACCGCTGAATTTGGGGCGATTAAAGCTAGAGAGCCTATGGCAAATCTATTAGAAAAACGCATGCAAAAAATCTTAAAAAAGATTCAAAACGGCTCATTCGCTAAGGATTTTTTACTAGAAAAGAGCTTGAATTACCCTAGGTTAAACACAGAGAGAAAAGCCCTTAAAGAGACTAAAATAGAGCAAATTGGGGAAATTTTACGCGCCCCATTCAACCATGAAAAATAAATCATTAAAATAAAGGAATCATATGGCAATAGTAGTTACTATCACTTCAGGTAAGGGGGGCGTGGGTAAAAGCACCACCACGGCTAATTTGGCGATCGGACTGGCTGAGAGCGGTAAAAAAGTCGTAGCGGTTGATTTTGATATAGGTTTGAGAAACTTGGACATGATTTTAGGGTTAGAAAATCGCATTGTTTATGATGTGGTAGATGTGATGGAGAAAAATTGCAACCTTTCGCAAGCGTTAATCGTGGATAAAAAAACTAAAAACCTTTCTTTTTTAGCGGCTTCACAAAGTAAAGATAAAAACATTTTAGATAAGGAAAAAGTAGCGATTCTAATCAACGCTTTAAGGGCGGATTTTGACTATATTTTGATTGACTCGCCCGCTGGGATTGAAAGCGGTTTTGAGCATGCGATTTTGCATGCGGACATGGCGTTAGTGGTGGTAACGCCGGAGGTGAGTTCTTTAAGGGATAGCGATAGAGTCATTGGCATCATTGACGCGAAGTCTAACCGGGCTAAAAGGGGCGAAGAAGTGCATAAACACTTAATCATCAATCGCTTAAAACCTGAATTAGTGGAAAGCGGTGAAATGATTTCTATTGAACAAGTGTTAAATATTTTGTGTTTGCCTTTGATTGGGATCATTCCTGAAGACAGCCACATTATTTCAGCGACCAATAAGGGCGAGCCGGTGATTCGCACCGATTGTGAGAGTGCAAAAGCCTACCAGCGCATCACTAGAAGGATTTTAGGCGAGGAAGTGGAGTATGTGGAATTTAAGGCTAAAAAAGGCTTTTTTAGGGCTTTAAAAGGGATGTTTTCATGAGTTTGTTTGATTTTTTTAAAACTAAAGGGAGTGCGGCCACTGCAACGGATCGATTGAAATTGATTTTAGCCAAAGAGCGCACCTTAAATTTGCCTTATATGGAAGAAATGCGTAAAGAAATCATCGCTGTCATTCAAA
The DNA here is from genome assembly GCF_000476275.1 of Helicobacter pylori SA213A. GTDB lineage: Bacteria > Campylobacterota > Campylobacteria > Campylobacterales > Helicobacteraceae > Helicobacter > Helicobacter pylori_CL. The sequence continues at coordinate 213,839 of NZ_CBOM010000001.1, forward strand.
AATACACTAAATCTTCAGACATTCATTTTAAAACCCTTGATAGCAACCAAAGCGTGGAAACGATTGAAGTAGAGATTATATTGCCTAAATAGTTTGAAATGAAAAGTAATTTCCAATATAGCGCGCTAGAGAATATCCCTAAAGCCTTTGACATCCTCAAAGACCCCCCTAAAAAGCTCTATTGTGTGGGCAATAGCGAGCTTTTGGATGCGCCTTTAAAAGTGGCTATCATAGGCACAAGAAGACCCACCCCTTATAGCAAGCAACACACTATCACGCTAGCTAAAGAGCTTGCTAAAAATGGTGCGGTTATTGTGAGTGGGGGAGCGTTAGGCGTGGATATTATCGCTCAAGAAAACGCCTTGCCAACAACGATCATGCTTTCGCCTTGCAGTTTGGATTTAATCTATCCTACCAACAACCATAAAGTGATCCAAGAAATCGCGCAAAACGGCTTGATTTTAAGCGAATATGAAAAGGATTTCATGCCCATTAAAGGCTCTTTTTTAGCGAGAAACCGCTTAGTGATCGCTTTAAGCGATGTGGTGATTATCCCTCAAGCGGATTTGAAAAGCGGCTCTATGAGCAGCGCGAGATTAGCCCAAAAATACCAAAAACCCTTGTTTGTTTTACCTCAGCGCTTGAATGAGAGCGATGGCACTAATGAGCTTTTAGAAAAAGGGCAGGCTCAAGGGATATTTAATATTTATCATTTTATAAACACCCTTTTAAAAGACTATCATTTACAAGAAATAAATGAAAATAAAGATGAATTTTTAGAATATTGCGCGAAAAACCCTAGCTATGAAGAAGCGTATCTCAAATTTGGGGATAAACTTTTAGAATACGAGCTATTAGGTAAGATCAAGCGCGTCAATCATCTCGTGGTGTTAGCGTGATTTTGGCATGCGATGTGGGGCTAAAACGCATCGGCATCGCCATGCTTTTCAATGGTATTATTTTGCCTTTAGAAGCGATTTTGCGCCACAATAGGAATCAGGCCTCTAGGGATTTGAGTGATTTGTTGAGAGAAAAAAACATTCAAGTGCTAGTGGTGGGTAAGCCTAATGAAAATTATGCGGATACGAATATTCGCATTGAGCATTTTATCAAGCTTGTAGATTTTAAGGGCGAAATCGTTTTTATTAATGAAGATAGCTCCAGCATAGAAGCTTGTGAAAATTTAGAGTATTTGGGTAGGAAAAATAAGCGGCTCGCTATCAAAGACGGCCGGTTAGACTCTTTGAGCGCTTGTGGGATTTTAGAGCGCTATTGCCAGCAGGTTTTAAAAAATCATTAGATCTGATTGCAATTTGATTATAATAAAGTCTGAATTTTTTAATAAAAGGGAGAAGCGTCATGCTGAAAAGTTTCAAAAAAGCGATTTTTAGGGCTTTGTGCTTGTGTTGTGTGTTGATTGGGGGGGGGGGTTAATGGCAGAGCCAAACCCTGAAGAGCTTTTTGATCAGGGCAAAGAGATTCTTGATTTTGCCGTGAGTGGTGGGGGTGGTGCATTTAGAGGAGATAGTCTTGAGGCTAAGAAGTATTATATTCAAGCTAAGGAATATTTTGAAAAAGCTTGTAATTTAAACTATGCTAAGGGGTGTGTTAGTCTAGGGGGTCTATATGAGGGTGAAAATCTGGTAATTAGGAAAGGAGAATCCTAGGTTAAAAGAGCGTTTGAAAAAAGCCGCTCAATACTACTCTAAAGCGTGTGAATTAGATAATGCTGGAGGGTGTGTAATATTATCAACAAGAGGAGATGAACTAGCGAACAAACAAGAAGTTTTTCAATATCTCTCTAAAGCTTGTGAATTAAATAGTGGTAGTGGGTGTCTTATGTTAGGGGGATTATATGAGAAAGACTTTAAAAAAGCCACTCAATACTACTCTAAAGCGTGTGATTTAAACGATAAGTTTGGGTGTTCCACACTAGGAGCTATGCAATATATTGGAAAGGGTGTAGTCAAAAATGAAAAACAAGCGATGGAAAAATTTGAAAAAGCTTGCAAACTAGGAAAGCAAGAAGCATGCGAGATGGTTACTTATAAAGGGCTTTGCGAATTAGGACATAAAGAAGCATGCGAGATATTTAGCCTTGAAGTGCTTTGCGAATCATTAGATCAAAAGGCATGCGATATGTCCTATGACAAGAAAAAAGCCTTAGGTTTTTAGGGGGATAAGAGCATCGCCAAAACGCTCCCTATTCTTTTAAGAAAATATTTTACTAGGGAGTTTTAATCTTTTTTTGGTATTCTTTTAGGGGTCATTAGTCTTAAAAACTCTTTAAAAACGGATAACCATGAAAATTATGCATCAAGTCAAGGATTTTTTAGATTTTTGCAAACAAACGATCCACAAAAATTCCAATGAAGCGTTTCAAAAAACCAAACGAGCGCTTTTTAAAGAAAAATCTCAAAAAATCAGGGAGCAAGCGGTTAAAATCGTAGAAAAACGCTTGATAAAAGAGAATATGCAACTGAGCGATTTTAATGAAGAAGAATTAAAAATCATGTTTGAAGCTGAAGAAAAAAGATTGTTAGAGCAAATCCACGCTAAAGAATTGAAAGAAAAACAAGAAAAAACCACCAAGCATTTTAAAGAAGTTTGGGAAAAGGGCGAAAATGAGCAAGAAAAATAGCGTAATTTCTGGTTTGATGAATTTTTTTAGCGAAAAGAATGAACGCTGGCTGTTAGCCCACAGGCACACGAGAGGGTTTGTGATCGTGGCGTGGCTTTTTAGGTTTAAAAGCATTGCGTTTTCTATTTTGATCACTCTGTTGGTTATTTTAGTGGATATTTGGGTTTATAGCGATGTGCGCCAGTTTTTATTGGACACTTCTAGCTCTTTCATTTGGCTTTTGATCGCTTTACTAATCAAGTGGGGCGTGATTGTCATAAGCGCGCGTAAATGCTACCAATTCAGCCAAAAAATGTTTGCACTCATTCAAAGAAAAAGGCAGATTAGGGAGAATTTAAAAAACCGCTCCAACTACAAAGACACCAAAAATTTTGAAAAACTCTCTGACACTGCTGAAGAAATCATTTCAAAAAAACAAGAAGAGTCCCGCCACAAAGAAGATTCTAATCATGAAAACCATAAAGACAAGCTTTCTAACATTACCGAAGAAATGATTCTCAAAAAACAAGAGGAATTGAAAACTAGAAAGGATAAGGGGGATTAAAAAAGCATATAGAAAATCTTAATCAAAAAAACCCCCCAATAAAAATAATCAAAAAATAATCAAAAAATAATCAATAAAAGTAATCAGGGGATAATCAATAAAAGAGCGGTAGATCTTTTAAAAAAGGCATGAAGCGTTCGGGCATTGGGGAAGCGATTTGATAGATCGCCCCTTTAAATTCAAACTCTAAACTAGCGGCATAGAGCATGAGTAAAGGGGCGTTATTTTCACGCTTTAATTGAAGGTATCCTCTCGCTTCTTCATCAGCCACCCCATAAAGCCCCTCGCCCACGATCCTGTGATTTATACTGCTTAGATGCAAGCGGATCTGGTGCGTGCGCCCGGTGAGCGGGGTTATTTTAAGCAAGCTTATATCCAAAAAAGGGTTATAGCTTAAAGGCTCAACAAGCGTGATTGAAGGCTTGCCTAAAGGAGAAATTTGAGATCGAATGCGCAAATCTTTTTGAATGTTTTGTGGCGTTAGAATGGGTTTGTCTATGGTGATACTTTTATCCACCAACCCATGCGCTAGCGCCAAATAAGTTTTTTTCACTTTTTTTTGCATGAAAAGCGCTTTTAAATCCTTAACGCTTTGTAAGGTTTTACCCGCCAAAACTAACCCGCTCGTTTCATAGTCCAATCTGTGGGCTGGGTGGGCGTTTTTGCCCAAATGCGATTGGATACAATCTAATAAGCTTTCATGGTAAAAATAGCCTTTAGGGTGGGTATAGACTTGAGCGGGTTTGTCAAACACGCCAAAATCCTTCGTTTCAAAAACAAGTGCTTGAGTTTTTTCATTAGGCTTGAAATGAATCAAGCTAACGACCCCTTGAATGATTTGAGATTTACGCACGGCTTGTTGGTTTTGTTTCAGGCGTTGTTTGTCAAGGTGGCGTTGGGCTTCTTTTAGAGAGCATTTTAAAACATCGCGCACCAAAAACAAGGCTTTGGTGGGTTTTAAAATTTCAAATTCTTCTTCAACAAAAGGCACTACAACAAACTTTTAACAAACATTTTAGGCTCATTAGAACACTCATCTAATTCCACGCTAAAAATCGCACTCACCTTTTCGCCCGCTTTCAGAAACCGATCAGCGTTAAAATAAATAGCCTCTTTGACGCATTCTTTATCCTTAAAACGCAAAACCTGGTGGCTTTCTTTGATGATTTTTTCTTCTATGACTTCTAAATTTTGCGCTTGGAATAAAGGCTCGGGGTTTTCTTGCCCATAAGGTTCGCCCATTTCTATAATCTCTAAAAGCTCTCTGTCAATGTCTTTTAATTTGAGCGTTAAAGGGGGTTCTTCTTCACAAAAAGGCAAGACTTTAAAATCAAAATTTTCTAAAGTTTCAAAGAGCGAGACGATATTGTTTTTTCCAACGCTCAACCCGCACGCTTGCCTATGCCCTCCATAGCCGAGCAACAAAGAAGAAACCCCATTCAAAGCGTCAATCAAGTCAATATTTGGAGAGCTACGAGCGCTCCCTTTATACACCCCTTCTTTAAAGGTAAAAACCAGGCTTGGCTTTTGAGTGGCTTCCACTAATTTTGAAGCCACAATCCCAAGCACGCCCTCATGCCAATTGTCCTTAAAAGCGATGATGATTTTTTCTCCAACCATCGCGTGCTTAAAGGCTTCTTCAAAAACCTGCTGTTGGATCATTTTACGCTTCGTATTGCATGCTTTCAAGCGTTCATACAAAGAATAACCATCTTGAAAATTATTCGCACTTAAAAAATCTAAAGCCATTTTAGCGTCTTGCATGCGCCCTGCGGAGTTGATTAAAGGGGCGATATTAAAAGAAATATCGCTCGCTTTTAAAGAGCGTTTTCTAAAAACTTCTCTTTGGCGTAAAAACCCCATTGCCCCTAAGGATTCTTTTTGCAAAAAATACAAGGCTTTAGAAACTAAAAAGCGGTTAAAAAAAGTCAAAGGCATCATATCAGCAATAGTCGCCACGCCCGCTAAGCATAACAACTCACTAGAATGGCTCTTTTCTTTTCCTAGAAGCTGGTGGATCCCATAGCACAAATAAAACGCCACCAACGCCCCGCACACTTCCTTTTGGATAAAATCACAATCCGGTTGCTTGGGGTTGATCACCGCATAAGCGTCTGGGACTTCATCATTATTTAAGCAATGGTGATCGGTGATGATAAGGGTGTAATTTTTTTCTTTGCAAAATCGCGCGGCTTCAAAGGCGTTAATCCCGTTATCCACCGTGATGATTAAAGGGGCGTGGTGTTTTTCTAAAAACTTTTTAGAAATCCCATAGCCATCCATGAAGCGATTAGGGATTGCAATGCGGACATGCTTATAGTTCAGGCTTTCAAAAAATTTTGCCATGATAGTAGAGCTAATCACGCCGTCAGCGTCATAATCGCCCACCACTAAAATCTCTGTGTTTACACGCATGGCTTCTATGATTTTGAGCGCGGCTTTTTTCAAGTCTTTGAATAAAAAGGGGCTAGGAAACCCTTTTTCATTATAAGCGATAGAAGCCATGCGCTCTTTGATTTGAGCTTTAAGCTTTTGTTTCATTCTTTAGATTAGGATTTAGAAAGAGCGTTCTTAATGAAATCCAAAATAATTGGGTTAGGGCTTTGCAACCTGGAGGTGAATTCTGGGTGGAATTGCACCCCTACAAAGAACGGGTGATCTTCTAACTCAATCGCTTCAATCAAATGATTCGCCCCAAAACCCACCACTTTCAAGCCCTTATTTTCCCACTCTTGGCGGTATTTGGGGTTGATTTCATAACGATGGCGGTGTCTTTCTTTAATGCTAGGCTTTTTATAAGCTTTTTCTAACAAGCTGTTTGGCATGATTTCGCATTCGTATTCCCCTAATCGCATGGTGCCTCCTAAGGGCGAATTATAGGTACGCACCTGTTTTTGGTGGTTTTGATCCATAAAATCTCCAATCAAATACACCACAGGGTATTCGCAGCGTTGGTTAAACTCCGTAGAGTTAGCCCCTTTTAAACCCAAAACATTGCGGCAAAATTCAACGATCGCTAATTGCATGCCCAAACAAATCCCTAAAAAAGGAAGTTTTTCTAGCCTAGCCCTTTGAATGGCGCAAATTTTGCCCTCAATCCCCCTTTCTCCAAAGCCCCCCGGCACTAAAATCGCATCAACGCCATCTAAATCCGTTTTTTCATTAAAATTCTCGCTATCCAGCCATTCAATATTGACTTGCGTGTCCAAATGCGCGCCCGCATGGATTAAGGCTTCAATCAGGGATTTATAAGATTCTTTTAAGCTTAAATACTTGCCCACAAAACCGATTTTGACTTTGTGTTTAGGAGCGATAATCTTTTCTACTAAAGTGTTCCAAGCCGCCATTTTGGGGTGTAGTTTATTCAAATTAAAGCGTCTGGCAATGGGGGTTAAAATGCCTTCTTGCAAGAAAAGAATGGGGCATGCGTAAATGCTTTTAGTGTCTGTGGCTACAATCACGCTGTCTTGCTCCACATCGCAACTCAAAGCGATTTTATTTTTCAACTCTTTATCCAAAGGCTTAGGCGATCGCGCCAAAATGATTTGAGGGGTTACGCCAAGGCGCCGTAATTCCTGGACGGAATGTTGCGTGGGTTTGGTTTTTAATTCGTTAGTGGTTTGGATATAGGGGATTAGGGTTACATGCACATTGATGACTTTTTCATTCCCTAATTCCAGTTTAAGCTGGCGGATTGCTTCCAAATAAAACATGCCCTCCATATCGCCCACGGTTCCACCCACTTCCACGATTAAAAAATCCAACCCCTTAGCCGCGCTTTTAATGCGCCTTTTGATTTCATCGGTTACATGGGGGACGATTTGAATGGTTTTGCCTAAATATTCCCCTTTCCTTTCGTTTTCTATCACGCTTGAAAAAATCTGCCCGGTAGTGAAATTATTCAACCTCGTTAAATTCCTGTTCAAAAAGCGCTCATAATGCCCTATGTCTAAATCCGTTTCAGCGCCATCGCTTGTAACAAACACTTCCCCATGCTCTAAAGGACTCATGGTGCCTGGGTCAATATTAATATAAGGGTCAATCTTCAAAATAGAAACCTGATAATTGCAATGCTGCAAAAGCGTAGCGATTGAAGAAGATGAAATCCCTTTCCCTAGAGAGCTTAACACGCCCCCTGTAACGAATATAAATTTGGCTCTATCCATAAGTTAATGCGTTCCTTTGATTTTTACTTCTCACATTGTAGTCTAAAAAGGGTTAAAAAGCTTTAAAAGAGTGCAAAAATTAAAACGATTTTACAAAAAAAAAAACAATTTCAGTTTCTTATTAGCTAGGTTTGATTAGAATAAAAAGCTTTTATGCGTTTAAACTTCGTTGTCTTAAAAATTTTAAGAGCAATTTTAAAGTTTGTTGGCGTATAGTATCAAGTTTGAATGAACTGACTAAAAGGGTTTTAAACAATGGCTGAAAATTCTTTCAAAAATGTTTCCACACAACCCAAACCATTCTTTTTATTACAAGTGAAAACCCTTTTTCTTCTAGGAGGCGTTTTTAGCGCGCTTTTTATTATGATTGCTGTTTTAGTCCTTTTTGGTTACACCAACCCCATGGATAATGCCATTTTTAGCTTGATGCATTCAAATTCTTCTAGCCCTATTTTAGATCAAACGCTCCGATGCGTTGTTTTTTTAGGCTCTTCTCAATTCGTGTTGCCTTTGAGCTTGTTGGTGGGGGTGTTTTTAAGCCTGTATCGCAGAAACTTAGCGCTTGGGGTGTGGTTTGTGCTAAGCGTGATCTTATTTGAAGCCCTTTTAGAATCTTTAAAACACCTTTTGGCACACTCCATTCAATGGCTTTCGCACAGTGCTAATTTCCCTAGCGCTATTGCGCTTTCTTTAACGCTATTTTATGGGTTGCTTGTTTTATTGATACCCCATTTGATCACGCATCAAATATTTCAAAACATTCTTTCTTATAGTTTGCTTGGTTTGATTCTTTTAATAGGGTTAGCACTGATTGTTTTAGGGGTGTCTTTTAGCAGTGTTTTAGGAGGGTTTTGTTTAGGGGCGTTAGGGGCTTGTTTTTCCATAGGGATTTATTTGAGCGTGTTCCAAAAGATCTAAGCGAACGGCTTAAAAGAATGAAAATTTTATCAAGGTTTTAATATTGGATTTAAAGGTATTATTGCAACGGATTGTTGATTTTTTCATCAAGCTCAATAAAAAGCAAAAAATCGCCCTGATTGCAGCGGGGGTTTTGATCACCGCTTTGCTCGTGTTTTTATTGCTCTATCCTTTTAAAGAAAAAGACTACGCGCAAGGGGGCTATGGGGTTTTATTTGAAGGATTAGACTCTAGCGATAACGCTTTAATCTTACAGCACCTCCAGCAAAGCCAAATCCCTTATAAAGTCTCAAGAGATGACACCATTCTTATCCCTAAAGATAAAGTGTATGAAGAAAGGATCACACTGGCTTCTCAAGGGATCCCTAAAACGAGTAAAGTGGGCTTTGAAATCTTTGACACTAAAGACTTTGGGGCGACTGATTTTGATCAAAATATCAAACTCATTCGCGCCATTGAGGGGGAATTGTCGCGCACGATTGAAAGTTTAAACCCCATTTTGAAAGCCAATGTGCATATTGCAATCCCTAAAGACAGCGTGTTTGTGGCTAAAGAAGTCCCTCCTAGCGCTTCGGTGATGCTCAAACTCAAGCCTGACATGAAGCTTTCACCCACTCAAATTTTAGGGATTAAAAATTTAATCGCTGCAGCTGTGCCTAAACTCACGATAGAAAATGTGAAAATCGTGAATGAAAACGGCGAATCAATAGGCGAAGGCGATATATTAGAAAACTCCAAAGAATTAGCCCTAGAGCAATTGCATTACAAACAAAATTTTGAAAACATTTTAGAAAATAAGATTGTCAATATCTTAGCCCCTATTGTGGGGGGTAAAAACAAGGTGGTCGCAAGGGTCAATGCGGAGTTTGATTTCAGCCAAAAGAAAAGCACTAAAGAGACTTTTGATCCCAATAATGTTGTAAGGAGCGAGCAAAATTTAGAAGAAAAAAAAGAAGGCGCTTCTAAAAAACAAGTCGGCGGTGTGCCTGGGGTGGTGAGCAATATCGGCCCGGTGCAAGGATTAAAGGACAATAAAGAGCCAGAAAAATACGAAAAATCTCAAAACACGACCAATTATGAAGTGGGTAAAACCGTTAGCGAAATTAAGGGCGAGTTTGGCACTTTAGTGCGCTTGAATGCAGCGGTTGTGGTGGATGGCAAGTATAAAATCGCGCTTAAAGATGGTGTGAACACTTTGGAATATGTGCCTTTGAGCGATGAAGCGCTTAAAAAAATCAACGCTTTAGTGAAACAAGCCATTGGCTATAACCAAAATAGAGGCGATGATGTGGCGGTGAGTAATTTTGAATTTAATCCTATGGCGCCTGTGATTGATAACGCTACCTTTAGCGAAAAAATCATGCACAAGACTCAAAAAATCTTAGGATCTTTCACGCCTTTAATCAAGTATGTTTTGGTGTTTATAGTGCTATTCATTTTCTATAAAAAAGTGATCGTGCCTTTCAGCGAGCGCATGCTAGAAGTGGTGCCTGATGAAGATAAGGAAGTGAAATCCATGTTTGAAGAAATGGATGAAGAAGAAGATGAGTTGAATAAATTGGGCGATTTGAGAAAAAAAGTAGAAGATCAATTAGGGCTTAATGCAACCTTTAGCGAAGAAGAAGTAAGATATGAAATTATTTTAGAAAAGATTAGAGGGACCCTTAAAGAGCGTCCTGATGAAATCGCTATGCTCTTTAAACTCTTAATCAAAGATGAAATTTCTTCAGATGGCATCAAAAGCTAAAAAGATAAAAGGTTAAAAATGGCAACCAAGCTCACCCCCAAACAAAAGGCTCAATTAGACGAACTCTCCATGAGTGAAAAAATCGCCATTTTACTCATTCAAGTGGGCGAAGACACCACAGGCGAGATTTTAAGGCATTTAGACATTGACTCTATTACAGAGATTTCTAAACAAATCGTGCAATTAAACGGCACAGACAAGCAAATCGGCGCGGCGGTTTTGGAGGAATTTTTTGCGATTTTCCAATCCAACCAATACATCAACACCGGCGGTTTAGAATACGCTAGAGAGCTTTTAACCAGGACTTTAGGGAGCGAAGAAGCCAGAAAGGTGATGGACAAACTCACTAAAAGCTTGCAAACGCAAAAGAATTTCGCTTATTTAGGCAAAATCAAACCCCAACAACTCGCTGATTTCATCATTAACGAACACCCTCAAACCATCGCCTTGATTTTAGCCCACATGGAAGCCCCAAATGCCGCTGAAACCTTAAGCTATTTTCCTGATGAAATGAAAGCCGAGATCTCCATTAGAATGGCGAATTTAGGCGAAATATCGCCTCAAGTCGTAAAAAGGGTTTCTACCGTGCTAGAAAACAAATTAGAATCGCTCACCAGTTATAAAATTGAAGTGGGCGGCCTAAGGGCAGTGGCTGAAATCTTTAACCGCTTAGGCCAAAAGAGCGCTAAAACCACGCTCGCTCGCATTGAAAGCGTGGATAACAAGCTCGCCGGTGCGATTAAAGAAATGATGTTCACTTTTGAAGATATAGCCAAACTAGACAATTTCGCTATCAGAGAGATTTTAAAAGTAGCGGATAAAAAAGATTTGTCTTTGGCTTTAAAAACTTCTACCCAAGATTTAACCGATAAATTCTTAAACAACATGAGCAGCAGAGCGGCAGAACAATTTGTAGAAGAAATGCAGTATTTAGGGGCGGTTAAAATCAAAGATGTGGATGTGGCTCAAAGAAAGATCATTGAAATCGTGCAGAGCTTGCAAGAAAAAGGCGTGATCCAAACCGGTGAAGAGGAAGATGTTATTGAATAGCCGCAAAAATTTGATCCAAAAAGACCATTTGAATAAGCATGACATTCAAAAATACGAATTTAAGAGCATGGCAAACTTACCCCCTAAAACTAATCCTAATGGCGCGTCTTTAGAAACGCCTAACCACCCCCAAGAGCCTTTGGAAAAAAAAGCGATAGAAAACGATTTGATTGATTGCTTATTGAAAAAAACCGATGAGCTTTCAAGCCATTTGGTGAAATTGCAAATGCAATTTGAAAAAGCCCAAGAAGAGAGTAAAGCTTTGATTGAAAACGCTAAAAACGACGGCTATAAAATCGGCTTTAAAGAGGGCGAAGAAAAAATGCGTAACGAGCTCACCCACAGCGTGAATGAAGAAAAAAACCAGCTTTTGCATGCGATCACGGCTTTAGATGAAAAAATGAAAAAATCACAAGATCATTTAATGGCTTTAGAAAAGGAACTGAGTGCGATTGCGATAGATATAGCTAAAGAAGTGATCCTTAAAGAAGTGGAAGACAACAGCCAAAAAGTGGCCCTAGCTTTAGCTGAAGAGCTTTTAAAAAACATTTTAGACGCAACGGATATTCATTTAAAGGTCAATCCCTTGGATTACCCTTATTTAAACGAGCGTTTGCAAAACGCTTCTAAAATCAAATTGGAGAGTAATGAGGCTATTTCTAAAGGAGGCGTTATGATCACTAGCTCTAACGGGAGTCTTGATGGGAATTTAATGGAGCGCTTTAAAACGCTCAAAGAAAGCGTGTTGGAAAATTTTAAGGTGTGATTTTGCAAAATAAAACTTTTGATTTAAACCCTAACGATATTGCAAGCTTGGAGTTGGTGTGTCAAACGCTAAGGAATCGTATTTTAGAAGTGGTGAGTGCTAATGGGGGGCATTTAAGCTCTTCTTTAGGGGCTGTGGAGCTGATTGTGGGCATGCATGCCTTATTTGATTGCCAAAAAAACCCTTTCATTTTTGACACTTCGCACCAAGCTTATGCCCATAAGCTTTTAACCGGGCGCTTTGAAAGCTTTAGCACTTTAAGGCAATTTCAAGGTTTGAGCGGCTTTACTAAACCCAGCGAGAGCGCATACGATTATTTCATCGCCGGGCATAGCTCCACTTCGGTGTCCATAGGCGTGGGGGTGGCTAAAGCTTTTTGTTTGAAACAAGCGCTAGGCATGCCTATCGCTTTATTAGGCGATGGGAGCATCAGTGCAGGGATTTTTTATGAAGCCTTAAACGAACTGGGCGATAGGAAATACCCCATGATCATGATTTTGAACGATAATGAAATGAGTATCAGCACGCCTATTGGAGCTTTGTCTAAAGCCCTTAGCCAGCTGATGAAGGGCCCGTTTTATCAGTCTTTCCGCTCTAAAGTTAAAAAAATCTTAAGCACCTTACCTGAAAGCGTGAATTACTTAGCGAGCCGTTTTGAAGAATCTTTTAAACTCATCACCCCGGGCGTGTTTTTTGAAGAATTGGGCATTAATTATATAGGGCCTATTAACGGGCATGATTTGAGCGCGATTATTGAGACCTTGAAATTAGCCAAAGAGCTTAAAGAACCGGTGCTAATCCATGCGCAAACCTTAAAAGGCAAAGGCTATAAAATCGCTGAAGGGCGCTATGAAAAATGGCATGGGGTGGGGCCTTTTGATTTGGATACCGGCTTGTCTAAAAAATCCAAAAGCGCGATTTTATCGCCCACTGAAGCGTATTCTAACACCCTTTTAGAATTGGCCAATAAAGATGAAAAAATCGTAGGCGTAACCGCGGCGATGCCTAGCGGCACAGGATTAGACAAACTCATTGACGCTTACCCTTTGCGCTTTTTTGATGTCGCTATCGCTGAACAACACGCTTTAACTTCCAGTAGTGCTATGGCTAAAGAGGGGTTTAAACCTTTTGTGAGTATCTATTCTACTTTTTTGCAGAGGGCTTATGATTCTATTGTGCATGACGCTTGCATTTCTAGCCTGCCGATTAAATTAGCTATTGATAGGGCTGGGATCGTGGGTGAAGATGGCGAGACGCACCAAGGGCTTTTAGACGTGTCGTATTTGCGCTCTATCCCTAACATGGTCATTTTTGCCCCACGAGACAATGAGACTTTAAAAAACGCCGTGTATTTTGCTAATGAATACGATTCAAGCCCTTGCGCGTTCCGCTACCCTAGGGGATCGTTTGTATTAAAAGAGGGGGTTTTTGAGCCTAGCGGTTTTGTTTTGGGGCAAAGTGAATTGTTGAAAAAAGAGGGCGAAATTTTACTCATAGGCTATGGTAATGGCGTGGGGCGGGCGCATTTGGTCCAACTGGCTTTAAAAGAAAAAAACATAGAGTGCGCGCTCTTGGATCTCAGGTTTTTAAAGCCCTTAGATCCAAATTTAAGCGCGATCGTTGCCCCTTATCAAAAGCTCTATGTTTTTAGCGATAATTACAAGCTTGGGGGGGTGGCTAGCGCGATTTTAGAGTTTTTGAGCGAACAAAATATTTTAAAGCCTGTTAAAAGCTTTGAAATCATGGATGAATTTATCATGCATGGGAACACCGCTTTAGTGGAAAAATCCTTAGGCTTAGACACAGAGAGTTTGACTGACGCTATTTTAAAAGATTTAGGACAAGAGAGATGAAAGAAAAGACGCCTACGCCAATGAAAAATATCCGCAATTTTTCCATTATCGCTCACATTGACCATGGTAAAAGCACTTTAGCGGATTGTTTGATTTCTGAATGCAACGCTATCAGCAACAGAGAAATGACGAGCCAAGTGATGGACACTATGGATATTGAAAAAGAAAGAGGCATTACGATTAAGGCTCAAAGCGTGCGCTTGAATTACACTTTTAAGGGGGAGGATTATGTTTTAAACCTCATTGACACCCCAGGGCATGTGGATTTTAGTTATGAAGTGTCTCGCTCTTTGTGTTCGTGCGAAGGGGCGTTATTGGTGGTAGATGCCACTCAAGGCGTGGAAGCGCAAACCATCGCCAACACTTATATCGCATTAGATAACAATTTAGAAATTTTACCGGTGATCAATAAGATTGATCTGCCGAATGCGAATGTTTTGGAAGTCAAACAGGATATAGAAGACACGATAGGGATTGATTGTTCTAGCGCTAATGAAGTGAGCGCTAAAGCTAAAATTGGCATTAAGGATTTGTTAGAAAAAATCATTACCACTATTCCTGCCCCTAGCGGTGATGCTAGCGCTCCTTTAAAAGCGCTCATTTATGATTCATGGTTTGATAATTATTTAGGGGCGTTAGCGTTAGTGCGTATCATGGATGGGAATATCAACACAGAGCAAGAAATTCTAGTGATGGGAACGGGTAAAAAACACGGCGTTTTAGGGCTATACTACCCTAACCCTTTGAAAAAAATCCCTACTAAGAGTTTAGAATGCGGCGAGATTGGCATTGTGAGTTTGGGGCTAAAAAGCGTTACTGATATTGCGGTAGGGGATACGCTCACAGACGCTAAAAACCCTACCCCTAAACCCATTGAAGGCTTTATGCCGGCTAAACCCTTTGTGTTTGCGGGGCTTTACCCTATAGAAACGGACCGGTTTGAAGATTTGAGAGAAGCGTTATTAAAACTCCAGCTTAACGATTGCGCTTTGAATTTTGAGCCTGAAAGCTCAGTAGCGCTTGGCTTTGGTTTTAGGGTGGGCTTTTTAGGGCTATTGCATATGGAGGTGATCAAAGAAAGGCTGGAGAGGGAATTTAGCCTTAACTTAATCGCTACCGCTCCCACGGTGGTCTATGAAGTGCATTTGACGGATAATAGTATCAAATACATCCAAAACCCTAGCGAATTACCCCCTGAAAATCATATCGCTTGCATCAAAGAGCCTTTCGTGAGAGCGACGATTATCACGCCTAGCGAATTTTTGGGTAATTTAATGCAATTATTGAATCATAAAAGAGGCATTCAAGAAAAAATGGAGTATTTAAACCAGTCTCGTGTCATGCTCACTTATTCCTTGCCTAGTAATGAGATTGTGATGGATTTTTATGACAAGCTCAAATCTTGCACGAAAGGGTATGCGAGCTTTGATTATGAGCCCATAGAAAACAGAGAAGCTAATTTGGTGAAATTAGATGTGAGGGTTGCAGGCGATATAGTGGATGCACTTTCTATCATTATAGATAAAAATAAGGCGTATGAAAAGGGGCGCGCTTTAGTGGAAACGATGAAAGAGCTTATCCCAAGACAGCTTTTTGAAGTCGCTATCCAAGCGAGCGTGGGGAATAAAATCATCGCCAGAGAGACGATCAAATCTGTCGGTAAGAATGTAACGGCTAAGTGCTATGGGGGCGATATTACACGAAAAAGAAAGCTCTTAGAAAAGCAAAAAGAGGGCAAGAAACGCATGAAGGCTATCGGTAAGGTGGAGCTTCCCCAAGAAGCGTTTTTAGCGATATTAAAGATTGATTAGGGCGTTTAGCTTCTATGGCAAAACATAAGAACTATGAAATTTTAAATCTCATAGGCTATGCTTTGGCGAAATTTGATAATGACTTTATTAGAGAATTTGGTTTTTCTATTAAAAATACTTTTTTTGAATATTGCGTCCAAATTGGCTTGGCTGACACGATTGGTGTTATCAAAAATCGCATGGATTTATTTGATTATTTTTTTCCTAACAAACGCAAAGGTTGGTGGCAAAAAGGCGATGCATATATCCATAGAAAATTATGGATTGATAGTTTGTTTGGAAATGAAAGCGTTAAGGGTTTTAGCCATATTGTGAAATGGTTTTTGCAAGAACAATACGGAATCAAAGATTTAGGCATTACCCCTAACGCTTACCTTAAAGCCCGCTATAAAAGCATGCAAGAAACGGGTTTAGAAGCCGAATTGTATTTTTTAAACCACTATAAAAATATAGAAGTGTTTTCTTGTGGGCATTTAAAAGACATGCGTCTTTTTGGCGATGGGTATGACTTCTATATTCAAACCAACAAGCAAGCGTTTTTAGTGGAAGTTAAGGGGATTAGAGAAAAGCAGGGAACATTGAGATTGACCCAAAAAGAATACGATCAAGCGCAAGCGTATAGCCATGATTATGTGCTTGTAGTGGTATTGAATTTGAGTGAAAAACCCTATCTTTTATCTATCGCTAACCCCTTAAAGCATTTAGAGTTTAAGGCATGCGAGAGGAAGCAAAAAAGCATTTTAGAATACCACTTAATAGGGCAAATAAAATAACTATATTAAAGGTGGGGTTCATTTAATCTAAATTAATAGCAGTGGTTGGAAATTTAGATATAATGAAGAGTTTTAACCAAGCTTGAGAGACGGATGAAAAAAATCCGCTTGAATTATCTTAAAAACGAGCCAAGAAAGGAAAAATCCACATGAGCAATCATCATAACAACAAAAAAGAAGAGAATACAAACAAGGCGCAAGTTACCCCCCCCAACAATAGTAACGATGCAGAGCCTTTAAAAGTAACCACGCGCTACTTAGAGGTCAAGAATTATAAAAATATTGGTGTTCAAAACGAGCAAGAAAAAGATGAAAGGCTGTATCTTAACAATTCGTTTAATGGCGATAAGTTGGGCGGTTTGGTTATTATTCTAGGTGAGAATAATACCGGTAAAAGCAATTTATTGAAAGCTTTAGGGTGTTTTAGCGAGCATGTAAATGAATTTAAGAAAAACTGCACCCCTAATTATGTGGGCTATGAAGAATCGATAAGTTCTTTAAAATTAAGCACCCTTAAAGATAAAATACTCCAAAATGAAATGACTTTAACCATAGATAGTTCTTCAAAAATCACTTTTGATGAGAGTATTGCAAAGGTTGATTTGCTTGAAGGTGTTTGCTATAAAGCCCTTAACAATGATTTGTTAAGCGAAGAAGACAAGTTGTCTTATGAAAAGGCTATTGAAGAGTGCTGAAGTTTATACCCACACCGAGATGATCTCATAAAGGAAAAGGAGAGAAGATTGTTAGACCTATACAATAGGTATAATAAAACCATCTCTTGCATCCCTAATAACATTCAAAATGAATTGCCTTCTCAAGTCATCTCTAACATGAGAGATTTATTCGAGGCGTTGTGGGAAGAAAATGTGCAAAATTTTAGGAGTGATTTTTGCGATAATCTTAAAACCAAGTTTAGAAGTGCTTGGTTAGAAAAAATGATTCAAGATTTAACTGCAAAGACAACCCTAGAAGATAAAATGAAATCCTTAAAAATTTCAAAGAAAAATTGCTCCCAATCGTTCAAGTGTGGCTTAAAAATGACTACTACAACCGCAGAAGTTTGTCTGATTTAAAATTTTCTCAAATCACTATCTGGCGTTTTATCAACGATGATGGTTTTCTCAAAATAGAATCTGATGAACCCACCAATGAATTAGAACAAGTTTCTAATAACCAACCTGCAATTTACACAAGCGTAGATGATTTATTGAATAGCGAACCCATAGATGTGTCTAAAATCTCTCGCTTCCCTCAAGTGATTTACTACGATAACAAAAAGCGTTTCAAACATAAGGATTTGATTGTCAAGCCAGAAGAATTGGAAAAAAGTGTCTTTTTTAGGGCGTTTTTTAAAGCTATTGGTGTGAATTTATCAAGCGTTAAGAAAAGTTATTCAAAGGCGAGCGGAAACATTGGTTATTTGACACAGTTGCAAGATGAGATCAAAGAAAAAGTTATTTCTAAAATTACCAATAGATTTAACAGGCTTTATTTTCAAAAAGATCAAAACCGAAAATGGTCGTATTTATTTGATTTTAGATTGGACTTACACAATATTTCTCTATCGCTTTTTAAAAAAGATTCCAACAAACAAAAAGAAGTGTTGCATTTAGACGATCAAAGCGATGGGTTTAAATGGTTTTTCAATTTGTTTTTTGGCCTTTTATTTGGTAATTCCTTAAAAAAAATGCCATTGTTTTGATGGATGAAATGGGCTCAAACCTTTCTGTGCCAACTCGCAAAGAGTGTAGGAAATTTTTAAAAGAGTTTGGGCAAAGAGTGGGAGTTACTTTTGTTTTGGTAACCCATGATCCCTTTTTAGTGGATATGAATCATTTAAATGAATTGAGAGTCTTACGCCATAATGAAGAGTCTTTGCAAAGCGTTAGCATTCGTCATTTTTCATCTGTGGATTTGGGCGATAATGGGGCATTGAAAACCATTAAAAAATCTTTAGGCGTGAGTCATAAGATTCTCAATAAAAACGATCGCCTTTTGTTTGTAGAAGGCATTAGCGATTACAATTATTTGAGCGCGTTTAAATTGCTCTATGAACAAGAAAAAAAGATCTCCTTAGACATGGCGTTTTTAAACATCGTGTTTTTACCCGTTAACGGACTAGGGAATGATGATTTAAAAGAATCAAAAAAGCCACAAATGAAACAAATTTTAGAAACTTTAGTTCAAGAAGAGCCAAACACCACGCTATTAGTGGATGGGGATACAAGGGGTAAGGCATGCGAAGAGTTGAATAAGGAATTAAAGAATAAGCTCAACATTCTAAAACTCAATGATTGCGATGATAGTTTTAAAAATTTCAAAAATATTGAAGATTGTTTCAGCCAAAAAGATAAAATCAAATTGGACTTAAAAAACAAAAGTTTTCGCTCACACACCGCCTATACAAGCGCTTTAAAAAATGACTTGCTCTTAAACCCTAATTTAGTGGAAGCAGAAAGAAAATTTTTACAAGCTTTTGGAATGGCTCTATCTTAAAATGGATACTGATAATCAAGTGGGTAATCAAAAAACTTGATTGGGGCGATAAAAACATTAAGGGAATTAGAAACCAAGCCGACACTCTCTAATCATTACAGAGATGACACCGACTATAGCGTCTCAAACCTTAATGAGAATATCCTATCACAAACGAGCTTAAAACACAAGAGCCATAACAAGAAAAATGGGGGCGTTTGCTTACAGAATACCACAATAAAGAGCGTTTTAAACAACAAACGAAATAATTAAAAATTGAATTATCGTTGAGTAGTCAGCGGCTATAAACTACGAAATAAAGAGAAGCTTGCGTTACCGTCTACTTTGCAAGCGATTACAAAAGAAAAGGCATTTAATTCTTTAAACTCTTTTAAAACTAATCCTATATAAAAAAGATTAACAAGGCTTTTAAAAAGCATTATCAGGGAGTTAGGGTATCGCAAAAACCCTCCTATGGATTTTAAAATCGCCAAAAGTTTAAGCTTTTGTAGCGAGTTTGTTGATCGCTTCAGCGTTCATGTCATCTTGATGGGTTTTTAGCACTTTAGAATACATGTCCAAAAAGCGGTTGATTTCAATTAAAGCGCTCATCTCGCGCACCGCATTGACATTGCTTTTTTCTAGCATATATTGCCTTAACGCGCCAGAGTCAGAGACTTGATGGACGCCTTCGCCCTGATAAGTATAAAGGTTTTGCCCTATTTTTTTAAGGTTTTTAGGTTCGCTAAAACTCACTAAAGCTAACGCGCCCGCTTGAATTTGGGCTTCATTATCCCTAAAAGTGATTCCGCCATTTTGATCCACTTCAATTTCAGCGTCAGGCATGAGCATGATCCCTCCTTTTTCGTTCAATCCAGAGCGTGAAAGCACCTTAAAGCCATTAAGAGTAACTAAAAAGCCGTCTTTATCAACGCTAAAATGCCCGTCTCTGGTATAAGCGACGCCCTCATTAGTTTGTATCGCAAAATAGAGGTTAGGGCTTGTTAGGGCAAAATCTAGGGGGTTATGCGTTCCTTCAAACGCGCCAAGACTCCTATCGGTATAGATTTCTGATAAAATAGGCACACGATTGAGATTGCGGTTTAAATACTTCGCGCTCGCTTTAGTTTCATCTTCTAAGGGCAGTTGCTCTCGGTATTGTTGGTAAAGCCTTAAAAAATCGCCTGTAATCGCATCGTCTCTTTTAAAGCCGTTGGTGTTTAGGTTAGCTAAATTATTAGAGGTTAAATCCAAGCGGTTAAATTGTGTCGCCATAGCACCTGTGGCCGCATAATACCCATTTTGCATGCGAATAATCCTTTTAAAAGGAAAAATTATAGCAAAAATTAAATAAAAACAGATTCATTCCAAATAGGTTTTTTTAGGGAATATGATAACCATAACCATAAAGATAACAATACTCAACATGACATAGCCCACAAACCCCCATTCAAAACCATGTTGTTTGAACTCTAACGCTACATAGCTTGCGCTCCCTCCAAAAAGCGCATTGGCGATCGCATAGGCCAAACCCACGCCAAGCGCTCGCACATGTTCAGGGAATAATTCCGCTTTAATGACCCCAGCAATGCAAGTGTAAAAACTCATGCTGCTCAATGCGAGTATTTCATAAAATAGGGCTTCATACACGCCAGTGGCATGCTTGATACCATAAAAGACAACAGGCGTTACAATAAGCCCTGTGATAGCAAAAACCATCAGCATTTGGGTGCGTTTGATTTTATCCGCAAGCATCCCGCATAAGGGCTGTAAGAAGATAAAATAAGAGAGTGCTAAAAGCATGATGAAACTGCTTTCTTTAGGGCTGAATGATGAGCTGTTGGTTAAAAAGATTTTTAAATACACCGTAAAAGTATAAAAACACAAACTCCCTCCCATAGTTAGCCCAAAGACTATCATTAAGGCTTTTTTATGGTGGAGCAATTCCTTTAAACTGCCCCTTTGGGTTTCTTCTTTAATAGTGGTTTTGGAAGTTGTTTTGCTATCCATGGTTTCTTCCATGATATTTCTTAAAAAGAGCGAGAGTAGGGCTAATATACCCCCTAAAGCGAATAAATAACGCCAAGCGAACGCACTGATTTGCTCATGCGTGTAAATATTTTCAACGATAAAGAGCGAAAAAATAGCTAAGAGTTGCCCTCCAACTAAAGTTACATATTGGAAAGAGCCATAAAAACCTTTTTTACCATTCTTGCCCAATTCAGAGAGGTAAGTAGCGACCACGCCGTATTCTCCTCCCACGCTAAAGCCTTGTAAAAGCCTGGCTAATAATAAAAACAAGAACGCCCATTCCCCTACGATTTCTTTAGTGGGGAGCAATGCGAGCAAAAAAGAGCCTAGCGCCATAAGGATAATGGAATACACCATAGAAGTTTTACGCCCCTTTTTATCCCCCAATTTACCAAAAAACAAACTCCCCAAAGGGCGCATGAAAAACCCTAGCATAAAAACCAAAAAAGCTGAGATGAGCGCTAAAGTGGGGTCATTGGTGTGGGTAAATTCCTTAGCGAAATAAGGCGCTAAGAACGCATAAGCGTAAAAGTCATACCATTCCACTAAATTACCTGAACTAGCGGCTAAAAGGGATTTTAAGGGTTTTTTAGTGGCGGGTTGGGGGCTCATGGCTATCCTTGAACATGAAATTTTTAGGTAATTTTACTAGGAGTTAGGGAAACCACAGATAATATTTGATTAATAGATGAAAGGTTGGTATCGTTTGTATCATTGAGAAAAGTTTTTGTTTTTAATAAAGGATTGGTGGTAAAGCCTAAAAAATGCACACAGGCATTTTTAAAATCAATCATAAAAAGCTTGCGAAAAGCAAGCGGTAACTTTTAAAAATTAAAAATAATGTTTTTATTGCCAATATCCAATGAAAACAAAGCCTAAAAGTTTTGCAAAATCTCTCTGTTGCCTTTGGCGTTTCTTGGGGATAAAAAGCCTTGAGCTTCTAATTCCTCAGTAATGGTAGCGGCTTGGTTGTAGCCGATTTTTAATTGGCGTTGTAAAAAACTCGTAGAAGTGATCTTTTTTTCTAAAATCACCGCTTTAGCCCTTTCTAAAATGTCATCGCCTTGATAGTTAGGGGTGTCTAAAGGCATACGCGATTCTTCTAGCAAGAAATCTTTATCATATTCCACTTCTTTTTGGGCTTTAATAAAATCCACGATTTTTTTGATTTCATCTTCAGTGGCAAAGGGGGCATGCAAGCGCACTAACCCGTTTGTTCCTGGGGGGGTAAAGAGCATATCGCCCCTTCCTAACAAGCTTTGCGCCCCATCAGTGTCTAAAATCACTTTAGAATCAATCTTAGTGCCTACCCTAAAACTCACCCTTGAAGGCAAGTTGGTTTTAATCAAGCCGGTTACGACATCCACGCTTGGGCGTTGGGTCGCTACAATGAGGTGCAAGCCGCTCGCTCGCCCCATTTGAGCGATTCTAGCGATAGGAATCTCCGCTTCTTTGCCTCCTGTCATCATTAAATCCGCTAATTCATCAATCACCACAATCAAATAGGGGAACGCTTCAACGCCATTGTTTTTAGCTTGTTCATTATAAGAATCAATGGTTTTAACCTTGTATTCGCTCATTAAAGAATACCGGCGTTCCATTTCTTTAGCCACGCTTTGTAAAGCCCCAATAGCTTTTTTAGGGTCGGTGATAATGGGCGTGAGCAAATGAGGGATGTCCGCATAAATGCTAAATTCTACCATTTTGGGATCGATCATCACTAATTTGAGTTGATCGGGGGGGTTTTTATAAAGTAAGGATAAAATCATCGCATTCACGCCCACGCTCTTACCGCTTCCTGTTGTGCCGGCAATGAGCAAGTGAGGGAGCTTTTTTAAATCCGTGATGAAAGGGTTACCCACAATGTCTTTGCCTAAAGCTAGAGTTAGAGGCGAGCTGGATTTTTGAAACAATTCGCTCTCTAGAATTTCTCTTAAATAAATAATCTGGCTTTGGCTGTTAGGGATTTCAATGCCAACGACATCTTTACCCCTGATAGGGGCTTGAATGCGGATGGATTCAGCGCATAAAGTCATCGCTAAATCATCGCTCAAGCCTAAAATGCGGCTCACCTTAACGCTAGGGGCTGGACGGAATTCAAAAGTGGTTACAATAGGGCCTGAATAAGTGCGGATAATATCGCCATCAATTTTAAAGGTGCGCAGTTTGCTCAATAGATCCTGGATTTTTTGATCAATCTCGTTTTCGTCTAAAGAAGTGTCCTTCAAACAAACCGCATTCAATAATTGCGTGGTGGGAAGCTCATAATCTTTGGGTTTTTCTACTTCGCCATAATCCAATCCGTCTAATATCTCTTTATTTTCGCTCAATTCTTTAACCATAACGGGTTTTTTAGCGCTTGTGGGGGTTAGTGGGCTAAAGCTTGGAGCGTTTTGTGTTTCTTTTTCTTCTTCTTTGAGATTTTCTTTTTCTTCTATATTTTCTTTTTGATTTTCTTTTTGTGGGTTTTCCTGTGGGCTTTCTTCTTTTATGGGGTGGTTGGGGGTTTTTTGGTTTTCTGTTTTGTTGTCATTTTCTGCGTTGGGCGCAGGTGCGGGCATGATGGGTGCTGATATAATAGGTTTGGGCGTGGTGGGCGTAAGAGTTTCTTGTTTAGGCGTGGGTTCTCTTTCTTTGGTTTCTTGTTTAGTTTCTTTTAAAGTGGGGTTAGTGGGGTTAGTCAAATCATTAAATCGGTTTTTTTTAGGGTAAATGGTGTAATGGGTAGGGGGGTGGGAGGAAATTTGGACTAAGCCTTCTTGTGGCTTTAAATCGTTTAAAGTCGTGTTATAGGGGGTAGGGATCGCTAGAAACGATTCTTCGTTAGGGGTGTTGTGGTTTTCATCAATAGGGTTTTCTTTGAGATTTTCTTTTTCCTTGTCGTTGTTGGTTTCTTTTTTTTGAATATCTGGTGGGGTGTTTTCAAAACCCTCTTTTTTTGGGCTAAAATTAGGGCTAAAGGCTTGTAAGCATTGTTGATAAATCTTTTTTAAAAGGTTTTGTGTTTTGTTCATATAAGGATAAAAAACGCTTTTAGGGGGCAGTTTGAATAAAATCAAATAAGAAATAATTACCATAAGCGTTATCAGTGCATAAAGCCCAAAGTCCCCTATAAAAGGGCGTAAAAACAAACGCGCGCTGTTGCCGATTTCCCCTTGATTCAACAGGCTAGATTGCAAAAAGAGCAAAGATAAAATGCCTAATAGATGCCCTAAAGTTTTTTCTAAAACGATTTCTGTAAAAGGGTTTTTAGTCTTGTATAAAAGGAATAAAACCCACGCTAAATAGGGTAAATTAATGAATGAAAGATACCCAAAATATTTTTTATTGAGTGCGGCAAACCACACCCCAAAACGCCCCACTAAACCGCTATTACCCAGCCATGAAGATAGGGTTAAAAACGCTAATAAAACCCCTATGATTAAAGCTAAATAAAGTTTTTTAGATTTCATCGGTTGCACATGTCTTTAAAAGAGCAGTATTCACAATCTTTAACCTCTAAAGTTTTTTCAAAATCAATTTCTTGCTTGAGTTTGGGGATAAGAGAAAATTCCAAATGATCCATTTTAGCCTGTAAAACAAGCTCGTCTTCTTCTAGCAACTCGCCCTTTCTCAAATCATAAAAAAAGGCTTTTATAGGCTCTTTGTAGCCTAAATTTTTAAGAGCAAACGCATAGATAGCCATTTGATAATCGGTGCTGATTTGAGCGATTTCTATGGGTCTTAAGCTTTTTCGTTGTTTTTCGCTCATATTGTCTAATTTCAAATCGTTTTTGAATTTGTAATCCAATAAAATAATTTCATTGTCAGCCGTTTTGTCAATCCTGTCTATGCGCCCTTTAAAAATAACGCCTTGAATAATCGTTTCAAAGCTTTTTTCAAGATCAAGGATTTTGATTTTTGTATTAAAGCGTTCTTTTTCTTTAAGGTAAAAAGCCTGGATTTTTTTGAGCGCTACAAGAGTGTCTAAACGCTCTTTAGGGGTAATGTTTTCTCTTGTTTCTAACAGCCAAATGAGCCTCTCTTCTAATGTATAGGGGTTTTTGTCTTTTTCATAAGCTTCTTTTAAAAGTTCATGGAGCAAACTGCCCACAGCACTATTACTTTCGTCTTTAGGGCTTTCTTTGAATCGCTTCATGTAGTGGTAGTAAAAACGGCGCTTGCAAGTTAAAAAAGCGTTTAATGAGCTAGCGCTAAAGCTAAAATCTTTAGGGATAGCGGCTTTGATTTCTTCTTCTTGGTAGTCTTTTAAAGGACTTGGTGCAAAAAGCGTGTAAGCGTCTTTGATAGGCTCTATATGCAAATTTAATTCCAAAAGCATGTTAGAGGCTTTTGAAGTTTCACTCTCTATATAAGAAAGTGCTATTTCTTTAGAGTTTTTAAAGAGCTGGTAGTAATAGTGTTTTTGCAAATTTTTCTTATCTAATAAAGTGGGGAGGTTGAGCGATTTTCTTAAAGCAGAGTTCAAAAACAAATCGCAATCTTTAAGGCTTGGCACGCAGGTTTCATTAAAATCCACAATAACGATTTTATCAAATTGCATGCCCCTTGTCTCTAAAGTGTCCATGACTCGTATTTTACCCCCACTAGAATCATCTAAACGGAAGTTAGCTTCAAATTCTTGCAAATACAAATGCAATAAATCCTTAAAACTATAGTTTTTAAGCGTGTCTTCTAAAAGATGGTACTGGTGCATGATTTGAGAGTGCGTTTCTTTTAATGATGCTTGTTCTTTAGAGCTTTGTTCTTCTAAAAGCGAGAGCGTGAGGTTTTCTAAATCCAATAACGCAGAAGCGCTCAAATTACCATCATTGTTTTCTGAATCTTCTAAGATTTTTACAAGCTCTGTATAATAAGAGCAATTTTTAGCCCCTAAACCCATAGCGAAATTCAAATTATTGTTTTTGTCTAAAAGCTTTAAAAAAGGCAAAAAATCCGCATTGGGCGTGATGATCGCCATTTTATTAGGATCGTTATCTTTTTGCAAATATTCTTCTATGGTTTGCAAAATTAAAGCGCTTTGTTTTAAATAACTAGAGTTTGCATAAAGCTTTGGCTCTATTTTTTGATTATTAGGGGTTTGAGAAAGGATCTTTTGGGTTTTAAAGTCAATGGAATAATCGCAATCTGTCTCTAATTTGAGGTTTAAAAATTCCAAAAATTTTTGGTTGTATTTATCGCAAGATAGGTGTAAAGTGATAGGCACTAACTCAGCGGCTTCTAGCAAGCATTGCCTTTCAAAAACACTCATAAAGCCGTCTAAATGCCATTCAATGGAGGAAAAATGACTAAAAAATTCCTTTAAAATAGCGGGCTTTTCTTGCATGATTTTGTCATAAAAGCCTAGTTTTTCTAGCTTTTTGATGTAGCGATCATAAATCATTTCTAAGATTTCTAAATGTTTTTCATAATCCAGGTAAATGTCTTTAGAAGAAAGTTCGTTGAGTTTGATGCAAGCAGAGCTTAATTCATCAAACAAATCAAATAAAAAAGAAGTGCTTTCCAAATACCCTAAAAAGCTGTTTTCAAAAAGCAAAAGCCCTTTAAGGATAGAGCCTTTTTCTTTAGCGATCGTTTTGATGGTGTCTATCATTAAAATTTGGCGCACGCTTTTAGGGATTTTCTTTTTATTAGGGATGTAAAAAGCCTGCTCAAAAAAACTCCCCATGCTCATCGCGTTAGGCAAAAACCCTTCGCCTTGCTCTAAATAGAAATGCTTTAAACGCCTAGTAGAGCTAAAAACAAACAAGGGGGTTTTTTCTAAAAAAAGTTTTTCTAAGTTCATGCGTTGAGCAACCTTTTAGCTTGAGCGGTGATGTTTTCAACGCTAAAGCCAAATTTTTCAAAGAGTTTATCGCCCTTTGCCGAACTCCCAAAAGAATCCATGCCAATGATTTTATCCGCAAAACGATACCACTCTATCGCGCGACTCGCTTCAATGACTAAAACTTTACCCTTAAAAAGTTCTTTAAGATAGCTTTCATCTTGCTCTATCAACAAATCAAAGCAAGGCGTGCTCACCACTTGAGTGGGGATATTTTCTCGCTCTAACATTTTAGCGCTCTCTAAAGCCAAAGACACTTCGCTCCCGCTCGCAACCAGCGTGATAATGGGATCTTTAGAATGGTGTTTAACATACGCCCCTTTTAAAACCTGCTCTTTAGAGACCTCATCAAGCACGGGTAAATTCTGGCGCGATAAAATAAAAGCGCTAGGAGCGTTCAAACTTAACGCTACTTGCATGCAAGCCGTATTTTCAAAAGCATCGCTGGGCCTGAAAGCATAGAAATTGGGCAAAGCGCGTAAATGGCTCAATTGCTCTATGGGTTGGTGCGTCGCCCCGTCTTCGCCCACGCCAATGCTGTCATGCGTGAAGATAAAAAGGGCTTTTAATTTCATTAAAGCGCTCAAACGAATGCTGGGCATTAAATAATCGCTAAACACAAAAAAGGTCGCGCAAAAAGGCACCAACAAGCCATAAGCCGCCAAAGCGTTAGTGATAGCCCCCATAGCATGCTCTCTGATCCCAAAATGCAAATTTTGCCCTAAAGGGAAATCGCCAGAATGTTTTAAATGCGTGTTATTAGAGGGGGCTAAATCCGCGCTTCCCCCTAAAAAGCCCTCGCATTCTTTAGCGATAGCGTTTAAAATCATGCCGTTACTCACTCTCGTGGCTAGAGATTCGCCTTTTTTAAAGGTAGGGTAATGGATGGTGTTAAAATCAAAATTCTTTAACGCATGGATTTTTTCTTTTATTTTAGGGCTTAAGGATTTTTCCCATAAGGCCTCTAAGCTAACGCCCCTAACTTTCACTTCTTCAAAATGCATTTTGTTTTTTGGACTAATGACAAAGCTTTCATTAGGATTGATTTGAGCGTTTTCTTTGGATTGTTTTAACACTTCTTTATTTAAAGGCGAGCCATGCGTTTTTTCACTCCCCTCTAAACCAATAGCCCCCTTACCAATAATCGTATGAGCGATTAAAAGCGTGGGTTTATGGGATTTTTTGGCTTCTTCTAAAGCGTTATGAATCGCTTGATAGTCATGCCCATCGCATTCTAGCACTTCCCAATTTTGCGCTAAAAAACGCGTTCTAACCTGTTCGCTAAAACTAATATTAATAGCGCCTTCAATGCTGATTTGGTTGCTGTCATAAATCACAATGAGATTATCAAGGCGAAGGTGCCCGGCTAAAGAAGCGCTCTCATAACTAATGCCTTCTTGCAAATCCCCATCCCCACACAAGCAATAGACTTTATGAGAAATGGCTTGTTTGTCTAAAAGGTTTTGAGCGTATTGGCTCGCCATGCTAAAGCCCACAGCGTTAGCAAAACCTTGCCCCAAAGGGCCTGTTGTGATTTCAATGCCTTCGGTGTGGTGCAATTCGGGGTGTCCTGGGGTTTTAGAGTGCAATTGCCTGAACTGCTTTAAATCTTCTAAGCTCAAATCAAAGCCCCACAAATGCAACAAGCTATAAGCTAACGCGCTCGCATGCCCTCCGCTAAAAACCAACCTGTCCCTATTGAGCCATTTAGGGTTAGTGGGGTTGAGATTGAGGTGCAAGCTTAAAACCACCATCACATCAGCTAATCCCAAGCACACGCCCGGATGCCCGCTATTAGCCTTATCTATCATGTCCGCGCATAAAAAACGAAGCGTGTTCGCCATGCTTTTTAATCGTTCCAAGTCAGCGTTACTCAATCGCATCAAATTTTTCCATTTTTAAGGTTTTTGAAAGCCATTTTAACACAAATTATCTCAAAATCTCTTTGGCTGTTAAGATGTCTTGTTGGATCTGATTTTTAAGCTCTTTTAACGAAGAAAAACGCATGTTGTCTCGTATTTTTTGAACCCAACGCAAAGCGATTTCTTTGGGTGGGTTTTCTATGATGGTATCAAGAACATGGCATTCTATGGCGAAATGTTGATCCGTGCTTAAGCGGTTGCCTATAAAACTCACGCTTTTTTGATAAATTGGATCTTTTATTTTCACTAAACTCGCATACACCCCAAAGCTAGGGAGGATAAAATCTTTAGTTTTGATATTTAAAGTAGGAACTAATTCTTTATGCCCTAAACCTTGATCGCTAATGACTTCCCCACACACTTCATAATATCGGCCTAAGAGCTTGTTAGCTAAAAGTAAGTCACCATGACTTAGGGCTAGTTTGATCATCTTAGAATGCACGCTAATGTTTTGGACTTTCACTTCAGGCACAATAATGGTTTTTTCAAAACGCTCTTTTAAAAATAAAGCGTCATTTTGTCTCCCATGCCCAAACCTGAAATCATAGCCTACGACTAGGCGTTCTAAGTTGGGGAATTTCTTTTTTAAAAGCTCTAAAAAATCTAGGGCGTTTAATTGTGAAATTTCTTCTAAATACACAAAAAATAAAGGCATGCCCACGAGTTTGGCGCGGTATTTTAGGGGGGTTAAATAGCCTTTAGTGTAATGCTTTTTTTCTATGATTAAAAGGGCTTTGGGATCTTTTAATTCCTTAAAAAGGGCTTGATGCCCTAAATGCAAGCCATCAAATTTACCGATAGCTAGGCTTTTAATCTCAGGTTCGCTTGAAATGGATAAAAAATTCAACATTCCCGTTTTTCCCTTTCACTAAGCTTTCTTGGATCGTTAAGATTTGAAAATCCTTTGTTTTTAAATGGTTTTTAAAGTTTTCTAAAGCGTTCAAAATGGCTTCTTTATCCATCACTACCCCCTTTTTATTGCGTTTTACTGCTTTGCCCACTTCAAATTGCGGTTTGAAAAGCGCTAAAAATTCACCGCTTAAAGGCAAAATCGCTTCTAAAATACAATATAGAGAAATAAAGCTCACATCGCAAAGCGCTAAATCAATTTTTTCTGGCGTTTTAAACCCTCTAATATCGCATTCTTCGTAACATTCTATGCGTTGGTCGTTTCTTAAACTTTCATCTAATTGCATTTTCCCCACATCCACGCAAAGCACCTTTTTAGCCCCTTTTAAAAGAGCCACTTGACTAAAGCCTCCCTTACTCGCTCCCACATCTAAAACAACCTTTTCTTTAAAATCTATAAAATGATCTTCTAAAAAAGCCCCTAATTTTTCCCCAGCCCTACTAACGAATAGATTGGGAGCGATGAGTTCAATTTGATCACTCTCTTTAACGATAAAAGAGGGTTTAGAAACCACTATTTTATTGACTAAAACCTGTTTTTTTAAAACCAACGCCTTAGCTTTTTCTCTGCTATTTGCTAAATGCTGGTTGAATAGGGCGTAATCTAAGCGCATTAAAATTGAGGCAAGGGGACTTGATAAGCGAAATTAAAAACAATTTTGCCTAAATTATAGGCATCAAGCTCTAATTTGGCTTCTTGTACCGCTAAATAATCCAATTTGTCAAAAGCGAGCAAAAAAGCTCGACTCCACCGGTTCGTGGTTTCTAAAATGCCATCAAATTCATCTTTTGTGATTTCTCGCACCCATAAAGGCTCTGAGCCTGTAGGTTTTGTGCCAAAAAGTTCATAAGAAATATAGCCATCATCTATCCAGTCGTTATTTTGCGTGAAAATCTCCACTAAAAAATACTCATGATCATAGTAAGTGCCGCTATCCACATCGTTTAAATGCGTAGCGATAGCCGTGATGATAGGCACATTATTTTGGGTGATTTCGCCTTTCCTGCTGGCTTGGATTTTTTTTTCTAACACTAAGTCTAGCGTGTAAGTGTCTTCATTAAAATTGCTCACACACCCTAAACAAAAGAATAAAGACACCAGAAGTGTTGAGAGATTTTTCAAGCCCATTCCTTGCTAAAACCCATGCCATTTTTAGCTAAAATAAAATCTGTATTATAACTAAAAGGGGGTTTTATGCCAAAAAAATGCCGACACTTGCTCCAAACCAGCGATTTAAGCCTAGATGAAATCAAGCTTTTATTGAACAAAGCGAGCGTTTATGCGAACGATTTTAACGCCGTATCTTTAGAAACGAAAGAAAAAATGCACAATAAAATCATCGTGGCTTTATTTTTTGAAAATTCCACTAGAACGGTGTCTAGCTTTGAAATCGCAAGCCTAAGGTTAGGGGCGAAAATGGTGAAATTAAACATGCAAACAAGCTCCACTTCAAAGGGTGAAACTTTAATAGACACTTTTAAAAATATCCATGCCATGCAGCCTGATGCTATCATCACACGGCATGCCTTTTCAAGCGCGCCTTTTAAATTGGTAGAATTTTCACAATGCCCTTTAATTAACGCAGGAAGCGGTGTGAGCGCTCATCCTACCCAAGCGTTATTAGATTTGCTCACCCTTTATCAGCATTTTGGCAGTTTAGAAAATCTAAAAGGGAAGAAAATCGCTTTCATAGGCGATGTGAAAAATTCCAGAGTGGCTAATAGTAACATTAAATTGCTCCAAAGGCTAGGGCTTGAGATCATGCTGTGTGCTCCAAGCTCCATGCTCCCTACCACTTCTTTAAAAACGACGCACAACATTGAAGAAGCGATAGCATTTGCAGACATTTTAATGAGTTTGAGAACCCAAACCGAACGGCACAACGCACCCATTTTTGCGAGCTTGAAAGATTACGGCAACGCTTATTGCATCACCCAACAACGCCTAGAGGCTCGTGCTAAAAATAAAGAGGTCATTATTTTACACCCAGGCCCGGTGCATAGGGATATTGATATAGAAAGCACGGTGTTAGAAGACAAGCGTTCTAAAGTCTTAGAGCAAGTCAAAAATGGCGTGGCAATGCGCATGGCGGTGTTGGAGTTTTTGCTATTAGATTGATTGTCAAACTTAAAAATGCTTTTTGGCATTTTTTAAAATCAATACGAGAACTTTTGTATTAAAAATGGGTTTGGTTGTAAAACGGCGTAAAAATCCCAATTTGATTAAGTTTTAATTTACTTTATCTCATTTTATGATGAAACTAAAAAAATTTCGTTATAATCTAAAATAGTTGAGTTAATTAAAAGTAAATAAATAGCTTGATTATGCTTCTTTGTTTTTAGATCAGTTAAGAATTGTAGTCTTTAAGATGTATTGGTTATTAAAAGGAAAAAAATGAAAAATAGCACGCCTTTAAAGAATCAAGTTTTTTGCGGGTTATATGTTTTAAGTTTAAGCGCTTCTTTGCAAGCGTTTGATTATAAAATTGAAGTTTCAGCGGAGTCCTTTTCTAAAGTTGGCTTTAATAAAAAAAAGATTGACATAGCTAGGGGGATTTATCCTACAGAGACTTTTGTAACCGCTGTAGGTCAGGGCAATATTTATGCGGATTTTTTATCCAAAGGCCTTAAAGATCAAGGGCATGTTTTAGAGGGAAAAGTCGGCGGCACGCTAGGAGGGGTCGCTTATGATAGCACGAAATTCAATCAAGGTGGATCGGTTATTTATAATTACATCGGTTATTGGGATGGCTATTTAGGGGGTAAAAGAGCCTTGCTTGATGGCACGAGTATCCATGAGTGCGCGCTTGGTTCTGATGGCAAGGTGATTGATTCTATAGCGTGCGGGAACGCTAGGGCTAATAAAATCCGCCGTAATTACTTGATGAATAACGCTTTTTTAGAATACCGCTATAAAGATATTTTTTTAGCTAAAGGGGGGCGTTATCAATCTAATGCTCCTTATATGAGCGGCTATACGCAAGGTTTTGAAATCAGCGCTAAAGTTAAGGATAAAAATGAGGGGAGTCATAAACTATGGTGGTTTAGCTCATGGGGTAGGGCGTTCGCTTATGGGGAGTGGATTTATGATTTTTACTCTCCAAGAACCGTGGTTAAAAACGGGCGCACTCTAAATTATGGTATCCATTTAGTGAATTACACTTATGAAAGAAAAGGAATTAGCGTCAGCCCTTTTTTCCAATTTTCGCCTGGGACTTATTATAGCCCTGGGGTGGTTGTAGGCTATGATAGTAACCCTAATTTTGATGGCGTGGGCTTTAGATCCGAAACAAAAGCTTATATTTTGCTCCCTGTCCATGCCCCTTTAAGAAGGGATACTTATCGTTACGCTGTGAAAGCTGGCACTGCTGGGCAAAGCTTGCTCATTAGGCAACGATTTGATTACAATGAATTTAATTTTGGGGGAGCGTTTTATAAAGTGTGGAAAAACGCAAACGCTTACATAGGCACGACAGGAAACCCTTTAGGCATTGATTTTTGGACCAATAGCGTTTATGATATAGGGCAAGCCTTAAGCCATGTGGTAACCGCTGATGCCGTCTCTGGTTGGGTTTTTGGTGGGGGCGTGCATAAAAAGTGGCTGTGGGGGACTTTATGGCGTTGGACTAGCGGCACTTTAGCCAATGAAGCGAGCGCGGCTGTTAATGTGGGCTATAAGATCAGTAAGAGTTTGACAGCGAGCGTGAAATTAGAATATTTGGGCGTGATGACGCATTCAGGCTTTACGGTAGGGAGTTACAGGCCCACGCCCGGCTCTAAAGCGCTTTATTCAGACAGAAGCCATTTGATGACAACTCTTAGCGCTAAATTCTAACCAATCGCTTTAAGCTGTTTATTAAAGCGTTAAAAATCCCTTAATAAAAACACTATAATACAAGTTTAATCAAATCCAAAGGTTAAGCATTTGAAACTCTTTTTCAAGCGTTATTCTAAATACCTTAAAGAGCATTATAAAAGTTTTATAGTGGTTTTATTTTCTTCTTTAGTGGTGGCTTTAAGCACGGCTTGGGGGACTTATTTAGTCAAGCCCACTTTAGATGAAATTTTTATCAATAAAGACACTCACATGCTCAAAATCTTGCCTTTTTTAGTGATTTTAGCGTATTTGGGCAAGAGTGGGGGCATGTATTTAGGCACTTATTTCACTAACTTTATTGGGCTTGATATTGTCAAAAAAATACGCAACACCATGTTAGAAAGCCTTCTCAAAATGGAAATGGATTTTTTTAACAGGACGAAAAAGGGCGAATTGATCGCAAGGATCACCAACGATATAGGTTTGATCAGAGCGAGTTTGTCTAATTACCTTTCAGAGAGCATAAGAGAAGGGCTAACGATTATTGGATTAGTGGGGGTGGTCATTTATCAAAGCCCTAAATTGGCGTTAGTGGGGCTAGTGATCATGCCATTAGCGGCCATTCCTATTAGTAAAATCATTCGTAAGGTTAAAAAACTCGCCAAATCCCACCAAGAGAGTAACGCCAAAATCACCGCTCGTTTGAGTGAGGTTTTTAACAATGTGGAAGCGATTAAAATCTCTAATGGCGAAAAGTTAGAGCATAAGGCTTTTGTGAAAGAAAATGAAGCGTTTTTTAAAATCGGTACCAAAAATATCGCTGTGGCTGAAATTTCTTCGCCTTTAATGGAGTTTTTAGGCTCAATCGCTATAGCGTTAGTGATTTATTTAGGGGGGAATGAAGTGATTAGGGGCCATATTAGCGTGGGGGCGTTTTTTTCTTTCATCACGGCCCTTTTTATGCTCTATACGCCGATCAAACGCCTAACTAGGATCGTTTCTAATTTTCAAGAAGCCTTAGTCGCTAGCGACAGGATCCATGAGATTTTAGAAAGAGAGCCGGTTATTGTTGATGGGGAATTGACGCTAGATAACGCCATACACACCATTGAATTTAAAAAGGTATGGCTGGCTTATGCACTAGACAATCAAGAGCGTTATGTTTTAAGCGATATTAGCTTGAAATTCCAACAAAATGAAATCATCGCTTTAAAAGGCGAAAGCGG
This sequence comes from Helicobacter pylori SA213A, assembly GCF_000476275.1. GTDB lineage: Bacteria > Campylobacterota > Campylobacteria > Campylobacterales > Helicobacteraceae > Helicobacter > Helicobacter pylori_CL. The sequence goes on from NZ_CBOM010000001.1 coordinate 248,315, forward strand.
GAGCGGTAAAAGCTCATTAGTGAATCTGATATTACGCCTTTATGAGCCAAGCCAGGGCGAAATTTTCATCAATGATCAAAAAATAGAGAGCATCACTCAAAAATCCTTGAGAGAAAAGATTAGCGTTGTCACTCAAAGGGTGTTTATTTTTAACGGGAGCGTGGCTGAAAATGTGGCGTATGGTTTAGAAATTGATGAGGTAAAAATCAAAGAATGCCTAAAAAAAGCTCAAGCCTTAGATTTTGTGGAAAAAATGCCTCATGGGATAGAGAGCGTGTTAGATGAATTTGGTGCTAATCTTAGCGGCGGCCAACGCCAAAGAATCGCCATTGCAAGAGCTTTGTATAAAGACGCTCAAGTTTTAATCTTTGATGAAGCCACTTCCGCTTTAGACAATCACACAGAAGAGAGCGTTAAACAAAGCATTTTAGAATTGAAACAAAACCGCTTGATCATTCTCATTTCGCACAACCCAAGCACGCTTAAATTAGCCACTAAGCATGTGAAATTAGAGCATGGGCGTTTGATAGAATGCTAAGGGTTTTAAGCGTTGGTGTTGCTTTTATTTTACTAGGGTGTCAGTTTTTCAACAAAACGACGCTCCATTTAAAATATAAAGATTACCCCAAAAACAGCGCTTTAAAAACCGCTTTCACTTTAACCCCCCCTAAAATCTTTTTTAACGCTCATTTTGTGCCACCCTTTTACCAAAAAGAATTTAAAAAAGCACTCACCCAACAAATCGCTTATTTTTTAAAAGATAAAAGCGCTTTCACTTTCAATGTTTCGGGCAATGTTTTTTTTTCTTTTGAAGAGAGTCCTAAGGATTTAAAAGCCATTAAAGAAAGGCTTAAAAAGACCATTGAGCCTAACGCTGACCCAAAATCTGTCATGCGGTTTTTAAACCTTCAAGCGAGCTTGATTTTAGAATGCGTCCCGCAAACCGCTTGCCCGTTTGACACCCTTTTGATTCCCACCGCTTTCAGCGTGCCTGTTTATTACGCTAATCGTTTGGGCGATAACCCCTCTCTTTTTTCCCAAGAGGACAAATCCTATCATAACGCTTTAATCAAGGCCCTTAATAAGGCTTACTATTCTCTTATGGAGGGTTTAGAAAAGCGTTTGAACGCTATAGAAAATGCAGAGTGGCTTTAAGGCATGAAAAAGATTTTATTTTTTATTTTTGTCATTTTGTTTTCGGTAGGGATTTATTTAGCTTGGCATGTTTTGTTGGAAAAAGCCCTAGAATTGAAATTAGCTGTCTCGGCTAATGATTTGCTTTTAAAATTGTTGGCAATTCTTGGCGTTTTTTCCATGTTAGTGCTTTTTCAAGGCGTTATTTCTTCGTATAAGAAGCGCCAACTCAAACGCATTTTGCAAAAAATAGACGCCATGAACGGCTTTGAATTTGAAGAATATTCTAAAATCTTTTTCACTTCAAAGGGTTTTGAAGTGAGCATCACTCAAAAAAGCGGCGATTATGGAGCGGATTTGATTGTAGAAAAAGATGGCGTCAAATGGGCGGTTCAAGCCAAACGCTACTCGCATAAAGTTTCGCCCAAAGCCATTCAGGAGGTGGTCTCTTCTAAAGCTTACTACGCTTGCGAAAAAGCTTGCGTGATCACCAACAGCTACTTCACGCAAGCCGCTCAAAAACTGGCTCAAGCTAACGAAGTGCTTTTGATTGATAGAGACGAATGGGTCAGGTTTTTGAACGAAAAGAGATGAACCGATTCCATCAGATCGTTTGTTCTCAAGTTCTTTTAAAATTTTGTCGTAATTGCATGCGCTATAATGCCAAAATTTAGCGTCAATTTTTGTTTGGATAAAGGGGTTCAATGATTCAGTCTGTTCGCATCAAAAATTTTAAGAATTTTAAGGACACTCAAATTGATGGTTTTACCAAACTCAACATTATTACTGGTGGGAACAATGTGGGTAAATCCAATTTGTTAGAGGCGTTGTATTATTTGGTAGGTAAATCCATGCACCCATGCACTAATGTATTAGAAATTTATGACAATATACGCAAAGAGCCTTTAACATCAGAATCAAAAAGCTTAATGTTTTATGGTTTAGGCACCGAGAAAAAAATACAAATCACCACAACTTTAGACAACAATCAAACCTTAGACTTACAAATAAAATTCATAGCCAATGAAAAACAAAAGGTAATAGAGTCGCAAATAATACCTACAGCAGAACAAACTCAAATGCCCTCTCAGCTTAATTTCACTCTTAAAAAAAATAATGAGGAAATTTATAACGATCACTTAAATATTGCTAAAATTCCTAATTTCCCACCAATTCCTAATCAGTCAGGCTACAACAGGCAATTTAAGAATTTTGAACCCAGTCAATTGCAAAAACTTTTACCCTTTGAAAGCGCTACCATAATACCTAGCGATGCTGCTTACAGGCAAGCTCATATGATTCAAGCGGTGAGTAAAATTTGCAGTAACAACCAATTAGAAGAAGAATTAAATAAACATCTTAATCAATTTGATAACAATATCCAATCTATTAGCTTTAACACCAACAACCAACTCAAATTAAAAGTGAGAAATGTCAAAGAAAAACTCCCACTATCTGCATTTGGCGATGGTTTGAAGAAATATTTGCACATTGTAAGTGCTTTTATGGCTGATAACGCAAAAACGATTTATATTGATGAAGTGGAGAATGGCTTGCATTTTTCTCGCATGAGATTATTGTTAAAAAATATTATTGATTTTATCAATAATAATAAAGATGGTAATTTGCAAGTGTTTATGACTACCCACAACCAAGAATTTATAGAAATTTTAGAT
>NZ_CBOM010000002.1:0-118275 GCF_000476275.1 Helicobacter pylori SA213A
TTTGAGATCGTAATCCTAAACCCCTAAATTTCGGGTTGCTATCAATATGGATTTTAATCCCGGGCGCTTCGTAAGTCTTAGGTGAAAAATAAAAAAAGGGCGTGGCTTGAACATGTTTGCTAGAAAAATAGAGTTGCACCGCATGGATGCCATAATCAACATCTTTTCTGCCATCTTCAGTAACAATAGGGGCATACCAATCTCGTATCCATTGCCCCGCAGCTAAAGCCCTCCCAAAAGAGCTGAACCATTTTAACGCTATTTTAGAGTTGATTTTATAATCCAGTTCAAAGCCTTGCGTATAACCGCTCATAAAATCCATGTTAGAAAGGTAACGCCCTAGTTTTAGGTGGAATTTATCGCCGTAAGAATAAAACAAATAGGAATTATACAAGACATAATTACGGGTGTGAGCGTCAGATTCTATGCGAGAGTCTTTCCAAGGAGCGTCGCCTAAATACCCCCACCAACGCCCTATGAAGAAAAAAAGTTCTGAGCCATAGACTTGATGCGTGGCTTGGTCTATGAGCGTTTTGGTAGAATCGTAAGCGAGCGCTCCTAAAATCCCGCCAACGCCTATTTTTAAGCTGTGTTTTTCAATGTTTTTAGGGAGCAGATTGGAATCCACTTGAAGCTTGATCGTGGCGGTTACAAAAGTGGCTGTGGGGAAAATCCCTTCTTTGGAATTGAGTTTGGAATGGTTAAACCCCACTTTAGAAAAGGATTCCGCTACCCCGCTAAATTTATAATCAAAAGCCAACAAAGGGCTTTGATTGTAAAGAATGGAAACAAACAATAGAGGTAATTTTTGAAATTTTAACACAGAATAACCTTTGTTTAATTTTCGCTCGTATCATATTCTAATTTTGTTAAAAAACCCATTAAAAATAAAAGTATTCAAATAATTATCTAAATATTATTCTTTTTTTGTCCCGCTTTCATTTTTTATCGGTTCAAAAGAATACCCTAAAGCCTGATAAATTTGATTGTGGTAACGGACTTGATTGTCTTCTAAACTTTCTTGAAAAGACTTTTTAAAATGCGGATCCAGTGTGTTTAAAAACACCTCTAGCCCAATTGCACTGGAATAATTCACCCAATCATGCCTTAAATCGCTCTCCAATAAGGAGGCGTATTCTATAAGCGTTTCATCGCTATTTTGTAAGGCATTGACAATGAATAAATTCTTTCTGTCTTTAGGCTGGGTGAGCAAGAGTAAAGAGAGGTTGAAATTGATTTGTGTGGAAAGGATTTTAAAGGGCTTGTATTCTAAAAGCCCTATTTGAGAAAGAATAAGGCCGCTTTTAGTGGTAGGGGTGTTTAAAATCAAAATAGAATTTTTAAAAAACGCATCGTTTTTTCTAAAATTTTTAGAAAAACTGGTGGCTTGCTTGTAAGAAATATTTTCTTGGTGTTTGACTTCAATGTTTAAAGACTCCGTGATTTGCCTCAAGCGTTCGCCTATTAGGCCGTCATCATCGTATTCAATCACGGGCGAATTAGGGTTAATGAAAGCCGTGAGCATGCCTAATTGCTCTTTATAGTCAATCCCCCCAAAATACAAGCGCTCGCTTAAAGAAGGCTCGGTATGATTTGCTAATTGCGCTTTATTCACCGTAGGCACATAAGTAGGGGTGCTGATGGTGGTGTTTTGGAGCAAATTTTCCACGCCTTCTTTAGTCAATAAGGCTATCACAAAAGGGAATTTTTCTTTTTCAATTTCTTTATAGGTTTGCTCTAATTTTTCAGGACTCTCTTCATCGCTGTCAAAGACTTGGATATTGAAATCGTTGTTTCTGGTGTTCAAATACGCTAAAAGGGTGTTCATCACCGAAATGGCATAACGCCCCACCACCTTTTTAGGCAGTAAAACCGCTAATTCAATCTTAGGCTCATAGCTTTCTTTAGCTGGAGTTTGAGAGGCGATAGATACGGGGTTGAGTTTGTTGAGTATGTCATGATAATAAGTTTTAAGGCTCTCATCTTGGTTGTTGTTATCGTATTGAGACACAAAAGAAAAGATTTGATTTTGCAACATCAAGTCTTTCAAGCATTCCAAAGAGCAAGGCTCTGTCTTAATGATTTGCTGGTGCGCTGGAGGCAGTGGGGAAAACAGATAGCTTTTAGCGTTCAAGCTTATCGCGCAAAAAGTTGAAACAATCAGCACAAAGCGTTTGAAAAATCTTTTTCTTAAGGCGTATGGCATTTTTTAATATCTTTTAAACTGAATTTCCTAAAATTTTATTATAGAATATTTAATAAGGGGACTGATTTTACCCCCACAACCCAACAAGAGAACTTTTTTCAAGGCGTGTGGGATCAAACGCGTTTTGAATACTCAAACCCTATAAAATCCTCATTACATGGACACAAAGCGAGAACCAAACCCCCCAACTTTAATTCCTTCAACCATTAAAGGATTGCATCATTGAATGGCACATGCTTTCATTTTTTGATTATCCCCTAGCGCCAATTATAGATATAAGGCCTTAAGCTAATGCAATAATCTCTAGTGCTTAATATATCCTTACGCATATCCCCTAATTGCCCAGACAACACTTCTTGCACTTTTCTTAAATTGTTAATCTCAGTGTTTTGCGCACTAATGATTTTTTTCAAGTCCCCTATCTCTTTAATCAAATCCGCATTACTGATCGCTTTATTGGCTTGCATTGAATCCGCGCTTAAAAAAGCCAACGCTACACACCAACTCACAACGATTTTTTTCACCACCACTCTCCTTTTTTATCCTCTCTCAACACTCAGCCATAGCTAAACAAAAGGGATCACCCCTTTTAATGAAAATAAAACTAAAGCCTGAAATTCTCCATTAAATTAAAGTTCATGTAGCGATAGATCTTGTCTTTTTGGCTCTCTAGCTTTTCGCTCACTAAATTCATGTATTCTTCTTTAGTGGGGATTCTCCCTAGTAAAGCACACGCCGCCCCAAGCTCCGCGCTACCTAAATACACTTTAGCCCCTCTACCCATGCGATTATCAAAATTGCGCGTGGAAGTAGAAAAAACGACCGCATTATCCCTAACCCTCGCTTGATTGCCCATGCACAAGCTACAGCCTGGGACTTCAGTCCTTGCCCCGGCAGCCCCAAAAATCGCATAATAGCCCTCATTAATAAGCTCTTGTTCGTCCATTTTACTGGGTGGCACTACCCAAAGGCGTGCTTGACTGGGAGGAGCGTTTTTAACGATTTCGCCAAAGGCTCTAAAATGCCCAATATTCGTCATGCAAGAGCCAATAAACACTTCATCAATAGCGTGGGGTCTTTTGCCGGTCGTATCCGCTAAAACTTCGCTCAAAGTAGCGACATCATCAGGGTCATTAGGGCATGCCAAAATAGGCTCAGTGATTTCTGACACATCAATTTCAATGACAGCGGCGTATTGAGCGTTACTATCTGGCTCTAACAACACCGGATTATCCACCCAAGCTTGCATTGCATCTCGGCGTTTTTTCAAAGTCTCTTTATCTTCATAACCGCTTGCAATCATCTCATCAATGAGCTTGATATTGGATTTCAAGTATTCAATCATCGGCTCTTTATTCAAACGCACCACGCAAGCAGCCGCGCTCCTTTCAGCGCTCGCATCGCTTAGTTCAAAAGCCTGCTCCATTTTAATATCAGGCAAGCCTTCAATCTCTAAAATACGCCCGTTAAAGACATTGATTTTACCCTTTTTCTCCACCGTGAGTAACCCTTTTTTAATGGCATAATAAGGGATCGCATTCACTAAATCCCTTAAGGTGATCCCAGGATTCATTTCCCCTTTAAAACGCACTAACACCGATTCTGGCATGTTCAATGGCATCGTGCCTGTAACCGCTGCAAAAGCGACTAACCCGCTCCCTGCCGGGAAACTAATGCCTAAAGGGAAACGGGTGTGGCTATCCCCCCCTGTGCCTAAAGTGTCAGGCAGTCCCATGCGATTCAGCCATGTATGGATCACGCCATCGCCCGGATGCAACGCCACACCGCCTCTTTGAGTGATAAAGCCAGGCAAGGTCGCATGCAAACTCACATCGCTAGGCTTTGGGTAAGCGGCGGTATGACAAAAACTCTGCAACACAAAAGGTGCATCAAATTTCAAACTCGCTAATTCTTTAACCTCATCTCTAGTCATCGCCCCTGTGGTGTCTTGACTGCCCACGGTGGTAACCTTTGGCTCACAATAAGTCCCAGGTAAGATCCCTTTTACCCCACAAGCATGCCCTACAATTTTTTGGGCTAAAGTGTAGCCTTTAGCGTCGCTTTTAGGAGCGGCTGGCTTTTTGAACGCTTCCGATTCGCCTAGCCCTAAAAATTTACGCGCTTTATTAGTCAAGCCCCTACCAATGATTAAAGGGATACGCCCAGAAGCCCTGACTTCATCTAATAAGGTTTCAGGCTCTAGTTTAAAAGTGCTAACCACCTTATCGTTCAGCGTGATTTCGCCTTTATAAGGGTAGATTTTAATAATATCGCCCTCTTTTAGATCCTTAACATCAGCCACAATAGGTAACGCCCCGCTATCTTCACAAGTCGCAAAGAAAATCGGAGCGATCACCCCTCCAATCACAATGCCCCCACTCCTTTTATTAGGCACAAAAGGAATGTCCTTACCAAAATGCCACATGATAGAGTTTGTCGCGCTTTTTCTAGAGCTTCCTGTGCCAACCACATCGCCCACATACGCTACAGGAACGCCTTTAGTTTTAATAGCTTCAATGCGTTGTTCGTAATTTTCAATCCGGTTTTTTAGCATGGCTTTGGCGTGTAAAGGAATATCGCTTCGTGTGAAAGCATCGCTCGCCGGGCTTAAATCATCGGTATTGGTTTCGCCATCAATCTTAAACACGCACGCTTCAATGCATTCATTCAAAGGCTCTTTATTCAAAAACCATTCGGCATTCGCCCAAGACTCTAACACTTCTTTAGCCAGAGCGTTAGTTTTACTCATTGCGGCGATCTTATCAAACGATCCATAGACTAAAAGAGTGGTTTTTAACGCTTTCGCGCTCTCTTTAGCGATGCTTTTGTCTTGACTCTCTAAGCCCATAATCAAAGGCTCTACATTATACCCCCCAAGCATCGTGCCTAAAAGAGTGGTCGCTTCTAAAGCGCTAATGTGTGCACATTCTAGTTTTTTTTGAGACAATTTGGCTAAAAATTCCGCTTTCACTTTCGCCCCCTCATCAACCCCAGGGCTTACTCTGTGAATGAGTAATTCTTTAGCGAAAGCGGCGTTTGTAGGATCTTTTGTTAAAATCTCAACAACGGCTTGAACTTGTTTAGCGCTTAAGGGGAGTGGTGGGATATTCTCACTTTCTCTTTCTGAAACGCTTTTTTTGTAATCTTCTAAAAAATCTTTCATCATTTCTCCTTTTTAAATAGCATTATTTACTAATGCCCTAATCATTTGCCCCATGATAACAAAACTCTTTTTACTTTTAGTTAAGTTGTAAGAAACTTTAGCTACCATGCGATACAAAAAAGGATTTTAAGTGCGTTTTGGTAAAATTGATTATTTGAACATGCTCCCTTTTGATGTGTTCATCAAATCCTACCCCACCCCTTGTTATTTCAAACAATTTTTACGGCTTAAAAAAACCTACCCTTCCAAACTCAATGAGAGTTTTTTATTCAGGCGTATTGATGCGGGGTTTATTTCTTCTATCGCCGGCCATTCATTCGCTCTCCATTCCCATTCTCTAGGCATTGTGGCTTATAAGGAAGTTTTAAGCGTGCTGGTTGTAGATACAAAAAACGCTTTTGACAAAGAAAGCGCTTCTTCAAACGCCCTCTCTCAAGTGTTAGGGTTAAAGGGCGAAGTGTTAATCGGCAATAAAGCGCTGCAGTTTTATTATTCCAACCCCAAAAAAGATTTTATAGATTTAGCCGCTCTTTGGTATGAAAAAAAACGCTTACCGTTTGTTTTTGGGCGTTTGTGTTATTATCAAAACAAGGATTTTTACAAGCGCTTGTCTTTAGCTTTCAAACATCAAAAAACAAAAATCCCTTACTACATCCTTAAAGAAGCCGCTTTAAAAACCAACTTGAAACGACAAGATATTTTAAACTACTTGCAAAAAATTTACTACACTTTAGGCAAAAAGGAACAATCAGGCTTAAAAGCGTTCTATCGTGAATTGTTATTCAAACGCATCCAAAAACCCAAGCGTTTTTAGTGATTCGCTGAGTGAGAATGTAGGCTTAAAATTTAGAAAGGGTGTTTTTAAGCAAGATTAGGTTACAATCACAAGTTTTATTAAATATTAATTAATTAAGAAGGGATCATGCAAGCAAAGATAAAAAACAAACGGGTTTTGGTGAAATTTTCTGGGGAAGCGTTAGCTGGGGACAACCAGTTTGGGATTGACATTCATGTGTTAGATCACATCGCTAAAGAGATCAAAAGTTTAGTGGAAAACGATATTGAAGTGGGTATTGTGATTGGTGGAGGCAATATCATTAGGGGGGTTAGCGCGGCTCAAGGGGGGATTATCAGGCGCACCAGTGGGGATTATATGGGCATGTTAGCCACCGTGATTAATGCGGTAGCGATGCAAGAAGCTTTAGAGCATATCGGCTTAGACACAAGAGTGCAGAGCGCGATTGAAATCAAAGAGATTTGTGAAAGTTACATTTACAGAAAAGCGATCAGGCATTTAGAAAAGGGTAGGGTGGTGATTTTTGGTGCAGGCACGGGAAACCCGTTTTTTACTACGGATACGGCGGCCACTTTAAGAGCGATTGAAATTGGATCGGATCTAATCATTAAAGCGACTAAAGTGGATGGCATTTACGATAAAGACCCTAACAAATTTAAAGACGCTAAAAAATTAGACACTTTAAGCTATAACGACGCTTTGATAGGGGATATTGAAGTGATGGACGATACCGCTATTTCTTTAGCTAAAGACAATAAGCTCCCCATTGTGGTGTGTAACATGTTCAAAAAAGGGAATTTATTGCAAGTGATTAAGCACCAACAAGGCGTGTTTTCTATGGTAAAATAAGCCCTTTAAAATTTGATAGAGCTCAAAATAAAAGGATCAATTTGAAAAAAGAGAGAACAGAGAGTTTAGTCGCTCAAGCCTTAAAAAATATTGGGAACGACCGCTACATGTTAGATAATTTAGTTTTCGCTCGTGTGAAGCAATTAAACGCCGGAGCCAAAACTTTAGTGAATATGGACCCTAAACGCCATAAATTAGTGGATATTGCCATTAGAGAAATCGCTGAAGGGAAAATTGATATAGACAGGATAGATGAACGAAATTGATAAATCCGTTGATATCGGATTCTTACGGATTTTGGATGTTATTAAAAAAGTTACGACCCCAAAGGGTGGCATTGAAATCTTAAGGACTTTAATTGATTCCACGCCCAAAATTGAAAACGCCCTAAATTTAGCGACCAAAAGCCATAAGGGGCAATACAGAAAAAGCGGCGAGCCTTATATTGTCCATCCTATTTGTGTGGCAAGCTTGGTAGCGTTTTGTGGGGGCGATGAGGCGATGGTGTGCGCTGCGCTTTTGCATGATGTGGTAGAAGACACGCCCTGTAAGATTGAAACGATTGAGCAAGAATTTGGGCAAGATGTGGCTAATTTAGTGGATGCGCTCACTAAAATCACTGAAATCAGGAAAGAAGAGTTAGGGGTGAGCTCTCAAGATCCCAGAATGGTGGTTTCAGCGCTCACTTTTAGAAAGATTTTAATTAGCGCGATACAAGATCCAAGAGCCTTAGTGGTAAAGATTAGCGACAGGTTGCACAACATGCTCACCTTAGACGCCTTGCCTCATGACAAGCAGGTGCGTATTTCTAAAGAAACTCTAGCGGTTTATGCCCCCATAGCGAGCCGATTGGGCATGTCTTCAATCAAAAATGAATTAGAAGACAAGAGCTTTTATTATATTTATCCAGAAGAATATAAAAATATCAAGGAATATTTGCACAAAAACAAGCAGTCTTTACTCTTAAAACTCAACGCTTTTGCGAGCAAGTTAGAAAAAAAACTTTTTGATAGCGGGTTTAGCCATTCGGATTTTAAACTTGTTACAAGGGTGAAACGCCCCTATTCTATCTATCTTAAGATGCAACGAAAGGGCGCGGTTAATATTGATGAAATTTTGGACTTGTTAGCCATTAGGATTTTATTGAAAAACCCGATTGATTGTTATAAAGTTTTAGGGATTATCCATTTGAATTTCAAACCCATTGTTTCTCGTTTTAAAGATTACATCGCTTTACCGAAAGAAAATGGCTATAAGACGATACACACGACCATTTTTGATGAATCTTCTGTTTATGAAGTGCAGATCCGCACCTTTGATATGCATATGGGGGCGGAGTATGGTAATTCAGCCCACTGGAAGTATAAAGCTGGGGGCGTGGATCATGAAGATCACCATGAGGGCATGCGGTGGTTGCAAAATTTTAAATACCATGACAGCGATCTAAAAAACGACCCTAAGGAATTTTACGAACTCGCTAAGAACGATTTGTATCGTGAAGATATTGTCGTTTTTTCGCCTCATGGGGACACTTACACCTTACCGGTAGGAGCGATTGCTTTAGATTTTGCTTACATGGTGCATAGCGATTTGGGCGATAAAGCCACGGACGCTTATATCAATAGTAAAAAAGCCTTACTCAACCAGGAATTAAGGAGTGGGGATGTGGTTAAAATCGTTAAAGGCGATAAAATAATACCTCGTTTCATTTGGATGGATCAGCTTAAAACTTCTAAGGCTAAAAACCATTTGCGCATCCAAAGAAGAAACCGCTTGAAAGAAATTGACACTAAGAGCATGATTAATATCTTAGCGACTTTTTTTGGGCGCTCTGTTTTTGAAGATGTGGGTTTAAAAGATTATAAAAACTTTGAAGAAAAATTAACAGATTGCGGGGTGGAGATTACCTTAACAGAAGCGATGAAAAGCTTTGAAAATTTAGCCAAGCTCACTGAAGAAATTGAAAATAAAGTATTTTCTTTAAAAGAAGATGCGATTTTAGAATACCAAGAGATGAGTTTATGGACTCGAGGTTTAAGGTATTTGGGTTTTAAAACCAATGTCTTGAATTTTTTAACCCCCAATCGGCAGTGGCAGTGTAAGGAATTAGAACATTTTAGCGTTTGTTCAAGCAACGCTTTAGAAATCAAACAGGTGTTGTTGAATGATTGTTGTTACCCTAAATACGGCGATGAAATCATTGCGATTGTAACGGATTTGAAAGATCCAAAGGCGGTTGCACACCATAAATTTTGCAAAAAAGCGATGGCGGAAGTGGACGCTAAAGCGCCTATGGTTTATATAGAATGGCACAAACGGGATCGAACGATTTATAAAATGATGTTTTATTTAGGCGAAAAAAAGTCGGTTTTAGCGGGTTTGTTAACTTTTTTAAACAGGAATGAATGCAATATTGTGGGCGTGTCTTATTTGGGCTATAAAGACAAATATTCTAGCCATTGCGAAGTGAGTTTTGAAATAGCCACGGATAAGGCGGATTGGATCAGAGCCTTAATCAATCGCAAATATCAAGATAGGATTGTAGAATTATCCAGTCTAGATGACGCTTATGAGTCATAATAAGCCCTAATTAAGGAATAAACATGGAACAAAAAATCAGTACCGCCTTAAAAGAGATCAAAAGAGGCGCTAATGAAATCATTGGATTAGAATATATTGAAAAGCTGGTGAGAAAATATTACGAAACCAATGAACGCTTTATCGTTAAAGCCGGGTTTGATCCTACCGCTCCCGATTTGCATTTAGGGCATACGGTATTGATCCAAAAATTAGCTTTATTGCAACAATATGGGGCTAGGGTCAAGTTTTTGATTGGGGATTTTACCGCTATGATAGGCGATCCTACAGGGAAAAATGAAACGAGAAAACCCTTAAACCGGGAGCAAGTCTTAGAAAACGCTAAAACTTATGAAGAGCAAATCTATAAAATTTTAGATCAAAAACACACCGAAGTGTGCTTTAATTCCACTTGGTTGGATGCTTTAGGCACAAAGGGCATGATAGAATTGTGCGCGAAGTTTTCAGTCGCTAGAATGCTAGAAAGGGACGATTTTGCTAAACGCTATAAAGAAAACCGCCCCATTAGCATCGTGGAATTTTTATACCCTTTGTTGCAGGGCTATGATTCAGTGGCGATGGATGCGGATATTGAGCTTGGGGGCAATGATCAAAAGTTTAATTTGCTAGTGGGGCGCTTTTTGCAACGGGCTTACGGCTTGAATAAAGAGCAATCTATCATCACCATGCCTTTATTAGAGGGGCTTGATGGGGTGCAAAAAATGAGTAAAAGCTTGGGGAATTATGTGGGGATCACTGAAGAGCCTAATGCGATGTTTGGAAAGATCATGAGCGTGAGCGATGATCTCATGTGGCGCTATTACACCCTTTTGAGCGCTAAGACTTTAGAAGAAATTGAAGACTTAAAACATGGCATTTTAAACCAAACCTTGCACCCTAAAGCCGTTAAAGAAGATCTCGCTAGTGAAATCGTGGCTCGTTATTATGATAATGAACAAGCATTCAAGGCTAAAGAGCAATTTTCTAAAGTGTTTAGCGCAAACCTTTTGCCCGAAATTTTATCAGAGAGCGATTTTGATGAAGGGGTTGGGGTTTTAGATGTTTTAAAACAGATTGGCTTTTGCCCATCCACTTCACAAGCCAGGCGTGATATTCAAGGAGGAGGGGTAAAGATTAATCAAGAAGTGATAAAAAATGAGAGTTATCGTTTTGTTAAAGGAAATTATGTTATACAGCTTGGTAAGAAAAGATTTATGAAATTAAATATTAACTAATATTAAGGAAAGAGCTATGGTATCAACACTCAAACCGCTAAAAATCGGTAAGCACACCATAAAATTCCCTATCTTTCAAGGGGGAATGGGTGTGGGGATTAGCTGGGATGAACTAGCTGGAAATGTTGCCAAAGAAGGGGCTTTAGGAGTGATTTCAGCCGTAGGGACTGGTTATTATAAAAACATGCGTTTTGTAGAAAGGATTGTGGCTAAAAAACCCTTTGAAGCTTTGAATTTTTACTCCAAAAAAGCGTTGAATGAGATTTTTGCAAACGCTAGGAAGATTTGCGGGAACAACCCTTTAGGAGCGAATATTTTATACGCTATCAATGACTATGGCCGTGTTTTAAGGGACTCTTGTGAAGCGGGGGCGAATATCATTATTACAGGGGCTGGTTTGCCCACCAACATGCCTGAATTCGCTAAGGATTTTAGCGATGTGGCGCTCATCCCTATTATTTCTTCAGCGAAGGCTTTAAAAATCCTTTGTAAAAGATGGAGCGATCGCTATAAAAGAATCCCGGACGCGTTTATTGTGGAAGGGCCTTTGAGTGGGGGGCATCAGGGCTTTAAATACGAAGATTGTTTTAAAGAAGAATTCCGATTAGAAAACTTAGTGCCTAAAGTCGTGGAAGCTTCTAAAGAATGGGGGAATATCCCTATCATCGCCGCTGGGGGGATTTGGGATAGGAAGGATATAGACACCATGTTGAGTCTTGGAGCGAGTGGGGTGCAAATGGCGACTCGTTTTTTAGGCACGAAAGAATGCGACGCTAAAGCGTATGCCGATCTTTTGCCCACGCTTAAAAAAGAAGATATTTTACTCATTAAATCGCCTGTAGGTTATCCGGCTAGGGCTATTAATACGGGGGTGATCAAACGCATTGAAGAGGGTAACGCGCCCAAAATCGCATGCGTGAGCAATTGTGTAGCGCCTTGTAACAGAGGTGAAGAGGCTAAAAAGGTGGGCTATTGTATCGCTGATGGTTTGGGGCGCAGTTATTTAGGGAACAGAGAAGAGGGGCTTTATTTTACCGGGGCTAATGGCTATAGAGTGGATAAGATTATCAGCGTGCATGAATTGATTAAAGAGCTTACAGAGGGTTAATTTGTAGTGCTTGTGAGGTTAGGGGTTGTTGCATGTCTTTTTTGGTTGCATTTTGCTTATGCTACAACCCTTAAAATTACCAACATTGTGCCTTTTGGCTCTAGCAGCGTTAAAATTCTGTTCAATCAAGAAATTAAGAAATTCAAAGAAGTTCCGCTTAAAAATTTCAAGAGTTATTTGGAATTAGAGGCCGTTTTAACCATTCCTAAAAAGCATTACCAATTTTCCAAGCAATCTTTTATCACGATCGCGCAATTCAGCCCTAAATTAGCGCGAGTGGTTATCGGCTATGCTCCTAAGATGACTTATGAGATTAAAATCCTTAAAGACAAACTCTATGTTTCTATCGTGGAGAAAAAGCCATTAGCTAGGCATCAAATGGTGCTAAAACCACCCAAACACCATGCACTCAAACACACAACGCCAAAACCCACCCCTAAGCCCATTAAAAAAGAGGCTAAAGAGGCTAAAGAAAAAACGCCAACTAAGCGTGCACGCTCAAAACATGCGCATTCTCCATTGAACGAAAGGAGCGCTAAAAAAGAAATTCCTAAAAAAGAAATTCCTAAAAAAGAAGCGGAAAATGAGAGTAAGAACCAAGTCTTTATAGCAGAAAAAAATGATACTTTCATCAAAACCAAACGCAAAAAACACAAAAAGATCGTTTTAGACGCCGGGCATGGGGGGAAAGATTGCGGGGCGATGAGCGCGAATTTGGTGTGTGAAAAAGACATTGTTTTAGAAGTGGTGAAGTTTTTGCATAAAGAGCTTAAAAAAAGAGGCTATAGCGTTTTATTGACAAGGGATAAGGATGTTTATATTGATTTAGTGGCTCGCACGGAATTAGCCAATAGAAAAAGCGCGGATTTATTCATCTCAGTGCATGCCAATTCCATCCCCAAACATTCCACTTCTAACGCTCATGGCATAGAAACTTATTTTTTATCCACCGCAAGGAGCGAAAGGGCTAGGAAAGTGGCTGAGCAAGAAAATAAAGACGATGTGAATTTGATGGATTATTTTTCTAAAAGTTTGCTTTTAAATTCATTGAACACGCAGCGACTGATTGTTTCTAACAAACTGGCGATTGATGTGCAATACGGCATGCTCCAAAGTGTCCGCAAAAATTACCCTGATGTGGTGGATGGGGGTGTTAGGGAGGGGCCTTTTTGGGTGTTAGCCGGGGCTTTAATGCCTTCAATTTTAATAGAAATTGGTTATAATTCCCATGCGATAGAATCTAAACGCATCCAAAGCAAACCGTATCAAAAGATCTTGGCTAAGGGCATTGCTGATGGCATTGATAGTTTCTTCAGCAAGAATGATTAGGCAATGATTAGGTTGTAGATGAATTTTTATCAAAAAATATACACGCATAAAGTCGTTTTTTCTTCATTGTTTTTTTTGTTGTTTTTGTTCAATGTGGAAACTTTGTTGCTTTCGCATTTCAGCGATGATTTTTCGCAATTGTTTTTTTTGTTTGAAAACCATGTTTATGATTTCATTGTCAAATTAGATTACTTGGGGCTAATAGGCGTTTCTTTAATTTATCTGCTTGTGCTTATTCTAAAGCCTTTCACCCTCACGCGCCAAAAATGCGCTTGCGTAGGGATATTATGCCTTTCTTTCTACGCTTGGAATTTTCCTGTTAAACATTCTTTAATCGTGCTTTATCTTTTCTATTTTGCGCTGTTAGCGACTTTATTGTGGCGTTTTTTAGGGGCTAGCATGAAACAATCCTTCTTGCCGTCTATGAATATTTGCATCGTGTGGGTTTTTGCTTCTTCTTTACAGAGTTTTAGATTTTTAAGCGTGTCCGATTGCGTGGATTTTTCCCTTTTTACACTCGCTCTTATTTTATTGATACTGGTTTTAATCTATCACAAACGCCTTTTTGGGTTGTATGAATACGCTAACACGCTTATTTTGATTGTGGGGCTTAGCGTGGTGGTGCTGTGTTCTAGCATGTTCATTCAAACCAAAGAATACTATGGCATGCGGTTGGGTTTTTACTTTTTAGGCTTGTTAGGGTGGCTTTTAGAATACATCCATAACACTTTAAGGCGTTTGGAGCATAAGATTTAAAGGCTTGGCCCTCATTCAATAGGGATAGCTAAAGTTTTTTGAGTGTCTTTGATTGAGTGTCTTTTTGGGGCTTAAAAGCGGGTTTAAGAAATCTTAAAGAGGTTTGATGATTTTTTGTTTTTGGCGTTCTTGCTCTAGTTTAGCCACTTGAGCGAAGACAATCGCCACCGCTTCAAACAATTCTTCTGGTATGGCAGCGTTTAATTTCACATCTCTATAAAGCTCTCTAGCGAGCGTTTTATTTTCTATAATTTCTATGTCATGCTCTCTAGCGATGCCCTTAATCCTAATGGCTAAATAATCCGTGCCTTTAGCCACCACCACAGGCACAGGGTGTTCTTCATCAAATTGAAGAGCGACGGCATAATGGGTAGGGTTAGTAACCACGACATTGGCTTTAGGGATTTCTTGCATCATTTTATTCGTGGCGTTTTTTACCATCATCTGGCGGATTTTGGCTTTGATTTCTGGGTTTCCTTCTTGCTGTTTGTATTCGTCCTTAACTTCTTGTTTAGTCATTTTTAAAGAGTTGGTGTATTGGCGGCGTTTGATGACTAAATCCACAAAAGCCAAGACAAAAAATAAAAACAAGAGCGAAGAAATGAGTAATAACGCCTTATTTTTAAACCACAATAACTGGCCTTGCAAATTCAAAAGAGCCGCATGGTTTAATTCCCCTAAAAATAAGGAAAAGATGAAAAACCCCAGGAAAAAAGCTAAAAAAACTTTTAAGGTGATCAAACTCCCATCAAGGAGCTTTTTTAAAGAAAAAAGGTTTTTGACGCCATTGATAGGGTTGATTTTAGAAAATTTAGGCTCAATGACTTTAGGGGCAAAGAGCCAGCCAAATTGCAAGACATTGGATAAAAACGCCACCACCATTAAAATGATTAAAAGGGGTAAAAGCAATAAAAAAGTGTCTTTAGCCAGCTGGTTAAACAGCTCTTGAACGCTTTCTTTATTGAAATCTAGGGAAAAATCTTTCAACACATGGCGATACATTTCGCTAAAGCCATCCACCCACCATATGAAAAAAACAAAAATACTCATTAGCCCGGCCAATAACCCCAAAACCCCCACCACTTCCATGCTCTTAGGCACATTGCCTTCTTCTCTGGCTTTTTGGATTTTTTTCGCGCTAGGGAGTTCGGTTTTTTCTTCTTCAGCCATTGGCCCTCTCTTTTAAAATTTGAACGGCTAATTCATAGTCTTTTAAGGTGTTGAGGTTTAAAAATTCTTCTTCTTTGTCAAAATGGATAGCGATAGAAGAGGTATTTTTCACAAGATCGCTCAAGCGATAATTTTGCGTTTTAAGAGCGTAAAAAAGAGCGTTAAGGCTATTTTGATGCCACAGAGAAATTAAATAATGTTCTTTTGTGGGGCTTTTAGCATAGATTACGCTAAAATTTTTAATCCCACAAAGAGCCTTGATGCTCTCAAAGGACACTAAAGGCGTATCTATAGGGATAAAAAAAATATAAGGGGTTTGCAGCGTTAAAAAAGCGTTATGAATGCCAAAAAGGGGTGAAAAAAGATCGCTCTCTTTTTCTAAAAGGTAGGGAGCGTTTAGTTCATACGATTTTTTAGCGCTGATAATGACTTTTTTGAAAAGTTTTAAAAGGTGCGTGTATTGGTATTCTAAAAGGCTAGAATACGATTTTAAAGGCGCAAGAGCCTTATTAATTTGAACGCCATTAATGATAAAACGAGAGCTTTTGCCCCCAGCCAGTAAAACGCAAGGAATGTTATCAATGATAGGGTTTTTCAAAAGATCTATCCTTGTTTAATGTTGTTAAGTCATTGTTTTATTATGTTACACTAAAAGCTTAAATAAAAGGGCATAAGGGAAAAGGGAGTGTTAGTAGATAGTTTTAATAGGGTTATTGACTATATTAGGGTGTCTGTAACCAAGCAATGTAATTTCAGGTGTCAGTATTGCATGCCTGCTACGCCATTAAATTTTTTTGATGATGAAGAATTATTGCCTTTGGATAATGTTTTAGAATTTCTTAAAATCGCCATTGATGAGGGCGTTAAAAAAATTAGAATCACGGGTGGGGAGCCGCTATTACGCAAGGGTTTAGACGAATTTATCGCTAAATTGCACGCTTACAATAAAGAAGTAGCGTTAGTTTTAAGCACTAATGGTTTTTTACTCAAAAAAATGGCTAAGGATTTAAAAAATGCCGGGTTATCACGAGTGAATGTTTCATTAGATTCTTTAAAAAGCGATAGGGTTTTAAAAATCTCTCAAAAAGACGCTCTTAAAAATACTCTAGAAGGGATTGAAGAGTCCTTGAAAGTGGGTTTAAAACTTAAATTAAACACGGTTGTGATGAAAAGCGTTAATGATGATGAAATCTTAGAGCTTTTAGAATACGCAAAAAACAGGCATATACAAATCCGCTACATTGAATTTATGGAAAATACGCATGCTAAAAGTTTGGTTAAAGGCTTGAAAGAGGAAGAAATATTAGATTTGATCGCTCAAAAATATCAAATCATTGCGACAGAAAAACCCAAACAAGGGTCTTCTAAAATCTACACGCTAGAAAATGGCTATCAATTTGGTATTATCGCCCCGCATAGCGATGATTTTTGCCAATCTTGCAATCGTATCCGTTTGGCTTCTGATGGCAAGATTTGCCCATGTTTATACTATCAAGACGCCATAGACGCTAAAGAGGCAATCATGAATAAGGATACAAAAATGATGAAAAGGCTTTTAAAACAATCTGTCATCAATAAACCAGAAAAAAACATGTGGAATGATAAAAACAGCGAAACTCCCACAAGGGCGTTTTACTACACAGGGGGGTAGGGAAAATATTTATTATTTTAAACCTTTTTATTAAAAATAAGGCGGTTTGTTTAGGATTTTTGGTTATAGTGGCTAGGATCAAACAATAAGGAGGTCTTTATGGAAAAAGTCCTAGCGTTTTTTAGTCCTAGTCTTTTATTTCTAGCTTTTCTGGGGGGGGGGTTACTTATAGGCCTACCCTAAACCTTTTAAAATCCCCAAAATCTCTCGCTTTTTTAAAACTCTCTTTTTTGGAGTTGAATCATGAAAAAAGATCGAGAAAAAAACAAAAATACAACAACATTACAGATTTAACCATCATGGGTTCAACTGCTGAAGAAAGTGCACTTCATGCTAGCGCCAATAGGGAGCATTTTTCTGCCTGGGATAGATTAGAAGAGATCTCAAAAAGGAAGATAAACCCTAACTATACTAAACAAAATATCAACCAACAGGCGGGGTATTCTGCTGAAATCAAAGAGCAAGCCCATGTTAATGCACATAATATCCTTGCAGGAAAAATGGGAAGGTTGCGTCAGTATGATGATCTTTCTAGTGAGCAAAAGGCTCAGGTTAAAAAGCTTTTCCCAAACTATGCCACGCCCAGTAAGAACCACGAACTCGTGGATTATATCAGTGTGGATGAAAAGGGGAATGTCATTCCTGGCACGGCTGTGCAGAGTAAATTTGTGGGCAGAAATGGTGAAGAGTGTTTTAAAAAACTCTTATCTAAAGACTATGAAAAATACTTTGAAAACGGTGCGAAGATGAAAATCGCTAGGAATCATTATGGGGATTTTCAAAGAGCGGTCAATACTAGGATCAAGAGCCTAGAATCTCAAATCGCTAAACAAAAGGGGCTTGGCGATTTTCAAAAAGCCGCTCATTTAGAGGAAAAACTCCAAAAATGCAAAACAATCAAAGCCCATACAAGGCCTGCGAGTGCCACTAAAGCAGAGGCGATTGAAGCCAGATTGAACCCAAAACTCTCCACTGCCAAAGATGTTGCCAGCATTTCGCATCAAGCAGGAATGAACGCCGCACAAACCGGTGCGTTGATAGGTGGTGGGGTCTCAGCAATAACAAATATCTATGAATGTATCGCAAATGGCAAGGATCCTATGAAGGCGATCAAGCACACCGCCATTGCTACCCTAAAGGGTGGAGCGCTTAGTTATGGTAGCGCGTTTGCAAGCTCATCTTTGGGAGGTTTGATGCAAAGCAGCGCTAATAAAATCATCCAAAGCCTTGGCAAGGGTTCATTGCCTGCAATGTTTGTGGGTGTTTGTGTGGCAAATACCACGATATTAGGTCGCTATCTTTCTGGAAAGATTGATGGAACAGAGCTTCTTAAACAGCTTGGGAAAGCTAACACCACTCTTGTAAGTAGTGGGGCTATGGCAGTTGCTGGGCAAGCGCTCATACCCATTCCTGTAGTTGGGGCTCTGATTGGGGGTCTTGTGGGCGCAGTGTTGAGTGAAACTTGTTTAAACGCCCTTCTAAAGGCTCGTGAAGAGGCTAAATTGGCGCGCCAAAGGCGTATTGAGATTGAAAAAGAATGCCGTGAAATCATCAAGCACTTAGAGGCGTATCAAAATCAATTTAAGGAGGTGTTTGAGAAATATTTTCATGAAACTACAAAGTTTTTCAATCAGAGTTTTAATGAGCTTGAGAGGGCGTCTTATGCTGGCGATGCGGATTTGGCTATAGCAGTCAATAACAAATCCCGAGAATGGTTGGGTCAAAAGGCGTTATTTGATAATAAACAAGAAGGTTGGGAACTCATTACTAGCAATAAAAACATAAGAATGTAAAGGAGAAAAACATGCCATTACCATTTATTTTAGCTGGAGTAGCCCTAGCGGCGGCAGGATACGGAGTTAAAAAAGGGATTGATGCGCTCGATGCCGATTGCGAAGCTGATGAATTTATCAAAAAGGCAGAGAATTTAAAAGAGGAAGCAAAAAGAAAAGTTGATAGTGCACAGTCTAGTCGCAATCAAGCTTTAGTGAGATTGGGTAAGAAAAAACTCCATGTTTTAAGCCATACGGTTTCAAACTTTTTGGATCATTTCCACCGATTGAATCGCAGTAGGATTACTATCGGTACCAAAGATACTGATATGCAAGACATTCAAAAACAAGTGTTAGGCGCGCGAAATCTCCTTAACCAACTTAACACCAACGGTATTGATGGAGACTCTGCTCTAGGAGTGATTGCAGGCTGTGGTGGTTTAGGCGCTTCTAGTTTTACTGCTGGTGCTATTATGGGTGGAGGGCTCGCTGCGAGCGGTCTTGCAGGTATGGCAGTGGTTGGAGGCTTGTTAGCAGCTCCTGCACTCGCTATTTTGGTGGCTATTAGCGCTGATGAAATGGAAAAAAAGCGAGACGATGCCAAGGCTTATTGCTCTCAAGTTGAAGTAGCCGTCAAAAAAGCGGATGTGATGGTTGATCAGTTTCAAGCCGTTAGGAAAATGGCAGATCTTTTCATCGAACAGATTACAAGATTTGAAAAGCTATTCTTCTCGCTCTCCATAGATGCTATTACTACGATGAAAAAGCATCACTACGATACCTCTCGTTACAATCAAAAAGAAAAAGATCAGCTCTGCGTTACCGTTTCAACGCTCTCGACTTTGAGCGCTTTTTTGAAAGTGCCTATCATGGACGAACACCAAAAGCTTAACGAAAAAGCAAAAAACGCACTCAATCTCATGCGAGATCAAATTGGTAGCTTAGAAAATGGGCATTATAGCTTGCGTGGTATCAGATTTAGGTAGGTGCAGCTTGAAGATCTAAGAGACGACAAGACTTCTTAGGACTATAGAGCTTTAAAAGAGGAAAAAAGGGCGTGAAATAGAGGGTATAAAGAAGCGAGCAATGGAAGAATCCAAAAAGCAAACAACCCTTAATCGTTTCCCTTGCACCTCTTGCGGGCTTTGCTGTAAAAATATCACCGGGATTATTGAGCTTATTGGGTTTGATGCTGGCAATGGGGTGTGTAAGTTTTTGGATTTAGAAACGAATCTGTGCAAGATTTATGAATCCCGCCCATTAATTTGCAGGGTTGATGAAGCGCACAAAAAGCTTTATCCCCACATCCCGCTTAAGGAGTTTTATGCCAAAAACGCAGAGGTTTGTAACGCTTTGCAAGAGGCAAACCACATGGATATAAGTTTTAGGGTTATTCTTAATCAATAATTTTTAATTTATTGTTCCACAAACACCGCATCAACCAAATCTTCTATAAATCGTTCTTCATCAAAAGCGATCAGATCGTCTTCTTTTTCGCCCATTCCTAAATAAAGAATGGGTAATTTCAACTCATACAGCACGCTTAAAATCGCCCCGCCTTTAGAAGTGCCATCAAGCTTAGTCATGATCACGCCATCTAACGCCAAAGTCTCATGGAAAATCTTGGCTTGAGTGAGACCAGAACTCCCTTGCGTGCCGTCTAAAATAAGGAATTTATAAAAGGGGGCGTCTTTTAAAACTTTAGAGCAGGTGCGCGCGATTTTAGAAAGCTCGTTTTTAAGGTTGGTCTGGTTGTGTAACCTCCCGGCGGTGTCTATAAAAACTTCATCTATATTTTTAGCGATCGCGCTTTCTATGGTGTTATAAGCTAGAGAGCTTGGATCGCTCCCTTCTTTAGCGCTAATGACTTGAATGTTAAGTTTTTCGCCCCATAATTGCAGCTGTTTGACTGCGGCCGCTCTAAAGGTATCGCCTGCCCCTAAAAGCGCTTTTTTATGCTGTTTTAAAGAAAGCTTGGCGAGTTTAGCGATCGTTGTGGTTTTACCCGCCCCATTAACCCCAACGATCAAATGCACTAAGGGCTTTGTGGTGATGGTCTTTAGGCGGGTTTTATCATAGTAGCTTTCCCCACGCACAAAACGCAATAAAGCGACTTCTAATTGCTTGGGCGTAACTAAATCGCCTAAATGCTTTAACAAGCTCTCTATCAAATCGTATTGGATGTCAAAACTAATCAAAATTTCTTCTAATTCCTCTTTAGGAATATTTTCACGCTTTTTTTCTTTAACCTCTTCGCCCTTAATTTTATTGACAATTTTTTTAAAAAAATTAAACATTAAATTCAGTCCTTTAAGTTAGAAATATCAAATTGGAGCATTTCTATTGGCACGATCCCTTGATATATTTTAATCAATTGGTGTTTGTCATATAAGAGCATGTTAAAAGAATGGTTTAAAATATCATGGTTTAAATGATCAAAAAGAGCGGTATCTTTAGGGTTTAAAATCATCAAATCAGCTTGAAAGGGTGCAATAAAGTCTTTGATTGCATCGCTTGAATAGGGTTGATTGAGTAAAATAAGCACCCTCAAACGATCTTTAAAAGTTTTTTTTAAGATGTTAAAGCTGGGGGCGTAATCTTTTAAAGAATTATCTAAAGCGCTTAAAACTAATAGGGTAGGGGCGTTGGAATCCGGGCTGATATTGAGAGAATCTAAATCGCCTGTAATCGTGTATTCTTGGTTATTCAAATCCATAGCGGTGTAGGTTTTAGGGCTATTTTCTTGTGGGGTATTGTTTTGAGAATCTTGAGATTTTTGAGAATTTTTACAAGCGCTAAAACCCAACAAAACGATCAAAACCAGCGCGATAAAACGCAAAAAATAAGCCTTAATTCTCATTATAAACACATCCTTAAGAATAATAAAATGGTAACTAATAACCTAAAATTATACTATAATGTAAGTCTAAAATTTAAGGATTATAACCATTAAAACGATTTTTAGAGATTTTTGTAAAGAACGCTTGAAAAGGGCTAAACCAACCAAAGATAAAGCAGTCAGGGATAAACTGGCTTGCAAGCTTTTATTTTGGAAACTCAAAGATTATCAAAATATTTTATTGTATAGCCCGTTAGGGCATGAGCTTGACATCAGGCCTTTGATTTTGAAGTTAAGACAAAAAAATAAGTGCGTGTGGTTGCCTAAAAGCGTCAAAAAAGGCACTGATTTTTCTAAAGAGGGTTTCACTATCGCACCCTTTAGGTTGCCTTTAAGGCGTTTGGGGTGGTTTGATGAGCCGAGTTTATCGCGCTATTATAAGCAGGAATTAGATTGTATTGTCGTGCCGATTTTAGGAATGGATACAAGCTTTAGGCGCGTGGGTTTTGGGCTAGGCATGTATGATAGGAGTTTGCCCCAATTGCTCAAAAAACAACTAAAACGCCCCTTAATCGTGTTTGTGAGTAGGGAGTTAGCGATCGCTAATGGTATCCTTACAGACGCTTATGACATTGAAGCGAATCTTTACATGAATGCTCGTATCGTTATGAAGAATGATAAAAGGAAACATTATGAGCAGCGGGTTAATTTACATTTCATTAGAAGTTTTGGTAGCGTGTTTGATCACCGCTCTAATCATGTATTATGTGATGAAAAAGATCTATTATGCTAGAGGGCAAGCCATTTTAAAAAGTGCTTCCGCTAAAGCTAAGCTAATGGAATTTCAAGCGAAATCTTTTGTGGATGCTGAAGAAATGCGCATGAAAAGCCAAGAATGCAAGTTGCAACAGCAATATGAAAACAAGAATTTGCAACTCCAAACCCATTTTGATAAAAAAGAAGCGCATTTGAAGCATTTAGAAGCGCAGCACAAAGAATTTGTAAGAGATGAAAAACGCTATTTGGAAAAGGAAAAAAAAGAGCTTGAAAAAGAGCGCCAAATTTTAGAACAGGAGAAGGAAAATTTTAAAAAACAGCACGCTATTTGTAAAGAAGCTCAAGCCAAAGCGCTAGACGCGATGCTCAATTACATGGCTTATACCAAAGATGAAATTAAAAGCATGATCTTGGAGCAATTAGAAGAGGAACTAGAAGCGCAAAAAAGCACCTTGATCAGGCGTTATGAAAAAGAAGCCAAAGAAGAGGGTAAGAAAAAATCGTATGCCATTTTAGCGGAAGCGACAGCCCGTTTTGCGGGTGATTATGCGACAGAGAATTTAACAAGCCGTATCGCTTTGCCTTGCTCAGATTATGTGGGTCGTGTGATAGGAAAAGACGGGAAAAACATTGAAGCGTTTAAAAAGATCAGTGGGGTGGATATAGAATTTAGCGAAGATAGCAGCGAATTGTGCTTGTCCAGTTTCAATATTTATCGGCGTGAAGTGGCGAGCGAGACGATTAAAATTTTAATAGAAGACGGCCGTATTCAGCCTAACAGGATTGAAGAGGTTTATCATAGAGTCGCGCGCAACATGGAAAAAGAATTGCTTTCTGAAGGGGAGAGCGTGGTGCTAGAATTAGAGCTTGGAACTATGGAAGATGAGCTTAAAATTTTAATAGGCAAAATGCGTTATCGTTCTAGTTTTGGGCAAAACGCTTTACAGCATTCTAAGGAAGTCGCTCTTTTAGCCGGCTTGATTGCAGAACAGCTTGGGGGGGATAAAAAACTCGCCAGAAGAGCCGGTATTTTGCATGATATTGGTAAAGCGCTCACTCAAGAGCTTGGGAGAGACCATGTGAATTTAGGGGTTGAGGTGTGCAAGCGCCATAAAGAAGACCCGGTTGTGATCAATGCGATTTATGCCCACCATGGGCATGAAGAAATCATGAGCGTGGAGTGCGCGAGCGTGTGCGCGGCTGATGCGCTTTCAGCAGGGCGTCCTGGGGCTAGGAGAAAGAGCGATGAAGAATACGCTAAACGCATGCAAGCTTTAGAAGAGATCGCGTTAGAATTTGATGGGGTGGAAAAGGCGTATGCGATGGAGAGCGGGCGAGAACTAAGAGTGATTGTCAAATCCAACCAAGTCAGGGACAATCAAGTGCCTATTATTGCCAGAAAGATCGCTAAAAAGATAGAAGAGAGCGCTCAGTATTTGGGTGAAGTGGGCGTGCAAGTGGTGCGAGAAAATCGTTTCAAAACGACCGCTACGCTCAAGCAATGATTAAGCCTTTTTCCCGCACCTTTTCCATATGCCTTTAGAAAAAACTTTATAGTAGATGAATGAGCGCAAAAAAGTTTCTGATGCGATCACTACAAAAATAAATTCCACCTTAAAATGATAGATTAAAAGCAAGTAAATAGGCATGATCCTTAACCCCCATAAGCTTAAGGTGTTAATGTATAGTGAGACTTTAGAAATGCCAGCCCCCCTAAAAACTCCATCTAGCACAAAATACCCAATTAAGGGGGCTTGAGAGAGACCCACAGCGATCAAATAAGAGCGCGCCACTTCCAAAACTTCTTCATCTTGAGAAAAAAGGCTCGCAAATTCTTTAGCGAATAAGACTAAAATAACCCCTAAAACCCCCATTAAACCCATAGAGATTTTTAAAATCAAATGCGCGTATTCTGTGGCGATCTTTGGCTTGTTCGCCCCTAAATTTTGCCCTGTTAAAACCATCGCTGCGATCATAAATCCAAATCCGGGCATGAACGAAAAGGTTTCCACCCTGATGCCTATTTGCATGCCCGCTAACACCTTATCCCCATAGCTCGCTACAAATTTAGACAAGAGTATTAAAGAGAATAAGCTCAATAAACGCTCAAACCCGGCCGGCCAACCCACTCTAAACATGGTTTTTAAAAAAGAAAAATGAAAGGTTATTTTGAATTTTAAAGGGATTTTTTTGATTTGTATCCAAACGCCAAGCGCGAGTAATTCCCAATAAGAGACAACCACATTCGCTAAAGCAGAGCCTACAATCCCCATTTCTTTAAAACCAAAATCCCCAAAAATCAAGGCTTGATTCAAAAAAATGCATGCGATGACCATGATGATTTTGACAATAAAGGGGGTTAGGGTGTCTGAAAAACTAGCGAGCGCTGAAACTAAAACATTTTTTAAAAAAATACTCGGTAGTGCGATAACTAAGACTTCTAAATAATCTTGCGTCAATTGGCGCGAAGGATCTTGTAATTGCATCCAATTTAAAAAAGGCTCAATCAAAAAATAAGAAACAAACAGCACGCCCAAACAGATGACAAGCGCCCCTATAAAAATACTTGAAAAAGCGTGATTGATTTGAGCAAAATCCCTAGCTCCCACAAGCCTGGAAAGAATGGCGTTAGTGCCGGTGTATAAAATCGTGTTGATGCCATAAAAAAGCATCAAAAATTGCAAGCCCACCCCTAAAGCCACAATGTGATGGTGCGAAATCTTACCCACAAAAAAAACCGAGAGTGCGACCACCAGCACATCTAAAAAAGCATTGACCCCAGAGGGTAAGGCTAAAGAAAAAATTTTCTTAACTTGATAGATTAGCCTAATAGTAACGCTCCAAGAACTCCAAAAACAATCAAAGGGAGGTTATAGACTAAAAAAGTCGGCACGCATGTGTCATAGATATGATTGTGTTGGTTGTCTGCGTTAAGCCCGCAAGTGGGCCCCATGGTGCTATCGCTAGCCGGTGAGCCTGCATCGCCTAAAGCTGCGGCTATGCCGATGAGTAAAATCGTAGATTCTATGCTAAAACCTAATTTCGCACATAAAGGGGCATAAAACACAGCGATGATAGGAATAGTGCCAAAAGAAGTCCCTATCCCCATAGTGATAAAAAGCCCTACAACAAGCATCAAAAAAGCCCCTAAAAACTTCCCTTGGATTATGCTTGTGATCGCATTCACTAAGCCATCTATCGCATGCACTTTTTGCAACACTTCTCCAAACCCGCTAGCCACTAACATCACAAAAGCGATAAACGCCATCATTTTTACGCTATCGTCCATTAAAGAGTCTGTTTCTTTAAACTTAATGCCACGGCCTAGTAAGATAATCGCTAACGCTAAAAAAGCGGCTAAGGGCATCGAATCGGTGGCTAATTGGATCACAAACGCCACGACAATCCCTATAAAAGTCAAATAGTCATGGTAGTTTAAGTTAAGTGAGGCGTAATCTTCTATATTAAAAGATTTTTCTTGGTAGTGTCTGGGTTTTTTGTATAGCGTTAATACCGCTAAAAGTAGCCCAACGACCATCGCTAACCCTGCTATCCACATCACTCCTGTGATTTGCGCTATGGTGGTGCTAACGCCATTGGCTTTCAATTGCTCTAAAATGGTGGTTTGAAAAATCAAGCCAAACCCTACAGGAAGCACCAAGTAGGGGGCTTGCAAGCCAAAGGTTAAAGCGCAAGCGACCGCTCTTCTATCCAACTCTAGCCGGTTCATCAAATGCAAAAGAGGGGGGATTAGAATAGGGATAAAAGCGATATGCACCGGCACTAAATTTTGCGAAAAGCATGCGATGAAAGCGATCAAAAAGCAAAAAGTGGATCGCTTGTAATCCATTAAGCCTATTAATTTGCTCAAAGCGACTTTAATGAGGTTGCTTTTAGCGATCGCTACCGCTAAAGCCCCTAAAAGGATGTAGCTTAAAGCGATGTTTAAATTGCCTTTCATGCCGTCTATCATCACATTAAAACTCTCCGTGATTCCAAGCCCTCCCATAAGCCCTGCTATGAGAGTCGCGCTAATCATAGAAAGCATGACATTGAGCCTTAAAAGGCTAAGAACGCACATGCAAATGATAGCCACAAAGGCAGGATTGCTCCATACAGAGCTATTTTCTAGCATTTTTGCTCCTTGTTAAAATGAAAATACCGCACAAAAATGATAGAACTTTTGCGCTTGTTTAGTGCAAAAAATTACACCTACCATGTTCAATCCTTTCTAACCTTAAATTTTAAATTGATTGACTGATTAAATATAGCGTTTCAACAAATCGTTATAAAAATCAATGCGTCTGTCTCTTAGAAACGGCCACATTCGGCGCACTTCTTCGGTGCGTTCTAAATCAATTTCCGCATACAAAATCTCTTCTTTATCGCTAGCTTTAGCTAAAAACTCGCCCAAAGCCCCCACCACAAAACTAGAGCCAAAAAAAGTAATGCCCCCCTTAATCGCACCACTAGGATCTAATTCTACGCCCACTCTGTTAGTCGCAATCAAAGGCAAGCCATTAGCGATCGCATGCCCTCTTTGGATCGTCTCCCATGCGTTTTGCTGGCGCTTTTTTTCTTCATTAGAGTCTTCTTCTAAAAACCCTATCGCGCTAGGATAGATTAAAATTTCTGCCCCTTTTAAAGCCATGATCCTTGCTGCTTCAGGATACCACTGATCCCAGCATACCATAAGCCCTAATTTGCCCACGCTTGTAACAATAGGCTCAAAGCCCAAATCCCCCGGCGTGAAATAAAATTTTTCATAAAACCCTGGGTCATCAGGAATGTGCATTTTGCGATACACTCCAGCGATTGATCCATCTTTTTCAAACACAACCGCGCTATTGTGATACAACCCTTTAGCGCGCTTTTCAAACAAAGAAGCGATAAGCACCACTTGAAATTTTTGAGCTAAAGCGCTAAAAAAAGCCTTATCTTCTTCAAAATATTCGCCCAAATCAAAAAATTTAGGGTTTTCGCTCTGGCAAAAATAACTATAAGGGTTTAATTCTTGCAACACCACTAAATTGGTCTTAGGGTGTTTTTTTAGCGCTTGTTCAAGCAAGTTGGCTGTATGCTCTATGGTTTTTTTTCTAGAGCCGCAATAAGCATGCTGGAGGACGCTCGCATAAATCATTTTTCACTCTTCTTCATAATCAGAGTTATAGTCTTCATAATCGTCATCATCATAGACATTCTTATAATCATTATACTCTTCATCTTCTTCTTCAAAGCCCTCTAATTCTTCTTCTTCAAAATCTTCCAATTCGTCTTCGTAATCTTTCATTCCACTTCCTTTCGTTGTTAATATCTTATTTGATAATGTCTTGCACGACTTCGCTCGCTATTTGCAAACCAAAACTCGCCGTAACCGCATTAAAACTCCCAAGCTCTATGCAATGCGGGACTTCAGGGCTAAAAACCACTTTAAAATCCCCTTTAAAACGGCGTTTTTTTAAAAAATCCCTAAATTTACGCCCGAATTTATCGCCATAGCTTTCCCACACGCTCCTTACTTGGATGTGTTTAGGGTTCAAACGCTTCGCACTCCCCATAGAGCTGATAAACTTCCCGTAAGCGAAATTCTGGCATTTTATCGCCAAGCTTGTTTTAATAGGCAAATCGTCCATGCAATCTAAAATGTAATCATAATCTCTAAAATTAAATGAATTTAAAAACGCTTCATCTATGCGATAATTCAAAGCTTGAATGCCCTTATAGAGATCTTGCAACACCAACACTTTAGATTCTCCTATCCTTTCTGATCCGATCTGGCGGTTTTGATTGGTTGCATCAAACACATCTTTATCAATAATAGTGATTTGCCCTATCCCCACACGATACAAAGCGTCTAGCGCAAAGCCCCCAACGCCCCCCACGCCACAGATTAAAACCCTTTGTTGGCGGATTTTTTCAAAATCGTTTTTAAACAACCACCTTATGCGCGTGAATCTATCTATGGGTTCAGACAATCTTTAGCCTTCAATAAAAATAGTGCTTTTATTGTATCGTAGTTTAAAAAATCTAAGACAAAAATTTTTGAATCTTCTTAGCCTTATGCATTTGTGATTGCAGTTCTTCTTTTTCTTTTTCTAATAGTTCAATGCTTTGGGCTATCATTTCCTTAAGGCTTAAAAGCGTGTCTAAATCCAAGCTTTTTATTTGCTCTAAAGAAAGGCGCTCTATCAATGAAAAGGCGAGTTTAGAATCTTTTTTAACAAGAGCGATTTTAAAGGAATCTAATAACATATTAGGCGAGTTCATCTGAATGGATTTCCCTCCATGCTTCTAACAACCCCCTAGCCACATTCAACACCAAATCAATCTTACTCGCATCATTTTCCACATTGGCTTGCGTTAAAACTTTGATTTGATGGGTGTATAAGCCTGTAAGATACACTGCCACTTCTCCCCCTTTTTCATAATCTAAAATATTCAACAATTCCGTGAAAATATCCGTAACCCTGTTAATATAATAAATCTTTTTTTCAATGTCTTCATTTTCAATACAGCGTTTGGCTTGCGAAGAAAATCTTAAAATCCCTTCATAAAGCATTTCAATGAGTTTTGCTGGGGATTCCACACTCACTCGGTTATGCTGGTAGGCTTGATAAGCGTTAGCGTATTGCATAATGTTCCTTTATCCTTTAAAATTGATGACTCTCTGTTTTTTTTTAATTCTTTTTAGCCGCCGCTTGATCGATCATCATTTGCACGGAGTTGAATTTTTGATTGGCTTTAGAGATTTGGCTATCATAAGCGGCAAAGCGCTCCGCCATGATGTTGTAGCGGGTTTTTAAAAGCTCTTGAGCGTTTTCTTTGTCTTTGGTTAAGCTTTTAGCGTCTCTGTCTAGGGAATCTTCATAAATCTTTAACTTAGCGTTCCCTCCGTCTATGAGATTGGCGATGACTTGATTGAATTTAGAAAAAATGCCCTCTTGGTGGATTTCCCTGCCCCCCATATCCTTGCTGTCGCTCCCATAAAAAAAATCTTGAGTCGCTTTAGGGTTAGAATTTAATGCGCTTGATAATTTAGCTTCATCCAAACTCATCACGCCCTTATCGTCTAAACTAAGCCCGTATTTCATCAAGCTTTCTACCCCATTATCCGTATGTACGCTATAAGAAAACACATTATTAAGAGAGGATCTAATGGCACGAATATCGCCCACGCCGTTAAAAATCCCGGCGATTTTAGTGTCAGCGTCATAGCGCGTGTCTTCGTCTAGTTTAGGGATAAGCTCATTATAGGCTTTGACAAATTCCTTAAGGCTGTCTATAATGACTTGATTGTCTCTGCTCACGCTGATAATGGCAGGCTTATTAGGCTCTGTGGTTTGCTCTAAAGTGATATTAACCCCGCTAATCACATCATTGACCTCATTAGTGGGGCGTGTGATGCTCACCCCATTGTAAGTGAATTCTGAATCGCTCGCTTTTTGCAAATTCTTAGACATAAAAAGCGTGTTTTGTGAAGCTTCATAAGATTGCACCATGCCAGCATTTAAACCCAAATCCTTCAAACTATTCTTGCCTAAAGCGTCCTCGCCCTTAATCGTTAGCATTCCGGTTTTAGAATTGATCACAAGCTTGCCTTCGGCGTTCTTAAACGCATTCAAGCCTTCTTTAGCGTTAATCGCTTGAATGATAGCGTCTGTGTTTTCTTCACTGGTGTTGCCCTCTTTGGTTAAGGCTTTTAAATCTAGTTTTTGACCATTCAAGCTAATTACCCCTTCTAATTTACCCTCTTTTATCGTGCGAGAGCTTTTTAACAAATCGCTTTCTTGGGTGGTGGTTTGCAAAAACCCAAGCTCTTTAGCCTTACTCCCTTTAACTTCAATGTTTCCCCCACGCCTGTCATTAATGATTAAAGATTCCCCCCCATGAAGAGTGTCTATGGAAATATCCCCATTAGCGATCAAGTCTTTAAAATTAGGGTCGTTTTCTAAAGCCTGCTCTATCGCTTTTTGGATCGCTGTGTTTTTTTGTTTGATAGAAGCGCTTTCAGGGAGTTCTAGCATGATGGGGACTTCATGCATGTTCCCATCAGCCCCCTTTAAATTCAAACTCAATTCGCTTTTTCCGCTTCCATCAATCCCCAAAGAAAGGGCGTTTTTGTTAGTGAGCGTGGATTGGAGGTGTGAGCCAAAATAGATGCGGTTGTCTTCGCCGGTGTTTTTGGTATTCACCATTAATTGATAGGGGTCATTCCCTCCTGTTTTCATCACAATGCCCATCACTTCGCCATTGGTAGCGTCCGTGATGCTTTGAGCCACATCGCCTAAAGTCATTCCTGCTTTAATATCAACGGCGTAGTCCTTGTTTTGCGTGTAAAATTTGAGCGTGGTATCCACTTGGCTAAAAATATCATCTCTTGAAGAA
The DNA here is from genome assembly GCF_000476275.1 of Helicobacter pylori SA213A. Lineage (GTDB taxonomy): Bacteria > Campylobacterota > Campylobacteria > Campylobacterales > Helicobacteraceae > Helicobacter > Helicobacter pylori_CL. The sequence goes on from NZ_CBOM010000002.1 coordinate 30,614, forward strand.
AATTTCGCCCCTAATTCGTTAATATCGCCTTGCGCTAAATTTTGCACATCCACTTTAATATCCTGGATAGGCACGCCAGCCCCCACGCTCGCGCTCAATGCATCGCCTGTAACATTGCTTTTTCGGCTGATATAAGTGGAATAATCTGAAAGCGTTTTAACCGGACCTTTTAGAGCTGAAAGGAGCGTTTTGATTTCTACAAGGGCTTTTTGTTTTTCAACATTTTGCTCCATTTTCTTGTCTAAGGGGGCGATTAACGCTTTTTCATCAGCGTCCTTAAGCTTGTCAATCACATCGTAATTCAAAACCTTACTGCCAAGCCCTAATGAGCTTAATGAACCTATTGCCATGTTTTACCTCTAATGTTTAGCCTCTTTTATCAAAGATAATGCCTATCACATCGCGCATTCTTTGCATAAGCTCCACGGCTTCTTTAGAGGGTATTTCTCTTATCACCTTATCCCCATTAGCGTCTTTGACTGAAACCACTAACCCTTTGATCGTATCGTTATAACTAAAATTAATATCCGTGCCAATGCGTTTCATTTCTTCATTCAGACGCTCGCTCAATAATTCTAGCTTGGGTTTGTATTGATCAGGGTCTATCGTTGTCTTAGATTCATCAATAGTGTTTATAGTGTTTGCGCGACTGATCTCTTTTGTGGGGGTTGTTTGAACGCTTGTGTGAGATGTGGGAATCCCAATCCCTTGAACTTCATTGACCATAAAAACCTCCAAATTTTTCCATACCTATAAATGTAACTATTTCTTTGTTTGTTAAATTCTTTAGCTAATATCGGCAAAAAGACGATTTGTTAAATCTTAATTGCGTGCAATGAGTTCTAAGGGGTTGATGTGTTTTTCTCTCATGGTAACTTCAAAGCCCAAGCGTTGCTCAATGCGCCCTAAAACATAGCCTTTTTGGATCCGCATGCCGCTTTTAATGGTGGGGGCGATTTTATCCAGTTGAGAATAAATCGTGCGGATGCCGTTTTTATGCTCAATGATAACGACTTTTTTAAGCATGTTGATTTCTTTAGCGAACACGATTTTCCCGTCTAAAACGTTACGCACTAAAGCGTTTGGGGTTTTTGACACTAGCGTAATGGATTCGCTAAAAATTTTTAAATTATAAACTGGGTCAATATAGGGGCCAAATTTTTGCACCACTTCATAATCGTTCAAGGGAGCGATCGTTTTTGGCCCGTTATAGCTCGTGGTGTTGATATTTTGATAAGAGCTAGCCACTTGTTTGACTTCTAAGGCTTGAGAAGATTTTTTCAAACTGACTCTCTTTTCATTTTCTCTATTTTGTTTGATGATATTCAAGCGTTTTAAAAGAGCGTTTAAATTCTGGCGCTCTTTTTCTAAAAGGGTTAGGCGTTGGTTATAGATCGCATAGTCTTTTTGCATGCTCAAAATGAGCTGATTTTGTTCGGTTTGCAAGGATTTTAAGGCTACTTCACGATTTTTTTGTGCATCTATAATGGAGGAGATTTTTTGAATGCTGCTTTTGACTTTTAAGGCTTGCGCGTTGAGATCCTTTTCTTCTTGGCTTAGTTGCGACATTTTAGACAGGGTGCTTTGGTGCAAGTTTTCAAACGCTACTTGTAAAATCACATCGTTAGAAGAGGCTAAATTCTGCCCCTTTAGGGCTTGTGAAAAAAGAAAATCCTCTAAAAGTGTATCAAACACCCTCTTTTGTAAAAACGATCGTTGTTTTTGCAAATGATCTAAAGACTTGCGGTAGTTAGTTAGGACTTTTTCTTGAGCCAAACTTTCGTTACGATTTTTTTCAAGACTCTTTTTTAAAGCCGCCATTTGGCGCTCAATTTCCGCTTTTTGAAGCTCTTTAGAGCGGATCGCTTCGCCTAAAGAACTCAAACGGCTGTTCAGTTGGTTTTTTTCTTCATGGGTTTTTTTCAAAAGGGTTTCTTTGTGTTGGATATCTTTAGCAATATCGCTCACTTTTTGCGTGTTAGCTGATAGTAAGGTGGCTAATAAAAATATTCCTAATTTATACATGTCTAGTCCTCCAAGCTACAAGTAAAACAGAAACAAATGAGACCACAAGGCTAAAAAGCAGTCCCCATAAAAAATGGTTTAAAACAAACGCGCCTCCTATAATACCCAAAGTATCCATCGTTTTTTCAAAACCTTTTTGCGAAGTGATATAAAGCATGAGCATGGGGGCTAAAAAACTAGCGATTAAAGAATCCATTAAAGCTATTTTATACAAAAACCCGTTTTTAAAAGACACCGAAGCCCCTAATAAATCCATGATCTCTAATCTTTCATGGTATTGATAGATCCAGATGCGGACTTGCTTAAACATCAATAAAACCGATAAAACAAAGACCACTAACGCAAAGATATAGACCGCTGCTTTAATAAAACTCAAGAGATCATACACTTGCATGTAAGTTTTGGCAAAGACTTCAACTTTTTGAACGCCAGGGATTTTGAGCAATTTTTCTTTAATGTTTTCTAAACGCTCTTGAGTGGGGAATGTGGAAAGTTGTAAAGAATAAAAAAAGGGTAAATTTTTTTTAATTCCTTAAGCCCGTCTGTACCTAAAGTTTTTTGAAGAGGCTCTAAAGAATAATTAGGATCAATTTCTTTTAACGCTATGATTTCGTTAAAATTTTGACGCAACAATTCCAAGCTTAATTTTTGCGTGCTGGCCAACACGACTGAATAATCTTCAATCAATTTTTTTTCTTTCTGTTCGATTGCTTGATTGATAAATAACACACACTCCAAGCTAAACAATAACGCTACTAGGGGAATGATAAAGGCTAAATGCTTTTTAAGAGTATTCATAAACTTCCCCCTCTTCTATGTAAAATTTTCGGTGATAAGCGCTAAAATTTTTAGGGAATTTGTGCGTAACCACCACGATCGTAGCGTTTAATTGCGTGTTCATGCCCCTTAATAAGCTCCAGATTTTATCGCTAGAATAATCGTCTAAATTCCCGGTAGGCTCATCGGCTAAAATGAGTTCAGGGCAGTTCGCCATAGCCCTAGCCATAGCCACTCGCTGTTGTTCGCCTCCGCTGAGCTCTTTGGGGTAGCGGTTAGCTTTATGGCGTAAATCAATATGCCCTAAAAGTTTTTCTAGCTGCAAGTGGCATTCTTCTTTTTTAACGCCACAAATCACCATGGGCAGTTTGATGTTTTGCTCAATCGTGTAATCTTGGATCAATTTATAATCTTGGAAAACCACGCCAATATTTTTACGCAAATCCAAAATCGTTGATTTTGAAGCGTTGTTCATGTTGATATTACAAACTTCTAATTTACCGCTAAAAAGTTTTAAATCCCCATAAAACGAACGCAAAAGCGTGCTTTTACCGCTCCCGCTAGGCCCTGAAATGAACACAAAGTCCTTGCGTTTGATGCGTAAATTAGCATGCTTAATGACCGGTTCGTTCTGCTGGTATTGTAAGCATAGATTATTCGCTGCGATGATCACACTCATCCAATTCCCTTCTGGCTTAGGATATTTTGAAGCAAAAGATGCGCTTTGTGGTTGTTTAAGGTTTTTAAGGGGCTTTTATTGAGGTAAAAAATCTGATTTTCTGCCAATAAAACAAACAAACGCACAGGCCAATCAAAATCCCCCATACTCAATTCCACTAAAAAATCCCCCTTATTTTCATAAATATTACAAACATGCACAAAATACCCCTCTTGGATGATTTTTGGGGTTTTTAAAATCGTTCCAACGCTCTTTTTATTTATTGTTATTGTATCAAAAGAAAAATCCAATGCATGGTTTTGAGTAGGGTTTTCACCCAATTCTAAAGAATAAATTCTTAAATCATAAATATCTTTTTTGAGTTTATTCCAACGCGCTTCATACTTGCTGACAACCGGTATTTGAGCGTTTTTTTTGATTTCTATCTCGCATTGAAAGTTTTTTAGGGCTAATTTTAAGCTGTCTTCAAAATAAAGGGCATCATCGGTTCGTAATTCCAAAAACCCTTTAGGCTTTAAAACCCTTAAAGCTTCGTTTAAAAACTTTTCGCTTAACACTCGGCGGTGTTTTTTCTCATTCCATGGCACAGGGAAATGCACAAAAATTTTCTCGCACCTGTGATTTGGCATGCTTTCTAAAACCAAACGGCCATCGCCTTGCAAGATGTGCAGATTTTTTAAATCTAACAATTCAATTTGCTTTAACGCTTGCGCGATAGATGGGGTGTGAATCTCTATCCCTAAGCATGTTTTAGTGGGGTTGTTTTTGGCCAATTCTATCAAATGCCTCCCGCTTCCAAAACCAATTTCTATTAAAACAGGGGCTTGATTTTTTTGGATAAAGTCTTCAAAAGTTTCTAAATCAAGGGCTTTTTTTTGGCTCGCATGTTTAGAATTTTCTTGCAAATTATGCGAAATCACTTCAAAAGATTGCGAATAAATCCTTAAAGCTTGTTTTAAAACCTCTCTTTTTAAAGGCGTTGCTTTTTCGCTTTTGATTAGAAAATCATTCGCTCGCCTGATTTTTTGCAATAAAAAAATGTGATTTTTAAAACTCGCATACACACAGCTTTTAGTGGGGTGTTTTAAGCTTAAAAATTCCTTATGAAAACAAAAATCCCCCCTTATTAAGGGGTATTCTAAAGGCTTGGAGTCTAGCTTGGCTAAAAAATGGGGCATTAAAACCCTTTTAGCGCTCTAAAAACAAACGCACTTCTTTGCTTGGGTGCGACTCTAAACCATCTTTATCCACGCTCACCACCTGATAGCGGTAAGCCACGCCCACTTTCATGTCCTTATCCACGAACTGGTTTTGTGTGATATTCCCAAAACGCAAAGGGGTTTTAGAATTGGCTTCAAAACGATACACCGCATAAGTGGCTATTTTAGCGCTTGGGTTATTTTCCCATTGGATCAAGGCCGAAGAGTCTTGAATAGTCCCTTTAGTGATGATAGGGGCTTCAGGCCTATCAGAGGTCTCACCCATGGCAGGCTCTTTAGGTAACGCCCCTTCAAGATGCGTTTTATCAAGGGCAACGACTTTATAATAACGAGTGAGATTGTCTTTTTCTATTTTATCCACATAGGAAGTGTTATTGGTTTGAGCGATGAATTTGTATTTGTCGTTGCGGTTATTGGAAGCGTAAATGCGATAAGCTATCACATCTTCTTGGGTGGATTTATCCCAACTCAATTCAATGTGTCGTGTGAGGTTTTGGCTCACTCTAACATTAGTGATTTCTTTGGGTAAGTCTTTGGTTTTCCCCTCCACTATCACGCTAGGCCTGGATTTATCCCCCATGAAATTTTCAGCAATGACTTGGTAGCGGTATTTTTTCCCATCCTCTAAATCTTTATCAAAAAACTCCACAAACAAGCGGTTTTTTACAGCCCCTACATTTAAAAATTTGCCGTCTTTATTCTGCCTTTGAATGATGTATTTAGAAACGCTAGGGTTAGGGTGCGGGCTCCAAAAGATTTTCACGCTTTTAGGGTATTCAAGGCTTGCGAACACGCTTTCTACAGGATTGATAAAAGAGGTTTTTACTAGAATGGGGTCTGAAAGGTTAGAGATTTTATCGCCCTTGTAAGTGGCGAGCTGGTAAGTGTAAGAACTCTCTGTTTCTAGCCCCTCATCATAATAGTGGGTCGCATAAGGGTTTTTAATCGTGGCGATTCTTTTAAGCTTGGAGTCTTTTTTCAAACGATACAAAATAAACCCATCAATGTCATAAGTATCAGCGATTTTAGGCCATTCAAAACCCACTGAACTCACATCGTTAATGGTTTTAATAGAATGGACTACCGGGAGCTTAGTGTCTGTATTTTCTTGATTATTAAGGGCTGAAAAAGTATGATTCCTGGTAGAAGAACACCCTATAAAAACCGCTAATACCACACTACTTTGCAATAAAAGCGTGAAGTATTTTTTCTTCATCCAAGACCTCATCTAAATTCTCCTTGTTAAAAACTTTTTTAAGATATTCTAACATATCCTTTAATAGGGGAACTTTAAAGCGCAGTTTTTGCTCGCTTCTAGGGTGTTTGAACTCTATCAAATAGGCATGCAGCATGATTCTTATTTCTTCTTTAGAAAGCACCCCATTAAGCCCGTAAAGATTATCGCCTATGATGTGTCTGTTCAAATATTCTAAATGCGCTCTGATCTGGTGCGTGCGCCCGGTGAATAGTTTAGCCCCTATCAAATCCATGCCATTTTGAGAAGTCAGCAAGCTGATAAATTCGCTTTTAGAATAACGGCTTTTTTCTTTTTTAGCCGCTTTGAGCGCTATCATTTTTAAGCGGTTATTAGGGTTTCTTGTCAAATAGCATTCCACGCTCATTTTTTCTTCTTTTAAGGGCGTTGAAAGCAAGGCGATATAGTAGCGCCCCATTGTTTTAGTTTTGAGTTGCTCGCTCAAACAAACATGGGTAAAATTGTTTTTAGCGATGACAATCCCTCCGCTTGTATCCTTATCCAAACGATGCACAATCCCATAGCGCTCTTTTAAGCCTAGATTAGAAAGCTCGTAATTTTTAGATTCCAGCCAATCCACTAAAGTAGGCTCTTTCACGCTTGGGGCTTTATGGACGACTAGATTAGGGGGCTTATTCAACACCAACAAGTCTTCATCTTCAAAAATGACTTCTATTTCTAAATCAAGCTCTTTTTTTAAGGGTTTGGGCGCGATCTTGGGCGTTAAAAGCGTGATTGCATCGCCCTCTTTTAAGGCTAGCCCCCCTTTTTTGACCTCCTTTTTTTGACAAAACACCAGCCCTTCTTTAATTAAATTCAACACTTGGTTTTTAGAAATTTGCAATTCTTTGGCTAAAAATTCATCAATGCGTTTGTAATGGGTAGGGGCGATGAAAACTTTTTGCATTCAAACTCTTTTTTGCATTTTTAAAAACCATTATTCTACTCAAAACCTTAAAAAAATCCTATTTCATTATTTGAATACGCTATAATACGGTGCGACAACATTTTGTGGCTCAAATCATTTTTAAAGGGGTTTTAATGGAACACGACGGACATGATAAACTGAACGGCGTTTTGCGTGGCTTTTTAGGCGACTCATTCACGCTTGATGGGAAAGAAGGAGGATTGAATATGGAAAAATTGCACGAAGTCATCAAAAAAGAAAAACCAAAGATGAATATTTTGCTCATGGGAGCTACTGGGGTGGGTAAAAGCTCGCTCATTAACGCTCTCTTTGGTGAAGAAATCGCTAAAGCAGGCGTAGGAAAGCCCATCACTCAGCATCTTGAAAAATTCATTGATAAAAAGAAAGGCTTGATTTTGTGGGACACTAAAGGCATTGAAGATAAAGATTACCACGACACCATGCAAAGCATTAAAAAAGAAATGGAAGATTCTTTTAAAACACTTGATGAAAAAGAAGCCATTGATGTGGCGTATTTGTGCGTTAAAGAGACTTCTGGTAGGATTCAAGAGAGAGAGAGAGCTATTAAGCTTTGCTAAAAATTGGAATATCCCAACGATTTTCGTTTTCACCAACACACAAGAAAAAGCCGGCGATGCCTTTGTCAAAGAAACTAAAAAAATCATAGATGAAGAATGGGGCTTTAAAGGTTTCATCAAAGCCTATGCGAGGGTCAATTCCGTTGCATTTTCATTTAGAGGTATTGAAGTTTCCATTGAAGGTTTAGAAGAATTGGTAGATGAAACGAAAAAATGCTTGATAGAAGCTAGGAAAAACAAACAAAACTATTTCTTGCTGATTCAAAAAGCTAATATCCAAGCGATAAAATAAGCCATGATAGATGAAAGTAAAACCATTATCCATCTTGCATCAGGAGCGGCTGGATCGGTTGGGCTTATCCCCATACCTTTTAGCGATGCGCTCGCTATTGCACCCATATCAAGCAGGAATGATCTATAAAATGAATGACGCTTTTGGAGTGGATTTGGATAAATCTGTAGCCGCATCGCTCATCACCGGATTGTTAGGCGTAACCGCTATCGCACAAGTGGGGAGAACGCTCGTTAATGGTTTCCTTAAATTCATTCCTGTTGTGGGGAGTGTTGCAGGGAGCGCGACCGCTGTGGCTATCACCGAAGGCATTGGGTTTGCTTATTTGAAAGTGCTAGAAAAATGCTTTAACGATGAGACAGGCGAAGTCGAATTGCCTGCAGTTTATGTGATAACATCCCTTTTCAAGGAGAATTATCTCAATTTGGATACAATCAAAAAATTAAAACCATAAGATTAGGGGTTGAAAAACGCATGGCATTAGACAAAAGAATCTGGATGCATTTTGATCTTTTGCCTTTTGTGTTTATCATCCCCTTGCTTGTGGTTTCTTTTTTATTGATCTTTGAGAGCAGCGCGGTTTTGAGCTTAAAGCAAGGGGTTTATTATGCGATAGGGTTTCTCCTCTTTTGGATCGTGTTTTTTATCCCTTTCAGAAAGCTCGATCGCTGGCTCTTTGTGTTTTATTGGGCGTGCGTTATTTTATTAGCGTTAGTGGATTTTATGGGGTCTAGCAAGCTTGGGGCGCAACGATGGCTAGTCATTCCTTTCACTTCTATCACTTTACAGCCTAGCGAACCCGTGAAAATCGCTATCCTTTTGTTATTGGCGCATTTGATTAAAATCAACCCACCCCCCTTTAAGGGCTATGATTGGGGCATGTTTTTAAAGCTTAGTTTTTACATTTGCTTACCGGCGGCTTTGATTTTAAAACAGCCTGATTTAGGCACGGCTCTTATTGTGCTCATCATGGGTTTTGGGATTTTATTGATTGTGGGTTTAAGGACTAGGGTGTGGCTCCCTCTTTTTATCGCTCTTTTAGTGGCTTCGCCTATCGCTTATCATTTTTTACACGATTATCAAAAAAAGCGCATCGCAGACTTTCTTTCTGAAAAGCCTAATTACCATGTCATGCAATCCATTATCGCTATAGGATCGGGTGGGTTTTTAGGCAAATCTAAAGAGGCTTGCACGCAAACCAAATTCAAATTCTTACCTATCGCAACGAGCGATTTTATCTTCGCTTACTTCGTGGAGCGTTTTGGGTTTTTAGGGGCTATGTTGCTTTTTGCAATTTATATAGGCTTGAGTTTGCATTTATTTTTTTACATGTTTGAGAGCAACAGCGATTGGTTTTTAAAGATTGTAGCCCTTGGGATTTCTATTTTAATCTTTGTTTATTCCAGCGTGAATATCGCCATGACTTTAGGGTTAGCCCCTGTGGTGGGGATTCCCTTACCCTTATTCAGCTATGGGGGGAGCAGTTTTATCACTTTTATGATCCTATTTGGGATCTTAGAAAACCTGCTTGCTTTCCGCTATATTTTTGGATACAATAGCAAACCATCTTTTGGGAATTTTGGATTCTTAGCTCAGCTGGTCAGAGCGCTCGGCTCATAACCGATTGGTCGTAGGTTCAAGTCCTACAGAATCCACCACTCCCGCTTTTTTATTCTCCTTTTTAAGTGAAAAGCGATTGGACGCTTTCGTTATGATAAATCCTTCTGATCACTTCCGCAAATAAGGGCGCTACGCTTAAGGTGGTGATTTTATCGCATTTTTGAACTAAAGGGATAGAGTTAGTTACCACCACTTCATCTAACGCGCTTTCTTTAATGCGCTTGATCGCATTCCCGCTCAAAACCGCATGCGTGCCTAACGCCATGACAGAAGTTGCCCCTTGCTCTTTTAAAGCCAAAGCGGCTTTACAGATCGTGCCTGCGGTATCAATCATGTCATCCACTAAAATCACATCGCGCTCCTTGGCTGAGCCGATAATATTCATCACTTCGCTTTCATTAGCTTTTTCACGGCGCTTATCCACGATGATTAAATCTAAGCCCATTTGATTGGAAAAATACCTAGCTCTTGTAACCCCACCCACATCAGGGCTGGCGATTACAGGGTTTTTTAACGCTTTAGAGCGGATATAGTCTCTAAAAACGATAGATCCGTATAAATTATCCACCGGCACATCAAAAAAGCCTTGGATTTGCCCGGCATGCAAATCCATTGTAATGATCCTTTCAATCCCCACTTCTTGCATCAAATTAGCGACCATTTTAGCCGTGATAGGCACTCTTGGAGCCGCTTTTCTGTCCTGTCTGGCATAGCCAAAATACGGCAATACCGCTGTGATAGAATTGGCCGAACTGCGCCTTAAAGCATCTACCATGACTAACAATTCCATTAAATTGTCATTGACCGGCACGCAAGTGGGCTGGATGATAAAAATATCTTTACCGCGCACCGATTCGCTGATTTGGATATTGATTTCGCCATCGCTGAATTTGCCTATCACCGCTTTGGATAAGGGAAAGCCTAAATGCTTTGACACTTCTTTACCAAATGCAGGGTGAGCGCTCCCTGAAAAAATCTTAAACCCACGCATCTTTGTCTTAAACCCACGCGCCTTCATCGCTTACACTCCCTAAAATGAATTAAAATCAATTGTAGCGCACCCAAACTAAAAGCGTTTGTTTTCAACCAAGCTCCTTTTCTAATAAGTTTTTTAAGGTAAGATAGGTTTCATTTAAATCAATCCCGCACACCCTGGTTTGAGCGATAACGCTCATAAAATTGCTATCGCCTAAAAACCTAGGCACTAAATGCATGTGCAAATGCTCAGGGATTCCTGCTCCGGCGTTTCTGTGCAAATTCAAACCTACATTGATCCCTTGAGCGCCATAAGCATACAACGCTTTTAACACTTTAGGCACTAATTTATTCATGTTCAGCCAAGTATTCAGATCTAAAAGTTCCACGCTCGCTTGATGCGCATGGGGAATGATCAACAAATGCCCTGGGTTATAAGGGTAGGCGTTCATCACCACAAAGAGATCGCTATTTCTATAAAGCACTCTGTTTTCTGAATCTTTTGTAGGGTTTTGAGAAATTTCACAAAAGACACAACTCTTATTTTTCTCTTTCAAATAACTTTCGCGCCAAGGAGCGTATAAATGTTGCATGTTTATTTCCTAAATGTAATTAGGGGCGTCATTAGCGAATAAAATCAAATCGCCTTGAATCGTGGTGGCTTGTAAGATATTTTCCAATTGCACCTTATCCTTGAGTAAGATTTTTTGGGGGGTTTTCAATTGTGAAGCAATCGTTTTGGAGTTCAACTCCCCTGTGATGATAGCGACATCAAAAACCCCGTCTATTTTTTGCGCTAAAATTTCATTACTTTCTGTATTGCTTTCCACTAATCCCGGTGTTACAATGACTTTACGCCCTTTGTGCAAACTCGCTAAACGAATGCCCTCTAACATGCCCTTTAAATTCCCATTAAAGCTATCGTCTATAATGATTTTTTGATTCACTTCCAAAAGTTGCAAACGATGGGCGATAGGGTTGAGTTCTAAAACAAGCTGTTTGATCCTTTCGGTTTCTAATCCTAAATGCTTAGCGATTAAAATGGCTGAAGCGATATTATAAGCGTTAAATTTGCCTAAAACCTTCGTTTCAAAGCTTTCCCAAACGCTATCTATAAGCATTTCAAAAGAAGTGCCTTTTAAAGTGGATTGGACGTTTTTAACCAGGCTAGAAACATCTATTAAGGGGCTATCTTTAGGGGCATAGGGTTTGATTTTTTCCACAGAGTAACAAAAGGCTTTTTCTAATCGCTTGGAATCCAATAATTCCGCTTTAGTCTCGCAAATATTTTCTAAAGTTTTAAAATATTCTAAATGCTGTTCGCCCACTTCTGCGATCACGGCAAGGTGCGGTTCAATAAGGCGGGTGATTTCTTTAATATCGCCCTTATTCCTTGCCCCGGCTTCAGCGATATAGATTTCGCTCTTATCGTCTAAATTCTGGTTAATATCATTCGCAATGCCTAAAAGGGTATTGACGCTTTTGGGGCTTGCATGCGCGTTGAATGTGGTTTGTAAGATTTGAAGCAAGAAATTTTTGGTGCTGGTTTTCCCAAAACTTCCGGTAATGGCGATGACTTTTAAATTTTTTAAAGAGGTGATTTTGTCTTTAGCGGTTTGCAAATACTGCTTGGATAAGACTTTTTCAAAGATTAAAGAAGCACTCAAAACGAATATAAATAAACACAAATAGCCAAGCGCGAGCGAAATCCCATTCAAAGGGACTAATTCTATATTTAAGATTTCATGCAAGATTAAAAAGAGTAATAAGAAAATAAAAAAGCGCTTCACCCTTGGCGTGAAAACTAAAGGCTTGTCGTTGCGTTTGGCCCAGATAATGAGTATGGGCATTTGAATCACGCCGCAAAAGAAATCAAAAACAAACGGCATTTTGAAAGCATACGATAGGATAAACACCCCTAAAGGCAATAAAAAATAAATCCCATGCCAACGCATTTTGTGGTGCTTGGTTAAAATCCTAAACACGCTGTAATGATACCATTGCAATAAAGTCATTATATAATAGCCAAGCCCTGTTATAAAGAGCCAACGAAACGCTAAATTCAGCCAACTAAGACTTTGCATGATGATATTTCTCCACTAGTTTTTCAATCTCTTTTGCTTGGTTTAAAAAAAAGAAATGATCCCCTTCTAAAACGAATAATTCGCTCTTTTTCAACAAGGTTTGCATTGTTTGAGCGGAGCTTAAGGGGGTTGCTTTATCATCTTTACCCCAAAATAATAAAACTTCCTTCTCGCATCGTTTGAAATGATCGCTAAAGTCTTCGCTAACCACTTTTTTAAAGGTTTCATACATCACTTGATTAAGCCCCATAGCGTCCTTACTCCTTAAAAACCCTAAATTCAAGCCTAATTTTTTAAAGATTTTAGCTAAAAGGATTTTACAACGCACTTTTAAGGGTTTTGGCTCTAAGATCCCCGCGCTGCTCAATAAAACCATCCGTTCGTTTTCACACAAGATCGCTACTTTCCCTCCAAAGCTATGCCCAAAAACGACATGCGCTTTTTTATCCACGCTTTTTAAAAACAGATTGATGATATTAGCATAATCTTTAGTCTCTAAAACTTTTTCATCGTTAGGGCTTTGATTGAAACCGGGCAAATCCACATACAAATGGTTGTAATTTAAAAAACAGCCTTGAAACGCTTGTTGCATGATTTCTTTAGAACTCCCCCAACCATGCAAAAACAAGGCGTTTAAAGGGCTATGGTGGTCTATAAAAGTGTAGGAAATGTCAAAAACGCTATCCAAATAAGCGATACTGCGTTTGGCCATTACTTATTCTTTTGGATTTGCAACAAATAAGAGTTTTTGATTTGGATTTTAGGGGTTTTGGGTAACGATTGCGCTAAATGTTCTAGCGTTGTTTTAAAATCATCAAACAAATAATTCGCTAAACTGCCAGGAATGGGGTTGATCTCATTGAGATACACTTCATTTTCTATGACAAAAAAATCGCAACGAATGATCGCGCCATCAAACAAATCGTTATAGAGTTTTTTAAAATTTTCTTTTAATTGTTCTTCTAGGGCGTTAGAAAGGTTCGCTTTAGGGGCTTTGGCGCGTGAAAAATCCAAATATTTTTGTTTGAAATCTAAAAATTCTTGTTTGTTAGGCTCTTCAATATAGGAAAAACAAAAATCCTTTTTGATCTTACAACCAGCCAAATTGTATTCTTTCACTCCCTGAATGAAAGGCTCTATTAAAACTTCTTTAGAATATTCAAACGCGCTGTCTAAAGCGTAATTTAATTCTTTTTCTTCTTTCACAACATTCACCCCTAAAGAGCTTCCGGCGTTGCTGGGTTTGATTATGAAAGGGAAATTAAACCCAATCAAATCCAGGGCGTTAGTGCGGTTTTTTTTATTCAAAAGAACATAATCTAAAGTCTTTACCCCTAAGTCTTTGGCATAAAGCTTGGTTAAATATTTGTTGTAACTCAGCACGCTCGCTTCAATTCTAGGGCCTATAAAAGCGATACGATAAAATTCTAACAAGCTTGCTAATTTCCCGTCTTCGCCATCGCCCCCATGCACAAGATTGATCACTAAAGGCAATTCTATTATCTTAGCGCCTAAGAACGAGTTTTTAAGCAAGCCATTGTGTGTGAGGATTAGGGGGGGTAATTTTTTTTCTTTGATTTGAGCGAAGTATTTTGAATGCATGTTAGATGCTTCAATCAAATAAAAATGATGGTTTTCATCTAAAAAAATAAAATATTTAATCCTATCTTTTAACACCCCTTTAAGCGCGATCGCACTCACAATGCTGATTTCATGCTCAAAACTCGCCCCACCAAATAAAACGCAAAACTCCACGATCAAACTCCCTAAAAACGATTGCAATCAAGTCTATCTATATTTACCTAAAAAAAGGCTTTTGAATTTTCTTAAAATTAAAGTTTAATGTTAAAAAATCCTAAAATATGGATGACTAATAACGCGCTCAATCCGGCTAAAACACCCGCTAAAGCGTCATCAGCCACAACCCCTAAGCCCCCTTTAACTTCTTTGTCTATTTTGCCAATGAGTGAGGGTTTAGTGATATCATAGATCCTAAAAAAGATAAAACTCAAAACCACGCCCGCTAACGATAGCCCGCTAACCGCCATCGCCAACCACATGCCCACTAATTCGTCTATCACAATGTAAGAGCTGTCATGCCTCTTAGTCTCTTCTTCTTCTTTGTCTATTTGAGCGATAGCGATAAGCCCAATGAAAATCGCCCCTAAAAACAAAGTGTTAGCCGAAAAAATTAAAACGGGTAAACCTAGTAACAACGCTACTAAACTCCCTATCGTTCCTGGAGCTTTTTTAGAATACCCGCTAAAAAAAAGGGTTAAAAAACACGCGCGAAGACTAAATTTATCCAATCATTGCCTCAAATTCTTTTTAAATCATGGCATTTTAGCATTTTATTTGCATTAAAAAGCGATTTTCTTAAACAATAAGGCTTAATTTTAAGCGCGTTTTAGTATGATAGCTTTTAAATTCTCTTTAAAAATTAAAGGTTAATTTTAAAATGTTGCTTTTCACTCCAGGCCCTGTAGCCATTAATGAAGAGATGCGCACAAGCTTTTCTCAGCCAATGCCCCACCACCGCACCAAAGATTTTGAAAAGATTTTCCAAAGCGTGCGAGAAAATTTGAAAAAAATGACCGGTTTAGAAGAAGTTTTGCTTTTAAGTAGCAGCGGAACTGGGGCTATGGAAGCGAGCGTGATTTCCTTATGTCAAAAAGAGTTGCTTTTTGTTAATGCGGGCAAGTTTGGCGAAAGGTTTGGCAAGATCGCTAAAGCCCATTTTATCAAAGCCCATGAATTAGTTTATGAATGGGACACGCCCGCTCAAGTGGATGAAATACTAAACGCACTTGAAGCCAACCCTAACATTGATGCGTTTTGCATTCAAGCATGCGAGTCTAGTGGGGGGTTACGACACCCTGTAGAAAAAATCGCTCAAGCGATCAAAGAAACTAACCCGAATGTTTTTGTGATAGTAGATGCTATCACCGCTTTAGGGGTTGAGCCTTTAGAAATAACGCATGTTGATGCACTCATTGGAGGGAGTCAAAAAGCGTTCATGCTGCCTCCTGCGATGAGCTTAATCGCATTGAGCCAAAAGGCAATTGAACGCATAGAAGAACGCGATGTGGGGTTTTATTTTAATTTAAAGAGCGAATTGAAAAACCAAAGAAATAATACCACAAGCTACACCGCTCCTATTTTACACACTTTAGGGTTGCAGCGCTATTTTGAATTGGTGCAGAATTTAGGGGGCTTTGAAGCACTCTATCAAGAGACCAAAAGAGTCGCTTTAGCCACTCAAAAAGCCGTTTTAGCTTTAGGTTTAAAGATTTTCCCTAAAAGCCCGAGCTTGAGCATGACAACGATTGTTAGCGAGCATGCCAAAGAATTGCGAAATCTTTTGAAAGAAAAATATCAGGTGCAATTTGCGGGCGGTCAAGAGCCTTATAAAGACGTGCTCATTCGTATCAACCACATGGGGATCATTCCTGTTTATAAAAGCGCTTACGCTTTAAACGCCCTAGAATTAGCCCTAAACGATTTGGATTTAAGGGAATTTGACGGCGCGGCGAACGCAACTTTTTTGAAGCAATATTACGAAATTTAAGGATCACAATGCATTATTCTTATGAAGCCTTTTTGAAAGACAGCCTGGAATTAGTCAAACAAGTGGAGCGCCTTTGCGGTATCCCAGAAGCCCTTGTGTGCGTGATGCGAGGGGGCATGACTTTAGCGCATTTTTTGAGCTTGCACTGGGATTTAAGGGAAGTTTATGGCATCAATGCGATTTCTTATGACACCACCCACCGACAAAACGCCCTAAAAATTGAAAATATCCCCACGATCAAAGATCATTTAAAAACTATTTTGGTGGTAGATGAAATCGTAGATAGCGGTAATTCTTTAGAAGCGGTGCTTAAAGTGTTGCAAGACAAACACCCTGATAAAAAGTTTTATAGCGCGAGTTTGTTCCAAAAAACAAGCGCGAAATACAAAGCCGACGCGTTTTTAAAAGACGCTCCTGAATGGATTGATTTCTTTTGGGAAGTGGATTTGAAAAACTTAAAAAGCCATTAACATGCAAATTAAAGAAAACAAACAACTCTGCTTAATTTCATTAGGTTGTTCTAAAAACTTGGTGGATTCAGAAGTGATGTTAGGCAAGCTTTATAATTACACGCTCACTAATGACGCTAAAAAAGCCGATGTGATTTTGATCAACACTTGCGGTTTTATTGAAAGCGCCAAACAAGAGAGCATTCAAACCATTCTCAACGCCGCCAAAGACAAAAAAAAGGGAGCGATTTTGATTGCGAGCGGGTGCTTGAGCGAACGCTATAAAGATGAAATCAAAGAGTTGATCCCTGAAGTGGATATTTTTACCGGCGTGGGGGATTATGACAAGATTGATATTTTGATCGCTAAAAAACAAAACCAGTTCAGCGAGCAAGTGTTTTTAAGCGAGCATTATAATGCGCGCATCATCACGGGATCGAGCGTGCATGCTTATGTGAAAATTTCTGAGGGTTGTAACCAAAAATGTTCTTTTTGCGCTATCCCTAGCTTTAAGGGGAAATTGCAAAGCAGGGAATTAGACTCCATTTTAAAAGAAGTAGAAGATTTGGCCCTTAAAGGCTATAAGGATATGACTTTTATCGCTCAAGATTCTAGCTCGTTTTTATACGATAAGGGGCAAAAAGACGGCTTGATCCAGCTCATTAGAGCGATTGACAAACAACAAGCCTTAAAAAGCGCGCGTATTTTATACCTCTACCCCTCTAGCACCACTTTAGAGCTGATTGGCGCGATTGAAGACTCGCCCATTTTTCAAAATTATTTTGACATGCCCATCCAGCATATCAGCGACTCCATGCTTAAAAAAATGCGGCGCAACTCCAGCCAAGCGCACCATTTAAAGCTTTTAGATGCCATGAAACAGGTTAAAGAAAGTTTTATAAGAAGCACGATCATTGTAGGGCATCCGGAAGAAAATGAGGGTGAATTTGAAGAATTGAGCGCGTTTTTAGACGAGTTCCAGTTTGACAGATTGAATATTTTTGTTTTCAGTGCGGAAGAAAACACGCATGCCTATTCTTTAGAGAAAGTGCCTAAAAAAATCATTAACGCCCGCATCAAAGCCTTGAATAAAATCGCTTTGAAACACCAAAACGACTCCTTTAAGGCTTTGTTGAATAAGCCCATTAAGGCGTTAGTGGAAAATAAAGAGGGCGAGTATTTTTACAAAGCTAGGGATCTCAGGTGGGCGCCTGAAGTGGATGGGGAAATCTTGATCAATGATAGCGAACTAACCACCCCTTTAAAACCTGGGCATTACACGATTGTGCCTAGCGCCTTTAAAGACAATATCTTACTCGCTAAGGTTTTAAGCCCTTTTTAAAAGTTAGCCATAAGGCTGAAAGCGCAGCTGGAGCGCGGCTAGAGCGTAGGAGTTTGCGTTTTTTTTTTTTTGTTAAAATGCGTCAGAAAAATCCTCTTGAGATAGGCAAAATGAAAAACATTTATCTTGATGTGAAAGCCAGTATTGAAGATCTCCAAAATATTTTTAAGAACACTGATAATGAAAATGAAAGACTAAAAAAATCCAACCAGGAAGCACTGGAAGTGTTTCAAAAATTAGAATTTGAAAGTTTAAAAGAGCTTGAAAGCTTGAAAAATAATGAAGAATGGGAAAATTTTACCATCGCTTTTTATGGGGAAACCGGTGCGGGGAAATCAACCCTCATTGAATGCTTGAGGCTGTTTTTTAAAGAACAAAGTAAAATAAATCAACAAGAGCACTTCAAGCGGCTTTATTCAACTTACCAAAACAATTATCAAAATGATGAACGCAAAAAACAAAATATTTTAAAAGAACTCCATTCATTGCAAGATGGAGCGATTATAGGCGATGGGAGGAGCGATTTCACTTTAAAAACACGATCTTATTCTTTCCAATACAACCATCAAAACTTTACTTTGCTGGATGTGCCAGGGATAGAAGGCAGCGAAAAAAAAGTGATCGATCAGATTTCTAACGCAACGCAAAAAGCCCATGCTATTTTTTATGTTACCAAAACGCCTAATCCTCCGCAAAAAGGAGAAGAAGGGAAAAGGGGAACGATTGAAAAAATCCAAAGACAACTCGGTTCGCAAACAGAGGTATGGACGATTTTCAACAAACCGATTAACAACCCAAGAGCTTTCAAAGATAAGCTTATTAATGAAAGCGAAAAAGAAAGCTTAAAAATTTTAAATAAAAAGATGAAAAACATTTTAGGCAAACACTATATGGGCTATAAAGCAGTGAGCGTCCAAGTGGCTTTTTATGGCCTTTCACAGGCTTTGATCCCAGAGACTGATTTTTATGAAAAGAAACAAAAATTTTTAAAAGATTTTAAAGCAGAAGAATTATTGTATCAATCCCATTTCAAACCATTAGCAGAATTTATAGCCGAAGAGCTTCTTAAAAACTCGCGCGCCAAAATCATTCAATCCAACTGCAATAAAGCCTTAAAAGTGGTAGAACAATTGCAAAAAGCGATCGAAATTACGATTGAAAAACGGATCGATCCAATGATTAAAGAAGCACAAGAACACCAACAAGAAGCCCGCTATAATCTGGATCGTTCTACAGAAAAATTTATATTAAATTTAACCAATTCAGCGTTCTACGAAATCGATCAATTCAAATCTGACTTGAGAGAAAAAATGTATGCACATATTAACAAAAATATTGAAGATGAGGAATGTAAAGAAATTTTTAAAAATGAACTCATTCAAGGAATTGAAACATTGCATGAAGACATAAAATGGCGGTTTAGAGAATGTGAGAAACGATTTGATGGAGAGATAAAAGAAGCTATTAAACAACTTGGATACAGAATTAAAGATTCTCTAGCAATGTTAGAGTGCATCAGTATTGATAGAGGCTTTAATCTTAATTTTGATACTGATAGCGGTATTGATGGAACAAAATTAGCCGCTTCAATAGGAGGTTTGGGTTTGCTTGGGATATTTAACGCTTGGAATCCTATGGGTTGGTTTGCTCTGACTGCAGGGATTATTACAGGATTAGTTGGAATAGCTAGATCAATATGGAGCTTTTTTAGTTCAAGATATCAAAGATCCCAACAAAAAAAAGAAGTGGATAAGAATTTACATCAAATTTGTGAAAAAATTGTGCAGGATGTGAAAAGCCGACTTGAAAGTCGCAAAAAAGACATATGGGAAAAGATTGAAAAACTCAAAGCCAATCTTAGACCTGTTGATAATTACAAACGCATGAAAAGACAATTGGAAGAAGCCCATGAAAAATTAGGATACATCTCTCATAACATCAAAACAAGGAGCATGCAATGAATAATGAAACGCTAGAACAATTTAAAAGAAACCAAAAGAGGAATCAAGAAATTCTTAAAAAATTACTTGATTTTGTCCAAACTGGGGAAAAATACGGAATCAAGGTTGAAGAGTCTCTCAAAGACAAAATCCATAATGCGATGGAAAATGTTGCCGGTCAAAAACTTAAAGTGGCGTTGGTGGGAGGTTTTTCTGAAGGAAAAACATCTATAGCGGCAGCTTGGATCGAGCGGCTGGATAAAGAGAGCATGAAGATAGACCATCAAGAATCCAGCGATGAAGTTAAAATCTATGACATAGATAATGAAATGGAGCTGGTTGACACTCCGGGACTATTCGGGTTTAAAGAAAAAATAACCGATAGCGGCAAAATAGAACGCTATAAAGATATTACGAAAAAATATATCAGCGAAGCCCATCTCATTTTATACGCGCTCAACCCGTCAAACCCCATCAAAGAAAGCCATAAGGACGATTTGAATTGGTTGTTCAGGACGCTCAATCTTTTATCCAGGACGATATTTGTCATCAGCCGTTTTGATGAAGAAGCGGATATTGAAGATGAAGAAGATTACAACAAAAGATTTAAGATCAAAAAAGAAAACATTCAAAACCGACTGAATGATCTGATTTCTTTAAGCGAAGAAGAAAAAGAAAGTTTGATTATTGTCGCTGTTGCGGCAAACCCTTTTGATTTGGGGGTGGAACATTGGCTAAAGCATAAAGAAGAGTTTCAAAAGCTCTCACACATCAAAGCCTTGCAAGACGCGACACAAAAAAAGATTAAAGAAAATGGCGGGAAATTAACCATCATAGAAGAAGCCAAAAAAAGCGTCATTCAAGATGTTATCTATAGGCAAATGCCGCCCGCAAAACAAGCGTTGCAAGATATTAATAGAGAAATGGAATATTTGAATAGAATGATTGAAAAAAGGCGAAAGGATCTTCAAAATTTAAATAGTGAAATTTCTCAAGCCCGTATTCATTTAAAAGAATTTATAACGAGGTATTTCAGCGATCTCATCTCTCAAGTTTCTGGCACCAGCCTAGAAACCTTTAATGATTTCGCTATGAGAGAAATAGGCGATAAAGGCATCAATATAGAAACAAGAGTCCAAAATGCATTTGAAAAACAAACGCAAGGGATCTTCAATGAAATCGCTAAAATTGAAACCGGTTTTAATACCGATATGAGTTTTTTTGAAAAGCATGCCGGAGCGTTTGGAAAGATTGGAATCGATCTTTTAAAACAAAGCGGTTTTATCAATGCAACTAATATCAAACTGGCTAGAGACACGATAGCGGCTGCGGGAAAATTTGTGGGCATAGATTTGGCTTTGAAATTCAAACCTTGGGGCGCTGTAAACTTGGCAGGCAGCATAAACAAAGGTTTACCGCTTATCGGTCTTGCTTTTGAAATGTGGGATTCTTGGAAAGAAAGCCAAAAAATAGAAAAACTTGAAAAAGCTAAAGAAGAAATGAAATCTAATTTTGACGGACAAAAACAAGAAATCTTAGCCCTCATCAACGATGAAACCAGATTCAAACAAACAAGTTTCCCGAGCGTGTTTGAACTAGAAAAATGCATTCAAGAATGCGAAGAAAGCGTTAAAAAAACGCAAGAGTGCGCTCAAGGACTGGAAAAATGGATTCAAACTGGCGAAGATTTTATCAAGGGCGAAGATTTCATAGATGTTGAGCCTGAAGAGGAATGAACTAAAATTGTGCTAAAATTTCAAAAACGCATCAAAAAGGCTTTTTGGCTGAGCTTGAAACGGGCTAAGCCAACAAGCGGTATTTTAAATCTTTTAATAAAGAGAAGCGATGTTTTCTAAAATTTGCGCATCTTTTAAGCTTGCCAACGCATTCAAAGGCTTTATATGCAAACGTATTTCAAGCCCTGGGCAAAGTGCTCGCATTGCCAATATGGTTTTGGATATAAAAAACGCTCTTGAGGGCGAAAACGATCCATCAAACAAGGCGGGCAAGACTTTGGATTTGATCGTGGGTTTTAAGAAAGAATACCCGCAAGATTTTAACGAATTGTTTGAAATCTTAAAAGATCTCATCCAAGAATACGAACAAAATCCTGACGAGATCAAGAAAAACCTCAAAGAAATCCTAAAATAAGCTCAAGGCATGAACCACCTTTTAATCCTTTATAACCATTATTATCAAAAAGATGTGATCCAACAACATTTAAGCGTTTTACAGGAAAAATCCCAAGTGGGTTTTGGTAAAATCCGATCAAAGCTTAACGATCAAGAAAAGCAAGACTCTTTAGAAGAGATTTACAAAGCCACCAATGAAAAAAATTTTTTGCAGCTTTTTTTGACCGATTACGCTAATTTATTTGCCGCTAAGGTGATAAAAGTTTCTAAAGAGATTGATGAGAGTTTGATCCCTAGCTATTATAAAGAAAAAAATTTGGAAGTGGAAGACTTTTTTATTATTAGCGATTTAAGGGAATTAGTCAGGGAAGACTTTAGCCTTTTAAGGGATCGATTTTTAGCCAATTTCATCGCGCCAAACAACCACACTTACGCCATTTATGGGAATAATTATGTCTATCCTTTGCCGGTGAGGTTGAAAGAAGAGCGTTCTTATTTTTTAGGCGATGAAAAGCATTATCTGAGCGTGTATAAAAGCAAAGAATATTTAACCATGCAAGAAAATTTCATGCGTTTTGTTTTTGGCAAAAGGCTTTTTTACCTCTTACACCCTGATAGCATCAATAACATCATCCATGCCGAATTAGAGCTTTTACAAAGCGAAAACGATCTTTTGAATGATTTTACCAGCATCATCGTCAAATACTCCAAAACCTTAGAATACGAAATTTATACTTTTGCTAAACAAGTTCTTTTAAAGGCTTGCAAAAAAGATCCCAGCCTTTATGATTTAGATTATGAAGTCCAAGGAAAATCTCTTACGCTTAAAGATTTTTTCACTCAAAAGCCTAATCTTGGGAGCATTAAATTTTTACTCAAACACGAAAAAATCCAATGCCATTTAGAAGAAAACTTAAAAAGATTCATCAATTATCCTTTTTCAAGAAGCCTAAGTCTCATTCAAAACATCCGCAACGAAGCCGTCCACGCAAAAGCTCCAGGTTTGAATGAAGTGGAAAAACTCAGGAATGAAATTTTAGGCATAGAAGGCGCGAGCTTGTTGAAGAGCATTCTGACTCGCAAGGAAATTGCATGAAAAATTGCATGAAAGAAGACGCTCTATCAAGCCCAGTGCCGATCGTGTAATGCAAGATTTTAAACCCTATTTAGAGCCTTTAAAGGAGAGCAAAAATTTATTGGGCTTTTCGGGTGGGTTGGATTCCACTTGTTTGTTCCATCTTTTAGTTGGAGAAAATATCGCTTTTGACATCGCTTTAGTGGATTATAACACGCAAAAACAACGCCTTGAAATCATCCAGCACGCTCAAAAACTCGCAAAAACACACCATAAAAAATGCTATATCCATTACGCTCCAAAGATCGCACGCAATTTTGAAATGCAAGCGAGAAAGATCCGTTATGATTTTTTTGAAACTTTGATCAAAGAGCATTCTTACAAGCATTTGATTTTAGCACACCACTTGAATGACAGGCTGGAATGGTTTTTGATGCAATTAAGCAAAGGAGCCGGACTAAACACGCTTTTAAGCTTTCAAGCCTATGAAAAAAGAAAATCTTATGCAATCGTTCGCCCTTTACTTTACACCCCTAAAGACACCCTTAAAACGCTCGCTAAAAATTTGAAATTTTTTGAAGATGATTCTAATTCTTCTTTAAAATTCAAACGCAATTTTTTCAGGAAACATTACGCTAACGCCTTGATGCAAGATTATTCTAAGGGCATTATCCAAAGTTTTAAATTTTTGGATGAAGAAAAAGAGCGGCTTTATCCTTTGACGATTGTTTCACAAATGCATGGGATTACTTTTTTTAAGTATTCGCAAAACGTGCTGTTTATGGTGGATAAAATCTTAAAACAAAAGGGGTATGTGTTGAGCTTTTCTCAAAAAGAAGAAATCAAACGCCATTTTTTTAGCTTAGAAATCGCTCAAAAATTCATCATTGAAAGCGATAAAGAGCATGCGTTTATCGCTCTTAAACCCCCAAAAACTTTAAGCATGCCAAAGGATTTTAAAGACAGAGCCAGGAGGCTGAATATCCCTAAACGCTTAAGGCCTGTTTTATACGCAGAGTTTTTAAAACAACCAACGCATGATTTTTTAACCCGTTTTAAACAGAGTTTAATCAATCTATAAAAAAGCTTCATTTTAATCAAGCGATAAGTTTTTAAAGCGCTTTTTAACCTTGATTGTGTCAAAATACAGCAAAAACTTTGATATGAGAGCGAATGGACTTTAAAAATAAAAAATGGCTTTTTCTAGCCCCTCTAGCAGGCTATACGGATTTGCCTTTTAGAAGCGTGGTGAAAAAATTTGGCGTGGATGTTACCACAAGCGAAATGGTGAGCTCGCATTCGTTAGTGTATGCGTTTGATAAAACTTCTAAAATGTTGGAAAAATCCCCTTTAGAAGATCATTTCATGGCGCAAATTTCAGGTTCTAAAGAGGGCGTAGTCAAGGAAGCGGTTGAAAAAATCAACGCTTTAGATCATGTGAGCGGGATTGATTTTAATTGCGGTTGTCCTGCCCCTAAAGTGGCTAACCATGGTAACGGGAGCGGGTTATTGAAGGATTTAAACCACTTGGTGAAGATTTTAAAAGTGATTAGAGAAAATACCAATAAAAAAATCACAAGCGTGAAAGTGCGTTTAGGTTTTGAAAAAAAAATCCCTGAAGAAATCGCTCATGCCTTAAATGATGCGCCGGTGGATTATGTGGTGGTGCATGGGAGGACACGAAGCGACAAATACCAAAAAGACAAAATAGATTATGAAAGCATCGCTTTGATGAAAGGAATTGTAAAAAAGCCTGTGATAGCCAATGGCGAAATTGACAGCGTGAAAAAAGCCTTTGAAGTCTTGCAAATCACGCAAGCTGATGGGCTAATGATAGGGCGAGCGGCCTTAAGAGCCCCATGGATATTTTGGCAAATCAGAAACAACACCACAAAATTGCCCGCAGTCGTGAAAAAAGACCTGGTTTTAGAACATTTTGATAAAATGGTGGAGTTTTATGGGGATAGGGGGGTAATCATGTTTAGGAAAAATTTGCATGCTTACGCTAAGGGCGAAATGCAAGCGAGCGCGTTTCGTAATTGTGTCAATACCCTTACAGAAATAAAGAGCATGCGAGAGAGCATAGAGGAATTTTTTAATCAAGAAATGTTGCAAAGTGAAGTGCCATTATGGGTAGAATTGAATCAAAAAAGCGTTTGAAAGCGCTTGTTTTTTTAGCCAGTTTGGGGGTTTTGTGGGGCAATAGCGCTGAAAAAACGCCTTTTTTTAAAACGAAAAACCACATTTATTTGGGTTTTAGGCTAGGCACAGGGGCTAATACGCGCACGAGCATGTGGCAACAAGCCTATAAAGACAACCCCACTTGCCCTAGCAGCGTGTGTTATGGCGAGAAATTAGAAGCCCATTATAAGGGGGGTAAAAACCTGTCTTATACTGGGCAAATAGGCGATGAAATAGCTATTGATAAATACCATATTTTAGGCTTAAGGGTGTGGGGGGATATAGAATACGCTAAAGCGCAATTAGGTCAAAAAGTGGGGGGTAACACCCTTTTATCCCAAGCCAATTATGACCCAAGCGCGATTAAAACCTACGATCCTATTTTAAACGCTCAAGGCTCTTTGAATTTGCAAAAAACCCCAAACCCTCAAAACTTCCTTTTTGATAACGGGCATTTCATGGCGTTTGGTTTGAATGTAAATGTGTTTGTTAATCTCCCTATAGACACCCTTTTAAAACTCGCTTTAAAAACAGAAAAAATGCTGTTTTTTAAAATAGGCGTGTTTGGTGGGGGTGGGGTGGAATACGCCATATTGTGGAGTTCTCAATATAAAAATCAAAACACCCATCAAGACGATAAATTTTTTGCAGCGGGTGGGGGGTTTTTTGTGAATTTTGGGGGTTCTTTGTATATAGGCAAGCATAACCGCTTCAATGTGGGGCTAAAAATCCCTTATTATAGCCTGAGCGCGCAAAGTTGGAAAAACTTTGGCTCTAGCAATGTGTGGCAACAACAAACGATCCGACAAAACTTCAGCGTTTTTAGGAATAAAGAAGTTTTTGTCAGCTACGCGTTCTTGTTTTAGTGCGGTTTCGTTCCCATTAAATACTGATGATAAAATTCAAAAAATCATTTTATCGTTACAAAAATTAACACTTCAAAGATGAATAAGTTAAAAACACCCTAAAATCTTTTTTTTTTTTTGGAAATCCAATAAGTTTATTATAAAATTAAACTCATTGTAAATCTATTATCATTTTAGAATATTTTTGCAACAAAAAAATTACTTTAAGGAACACTTTTATGAAAAAGACAATTTTACTCTCTCTCGCTTCATCGCTCTTGCACGCTGAAGACAATGGCTTTTTTGTGAGCACGGGCTATCAAATCGGCGAAGCGGTGCAAATGGTGAAAAACACCGGTGAATTGAAAAACTTAAACGACAAATACGAGCAATTAAACCAGTATTTAAATCAAGTGGCTTCGTTGAAGCAAAGCATTCAAAACGCCAACAATATTGAGCTGGTCAATAGCTCTTTAAACTATTTAAAAAGCTTTACCAACAACAACTACAACAGCACCACCCAATCGCCCATCTTTAATGCCGTGCAAGCCGTTATCACTTCGGTATTGGGTTTTTGGAGTCTTTATGCGGGGAACTACTTCACTTTTTTTGTGGGCAATAAGAATGATCAAAAACCCGCTGATGTCTATGGTAACCCTCCTTTTCAAACGATTATAGACAACTGCTCAGGAATTGAAAACTGCGCTATGGATCAAACCACTTATAATGAGATGAAAAAACTCGCTGAAGATCTCCAAGCAGCTCAAACAAACTCTGCCACTAAAGCGAACAATCTTTGCGCTTTATCCGGGTGTGCTGCAACAGACTCAACATCAAACCCGCCAAACTCAACCGTAAGCAGCGCTCTTGAAACCGCACAAAAGCTTATGGATCTAATCGCAAACACTAAGACGGCTATGATGTGGAAAAATATCGTCATCAGTGGCGTTTCAAACGAATCCGGTGCTATCACATCCACCAATTACCCAACGCAATACGCGGTGTTTAACAACATTAAGGCGATGATACCTATCTTGCAACAAGCGGTTACGCTTTCTCAAAGTAACCACACCCTATCTGCTAGTTTGCAAGCTCAAGCTACAGGATCTCAAACAAACCCCAAATTCGCTAAAGACATCTACGCTTTCGCCCAAAACCAAAAGCAAGTCATCTCTTACGCTCAAGACATTTTCAACCTCTTTGATTCCATCCCTAAAGATCAGTATCGTTATTTGGAGAAAGCTTATTTGAAAATAGCCAATGCGGGTTCAACGCCTACTAACCCCTATATGGCAGTTGTGAATTTGAATAAAGAAGTTCAGACGATTCAAAACAATGTGAGTTATTATGGTAACCGGGTGGATGCGGCTTTAAGCGTGGCCAAAGATGTTTATAACCTAAAATCCAATCAAACAGAGATTGTAACCACTTATAACGACGCTAAGACTTTGAGCGAAGAGATTTCTAAACTTCCCTATAACCAAGTCAATACAAAAGACATTATCACACTACCTTACGATCAAAACGCCCCAGCAGCAGGCCAATACAACTACCAAATCAACCCAGAGCAACAATCCAATCTTTCTCAAGCTTTAGCGGCGATGAGCAATAACCCCTTTAA
Organism: Helicobacter pylori SA213A; assembly: GCF_000476275.1. Classification (GTDB taxonomy): domain Bacteria; phylum Campylobacterota; class Campylobacteria; order Campylobacterales; family Helicobacteraceae; genus Helicobacter; species Helicobacter pylori_CL. The sequence goes on from NZ_CBOM010000002.1 coordinate 58,200, forward strand.
AAAAGTGGGCATGATCAGCTCTCAAAACAATAACGGCGCAATGAATGGGCTTGGCGTGCAAGTGGGCTATAAACAATTCTTTGGCGAAAGCAAAAGATGGGGGTTAAGGTATTACGGCTTTTTTGATTACAACCACGGCTATATCAAATCCAGCTTTTTTAATTCGTCTTCTGATGTATGGACTTATGGCGGTGGGAGCGATTTGTTGTTTAACTTTCTCAACGATAGTATCACAAGAAAGAACAACAAGCTCTCTGTGGGTCTTTTTGGAGGCATCCAACTCGCAGGGACTACATGGCTTAATTCCCAATACATGAATTTAACAGCGTTCAATAACCCTTACAGCGCGAAAGTCAATACTTCCAATTTCCAATTTTTGTTCAATCTCGGCTTGAGAACCAATCTCGCTATGAAAAAGAAAAAAGACAGCGAACATTCCGCGCAACATGGCATGGAACTAGGCGTGAAGATCCCCACCATTAACACCAATTACTATTCTTTTTTAGGCGCTCAATTGCAATACAGAAGGCTTTATAGCGTGTATCTCAATTATGTATTCGCTTACTGAATGGTTTAAACCCTCTTTTTTAAGGGGGTTTAGAAAAATCGCAACATCAAGCTTTTTATCATTGATGATGAAATCTACAAAACCAACGGTGCGACAACAAACCCTAACGCCACGCTCAAAAACACGACTAAAACCCCAGGGATCAAAAACGTATGATCAAACACATAACGGCCCATTTTAGTGGTGCCGGTGTTATCCATAGCGATCGCTCCTAGTAAAGTAGGGTAAGTGGGTAACACAAACAACGCCGAAACGCTCGCAAAAGAAGCCACGATAATATACAAATGCTCGGTGTGATGAGTGCTAATGCCTAAGGCTGTGATCACGCTTGGGATGAGCGCTTTAGAGGTGGCGGCTTGCGAATACAAAAGCATGGAAGCCAAAAAAAGCGCTACGGCTAATAAAAACGGGTAATCAGCGATCAAAAAAGAAGCGTATCGTTTGATTTCATCTATATGATTGCTCACAAAAGTATCGCCTAGCCATGCCACGCCCAACACGCACACGCACGCTTGCATGCCGGATTTAAACACGCTTGAATGAGCGATTTCATTGGCGTTGATTTTGCAAAAAATCACAATGAGAGTCGCCACGCTCAGCATGAAAGACACAATCGCGTAATCTCTGCCTAAAACCACCGGGCTAATCAAAGCGATATTTTTAGAAATCGCGCTCGCATAAAAAATGATCGCTACAACCCCGCCGATAAAAATCCATAGCGATAATTTCGCGCTTTTTGAAGTTTCTTTTTCTTCTTTGATTTTAGGGGGCGAGATTTTGCCCGCTTTCAAACGCTCTAAATAATGCGGATCGCTGTCTAGCTTTAAATCAGTAAAGCCCATCATAAACGCCGTGAGCATGCATGCTAAAAAAGTCGTAGGGATCCAAACCATTAAAAGGGTCAAGTAATTTGCTCCTAAAGGCTCTAAAATACCGCTCATAAACACCACCGCCGCGCTCACCGGGCTTGCGGTAATAGCGACTTGACTAGAAACGACTGCTAAGCTTAAGGGCGCTTTGGGTTTGATGTTTTGGCTCTGACTCACTTCCACAATCACTGGGATCAAAGAAAAAACCGTATGCCCGGTGCCGGCTAGTATCGTTAAAAAATACGCCACGCTCGGCGCGAGGTAATTGATTTGCTTGGGGTGTTTCCTTAAAATTTTTTCAGCGATTTTGACTAAGTAATCCAAGCCCCCCGCTTTTTGCATCGCACTAATAGCGCTAATGACTGCCATGATGATTAAAATCACATCAAAAGGGATTTTGCCCGGATTTAGCCCCAAAAATAAGCATAAAATAAGCACGCCCAAGCCCCCCGCATAGCCCACTCCCAAGCCCCCTAGCCTTGCTCCTAAAAAAAGCGAAAAAAGTAACACGATAATTTGAAAAAAGGCATCCACAACTAACTCTTTTTAAATTTATTTTAACAACGATTCACTATACTACAAAATCTTTAAATCCTTTTATTTTGTTTGAAGGGGCAAGTCATGGCTAAAAATTTACCCACTATCGTTTTACTAGCGACAGGGGGGACGATTGCCGGGAGTGGTGCGAGCGCGAGTTTGGGCCGTTATAAGAGCGGTGAGTTGGGTATCATAGAGCTTTTGAAGGCTATCCCTAATCATCTCATTAAGATCGCTCGCATTCAAGGGGAACAGATTTCTAACATCGGCTCACAAGACATGACTGAAGAGGTATGGTTCAAACTCGCCAAACGCACCCAAGAATTGCTAGATAATAGCCGCATTCAAGGCGTGGTGATCACGCATGGCACGGACACTTTAGAAGAGAGCGCGTATTTTTTAAACTTGGTTTTACGCTCCACAAAACCGGTGGTGTTGGTGGGAGCGATGCGTAACGCTGCTTCTTTGAGCGCGGATGGCGCTTTGAATTTGTATAACGCGCTGAGCGTAGCACTCAATGAAAAAAGCGCGAATAAAGGCGTGTTGGTGGTGATGGACGATAATATTTTTAGCGCTAGGGAAGTGATTAAAACGCACACCACCCACACTTCCACCTTTAAAGCCTTAAATAGTGGCGCGATAGGGAGCGTGTATTATGGCAAAACGCGCTATTACATGCAACCTTTGAGAAAACACACCACAGAGAGCGAATTTTCCCTTTTAGAGCTCAAAACCCCCTTACCTAAAGTGGATATTATTTACACGCATGCCGGTATGACCTCTGATTTATTCCAAGCGAGCCTAAACTCGCATGCAAAAGGCGTTGTGATAGCCGGGGTGGGTAATGGGAATGTGAGCGCTGGGTTTTTAAAAGCGATGCAAGAAGCGAGCGAAATGGGGGTGGTTATTGTTCGTTCTAGCAGGGTAGGTAGCGGTGAGATTAGTTTAGGCGAGATTGATGACAAGACCTTTATCACAAGCGATAACTTAAACCCCCAAAAAGCTAGGGTTCTTTTACAACTCGCTCTAACTAAAACAAATGATAAGGCAAAAATCCAAGAAATGTTTGAAGAGTATTGAAACGCTCTTTTGAATAGTTTGCAACGCTGAAGCGGTTTTAGGTTTTTATTTTTTGATTGGAATTTTAATCTGGTTGGGGGTAGAAGTCGCCTTTAATCGTAAATCCCACGCTTGGCTGATTACCATTCATGTTGGGTAAGCCTTTAAAACTTAAACTCACTTGCTCTATCACATACTGATAGCCAACATCATTTTTTACATTGCACCTAAATCAAAAGGCGTAATATCAAATGCGGAATTGTTGCTGAATACTGCGGTGTTAAATATGCGTGCTAATATTGACATTTCGCTGTTTTGGTTATAAGTGTAAGCCATGGTTTAATCCTTGTAGGATTTTTAATCGTCTTAATTATACCATACTTCATTAAAATAACAAAAATTGCTAATAATACTTTATACAATACTTAAAAGCTTCTATCCCAAACGCTAAAAGCGTTTAGGATTTCTGCTTAAAGAATTTGAAGCTTTGATAGAGAAAGGGGTGTAATTTAAGCTTTATTTTTCATTTTCGCCATGATCATTGTGATCGTGGTCTTTTTTGCCTTGTTCTTTGCCATGTTTATCATGACCACCGTGTTTGTGGTGTTTATGCATTTTCCCATGCTTGCATGATCTCAACCCAAAATCATCATCCATGTCTTCCATGTTGCCTTTTTTAAGCGCTTCTTTAATGGCTTTTTGGCGGGCTTCAAAATCCGCTACGGTCATGCTGTCTGTGTTTTTAACCGCGTATTCATGCAATTGTTTATGGAACGCCTTTCTCTTGTCTTCAGGCATCTTTTTCATGCGCATTTTCAACTCTTTTGTGTAATCCACAATATCCTGCGGAGCGACAACACCAGCCATTTTAGCCAAATCTTCATCGCTCGTTTTGCTGAAATCCTTGGCATTTAAAGCCACAAACAACAACGCGCTAACAGAAAGTATTTTCAACGCTTTTTTCATATTTTTCCTTTTAAATTAAATTTTATCTCACTTAGGAGAGCAATGTTCGTCTTTTTTCTTAACAGCCCTACACCAAACTTTTCTCGTATCGCCACTGCAAACGCTCACATTAAGTCCTTTTGCCTTGATCTCTTCAGCGCTTAGACCTTTGGTTTTTTCTTCTAATTCTTTACGCACTTCTTCACGCATTTTTTTGAAATCCTCTTCACTCATTTTGGAAAGATTCTTCCTAGCGATCCGGCTGAAATTCGCGCGGAATTTCTTAGCGTCCTCAGCGTTTAAAGCTTTAAGGCGTTTAGACACTTCCATGCGATAATCAATCGCTTCATTAGAAGGCAGAGTTCCTGCTAATTCTAAAAGCTCTTTATCTTTGAGTTGCGAAAAATCCCTAGCGCCTAAAACCTGTAATCCAAGCAAAGCTGATAGGCAAAAAGCCAAACTCCTTCTCATTCCCAATTCCTTGTTGTCTAAATTTTTGCCGCATGACGACAGCAAATTTTGGCATTTTACCATGTTAATTTTAACTTATTCTCAAACGACTCTAAGAGCGCTAAAAAATGGGGTTTTTAAATTTCGCGCAAGCCATTATGTATCATCATTTAACTTTTATTTATAAAGGTCGTTTTAAACCCTAAAATTTTAAAATACCATTTTGAATGATTTGGTTGTATGGCGTTAATAGTTTTTGGCTTATTTTGAGTGAAAGGACTTGAGTAAGATGTTTGTGGTTTTTATAGAAGGTTTTGGTTTGGCTATTTCTTTGTGCGCGGCAGTGGGGGCGCAATCCTTGTTTATTATAGAGCGAGGCATGGCTAGGAATTATGTGTTTTTGATTTGCACTTTGTGTTTTATGTGCGATATTGTGTTAATGAGCATGGGCGTGTTTGGCGTGGGGGCTTATTTCGCTAAAAATCTTTATTTGAGCCTGTCTTTGAATCTATTTGGGGCGCTTTTTACCGGGTTTTATGCTTTTTTAGCGTTAAAAACCCTTTTTCAAACCTTTAAAAAAAAGCAAGTCCAAACCCCCAAAAAACTATCCTTAAAAAAGACTTTATTATTCACTTTAGGCGTTACTTTACTCAACCCGCAAGTGTATTTGGAAATGGTTTTTCTCATTGGCGCGAGCGCTTTGTCTTTTAACCTAGCTCAAAAATTTGTCTTTCTAGCCGGCACTTTATCAGCGGCTTTTTCTTGGCTTTTATTGTTATGCGTTTTGTCCTTACGCTATGGCTATAAACTTTTAAACAACCAAAAAATCTTTATAGGCGTGAACCTCTTTGTAACGGCTATCATGGGGACGCTTAGTATTAATTTATTTAAAGATTTTTTAGCGCTATTGAGTAAAACCTAAAAAGGGGCTAGTTTTAAGTCATTTTGCATTACAATACCCCTAAACAAGTTTAAGGATTAAAACCAAATATGCAAGTTTTAGCGTTAAAATACCGCCCCAAACATTTTAGCGAGCTAGTCGGTCAAGAGAGCGTGGCTAAAACGCTTTCTTTAGCCTTAGACAACCAGCGTTTGGCTAACGCTTATTTATTTAGCGGGTTGAGAGGTTCAGGTAAAACCAGCTCGTCTAGGATTTTTGCAAGGGCTTTGATGTGTGAAAAAGGGCCAAAAGCCGTGCCTTGCGATACTTGCACCCAATGCCAGAGCGCTTTAAACAACCACCATATAGATATTATAGAAATGGACGGGGCGTCCAATAGGGGGATTGATGATGTCCGTAACCTCATAGAGCAAACCCGCTACAAACCAAGCTTTGGGCGTTATAAAATCTTTATCATTGACGAAGTGCATATGTTCACTACCGAAGCGTTTAACGCACTTTTAAAGACTTTAGAAGAGCCACCTAGCCATGTGAAATTCCTTTTAGCGACAACGGACGCTCTAAAATTGCCCGCTACCATACTCAGCCGCACCCAGCATTTTAGGTTTAAAAAAATCCCTGAAAATTCTGTTATTTCTCATTTAAAAACCATTTTAGAAAAAGAACAAGTGCATTATGAAGCAAGCGCGTTAGAAAAACTAGCCCACAGCGGGCAAGGGAGCTTGAGAGACACGCTCACCCTTTTAGAACAAGCCATCAATTATTGCGATAACGCTATCACAGAAAGCAAAGTGGCGGAAATGTTAGGGGCGATTGACAGGAGCGTTTTGGAAGATTTTTTTCAAAGTTTAATCAACCAAGATGAAGCTAAATTGCAAGAGCGTTATGAAATTTTAGAAAATTATGAAACCGAGGGCGTTTTAGAAGAAATGATGCTTTTTTTGAAAGCGAAATTATTAAGCCCTGATGCTTATTCCATCCTTTTGATAGAGCGCTTTTTTAAAATCATTATGAGCAGTTTGAGCCTTTTAAAAGAGGGGGCAAATTCTGGTTTTGTGCTGTTGTTATTGAAAATGAAATTTAAAGAAGCTTTGAAACTCAAAGCCCTAGATGATGCGATTTTAGAATTAGAGCAAAGTAAAGAAAACGCTTTAAAACCTTTAAACCAACACGCTAACGCTATCCAACAAGAAAATCAAACGCTAAAAGCCCCACCACCAAAAGCTCCAATAATAGAAATCCCAGTAGCAGAAGTTCCAATAGCAGAAACTCCACAAACTCCCATGCTTTCAGCTAAAGATCGCATTTTTCACAACCTTTTCAAACAAGTTCAAACATTGGTTTATGAGCGCAATTATGAGTTAGGGGCGGTGTTTGAAAAAAATATCCGTTTCATTGATTTTGACAGCCAGACTAAAACCTTGACTTGGGAGTCTTTAGCCACTGATAAAGATAAAGAGCTTTTAAGAGAACGATTTAAAATCGTGAAAGGTATCGTTGATGGGGTTTTTGGTAAGGGCGAAAATATCAAAATCGCTTTAAAAAATCATTTGGAAAATAAAAGCGCTAGAGAAGAAACTAAAGAGGTTAAAGATTTTAAAATTTCTTCTTTAAGGGAAAAAATCTTACCCAAACCAACCACCGAAACCACGGCTGAAACGAAAGAAAAAGAGGTTCAAAAAAACGAGATTAAAGAAAAAGAAATTAAAGAAAACGACACTAAAGAGGTTCAAGAAACCCAACCAAAACAAGCCCCTACAGCCTTGCAAGAATTCATGGCTAACCATTCTAATCTCATTGAAGAGATTAAAAGCGAGTTTGAAATCAAAAGCGTGGAATTGTTATGAGAGCGAATTTAGACGAGTTAGATAAAGTGGCGGCTGCAATTTTAAAAGATGATTTTAAAGGGGTGGTGCTTTTAAAAGGCGTTGTGGGGAGCGGTAAAACGACTTTAGTTCAAGCGTGCTTGAAACGCTTGGGTTTAGACATTCAAGCGACTTCGCCCACCTTTAGCTTGATGCATGCTTATAGCGAGAGCGTGTTCCATTATGATTTTTACATGCGCGATTTAGAGACTTGCTTGGAGCTTGGCATGTTAGAGTGCTTGTTAGAAAAGGGGATCCATTTTGTGGAATGGGGCGATGAAAAATTAGAAAAAATTTTAAAAAAATACGATTTAGCTATTAAGGTTGTGGAAATCAAAACCGAATCAACTAGCCGTTTTTATACAATAAAGATCGCTTAAAGGGTCGCTTGAATGGATATTTTAAAAGCAGAGCACTTAAACAAACAGATTAAAAAAACCAAAATCGTTTCAGATGTTTCTTTAGAAGTGAAAAGCGGCGAAGTGGTGGGGCTTTTAGGGCCTAATGGGGCGGGTAAAACCACCACCTTTTATATGATATGCGGGCTTTTAGAGCCTAGTGGGGGGAGCGTTTATTTAAACGATGTGAATTTAGCTAAATACCCCTTACACAAGCGTTCTAACTTAGGCATAGGCTACTTGCCCCAAGAATCTAGCATTTTTAAAGAATTGAGCGTGGAAGAGAATCTAGCCCTAGCAGGAGAGAGCACTTTTAAAAACTCTAAAGAGAGCGAAGAAAAAATGGAAAGCTTGCTAGACGCTTTTAATATCCAAGCCATAAGAGAGCGCAAGGGCATGAGCTTGAGTGGGGGAGAAAGAAGGCGTGTAGAAATCGCTAGGGCTTTAATGAAAAACCCTAAATTCGTGCTATTAGATGAGCCTTTTGCGGGCGTGGATCCGATTGCAGTGATTGACATTCAAAAAATCATTGAAAGCTTGATTGGATTAAATATCGGCGTGTTGATTACTGATCACAATGTGCGAGAGACTTTGAGCGTGTGCCATAGGGCGTATGTGATTAAAAGCGGCACGCTTTTAGCGAGCGGGAACGCTAATGAAATTTATGAAAACGCTTTGGTGCGTAAGTATTATTTAGGGGAAAATTTTAAGGTGTGAATATGGCGATCTTACGCGCAAACCTTAGCCCCAAAAACAAATTAAACGCTACCTTAAAAGGGTGGCTCCCCATTTTACAAAGCGAGCTTGAAGATTTAGAAGAAGTGTTGAAACAAAACGCCCTAGATAACCCCTTAATCAAAATTGAAAACAAACGCATCAAAAATTTTAGCGATCGTTTTAGCGCTAAAAAGAGCAGCGATCATTTAGAAAATTTCGCAATCGCATCTAAAAGCCTTTTTGAAACTTTAGAATCTCAAATCATTCCCCCTCTCTTTCCCACTGAAACCTCTCAAAAAATCGCTATGGATATTATCAGCGGGCTGGATAGTGAAGGGTATTTTGAAGAAAACATTGAAGAAAGGGCTAGAATTTTAGGGGTAGAGAGCGAAGTTTATGAAAAAGTGCGCAAGCGTTTTAGTTACCTTAATCCCGCTGGCATTGGCACTAGAGATGTGAAAGAGAGCTTTTTATTCCAGTTAGAGAGTAGGGAATTAGACGATAATGAGCTTTATGAAGAAGCGCGAAAAATCATTTTAAATTTAGAAAAACACCATGAATTTTCTAAAGATTTTTATTATGAAAAGGCTTTAAAGATTTTAAAATCCTTTAAAAACCCCCCAGCCATTGAGTTTTTAGAAAAAGAAATAGAAGTCATTCCTGAACTTTTTATTGTAGAAGTGGATAATGAAATCATCGTGCGTTTGAACGATGAGAGCTACCCGACGATCAGTTTAGAAGAAAATCGCTTTAAGGATAGCGATTATTTAAAAGACAAATTAAAAGAGGCTAAAGATTTGATTGACGCGTTAAATTTAAGAAAGGCCACGATTTATAAAATCGGTCTGATGCTTTTGGAGTATCAATACGATTTTTTTAAGGGTAAGGAATTACGCCCTTTAAAGCTATTAGATTTAGCCAATGAGTTTAACCACTCTGTAAGCACGATTTCAAGGGCCATTTCTAATAAATATTTGGCATGCGAAAGGGGGGTTTTCCCTATTAAACATTTCTTTAGCATTGCCTTAGACAATAGCGAGACTTCAAACGCTGTGATTAAAGACTATCTTTTAGAATTGATTAAAAACGAGGACAAAAAAGAGCCTTTGAGCGACGCTAAGATTTTAGAACTCATTGAAGAAAAATTCCACTTGAAAATGGTGAGAAGAACGATCACCAAATACCGACAATTACTCAATATCGCTTCATCAAGCGAAAGGAAAAAGCTCTATTTGATGCGCGCTTGAAATTTTAAACATGATTTTTTAAGATTTATTTATTCTTATTCAATATCATTTGCCCTTGTATGCGTGTGAGTTCGAACTCTTGGGATATTTTAGCGAGTTGGTATAAGCTTTCTGTATTGCGCATGTCTAAAGTCTTAATGTAAGCTTCTTTTTGCTCTTTGGTAATCACAAATGGCACTAAATTTTGCTCTAATACGCTATAAAAGATTAGCATTCTGCCTACCCTACCATTGCCATCGCTAAAAGGATGGATTTTTTCAAACAAAATATGTTGTTCTAAAATAGCTTTTAATTTCTCTTCTTTATCTTGTAGGGCATGCATCTTATAATTGAGATTGTCGCACCATTCTTTCATAGCCATAGGCACTTGAAAATGGGGTGTCGTTTCAAAACTGGCTCCTAAAATGATGATATTATCAGTCGTTTTAAAAGCCCCCTTGTTAGGGAGTAAAAAATTCATTAAAATCCCATGCAACTCTCTTATAAAAAAGCTATCAACACTTTGTCCTCTATTCAGGTTTTCTAATAGAAAAGGGAGCATATTTTGATAGTTTTTCACTTCAAAAAAGGCTCTTTGAGGCATTTCTCTAGGAATGTATTCAGTGGTTAAAATGCTTATGGTTTCAGCAAGGCTCAAAGGATTGTTTTCAATAGCGGTGCTATGGTGCGCCATGCGAATCGTTAAATCCATAGCGTAATCGTTAAATTCCAGTAATTCTTTGTAGTGCATCATTAAATTCTTTTTCGCATATTTATAATCAAATACTGCTAACTGAATTTTTATAGTCTCAAAACTTTGTTTTGTTTAAAACTTATTTTTAAATTTATAATTAACAATATATTAGAATAAAACCTAAATGACTTCAAAAACTATTTAAAATTCCTAAACAATTTCCCTAAATCCACACCAAGTATTTGAGCGTGGGATCGCAATTTTAAAAGATTTTCTGCCCCTTTGATCAAATCGCTGCTAGAAATGCCATGAGAAAGAGAGATTTTAGCTTCTAAAAACGCGCTCAAATGATCGCACACCTTTAAAAGCTCCCCACAAACCCCTTGATAGGTGTCGTGGTTAAAAAAAGTGAATAATTCTTCAGCGTCTTTAGTGAAAACGATTTGATGGGATTTGTCTTTATAGCGGTTTTTGAATTCGTTTTCGGTGAAGTATTTTAAATCTTCTTGAACGCCCAAAGAAACAAAGGAATAGACCTTGTTTTGCATTTCCTTTTTTTCAATCTCTTTAATGCAATGATCAAGCCCTGCAACGCTTTGTTTGATAGGCGTGATAATGTCTCTAGTTAGAATCTCGGGTAAATCATGGAAAAGCCCGCCCAAAAAATGATTGATCCGCATGCTTTTACAAGCTTTTAAATCAAAACTCAATAAATACCCCATAAGCGCCACGCATAAGGTATGCCCTAAAACACTAGTTTGTGGCACTCGTGGGGTTTGACTCCAACGCTTTTGGAAACGCAACTGCCCAAACATGCTCACCAGTTTTTTCAAATCTTCTTTTTCCCCAAAAAGCCCTTCAAACAAATGCTCGTTATTGTGGAGTTGCTTGTCAATCTTTTCTTTAATCTCTTTCACGCCATACATGTTGGGGTTAAAATGATAAATAATATCAAACTCCCATTTAGACGCATAAAAATGCGCGCTCTCTAAAATTTGGGTTTCTAAAATTTGGGGTTTGTGGCTTAAATACTCTTCTAATTCTTGTAAGGAAAAATACACGCCAATTTCATCTTGCAAAATTTGCACAACATAGGAGGCTAATTCCTTGCTATGGGTTTGTTGGAGAGCGTAAAAAATAGGGGGTTTAATATCGGTTAAAACCAAGCGTTCCAAAAATTCAAAGCAAAAATACTTGATTAAAAGATCTAAATCTAAGTCATTGCCCCTATCTTTTAAATCTTTAGCGAGTAAATAAGCGATCATCGCTTTATGGGCTTGTTTGTCTAATTCTACAAAATCCAAAGGACATGCTTGGTCATTCCAGCGCCTAATAGACGCACCCACAAACACACGCCTTAAAAATTTAGTTTTGAGTTTAGGGGTTTTTAGGGGTTTAATAGGATGAGCCGCATACATGACTTTCTTTCTTATATTATTTTGAATATTAAAGCTATGAGCTTATTAAGAAATATTGATTTGATCGCACAAACTTGAAAGCTCTTAGTGCATCGCTATCAATATTAACTTAAATCTTATTATACGAAAAAAAGACAAAAATAAGGCTTTTATTTAAAAAAACATTATTTCTGTCAATGGATTTTGCGCTTAATGGATTTTATATTTAAAAAATCCACCCGTAATTAAAAAACACCTTAAAATGGCCAGCCCCTTCATTGAAAACAAAAGAGTTTGTATAATCGCCGTTAGTAGAAACGACGCTAGCTTTTCTTTGGATTAAAGGAATGCTAATACCTACAGAATATTTAGAATGCTTATGGCGGTAATTCAACCCGGTAGCCACATCTAAATTACCGCTCCCTTTGACTTTGTTTAACACATAGTAGCTGTTATACAAGCCCCTTAACCCACCAAAGATACCAAAAGATGAAGAAAAATTTCTTTTAACCAAAATATCGTTTTGGTTTTTATTGGTATAAGTAGTGATAAAATCAAGCAATAAATCCACCCCACCACCATAGCTTAATTGTTGGACTTTTTCACTGCTCGCTTTAGCGTAATTGTATTTGATAATGCCATAATACGCTAATCCTATAAAATCATTAAAGTAGTTTTGATAACCTATCTTAGCGTTAACCCCTAAAATAGGGCTTCTAAAATTTTGTGAAGAGCTTGAAGCGTGGTAATTGGTAACGCTAGAAGTTACAAAAGTTTTTTGAATGGTGCTGAGCATGGAATTGGCTAAATCTTGCGTGTTTAAAGTAGCGTTTAGATTGTAGTTTTTTTGAGAGCTCAAATTAGCGTAATCAATGGGTAGGGCGTTTTGATTGATGAGCTGCTGCCAAACCGCCGTTGTAACCCCCACAAACCCAGCCGGGACATCTGCACAATTGTGATAGATAGAATTAGGGTAGTTGCTAGGGAAAGCGGGCTGATTTGGACCATTGAAACGAGAACACACATTATAGGGGAGGCCATCAGTATCCTTTGGCTTGCCATTATTATCCTTTTCAACTTGACCATCTTTCATCACCGGCACTCTTTGATAGGTCATGTTCCCATTATGGGTATAGCCTTTAGTGTGGCTAAATTCATGCAAAATGACTCTTAAATCTTGTAAATTGATGGTCTTAAGGTTATCGCCAAAGAGTTTTTTAGGTTCTAAAGCAGAAGCTACTACCCCTAACTGGCCATAACGCTTACCATCATCATTATTGCTAGGAGTAATATCGTTCCCAAGTCCTAAAACCCCTGAACTCTTTAGAACAACTACACTAAGATCCGTTTTGCTTCTAAAATTATCAACAATGCCTTGTTTGTTTAACACATATTGTTGGTCGGTTCCAGAATTGACAACCCCATTTGTTCCGGGATTCACGCAATCATTCTCCTCGCCAGTATCGCATTCTCCTCCACCTTTATTAGTGAACTCAAAAGGAGCGTTTAAAATCGCATCTCCCCAAGATTGGGAGTCTAAGACAGCGATCATGTTCAACATTAAATTAGTGAATTCTTTTGCGGTTTCTGGGGTAAAATTTTGCCAACAATCATCTTTACTTTGATTGCTACAATCATTAGTAAATGGGTTATTGTCTAAATACTTCATCATAAAATTTGTCTGAATATTATTGAGCGTTTCAAACACCCTCTGCGTGTTAGCGTCAGAAGCTTGGGTGCTAGAAACTTCAATTTGTTGAAAAATATAAGGACCAATTTGTTTGAGTCCATCAAATAATTTTTCAGGTAAAACGATTTTAGAGTGTTTGGGGATAGTCTCTATCACGCCTAGATCAATGATATTACCTTGAGCGTCTTTAAGGCTAAGCTTAACATTGCTTAGATTATAAGGCAGAAAGTTTTCTATAGTTAGACTGCCATTAAGCATGCTCGCACTCGCTCTAACGGGGGATAAAGATGAAAATTTCAATTGTGATATAGATTTAGCGTCTGTGAACAGATTAGCCGCTCTTTTTAAAACGGCGTCTGTGGGTAAATAATCGTAAGTTGCATAAGTGTTTTTCGTGGTGGTGTATCTTTTTTCTTGCGTCTGTGTGCCTTCTAATAGCCCGGTTTCAAACCCCGCTTCTATAAAAAAGCCATTTTTTTGGTTAGATTCTAAAATACTGAACAATAAAAGTGAAGTGAATAGTTTTTTCATGATTATCCTTTGTTAGTTTATAGTATTTTCATTATACCATTTAAGGGAATTGTTTGTTTATTTTCTTCCAAAAATTAAAGTTTTAAAAGGGTTTAAAAAGAGTTTTATGTTTCAAATAGAAACAAATTTTTAAAAACAAGCGTTCGTTTTAGGGCTAATTTACCATTAATTAGGCTATTTTAATAAAAACTTGACACTCAAAACTTTTAAACCCCCTAGCAAAAACCCACTCGTATTTAGCGGTTGGAACGCTTCACCCCTTCATTTTTCTAAAAAGCGCTTTAATTAGTGCATTTTTTCGCTTCAATATTCCATTCTGCGCCAGATTTAATTTTGTGTTTTTGCGCGAAATTATCCATATTGAGTGCCACAGAAACATTCAACAAGCTGTTAAGATAGACCAAGGGCTGGCCTTCTGGCACATTACCAAAGCTTGCAACATACGGCATTTTCCCTTCGTATTTTTTCTCAGAACCTTTAAAAATCGTTACACACAGCGTGTCGTTGAGTCTGATCCCTGCTTGATTTAGTAATTTGGCGCTGATATTGCTCCAAACATTACCATATTGAATATCTAAAATCGGGATATTACCTTTCACCTCCCCTTTTGTCGCTTTGGCTTTTTGATAGGGGAGTTCAACAACTTTTGAAGGGAGTTTTGGCCCGACCTGCTCAAATGTGATCGCTCCAGAAGCTAGGCGTGCACCGGTGTAGGCATACACATCACGGCCATGGAAAGTGTAGGATTTTTCAGAACCTTTCAAGCGGTTAGCTTTTTCATCAATTTCTCGCACGCTATCAATCCCCAAAGTTTGCGCCACTAAAGTCAGCGTGCCGTTATCTGGCGAGACGAAATACTGATTGTTTTTAGTTTTCAATACCACCGATTTACGCTTAGTGCCTACGCCCGGATCAACCACGCTCACAAATACCGAACCCTCTGGCCAATAACTAGCGGTTTGATACAAGCGGTAAGCGCCTTCCCAAATATTATACGGAGGGATTTCATGCGTTAAATCAAAGATCTTAAGGTTATGATCAACGCTAAAAGCAACGCCTTTCATCGCCGAGACCGCCCCATCTTTTAGGCTAAAATCTGTTTGCAAAATCAAAGCGTTATTGGCATAAACAAACCCTATCTGCGTTGCTAAAAACAACGCTAAAATCGTTTTCCTCATCTGTATTCCCTTATTTGATGCTGCTTTGTGTGTAACGCTGAACGATAAAGATGAAGCGAATATTTTCTCATGGTTTCTCCTTGATTAACTTTTATGGGATTTTAGTTTGCTTTATTATACCATTTAAGGGGGACTCTGTTTTTCTAAAAATCAAGGGTTTAAAAAGATTTATTATTTTATGTTAAAACAAATTTAAAAAAGCGTTCGCTTAGGGTGTTTTGGTGGTGTTTTTGTTCGTTTAATTACTCTTTAATGTTTCTAAAAATAGGGTTTTAGTGGCTTTGTTTTGTTTGATGCAAAGCGCTTTGATGTTTGATTGAAAAATGTTTTTGGTATTTTTTGCATTAAAACGCAATATCGCCAATATTTTCACTATTCTCTATGTAGTATTTAAAGCGCTCTTTTTCTAATTCGTTTTTTAGGATTTGTTGTTCTTCTAAAAGCAGGCGTTTTTGGTCTTCTAGGGCGTTGATTTTACGGCTGATGTAATAAATATTGTTGCTCAAATAGATTTTTGGCGCTAACAAGGCTAAAAACGTGCCCCCAAAAACCAGCACCCCTATTAAAGCCATTAAAGAAAGGCCATGCGAATTTTCATTTGCAGTCCCATCAAATAATTCTTTCTTTTCACTCTCTTCTATACGCACAAAGCGTTCTTTTTCATTTAAAAGATGGTTTTGCATGTTCATGGCTTACTCATGGCTTGAATTGAAACGCCCTCATTTTAGCGCTTCGTGAACGCCTGTTGCGTTTGATTTCTTCTGGGCTTGGAGTGATGGGCTTTTTGGTTAAAATTTCGCCTAAAGCGTGGTTGTTAGAGCAAGTGCATTTGAAACTTAAGGCATCGCAAATGCAATTTTTAGCGTAATCTTTAAAAGCGTTTTTCACTAACGCGTCTTCTAAAGAATGGAAAGAAATCACGCACAAAATCGCCCCCTTAAGGTTTCTAGCGTTTTGTAAAAACTCTTTTAACTCTTCTAATTCGCTATTGACTTCTATGCGAACGGCTTGAAACACTAGTGTCGCTGGATGGATTTTTTTATTTTTAGAAAAGGAGCTTAAAAAATCGCTCAAATCCTTAGCGTCTTTAAAGGGTTTTTTAGCGCGCCTTTCTGCAATTTTATGGGCGATTTTTTTGTATTCTTTGATCTCGCCATAGTCTCTAAAGATTTTTTCTAACGCTATTACAGGATAAGAGTTGATGACTTTTTGAGCGTTCAAATCGCTCTCTAAATCCATGCGCATATCCAGAGCGTGCGAGTGGAAATTAAACCCTCTGTTATCATCATCAAGCTGTAAGGAGCTCACCCCTAAATCCACTAAAACCCCCTTGATTTGATCGCCATGAATTTCTAGGGCTTCTTTAAAGCGTTTGGCAAAACCTCCGCTTAAGAGATGATAACGCCCTTCAAAGGCTTTCAATCGTTCTTTAGCGATTTCTTGAGCGAACTTATCCTTATCAATGCCAATGAGTTTCAGGTGCTGTTTTTGGGATAGAAGGGCTTTAGAATGCCCCCCTAACCCTAAAGTGCAATCAATCAAAACCCCTTCTTCTAAAGGCGTGAACGCTTGCAAAACTTCTTGCAACAAAACGCTTTGATGCAAACTCTCTATTTCTTGCAAACAACCCCCTTAAAACCCCTAGATGAATTTTCCAAACGCTCACTCAATGGTGTTGGTTTTGTTGGTTACGCTCAAAAGTTTCTTTATAATCAATCTTAGCTTTTTAAGATGCAAAAACCCAAACTAAAATCCCTTTTATAAAGACTAAAAAGGGCTTAAAGACACCCTTTTAAAGGGTTTAAAAAGTGTAGTTATACCCTAAATAAAGCGAATAATCCCGTTTCAAATGGTAATAAAGATTAGTAGCGTTAGGACCCGCGCTCAAAAACTTGTTGATGAGTAGGGGTACTCTCACGCCAAACTCTACGCCATTATGCTTGTAGATATTGGCTCTCACGCCAAAATTCAACCATACTTGAAAGGCGACGGTTGAAGTTTTGGTGCTATAAGGAGCGTTAGGGTTACAATAAGTAGGGGTACAAACATCAGGACCTTTAGCTTCAATGATTTGCTCTTTCCAATAGTTTGCCGCTGAGCTTTTCCAAGTGTTACCGCCGATAGCGACCCCACCAAAAACACCAAAAGAAGCGTTATCGTTATCAATAATATCAGCTAACAAATCGCTCCCCACACCCCAAGAGACCATATCCAACTGGATTTTATTGGGTGCATAAACTTGCTTGCCTAAAGTGGCATGCCCGTAATCAAAAAGCCCATACACTCTAAAACCAAACCACTTGCTTGTCATATCAAAAGACTTGAATTGGAAAAACTTCTTATAACCCACATTCAACCCAAGACCATTCAAAGCCCCATTAGCGTATTTAGCATGCCAGTTGATATTGGTGTGTCCTGGATTATACTTATTAGCGGTAAGACCTGGTGGGCAACCTACAACACTCCCTGTGCAATCCCCTGTGTTATAAATATTACTATTCAAACGGGCTTGTCCAAGTTGATAATTAGTCCCTATATAAACACCATCACCTTCGGCTAACAACGAAGAGCTTAAAACTGCGGATAGAAGCCCTAAAGCTACAAACTTTTTCATAAATTCCATTCCTTTACATTCCTATCTTTAAAATTGTCTCATAAAATAATAGCATGTTTATCCTTAATCAAGCAAATATTTTTAACTCTTATGAATAAGAAATGATAATAAAACCATTCTTTTTTGAAGTATAATAGCTCCTTTTAATCCATTTTCTTATTTTAAGGAAACTCTTGCAACATAAAACCATTATGGATAAGATCATTATTCAAGGGGCTAGGGAAAATAATCTCAAAAATATTTTTTTAGAAATCCCTAAAAACCAATTTGTTGTTTTTACCGGATTGAGCGGATCGGGTAAATCCACTCTGGCGTTTGACACTTTATACGCTGAAGGGCAAAGGCGTTATTTAGAGAGTTTGTCTAGCTATGCAAGGCAATTTTTAGACAAAGTGGGTAAGCCTAATGTGGATAAAATTGAAGGGCTAACCCCTGCGATCGCTATTGATCAAAAGACCACTTCTAAAAACCCTAGATCCACGGTGGGGACAATCACTGAAATCTATGATTATTTAAGATTATTGTTTGCAAGGATTGGGGAGCAATTTTGCCCCACATGTTTAGAGCCTATAACTTCCATGAATGCGAGCGATATTATTTCTCAAATCTGTCATTTAGAAGAAAATTCTAAAATCATTATTCTAGCCCCTATCATTAAGGATAAAAAAGGCGCGTTTAATGATAAATTAGAAAGCTTGCGTTTAAAGGGGTATGTGAGGGCTTTTGTTGATGGGGTGATGGTGCGTTTAGATGAGGAAATCCATTTGCACAAAACCAAAAAACACACCATTGAAGCGGTGGTGGATAGGGTGGTTGTCAATAATGAAAACGCTTCACGGATCGCTAGCGCGGTAGAAAAAGCCCTTAAAGAAAGCTATGGGGAATTAGAAGTGGAAATCTTGCAAGAGAATGCCCCAAGTATCAGGAAGCATTACAGCGAGCATAAGGCATGCTTTAAGTGTAAGATAAGTTTTGAAGAATTAGAGCCTTTGAGTTTTTCCTTCAATTCGCCTAAAGGGGCGTGCGAGAGCTGTTTGGGTTTGGGGACAAAATTTAGCTTGGATATTAGTAAGATTTTAGATCCTAACACGCCTTTAAATCAAGGAGCGATTAAAGTCATTTTTGGGTATAACCGCAGTTATTACGCTCAAATGTTTGAAGGCTTTTGCGAATATAATGGCATTGATACCGCGCTTTGTTTCAATGAATTGAATAAAGAGCAGCAAGACGCTCTGTTATATGGGAATGGCACTGAAATCAGCTTTCATTTTAAAAATAGCCCTTTAAAACGCCCTTGGAAAGGCATTATCCAAATCGCTTACGACATGTTTAAAGAGCAAAAGGATTTGAGCGATTACATGAGCGAAAAAACCTGCCCTTCGTGTAAGGGGCATCGTTTGAAAGCCTCCAGTTTGAGCGTTCAAGTTGCTGGCTTGAAAATGGCGGATTTTTTAGATAAACCCATTGAAGAAGTCTATCACTTTTTCAACGATCCCACGCATTTTAGCTACCTTAACGAGCAAGAAAAAAAGATTGCTGATCCCATTTTAAAAGAGATTTTAGAAAGGGTGTTTTTTTTATACGATGTGGGGTTAGGGTATTTGACTTTAGGGAGGGATGCGCGAACGATTAGCGGAGGGGAGAGCCAAAGGATACGAATCGCTAGTCAAATCGGGAGTGGCTTGACAGGGGTTTTGTATGTTTTAGACGAGCCTAGCATTGGCTTGCATGAAAAAGACACGCTCAAACTCATCAACACCCTTAGGAATTTACAAAAAAAGGGGAACACGCTCATTGTCGTAGAGCATGATAAAGAGACGATTAAGCATGCGGATTTTGTTGTGGATATTGGGCCAAAGGCTGGAAGGCATGGAGGCGAGGTGGTTTTTAGCGGGAGCGTGAAAGAGTTATTGCAAAATAACCATTCTACCGCCTTGTATCTCAACGGCACTAAAAAGATTGAGCGCCCTAAATTTGAACCCCCTAAAGAAAAGCATTTTTTAGAAATTAAAAATGTCAATATCAATAACATTAAGAATTTGAGCGTTCAAATCCCTTTAAAACAATTGGTGTGCATTACTGGGGTGAGCGGGAGCGGTAAAAGCTCGCTGATTTTACAAACCCTTTTACCCACCGCTCAAACCCTTTTAAACCACGCTAAAAAAATTCAAAGCTTGAATGGGGTGGAGATTGTAGGGTTGGAATATTTGGATAAAGTGATTTATTTAGATCAAGCCCCCATAGGCAAAACCCCACGAAGCAACCCCGCCACTTACACGGGAGTGATGGATGAAATCAGGATTTTATTTGCCGAGCAAAAAGAAGCTAAAATTTTAGGCTATAGCGCGAGCCGTTTCAGCTTTAATGTGAAAGGGGGGCGGTGTGAGAAATGCCAAGGCGATGGGGACATTAAAATAGAAATGCACTTTTTGCCTGATGTGTTAGTCCAATGCGATAGCTGTAAGGGCGCTAAATACAACCCTCAAACTCTAGAAATCAAGGTGAAAGGCAAATCCATTGCTGATGTGTTGAACATGAGCGTGGAAGAGGCTTATGAATTTTTTGCTAAATTCCCTAAAATCGCCGTGAAGTTAAAAACGCTTATAGATGTGGGCTTGGGCTATATCACTTTAGGGCAAAACGCTACGACTTTAAGCGGGGGGGAGGCTCAAAGGATCAAATTGGCTAAAGAATTGAGTAAAAAAGACACAGGCAAAACCCTTTATATTTTAGATGAGCCTACCACCGGTTTGCATTTTGAAGACGTGAATCACCTTTTACAGGTTTTGCATTCTTTAGTGGCGTTAGGCAATTCCATGCTAGTGATTGAGCATAATTTAGACATCATTAAAAACGCTGATTACATTATAGACATGGGGCCTGATGGGGGGGATAAGGGCGGGAGAGTCATTGCGAGCGGCACGCCTTTAGAAGTCGCGCAAAATTGCGAAAAAACTCAAAGCTATACGGGAAAATTTTTAGCTTTGGAATTGAAATAGCTTGCATGGAGAAGGTTAGCGGCAATAATAGCCACTTGATCATGCAAGAGTTAGCAAAGAAGCCATGCCTTTAAAATCCTCGCATGAAAGTTTGAAAGAACGGCTTTATTATCATTAAGTGTTAATCATAAATTATAAAAAATGCTAAAAAACATTTTTTATAATCAATAGTAAAGAGCCTGATTTTAATGGGGCGATAATTTTTGTAGCGCGGTTTTAGGGTTTAAAAAATGACTTTTAATTTAAAAAATAAGAAGATTAAAATTCAACAAGATTTTATTTATTATTGTTTTCCATCCGCATGATAATCGCCCAAATGGGATCTTTGCCGAGGAGGTTGCCAAACAGAGGCCCCTCAACAACTCGTAAAACACCCTGCTTGTTATTCTAACGGCTGTCTTCTTTGAGTCTTTAAGATATTTGGGGAATTGCATTTTAACTTCTCTATCAATCATAGACCCCCACTTTTTATAGCGGAATTTGATCGCAAATTCCGTTCCTTATATCCGCTCTACCTTGCAACTCCTAAACCCAACCCCCAAATACTTCCTCATCAACCACTCAATGTTGTAAGGCCCTCTATCCAAAAAACGCCTGATATTTGCAGAATTAGCTTCATAATATATTGCAGGCCCGCCATTTTCAAGAAAATCAGCAAGAGTGGTGTTGTTATTATCAATCATAGGGGGTGCAAAAACCCTAAACACTCATCAACCCCTAATTTTTTAACGATAAACAATCTGCAATTGATAAAATCACCATCCTTATCGTTAAGAACATCAATGATTTTATAAGAGCTACCATACCCGTAATAGATCGAGTTAGATTTCTGTGATTCTTTATTAGCCTTTAATCCATTAAATTCATCAAAAATACCCGCCATGAGATCATCATTATTTGCTAAAGCGGTCTTGCTATTCAATCTAACCATCGTTTCCTTATTCAACTGGACAATAACTTCGTTATCTCTTTATCCGCTCCAACACCAATCACTCTATAGCCAAATCTATCCACTCTTTTACTCAATTTGTTACACAACAAACCATGCAATTCCTTGTTTTTTAATTTCTTAACCATAAAATCATCCGCTAACATAAAAACTCCCCATTAATTGAACCCCAATCTTTAAACCCCTTTAAGCAAAAATCCCAAATTAAGCGTTTCTAATAAACGCTTTTTCTAATGACCCTATGAAATTATAGCGTGATCACTCAAACTTATTAAACTTATCTGGTTGCAGATGGTTTATAAAGAAGCCCTACAAACTACCTTTCCAAAAACAAATCTTTTTCTTGGATTTCTGCTCCTTCGCTTAAAATCGCCGCTCTTTCCACGACGCCTAAAAGCTCTCGCACATTCCCATGCCAAGAATATTCTAAAAGGCGTTTTGCGGCGTTTTTTGAAAAAGATTTTGGCCCCAAATGATACGCATCGCACACTTCTTTAAGCTTGATTTCAGCAATGGGCAAAATCTCTTCTACCCTCTCTCTTAAAGGCGCAATAGTTATAGGCACGATTTGCAAGCGGAAAAACAAATCTTCTCTAAATTCTTTTGAAGCGATTTTTTCTTTCATGTTAGCGTTGGTAGCGGAAATGAAACGGACATCAATTTTAACGCTCTTATTATCCCCAAGGCGCGTGATTTCTTTTTCTTGAACCACTCTTAAAAGTTTGCTTTGCAATTGAAAGGGCATTTCAGCGATTTCATCTAAAAAGATCGTGCCTTTATTCGCACTCTCAAAAAGCCCCATTTTAGGGGCTGTGGCGTCCGTGAACGCCCCTTTTTGATACCCAAAAAGCTCGCTTTCTAATAAATGCTCTGGGATAGCGGACATGTTGATCGCTACAAAAGGGTGTTTAGAGCGTTGCGAATGCTGGTGGATGAAATGAGCAAAAACCTCCTTACCCACCCCGCTTTCGCCCAATAGCATGACATTAGCGTCCGTGCTTGCGACTTTTAGGGCCTGCCGTTTGCTCTCTTCTAACGCTTTTGAGACGGCTAAAAAGCTGTGTTTGTGTGGTTTCTTTAAAGGTTTTTCTAAAGGGTGTTTTTTTTGAAATTCTAAAACTTTTTTGGTGCGATAGATGGACTCTAAAAGCAATTCTGGTTTAAAAGGCTTTTGGAAAAAGTCTTTCACGCCTAAACGAATGGAATCAATGGCTTTATTCAAAGTCGCATTACCGGTAATCACAATGGATTCGTATTTGCCTTCTAAAAGGCGTAAAAATTCCAAGCCGTCCATATGGGGCATATTAATATCCGTGATGACTAAATCAAAGCTTTCATCAAGTTTGGCTAAAGCATCTTTAGGGTTTTTAAAACTCACAATTTCTAAATCGTCTTGAAGCTCAAAAAAAAGCTCCAGGCTTTTACGCATGTTGATATCATCTTCTACAATGGCGATTTTCATTCTTCTTCCTTTCTAAAAATATCTAAAAACAACGCATCTCCTACTAAACTCGCTCTAACGCTTAAGGCTTTGAGATTAAGAATGCTTGTGGTAGTGGTGCCGTTTTTATAGCTATGATCATAATGCGTGATAGCGACTTGGCTTTTTAAAATGCAGTCTATGACTCGCTCTTTTTCTTTTTTCAACGCTATTTCTAAAAGGAAGCGTTCTAACTTTATTTGGAGCAAGGGGTTTTTCAAATCGGGTAAGTTGCTAGTAATAATAGAGCAATGATAGTCTAAGACATAGGGGGCTGTTTTGATGCGGCTAACGATAGGTTTAGAGACAGAATACTCTTCGCCCATCACTCTAGAATCAACGATTTTCAAGCGATACGAAATTAAAAATTCTTGTTCTTCTAGGGGGCTTAGGGCATGCAAAGAAACCCCTAAAAAATAAAATAAAAAATAAAAGAATGAAAAGAAACGCATCACTCAAATAAATTTTGCGCCGAAGAGATTTCTAAATTTTCTGGCTCTTCTTCTTTAGGGCAAGAATTGACATACATGACTTTATCGGCGGTGTTTATGAGCTTTACCCCACTAGCATTTCTTCCGGTTTCTCTAATATCTTTAATAGAAACTCTGATCATTTTCGCGCTTGCAGTAAGGATCATCAAATCCAAATTTTCATCATCCACGCTGATAACGCCCACTAGATTGCCGGTTTTTTGAGTGAGCTTCATGCCAATAACCCCCTTACCTCCACGAGATTGCTCTCTATACGCTTCGGCTAAAGTTTGCTTGCCAAGCCCGTTTTCACTCACGCTCAAAAGCTTGTTGCCATCATCGTTAATAACGACCGCGCCGACAACAAAATCGTTTTCATTCAGCCTAATCCCTATAACCCCACGAGCATTCCTTCCGATCTCTCGCACATCTTCTAAAGGGAATTTAATGAAAATACCCAAATGCGATGCGATGAGCAAATGCTTAGCGTTTTTATCCACAACTTTTGCGCCCACTAATTCATCGCCTTCATCTAAAACAATCGCTCTGATACCGCTATAACTCCTATTACCGCCAAATTCGCTCAAATTGGTGCGCTTCACCACGCCTTTTTTGGTGAAGAAAGCTAAAGAGCGTTCATCGCTAAAGTCTTTAGTGCTTAGAGTCGCCATGATCTTTTCATCCGGAGCGAGCGAGATTAAATTCACAATAGCTTTACCCATAGCGATCCGGCTCGCTTCTGGGATTTTATAGACTTTCAAATGATACAATTGCCCCTTATTGGTGATAAAGAGCAAAATATCATGCGTGTTAGCCACAAAAAAGTTTTCAATGAAATCGTCTTCATAAGTGCTGCCTGAAAGCTTGCCCTTACCGCCACGATTTTGCTTTTCATAAGCTTTTAAATCCACTCTTTTCACATAGCCCTTATAGCTCATGCTCACCACCATAGGCTCATTAGCGATCAAATCTTCTATGTCAATATTTTCATACGATTCTTGAATTTCAGTGCGCCTTGGAGAAGAAAACTGCTCTTTGACTTCTAAAAGCTCTGTTTTGACGACTTCATTCAAGCGTTCTTCGCTCTTTAAAATGCCATTGAGATCATCAATAAGCTCTAATAAGTTTTGGTATTCTTCTTTGATCTTATCCCTTTCAAGGCCTGTTAAGCGTTGCAAACGCATTTCTAAAATGGCTTTGCTTTGGATTTCGCTCAAAGTGAAACGCTCCATTAAGGCGTTTTTAGCCGCTTCTGGGCTTGGGCTTGTTTTAATGAGCTGCACGATTTCATCAATATTGTCTAGTGCGATCAAATAACCCTCTAAAATATGCGCTCTAGCCTTAGCCTTTTCTAATTCAAAAATCGTGCGTCTTATAATAATGGTTTTTCTGTGGTTTAAGAAAAGGCGCAACAACTCTAAAAGCGTGAAAATCTTAGGCTCTTTATTGTAAATAGCGAGTAAAATGATGCTAAAAGTGGTCTCCATAGTGGTGAGTTTGTAAAGGTGGTTTAAGACAATTTCACTCATCGCGTCTCTTTTTAATTCAATCACCACTCTAATGCCCTCTCTATCGCTCTCATCGCGCACTTCGCTAATGCCTTCAATTTGTTTTTCTCGCGCTAAATCGCTGATTTGTTCCACTAATTTGGCTTTATTGGTTTGGAAAGGCATTTCATCTAAAACGATGATTTCTTTATTTTTCGTCTTTTCCACATGCACTTTGGCCCGCACTTTCACGCGCCCTCGCCCCGTTTTATAGGCTTCAATAATACCCGCCTTGCCATAAATGATCCCACCAGTAGGAAAGTCAGGCCCTTTGACAAATTCCAAAATTTCATCTAATTCAGCGTTAGGGTTTTCTAAGACATGCGCTAAAGCGTCTATGATTTCATCCATCCTGTGGGGGGGGATAGAAGTCGCCATTCCTACAGCGATCCCATTAGCCCCATTGACTAAAAGGTTAGGCAGACGGCTTGGTAGAATATCTGGCTCTTTTAAGGTGTCATCGTAATTAGGCACAAAATCAATGGTGTCTTTATCAATATCCCTTAAAATTTCTTCACTCGCCTTAGTCATTCTGGCTTCAGTGTAACGCATCGCTGCAGCGTTATCGCCATCAATAGAGCCAAAGTTACCCTGCCCATCCACTAATTCCAAACGCATAGAAAAATCTTGCGCCATTCTCACTAGCGCATCATAAACCGCATTATCGCCATGGGGGTGGTATTTACCAATCACATCACCCACGATCCTAGCGCTTTTTTTATAAGCGACTTTGGAAGTAAGGCCTAATTCATGCATCGCATACAAAATACGCCTATGCACAGGCTTTAAGCCATCTCTAGCGTCCGGTAAAGCGCGCCCTATGATCACGCTCATGGAATAAGCTAAATAGCTCTCTTCAATAGAAGAATCAATCCCCACTTCTACAATATTTTTTGTTTCATTGACTGAATTATCTTGCATGTGTCTCCCTAAAATTTAATTACTTCAAATAAAGCGTTAAAAGATAACGCCCCCAAATCAAAGCCCAAAAAATAAGCCCTATCAGTTGGGCTGAACTGGCCATGTCTTTAGCCTTTTTGGCTAAAGGGTGGAACTCTGTGCTGGTAAAATCCACAGCCTTTTCAATAGAGCTATTGATGAGTTCAACCACCACTGATAAAAAACAAGGTGCAATCAATAGCCCCCATTCTAAAAAATCTTTAGCTAGATAGCTCGCTAGAGTGATACAAAAAAGAGCCAAGATGACAATTTGCCTGAACGCGCTCTCTTCAGCCCATGCACATTTAAGCCCGTCTTTAGAATAAAAAAGGGCTTTAAAAAGGCGTTTAAACCCTTTGGCTTTGGGGGGGACTTTGAAATCACTCATGGCTTATTTTGTAGGATTGAAAGAAATTCACGCTAAGGCTTTCCAATAGGGCGTTAAAAGTCAGCTTGGCGTTGTCTTTAGCTTGGGCGTTAAGAGCGATTTGGGATCGTTTGTCTTTAGCCATAGAAACAAAGGCTTGCAACAATCCTTTAAAATTTTGTTGGAGAACGGTATTGTCTTTAAAACGGGATTGGAACAAGGTCATAAAATAGTTTTCTAAAGAAGATAATGCGCTTTCATAAGAGACGCTAGGGGTTTGAGATCGCAAGCTAAAATAAGGGGAAAAAAAGCCCAAACTCTCTTTATTTTGGTAATAAAAGGCTTCCAAAAGGTTTTTAAGATGGCGCGCTTGGATAGAAACGCTCAACTTTGGCGCTAAAAAACGCAGTTTGTCTTGCAACTCTTCTATGGCTTTAGCGTCTTTAGAACTCAAGGTTTTAAAAATATTTTTAAGGGATAGATTTTCTTGCGCCTCCATTAAACCCTCTTGAAAAAAAGTGTAAGCAAGGATATTTTCCGCATTAGTCAAATCGCATTTTAAGTTGTCGTTTAAGGTTTTTTCATCTAAAGCGTTGAATTTTAAAGAGCAATTCAAGCGCGTGGGTTTCATTTTTTCCAATAAGGCATTCAAGTCTTTTAGGGGGATTTGGCTGATTTTTTGCTGAATATCTTGTTCTAAAATAGGGGATTTGATTTGAGAATGGATAGAAAGGATAAGAGAGCTTTTATCTAAAGAATTGAGCTTAATACTCAAATTTTTAAAATCCATAATAGGGGAGTTTTGAGAATCTAAAAAACTGAGCTCTTTAGAAGTGCATGCAATTTTAAAAAACCCTTCGCATTCAAAAGGAACGCCTACAATCCCCATGCCCTTAATATGGGGGCGTTGATCTAAATAAGCGTTAAGATAAGCGCTTAAAGATTTTTTAACCGACATGCTGGTGAAGAAGATAAACACCCCTAAAAGCACGCAAATTAAAGCCCCAATAACCACCATCCAAGACATGAATTTTTTAGTCAAAAAAACCCTTTATTCTATTGAAAGCATAGTGATAGAACCCATAAAATGCGTTTTCTTATTTTGAGAAATACTGACAATATCCTGCAGTAATTTTTCACAATTTTCTTCTTCCCAAGTGTGGTTTCGCTGGTGTACAAGGATAGAAAATATCGTGTTTGTTAGGACAAAAAAGTCGTTAGCAATGCCTTGTGTTACTTTCATAGCTTTTCCTTGTTAGATGGAATTGAAATTATACCTAGTATTAAATCAAAAAAAAGAAAAAGAGCTTAAAATTTTGAAAAAGTCCTAATTTGTGGCTGAATTTGTTGGGATTGAAAGAATTTGCTTGAGTTGAATTAACCCAAGCTTTTTAATGCGTCAAAGAGGCATAAAGCCTCTTCATAAAAAGGATTGAGCGATTTTAGCGTCTTTCTGGGGGCTGTATGCCTAGCCAATCTTTATAAAACACCTCTATATCAGGCTCAAAATCATGGATCACAGGATACCAAGGAGTTGGGGCTTCAACATCTAAAAGGATGCCGCAATCCGGGCAAATATACTCCCGATACACTTGCCAATTAGTATCACTGGCTAAGAGTTTAGGATACACCTCTTCCATTTTTTCTGCTGTATCGCGCACATAGATGTTTGCATGCAATTTCCAATTCTCCTCTGGAGCGCAAAACGCATGACCGCATGAACACTTAATAACCCACTTCTTTTGAGGATCTTGCACCACAAACAAATGCGGCCCCAAGGGTAAAACGATTTTGTCATCAAAATCTACCTTATCTTGCAACACCTTCAGATACATTTGGAATCTTTCATGATCTTTAGGCATGCTCAGCATTTTTAAGACAGTATTCCAATCCAAGTTCCCCTCTACCAAATTTTTAATTTGTTCTTGTGTGTATTTTGGCATAACCATTCTCCTTTCTTTATTTCTCATCAACCAACAGAACTGTGCGCACATCAGGCAATTTGCTCAAATCCATCCTGTATTTAGATCCATAGGTGAATACACCAAGCTCATCTTCTTTCATGCTCCAGCTCTTTGGCAAGTTCCAGAATGTTTTAAAATCGCTTAAAAACTTAGGTGAGAGATCAAAGCTAGTCGCATACATGTGCTTAACCTGTTTGGAAGCCTCTTTTTCAAGGATAGCGTTTCTTTCTTGCTCCATCCATTCTTTTACCGGTATGGATCTAGCCTTTCTGTTTTCAAGAATTTCTTTTCTTCTGGCTTTCGTTTTGGCTTCATCGCCGACCCACACGCCGTCTTTATTTTGACTCACCACCGCGCCATAAACCTTGTAAGCGTATTCTGGCAATAGCTGTTTGCTGTTGAGATCTTCTAAAATCGCATTCAAATCCCTTTCAATCGGATCGCCAAATCCAGGACCGCCTTTGATGTAGTTCAAATACAAGTCATAATTGTCAAAGCAATTTTCTGTGGTGATGCATTGCTTATCCCTTTTGACTTGAGACGCATGAGAAATGTGCTTTTCATAATCTCGATCAGTTGGGTTAAAATCGCCTCCCAAAGGCAAGCTGGCGTTATTTTTAATCCTGTTTTTTAAATCGGTGTTGTGCGCTTCAAACCTATAACCACTAGCCGCTGGATAGCCCCCCATCATACCCCAATCGCTATTCATATAGCCATTACCCATAAAGAACATGGTCCAATCATGTGCACCCCAAACCATTCTTAAGGTTTCAAACCCGTTACCGCCTCGATATTTCCCATACCCACCGGTATTGGCTTTGACATTCCTGCCTAAATAAAGAAGAGGCTCTGCCATTTCCCAAATTTCAACATCGCCCATATCGCCTTCTGGGTTCCAAATAGCCGCTGCGTGATTTAGGCCGTCTTTTATCGCGCAAGCTCCAGTCCCACAAGAACTCGTCTCAAAGCTATTCACCGCATGGATTTCTCCATCCTGGTTGATACCACCGCCTTGCAGCCAATTGGAAGTGTTAGCGTTTCCAGAATTGACCTCTTCTAAATACCCTCGGCTGTAATACGCTTGAGACAAACCTCTCCACAAAGCGCTCCAGCCTGATACCAAGAAATGCCACGCATAAGCATGCCCGGTGCGCCTGTCATCTGGATTCATCCAAGTCCCTTTTTTGAGTCTGAATTGAGTCGCGAAATAAGCACCATCATTGATGCGAGAAGTGGGTATCAGCGTTTGAGTCATCATCACCCAAATACCGCTAGTGAAAGACACTTGGTTGCAATTGAAAGAGTGCCATCCCCACCTAGACGCGCCATCAAAATCTAATTTCCATGTAGCGTCTTTATTGATAGTGATTTCCACAGGAGAGTGCATGATCGTGTCTAGCTTAGCAAATTCAGAGCACACGCCAATATCTTTATGCGCATAAGGCACATCCACAAACGCTACCTTTCTATACTTGCCTGGTATGGTCATGGATTTGATCCTAGAGATAAGGCCTCTTCTTCCCTCTTCAATCACCTCATCAACAAATCGCATGTAAGAATCAATGCCGTCTTCTTTAATGACCTCCATCACTAAATCCCTAATCATATGGCATCCTGCAATCCTAGTCCTTTCATCTAGAATCCAATATTTAGGCGTGCGAACCGATCTTTGAGATTCATGCAACCAATCTTTAAAGCTTTCATCATTCGCCCCTGTCTTACGGCAAGTGATCATGTATCCATCCCCAAATCTTTGAACCTGCCCGGTACTCATCGATCCTGGAGTAACCGAACCGGTATCAATCACATGCGTAACACCGCCTACCCACCCAATCAATTTTTCATCGTGAAAAATAGGCACAAGAGTCATAATATCGCATGGGTGCACATTCCCAATCGCGCAATCGTTATTGGTGAAAATATCCTTGTCATTGATGCCTGGGTTGTCTTCCCAATTATTCTCTACCATGTATTTGATAGCCGATCCCATAGTGCCTACATGGATAATGATACCTGTAGAAGTCAGCACGCTATCGCCCACAGCGTTATAAAGCGTGAAGCACAATTCCCCCTCTTGCTCAACAATAGGGCTTGCAGCAATCCTTTTAGCCGTTTCTCTGGCATGCACGATACCGCCTCTTAATTTAGAGAACATTTTCTCATAACCGATCGGATCTCTTTCTTTAAACTCTAGTTTTTTGAGACCATTGTAATGCCCTGTTTTTTCTGTCCTGGCTAGGATTTCATCTCTAGCTTGTTTTAAAGTTTTGCCGTTTTTCAATAAATTTGCCATTTTGAACTCCTTTATTTAATTTCTTTCAAGTGGAACAATCGGTGTTTGTCTAGTCTTGTCGCAAAGCCTTTGGGTATCACGAAAGTGGTCGCATCTGATTCCACGATCGCAGGCCCTATGACTTCATTTCCAGGCAATAATTTTTCCATTTGCCACACATCTGCATCCACCCATTTTTTATGCCGATAGAATTTTCTAACGCCTATTTTGGCTTCTTTTGGAGGCGTAGCGCCATGCTCTTTTTCAACCGGAATCACAGGTTTTTGCGTAGCCACAACACCACGCATGATCACGCCAGTCACGCTAAAACCAAGCTCTGGAGAACACGCTGATTCAGAATAAACACGAGCGTAGGTTTTTTCATATTCTTTGACAATCTCTTCCCAATCAGCCACGCTTGCAGCCTTTGACACAGGAGAAGTGATCTCTAAATCATTCAATTGCCCCATATACTGCATCCTGTATCCAGGTCTTAAGATCACATCTTTTTGAGAAAATCCATTGATCTTGAACTCTTCAATCACTTTAAGGGTCAATTCATCCCATGCGTCTTGAATGATTTTGCATGCTTCTATTTTGGACTTGTCTGAAGAATACTGCGGAATGGCAATATCCACGCTCTTGTCGTATCTGTATTCAAAATCAGCGCAAGCGCAACCAAAAGCGCTAAATCCAGCCGCCCACGCAGGCACTACCACATCCTTAAACCCTAAGCCTTCTGTATAGCCATAGGTATGCACAGGCCCCGCACCACCATATGAAAAGCACACAAAATCAGACGGGCTATACCCTTTAGCGCTAATATTGGATCGCAAGTATTCTTTAAGATCCAAATCAAGCAACTCAATCACACCTGCAGCCGCATCTTCTACGCTAATACCTAGCGGATCAGCGATTTGCTCTTTAATGTGTTTTTTAGCCCTATCCACATCTAATTTGATCAAACCGCCTAAGAAATTATCCGGGTTCAAATAGCCTAAAACAATATGGCAATCGGTTACTGAAACCGTGTCTAAACCGCTGTCTTTCCAGCAAGTGCCAACTCTATACCCCGCGCTATCAGGCCCTAGTTTAACCGATTGGCTGTGCGGATCAATGCGCACAAAACTCCCAGCGCCCGCGCCAACGGAATCCATAGCCACAAGTGGTAGAGATAAAACAAGGCGCGCCATATCAGGGTCAGAAGCGATGTTAAAATTGCTCTTAACGATAAGCGCCATATCAAAGCTCGTGCCGCCAATATCGCTGCATGCAATATTGTCATAACCAAGCGTTTCGCCTAGCAATTTAGATCCAATCACGCCTCCAATAGGACCGCTCACAATCGTCCTAGCGAGCTCTTTAGCCTTCCAGCTAATGGTGCCTCCATGCGTTGCCATCACACGAAGATCGAATTTAGCGCCATGCTCTTTGAAGCGGTTGCTGACTTTAGAGAGGGTTTGCCTGCTTGGCTCAGCCGCATAAGCTTCTAAGATAGTGGTGTTCATTCTGTGGCTTTCTTTTCTTTGAGGGTAGTAATCCACCGAAGCGAACACAGGAATATTTTTACCCAATTTTTCAATTTCTTTTAACGCTATATCTCTAACAATCCGCTCGCTTTCAGCGTTTTTATGAGATTGCAACAAACAAATCACAATGGCTTTTGCGCCTGCTTCTAAAAGCTCCTTAACAGCAACTTTAACCTCTTCTTGGCGCACTGGGATAACCACTTGCCCCTTGACATCGGTTCTTTCTGTAACGCCTCTAATCCTTTTTAAAGGAATCAGCGGATCATCATACTTGTGCGTGTTGATATGCAACCTTTCTTCTAGCGCATACCCCAAGTAGGATTGCAACGCTCTGCCCATAGAATGCATTTGCTCAAAACCCTTATTGCAAATCAGACCCACTTCCATTCCGCGCCTTTGGACGACCCGATTGAGCATCGCCGTGCCTGAATACACGCAAGTGACCAACTCTGGATAAACCTTACTGACATCTGACTTCCAATGCGATAAAGCGTCTTGCGAGCTATTATAAATAGCTAAACTCTCATCTTCTGGGTTGCTTTGGGCTTTACCAACTACGAAACTGCCATTTTCTTTCACAAAAAATGTGTCCGTCATGGTGCCACCGGCATCAATACCCATCACCTGAACTCTTGCGTCTTTCATTTTTTAGACTCCTTGTATTAAAGTGTTGCTCGAGGTAACCTATCAAGGTAACCTGTTTGAATTATAGGACAGATTTTAAAATGGAAATCGTTTTTTTTTTTTAAAGCCAATCAGTGAAAATTTAGTGTGTGAAGTGAAGAATAGTAATAAGTTCATTCAAAAAAATATCATATAGGAGTAAAAATATTAAACCTATATTAAATCAAAAGGCAAAATTCAATTCTAAAGTGCCGATTTGATGGTGTTTAGGCTGGGATTGAAAGGTTTTACTAATATCAGTAATCGTAAAAGCCACCCTAAAGCTACGCCACATCATCGCCGCTCCTATTTCACTGGCATAAACAAAGTATTCCAAATTAGCAATGCCCCTAGTTTCAGGGCTATTGCCTTGAATGAAGATGTTAAGGGGTTGGAAGCGCCCAAAAGCCCCTACAAAAAAATAGATGGAAAATTTATCGCTATAAGGCATGCCTCCATCAAAAGCGGTATTGACCTTATTGACACCATAATCAGCGTCCAGGTTATACCCAGCCCTAAAGAGCGAGCCAAGTTGGAAATAATCCCTCGCATTGCCCAGCTCCACATTAAACCCAGGCATTAACTCCATAGAAAAAAAACGAGTCTTTAAAAGGGGGACTTTTTTGAGCAATTGGTAGTGCAATTCAAAGATAAATTCGTTTTTGAGCTGCGTGTTCCAGCCATAAAATTGGGGGTCATGACCCCATTTATGAATGAGACGCTGCGTTTGAGCGGCCAAAGAATCTTGCCCTGTCGTGCCTAAAGAAAGCGTGAATAATTCCATAAAAGTTTGATGGCGGTTATACACATTCAAATTCACCCGTAAATACCCCCCATAAGGGTGGTTGTCATGCAAATGCACCAGTTTTCTGTTTTTAAGTGAGGGGGTATACATGTCTTGGGCGAGGGAAATACCAAAACGAGTAACCCTAGGGCTTTTATTGAAAAACCCTAAATACGAAGTCCATTTCATCGCTTTATTTTTAGAAAAATCAAACTCTTTAGTAGAAAAGCCTATTTGATTGCCTGCCGTGTAATACTCATCAATATAAGGATTGATATAACCATCATTTTCAGTCATCAAATTGATAGAATAGCGTTTAGAGGGCGTTAATGGGGTAGGAATATCCTCTTTTGCCCATGCAAACATTCCTAATAATAAATATAAAATAAATTTGAAAAACAAAACACTTCCTTAGGTTATTATGGGATTATTGTAACGAAATAAGTCTTAATTACAAGAGCGTTTAAAGGGTAAAAAGAGAAAACTTTACCCCAAAGAGCGTGGTTTTAGGCATAAAAAACTCACACTAAAAAATAAAACACCCCACACACGACTAAGCCTACAAAAATTAAAGTCAAAACGCAATAGCCCATAATATCTTTAGCGCCCAAACCCGCAATGGCTAAAGCGGGCAAAGCCCAAAAAGGCTGTATCATATTCGTCCAAGCGTCTCCCCAAGCGATAGCCATAGAAACCACGCCCGGATCCACCCCCAAGCTTTGGCCAGCTGGGAGCATGATAGGAGCTTGAATCGCCCATTGCCCTCCGCCTGATGGAATAAAAATATTGACAATCCCTGCGCTCAAAAAAGTCATGAGCGCGAAAGTTTTTTCATTAGCGATGTGCGTGAAAGCTAAAGAAAGCATTTGCGCTAAAGAATGACCTCCCACGCTATGGCTTGCCATCATCCCCATAATCCCGGCATAAAAAGGGAATTGCAATAAAATCCCAGCCACGCTCCTAGCGGAATAATTGATCGCTTTCACATAAGCCAAAGGGGTTTTATGCAACAAAATCCCTAAAAAAAGGAAAATCGTATTGACAATGTTTAAACCAAGCCCTCCTCCTTTAAAAAAATAAATACCCAAATACCCAAAACCCAAAAAAACCAAAAGATAAGAAAGCAAAGCGCTGTTTTCTAAAAAATGTGCGATCGTTTTGTCTTGTTGGTGGTCAATGAGTTCAATCTCTTTGTATTCGTCTTTTAAAAGCTTTGAATCAATCTCAACGATTTCTTCTTTTTTAGGGTGGATCATTGCCATTAAAAAGGGTAACCCTACAAGAATGATCCCTATAATGATCAAATTATAAGTGGAAAAAATCGTTTCGCTAATGGGGATAGCTTTCTCAATCACCCCGGCGCTGATTTTAGACAAATTCTCATTTTGGGTGGCAACGCTTAAAGGGATAGAGCCTGATAAACCCCCATGCCAGATGACAAAACCCGAATAAGCGCTAGCAATAAGCAGCCTGTAATCCACCCCTTTAACATTTTTGGCGATCTCTTTTGCAAAAATCGCGCTAATCACCAAGCCAAAACCCCAATTGATCCAATTAGCGATTAACGATAGAAAAGTAACCAACCATAAAGCCGTATAATACCTTTTAGGTAAAGACGCTAGATATTTTAAAAGTTTTTGGACTAATTTAGCGCTAGCTAGAGCTTGACCCAACACCAAAATAAGGGCCATTTGCATAGAAAAACCTAAAAGCGTCCAAGCGCCATTCCCCCAACTAGAAATGACAGACGAAGCGTCTTGCCCTGTCAAGCAATAAACAAGAACAAACACGATAAACGATAAAAGAGTGACCAAGATAAAGGAGTCCGGCAAACATTTAGACGCTAAAAACACGCACGCTGAAGTCAAATGCCTTAATAAAAACATAAACACCCCCTTTTATAAGCTATAGATGCGTTTCAAATTCAGCTTCTGTTTTTTCTTTCACTTGATCAAGGCTGACCCCCTCTTGCAATTCCACTAATTTCATGGCGTTATTGGAAAATTCAAACACCGCTAAATCCGTTATCAATTGATGCACCACGCCTTTTCCTGTTAGGGGCAATGAGCATTCTTTTTTCACTTTAGACTCCCCATATTTGTTGCAATGCTCCATGATGACAATCACTTTTTTAGCGCCATGCACCAAATCCATGGCCCCTCCCATGCCCTTTATGAGCTTTTTAGGGATCATCCAATTAGCCAAATCCCCATTTTGTGAGACTTCCATCCCCCCTAAAATCGCTAAATCAATATGCCCCCCACGAATCATCGCAAACGAATCCGCGCTGTTGAAAAACGAAGCGCCCGGCACCACAGTTACGGTTTCCTTTCCTGCGTTGATGAGATCCGCATCAACGCTCCCCTCTAAAGGGTAAGCACCAATCCCTAACAGCCCGTTCTCGCTCTGGAAAACGATGCTCATCCCGCTCACTTCATTAGCCACCAGCGTGGGCAAGCCTATCCCTAAATTCACATACATGCCCTCTTTTAATTCCTTTGCCGCTCTTTTAATGATAGCCTCTCTCATTTCGCGCTCCTTGTCGTGATTTTTTCTATCCGTTTTTCAAATTTCTCGCCCTTATAGATGTGTTGCACATAGATTCCTGGCAAGTGTATTTCATCTGGGTCTAATTCCCCGGCCGGGACAATTTCTTCCACTTCAGCAACGCATATTTTTGCCGCCATCGCGCACAAGGGGTTGAAATTTCGGGCCGTTTTTCTAAACACCAAGTTCCCAAGAGTGTCGCTTTTATAGGCTTTAATAAGCCCGTAATCGCCTGTTATCGCTCTTTCTAAAATATACTCTTTGCCGTTAAATTCCCTTGATTCTTTGCCTTGAGCGATCAAAGTCCCAACCCCTGTTGGGGTGTAGTAAGCGGGTATCCCAGCCCCTCCAGCACGCAAGTTTTCAGCCAGCGTGCCTTGCGGTGTCAAAACGACTTCAATTTCTCCATTCAGCATTTGCGATTCAAAAATCTTATTCTCCCCCACATACGAAGCGATAATCTTTTTAATCTGTTTTTTTTCCAAAAGAATACCCAACCCAAAGTCATCAACGCCGCAATTATTGCTCACGACAATCAAATCCTTGATTCCTTTCTTATAAATGTAATCAATGGCGTATTCGGGTATCCCGCATAGCCCAAAACCGCCCACTAAAATAGTATCCCCATCTTTTAACCCGCTCAACGCTTTGTCTAAATCGGTTATAACCTTGTTCATCTCATTCTCCTTATTTTTGTTCAACTACCACTGATAGCCCTTGACCGCCACCCACACACAATGACGCACAGCCCACGCCATGCCCACTTCTTTTCATTTCATGCAATAAAGTGACTAAGATCCTAGCACCGCTTGCGCCAATAGGGTGGCCAATGGCTATTGCGCCTCCATTCACATTCACGATATTGGGGTTTAATTCAAGCTCTTTTAACACGGCTAGGCTTTGCGCGGCGAAAGCTTCATTGAGTTCAAAAAGATTGATGTCATTGAGATTCATTTTGACATTTTTAAGGTTGTTTTTAATCGCAATACTAGGGCATATACCCATTATATCCGGACTGCAACCACCCAAGCCAAACCCCCTGATAGTTGCCATTGTTTTTAACCCCAATGTTTGTGCTTTTTTAGTGCT
This sequence comes from Helicobacter pylori SA213A, assembly GCF_000476275.1. Classification (GTDB taxonomy): domain Bacteria; phylum Campylobacterota; class Campylobacteria; order Campylobacterales; family Helicobacteraceae; genus Helicobacter; species Helicobacter pylori_CL. The sequence goes on from NZ_CBOM010000002.1 coordinate 95,438, forward strand.
GCATAAAATGATAATACTCGCGCCATCATTGATCCCTGATGAATTTCCTGCCGTTACCGATCCGTCTTTTTTAAAAGCGGGTTTGAGCTTTGCAAGGGATTCTAGCGTCGTTTCTCTAGGGTATTCGTCCTCTTTAAAAACCACCACGCCTTTTTTATTCGCTATTTCAATAGGCGTGATTTCTTCTTGGAATTTCTTTGCATTAATGGCGGCTCTTGCTTTGAGTTGCGATTGGAGCGCGAAACTATCTTGCTCTTCTCGGCTTATGTGGTATGCTTGAGCGACATTATCAGCGGTGATCCCCATGTGGTAATCATTGAACGCATCCCACAATCCATCATGTATCATGGAATCTATCATGTTCGCATTCCCCATTCTTTTCCCCTCTCGCATGTCAAACGACAAATAGGGTGCTTTGCTCATGTTTTCCACGCCACCGCACACCACCACCTCATCGCGCCCAAGCACGATGCTGTCATGCGCTAACTGGATAGCTTTCATAGACGATCCGCAAACCATATTGACGCTGAAAGCGTTTTTGTCATTAGGGATGCTAGCGTCTAGTTGGATCTGCCTAGCGATATTTTGACCCAAACCAGCGCCTAAAACATTGCCTAAAATGACAGAATCCACATCGCTAGGCTTAAGGCCGCTCGCCTTCAAAGCGTCTTTAAGCACGCAAACACCCATTTCTCTAGCACCCACGCTCTTTAGAGAGCCTAAAAAACTCCCTACAGCACTCCGCTTTGCCGCCACTATAACCACTTCATTCATGTCTTTGCCTTTAAGTTGATTTATTAGTCATAGTATCACTTTTAGGTGATTGACACCCTAACAGGTTGGATTTTGTTTTAGGTTTTGTTTGAGATTGAGAGCGATCCGTTTATTTTTTTCACAAAAATATTATTCTTATCGTTCAATGATTATTGCACAATATAGCTTTGAGTAGGGATCTAAAATCAAGCAGATATGCACTTTAGACTCATGTTTCTCTAACGCTTTAAAAAATTTCTTTCTAAGCAGTCTTTGCCTAGTTTCAAGGTTTTAATAGAATTTTAAGCAAACTCCCTAATTTCTTTCTCTAAAGCGTTAATAAAAACGCTTGAATAGGATTTTTCCTTAGGGAATTTGGCTAAAAAATCATTCAATAGCCCAAGGTATTGCTCCTTATTTAAAGCCCCTTTCAGCACTTCGTATTTTAAAAAAAGCCAATAAGTGTTAAGCACATCGCTTTGGCAATAGCCATCAATAATCTCTTTTTTCTCTTTTTGGCTTAAATTAGGGTTGTAATAAATCGCATGCACTAAATCCCCACTCACATCAAATTTACCAGGAATATTCATCATAGAGCAAATGCCATTTAGATTCAACCCCCTAACGGATCCATAATGACTCAAGCTATCCATTAAATCCAAGTGGAACTGCTCGCTATAACGCGCGCGGTAATTCTCCCATTTGTTTTCTTGGCTGTAAAAAGCGTCTAAGGTTAAATTGTATTTAAGGGCTTTGAGCGTGAGTAGGGGCATATCAAAACCTCTGCCATTGAAGCTTATCAAACGCGGTTGCTTTTCGTTAAAGTATCTAAAAAAATCTTCTAAAAGCTCTTTTTCGCTTGTAAAACCCTCTTTATTTTCGTGTTTTTGACCAAAATTCCCCACTTTGATAAATTGCCCGTAATCATCGCCAATGACCGCTGCAATAGAGATGATTTCATGCAAATAAAGAGGCAAAAACTCGCTCCCGCTTTTTTCTTTTTGCTTTTCAAAACTCCGTTCACAGATTTTTAGCGCATCATTTTCTTCTAATTGAAAATGCTCTTTACACAAGCTCACGCTAGGAATGGTTTCTATATCAAACACGCACAACATCACACGCTCCTTTCGCATTTTAACATTCTTGTCTCGCTTTTATTATATAACAATTAGTCTTATAGCGCTATAGTGCTGACTTTTAATCTAAAAACGATATAACTAAAAATTAAAAAAATTTATTTGGAGAATTGGAAGTGAAAGAAATCATTGTCGCTCTTGTGGGCCAGCCTAATGTAGGGAAATCATCTCTTATTAACGCTTTAAGCAACGCCCATTTGAAAGTGGGGAATTTTGCCGGGGTTACCGTGGATAAAATGGAAGTGAGTTTGATCCACAAAGAGCATCAAATCACTATCATTGATTTACCAGGCACTTACGCGCTCAATGACTTCACCACTGAAGAAAAGGTTACTAAAGATTTTTTAGAAAAAGGGCAATACGATCTCATTCTTAATGTAGTGGATTCCACCAATTTAGAGCGCAATCTAGCCTTAAGCGCGCAATTACTAGAAACGAATCAAAAAATGCTGCTCGCGCTCAACATGTGGGATGAAGCGCAAAAAGAAGGGATTAAAATTGATACAGAAAAGCTTTCTCAAGAATTAGGGGTTGTGTGCGTGCCTACGAGCGCAAGATCTAAAGAAGATCGCTTGAATACAGAGCTTTTATTAGATGAAATTGTCAAACTTTATTCTCAAAAGACTACCGATAATGAAAACATAAAAGTCCCGTCTCAAAGCTTTAAGGAGTCTTTAAAATACAGCCAGAGCGCTCAAAGAATCGCTAAATTAGTGATCCGTGAAAACCAACAAAATGCGAGCTTTGAACACACTTATAAGATTGATAAGATTTTGATGCACAAGCGTTATGGGATTTTGATTTTTTTAGGGTTTATGTTTGTCATTTTTTCTTTGAGTTTTTTAATAGGGGGAGGGTTGCAAAAATTGCTAGAAGAAGGGTTTAAATTTTTAAGCGATAGCATTAAGGAAAATGTGGCTAATGAAGATTTAGCGTCTTTGGTGGGCGATGGCATTATTGGGGGAGTGGGGGCGACGGTTTCATTCTTGCCGTTAATTGTGGTGTTGTATTTTGGGATTTCTTTACTAGAAACGACAGGCTATATGAGTAGGGTGGCGTTTTTACTAGATGGGATCTTGCATAAATTTGGCTTGCATGGGAAGAGCTTTATCCCTTTAATCACCGGTTTTGGTTGCTCTGTGCCAGCTTACATGGCGACAAGGACCTTGCAAAATTACAACGAACGATTGATCACGCTTTTTGTGATCGGGTTTATGAGTTGCTCAGCAAGACTGCCTATTTATGTGTTATTTGTAGGATCGTTTTTCCCCTCTTCAAGCGCGGGGTTTGTGTTGTTTTGCATTTATATTTTAGGAGCGGTTGTGGCGTTAGTGATGGCTAAACTATTAAAATTAAGCGTGTTTAAAGGACAAACGGAATCCTTTATTATGGAGATGCCTAAATACCGCCTACCTAGTTCTAGAATGATTTATTTTAGCATTTATACCAAATCGCTTTCTTACCTCAAAAAAGCTGGGACTTATATTTTAGTGGGAGCGATTTTAATCTGGTTTATGTCTCAATACCCTAAAAGCGATGCAGCCATGAAAGCTTATAAACAAGAAAGTTTATTGGTGAATAAGGACACTACTCTTTCAAGCGAAGCTAAAGAAGAAAAATTAAAAGAATTAAAAGCAGAATTGGATAAAAAGAATTTAAAAAATAGCATCGTAGGGAGAGGGGGGGCGTATTTAGAGAAAGTCTTTAGCCCTATGGATTTTGATTGGCGTTTGAGCGTTTCGCTTGTAACCGGGTTTATGGCTAAAGAAGTGGTCGTTTCTACTTTAGGAGTGTTGTTTTCTTTAGGGGATCAAAATGAAAAATCTGACGCTTTTAGAGAGGTGATCAGAAAAGAAGTCAGCGTGCCTAGCGGGATCGCTTTTATCGTGTTTGTGATGTTTTATATCCCTTGTTTTGCAGCGACCATTACTTTTGGTAGGGAAGCTGGGGGGATAAAATTTGTAGCGTATTTATTCATTTTTACAACCGTTGTGGCGTATTTCTTTTCACTGATAGCTTTTTATGCGACTAAAATCTTTTTTTAAAGATTAGTGATTAAAGGGTTTTTAAAACCCTTTAAATGTTTAAAAATCCATCTCATTCTTAAAAAAATATTAAAAAATTTTTATTTTTCTTCATATTCCAATCCTTTCCATAAATGTTCGCACCAATCGGTATTCTTTATTAAAAAAGCCATTAATTTTTATTTAAATAATAATTATCTCAAAATTTAAGCTAAAAATAAGAATAGTTATTATAAATTACGCCTTGTTGTAAAAAGGAACATTTCTTATAAAAGGTGGTAAATGAAAAGAATCTTAGTCTCTTTGGTTGTTTTGAGTCATGGCGTGCATGCGATGAAAACTCACAATTTAGAAAGGGTGGAAGCTTCAGGAATAGCTAATGATAAAGAAGCGCCCTTGAGTTGGAGGAGTAAGGAAGTTAAAAACTATATTGGTTCTCGCACGGTTATTTCTAACAAACAACTCACTAAAAGCGCGAATCAAAGCATTGAAGAAGCTTTGCAAAATGTGCCAGGCGTGCATATTAGAAACTCTACAGGTATTGGAGCTGTGCCTAGCATTTCTATTAGGGGGTTTGGTGCGGGAGGTCCAGGACACTCCAATACGGGAATGATTTTAGTCAATGGAATCCCCATTTATGTCGCTCCCTATGTTGAAATTGGCACGGTTATTTTTCCTGTAACCTTTCAATCTGTGGATAGGATTAGCGTAACCAAGGGGGGAGAGAGCGTGCGTTATGGCCCTAATGTTTTTGGCGGTGTGATTAATGTGATCACTAAGGGCATTCCTACCAAGTGGGAGAGTCAGGTGAGCGAGAGGGCCACTTTTTGGGGTAAATCTGAAAATGGGGGGTTTTTCAATCAAAATTCTAAAAACATTGATAAAAGCTTAGCCAATAACATGCTTTTTAACACCTATTTAAGAACAGGGGGTATGATGAATAAGCATTTCGGGGTTCAGGCTCAAGTCAATTGGATCAAAGGGCAAGGGTTTAGATACAACAGCCCTACAGATATTCAAAACTACTTGCTAGATTCGTTGTATCAAATCAATGATAGCAATAAAATCACGGCTTTTTTCCAATACTACAGCTATTTTTTGACAGACCCCGGGTCTTTAGGTATAGCTGCCTATAATGAAAATCGTTTTCAAAACAACCGCCCTAACAATGATAAGAGCGGGAGAGCGAAGCGATGGGGGGCTGTGTATCAAAACTTTTTTGGGGACACGGATAGGGTAGGGGGGGATTTCACTTTCAGTTATTATGGGCATGACATGTCAAGGGATTTTAAATTTGATTCTAACTATTTAAATGTCAATACCAATCCTAAATTAGGCCCTGTTTATACGGATCAAAATTATCCAGGATTTTTTATTTTTGATCATTTAAGGCGTTATGTGATGAACGCTTTTGAGCCGAATTTGAACTTGGTTGTTAATACCAATAAGGTTAAGCAAACTTTTAATGTGGGCATGCGTTTTATGACGATGGACATGTTCATTAGATCCGATCAAAGCACATGCGAAAAATCAGACATTATTGATGGGGTGTGTCATATGCCTCCTTATGTCCTTTCTAAAAAACCCAGCAACAATCAAGAAATGTTTAACAACTATACAGCGGTATGGTTGAGCGATAAGATAGAGCTTTTTGATTCTAAATTAGTGCTAACTCCAGGGCTTAGATACACCTTTTTAAACTACGATAACAAAGAGCCAGAAAAGAACGATTTTTCCGTATGGACCAGTAAAAAACAGCGTCAAAACGAATGGAGTCCGGCCTTTAATATTGGCTATAAACCTATGGAAAACTGGATATGGTATGCGAACTACCGCCGTAGTTTTATCCCCCCACAACACACAATGGTGGGCATTACTAGGACTAATTACAACCAAATTTTTAATGAAATTGAAGTGGGGCAACGCTATAGCTATAAAAATCTATTGAGCTTCAATACCAATTATTTTGTGATTTTTGCCAATCGTTACTATGCGGGAGGCTATAGCCCACAGCCCATTAACGCTAGGAGTCAAGGGGTGGAATTGGAATTGTATTATGCGCCAATTAGGGGTTTGCAATTCCATGTGGCTTACACTTACATTGATGCGCGCATCACTTCTAACGCTGATGATATTGCTTATTATTTTACAGGCATTGTCAATAAACCCTTTGACATTAAAGGGAAGCGTTTGCCTTATGTGAGTCCTAACCAATTCATATTTGACATGATGTATACTTACAAGCACACGACTTTTGGTATTAGTAGCTATTTTTATAGCCGCGCTTATAGCTCCATGCTCAATCAAGCCAAAGATCAAACCGTGTGCTTGCCCTTAAACCCAGAATACACGGGGGGGCTAGAGTATGGTTGTAATTCAGTGGGGTTATTGCCTTTGTATTTTGTATTGAACGTTCAAGTAAGCTCGGTTTTATGGCAAAGCGGTAGGCATAAAATCACAGGAAGCTTGCAAATCAATAACCTTTTTAACATGAAGTATTATTTTAGGGGGATTGGCACAAGCCCTACAGGGAGAGAGCCCGCGCCAGGGAGATCCATTACAGCGTATTTGAATTATGAGTTTTAAACTGGTTTCAAGCTTTTATAGCTTGATTGTTTGATATCAAACCATTTTAAAACTCGCTACTAAATTTTCGGTCAATAAATTAAACCCATCTACCAGAATAAACACTAAAATTTTAAAAGGTAAAGAAATCATTACAGGCGGGAGCATCATCATGCCCATCGCCATTAAAATAGAGCTGATGACCATATCAATCACCAAAAAAGGCAAGTAGAGTAAAAAGCCGATTTGAAACGCTGTTTTCAACTCGCTTATCATAAATGCCGGGATTAAAACGCTCAAACTCACCTCATCAGGAGTTTTAGGGTTAGGGAGGTTTCTGATCCTAAAAAAAAGCGCTAAATCCTTTTCTCGTGTGTTTTTAAGCATGAATTCCTTGAAAGGCAGAGCGCTTTTTTCAAACGCTTCGGTGTAAGAAATCTTTTTATCCATATAAGGCTTAATCCCTGTATCATAAGCCTTTTTCAAGCTAGGTTCCATGATGAAAAAAGTCAATATCAAAGAGAGCGAAACTAAAATTTGAGTGGGTGGGGTTTGTTGCGTGCCTAAAGCGGTCCTTAAAAAAGAAAACACCACGATCAAACGGGTGAAACTCGTCATCACTAAAATCAATGACGGGGCTAAAACTAAAAGCGTGAGCAGGGCGATGACATTAAGGGTGGTTACAAGCTGTTTAGGATCATTAGGAGCGTTTAAAGAGAGATTGACGCTAGGCAACGCGCTATCAGCACTCATTAAAGGGCATATTAAAGGGCAAATGAGAATGAAAAAAATGAAAAAACGCAAAATTCTAGCCTTAAATCTTTGATGAAACGAAGTCAAATTATAAGATAAGGCATGTTAAAATTCCCTAAAAAAAGGATTTTAATGCTTTCTGTAATCATACTAGCCGCTGGCAAAGGCACTCGCATGCATTCTAGCCTGCCTAAAACTTTACACACCCTTTGTGGGGAGCCTATGTTATTTTACATTTTAGAAACGGCTTTTTCAATCAGTAATGATGTGCATCTTATCTTACACCACCAACAAGAACGCATTAAAGAAGCGGTGTTGAAGCGTTTTAAGGGCGTAATCTTTCACACTCAAATCGTGGAAAAATATTCAGGGACAGGTGGGGCTATCATGCAAGAAGATAAAACGCCTATTTCTACGAAACATGAGCGGGTTTTGATTTTGAATGCGGACATGCCTTTAATCACTAAAGACGCTCTCACTCCCTTATTAGAAAGCAAGAATAACGCTATAGGCTTACTCCATTTAGCTGACCCTAAAGGTTATGGGCGCGTTGTTTTAGAAAACCATCAGGTTAAAAAGATTGTAGAAGAAAAGGACGCTAATGATGAAGAAAAAGAAATTAAAAGCGTGAATGCTGGCGTGTATTTTTTTGAAAGAAAGTTTTTAGAAAAATACTTGCCCAAGCTTAATGACCAAAACGCCCAAAAAGAATACTACCTCACGGATTTAATCGCTCTAGGAATCAATGAAAACGAAACAATTGACGCTATTTTCTTAGAAGAAGAGTGTTTTTTAGGGGTGAATAGCCAAACAGAAAGGGCGAAAGCTGAAGAAATCATGCTAGAAAGACTGCGAAAAAACGCCATGGACTTGGGGGTAGTGATGCAATTACCAAAGAGCATTTACTTAGAAAAAGGCGTGAGTTTTAAGGGGGAGTGCGTTTTAGAGCAAGGGGTGCGTTTGATTGGGAATTGTTTGATAGAAAACGCGCGCATTAAGGCTTATAGCGTGATAGAAGAAAGTCAAATTATTAATAGTAGTGTGGGGCCGTTTGCCCATGCGCGCCCTAAAAGCGTGATTTGTGATAGCCATGTGGGGAATTTTGTAGAGACTAAAAACGCCAAACTTCAAGGCGCTAAAGCAGGGCATTTGAGCTATTTAGGGGATTGTGAGATAGGGAAAAACACAAATGTAGGGGCTGGCGTGATCACTTGCAATTACGATGGTAAAAAGAAACACCAAACGATCATCGGTGAAAATGTCTTTATAGGGAGCGATAGCCAGCTAGTCGCCCCCATAAATATCGGCTCTAATGTCTTAATCGGCAGCGGCACCACCATCACTAAAGACATTCCTAGCGGGTCGTTGAGCCTTTCACGCCCCCCTCAAACCAACATTGAAAACGGGTATTTTAAGTTTTTTAAGAAATCTTAATTTGCTTCAATAATGAAAAATCCTAAAATATTATAATCATTTACTTTAATCCTGTAATTTGAGTAGAAATAAAACGCTTATTGAGATTTTTGTGATATTTAGCTGATTTGTAACAATGATTTTAAATAGGGTTGTGGTATAAATATTCTTATCAAGGTGTGCCAAACATGCCTTGAATCTCAATTTTTGAATCTCAATTTTATGAAAGGATTTGTTATGAGTGGATTAAAAGCATTTAGTTGTGTAGTGGTTTTATGCGGTGCAATGGCTAATGTGGCTATAGCTAGTCCTAAAATAGAAGCAAGGGGTCAGCTTGGTAGAGATATAGGAGGTGGTGTTGGAGCTGGAATGGGTGGTGCAATGGGTGGAATGATTGGGGCTCTTGGAGGTCCGTGGGGTACTGTGTTTGGTGCAGGCATTGGTGGTGGAATAGGGGCATATTCTGGGGCTGAAATAGGCGATAGGGTAGAAGATTTTATCCGTGGCGTTGATAGAGAGCCACAAGCCCCAAAAGAACCTATCCGTGATTTTTATGATTACGGCTATAGTTTTGGGCATGCTTGGTGATCTTAAATGAGCCAAGGTGATGGGGGGAAAGAAAATAACATGGATACTACAAAAGAGAACTTGAATGGCTCAAAAGAGCGTTTGAGCGATTGGGAATATCAATGGGCAGTGGCTCTAGTCTATACGATATGTATCTCCATAAACGCTAGGATTTTTTATGACATAGATGGTTCAGCTAGCAATCCGCTTTTTGACCCTAAATACAGCTATTATATGTGGCTAGTGGGTCTAATAGCGGCTTTGTTGTCTAATCTCTTGTTTAATCCTAAAGGCAGGTCGGTAGGTTATTTAATGATTGAAACTTGGCAAGGATTCCCCAAGTTTTTTAAAGCCATTTTTAAGGTTAGGTTTTTTGGCGCGTTTTATGACGCTGTGTTAGGAGCGAGACTAAGGGATTTTTATGTGATGCTTTTAACGATACCCTTTATTATCGCTATGCATGAGATTTCGGCGTATTGTGGGCATCCTAGCAACTTCTTTGTAGAGGGTTTGGTCATTTTAGGGTTTCAAGGTTTTCTTAAGTTTTGTGCTAAATGGAGGTGGTGATTTAACCCAAATGTCATTAAATGGAGGGGGTATAAAAAATTAAAAAATTTTAAAACCCATTCTTATTATTGAAAATGGGTATTTTAAGTTTTTTAAGAAACCTTAATTTGTTTAAATAATGAAAAATCCTAAAATATTATAATCATTTACTTTAATTCTGTAATTTGTGTAGAAACAAAACACTTATTGAGGTTTTTGTAATATTTTACTGATTTGTAACAATGCTTTTAATAGGGTTGTGGTATAAATATTCTTATCAAGGTGTGCCAAACATGCCTTGAATCTCAATTTTTGAATCTCAATTTTATGAAAGGATTTGTTATGAGTGGATTAAGAACATTTAGTTGTGTAGTGGTTTTATGCGGTGCAATGGCTAATGTGGCTATAGCTGGTCCTAGAATAGAGGCAAGGGGTGAATTAGGCAAACTTATAGGGGGTGGTGTTGGGGGTTTTGTTGGTGATAAAATTGGAGGAGCAATTGGGGTTCCTGGAGGTCCAGTGGGTATTGGATTAGGGAGATTTCTTGGTAGCACAGCAGGAGGATATATTGGGTCTGAAGTAGGCGATAGGGTAGAAGATTTTATCCGTGGCGTTGATAGAGAGCCTCAAGCTAAAGAGCCACAAAACAAAGAACCGCAAGCCCCAAGAGAACCTATCCGTGATTTTTATGATTACGGCTATAGTTTTGGGCATGCTTGGTGATCTTAAATGATCCAAGGTGATAATAACATGGATACTACAAAAGAGAACTTGAATGGCTCAAAAGAGCGTTTGAGCGACTGGGAATATCGATGGGCAGTGGCTATAGTCTATGCGGGATGCATATCCACAATTCCTTATAGCCTAGGCGCTGTCGATCCACTTTTTAGCCCTAAAGATAGTTATTATGCATGGCTAACAGTCTTAATAGCGGCTTTGTTGTCTAACCTTTTATTTGACCCACGAGGCAGGGATCGTTATAAATCCTTCCAAGTAAGATACCCTAGGTTTCTCAAAGCCATTTTTAAGGCTAGGTTTTTTGGTGCGTTTCATGACGCTGTGTTAGGAGCGAGACTAAGAGATTTTTATATGGCGCTTTTAACGATACCCTTTATTGCCGCTATCCATGAGATCTCGGCGTATTGTGGGCATCCTAGCAATCTCCTTATAGAGGGTTTGGTTATGCTTGGCTTTCTTGTGTGTTTTGGGATTTGTTCTAGGCTTTGCGCTAAATTAGGGTGGTGATTTAACCCAAATGCCATTAAATGGAGGGGGTATAAAAAATTAAAAACCTTAAAACCCATTCTTATTATTGAAAACGGGTATTTTAAGTTTTTTAAGAAACCTTAATTTGCTTCAATAATGAAAAATCCTAAAATATTATAATTATTTACTTTAATCCTGTAATTTGTGTAAAAACAAAACACTTATTGAGATTTTTGTGATATTTTATTGATTTGTAACAATGCTCTTAATGCGATTGTGGTATAAATATTCTTATCAAGGTGTGTCAAACATGCCTTGAATCTCAATTTTATGAAAGGATTTGTTATGAGTGGATTAAGAACATTTAGTTGTGTAGTGGTTTTATGCGGTGCAATGGCTAATGTGGCTGTAGCTAGTCCTAAAATAGAGGCAAGGGGTCAGCTTGGTAGAGATATAGGAGGAGACATTGGTTCAACAATGGGAGCGGTCAGAGGGCCGTTAGGGGCTGCGATTGGGGGTCAGCTTGGTCGGGAAATAGGCGATAAGGTAGAAGATTTTATTCGTGATTTCATAGACAGAGAGCCTCAAGCTAAAGAGCCTCAAACTAGAGAGCCACAAGCCCCAAGAGAACCTATCCGTGATTTTTATGATTACGGCTATAGTTTTGGGCATGCTTGGTGATCTTAAATGAGCCAAGGTGATGGGGGGGAAGGAAATAACATGGATACTACAAAAGAGAATTTGAATGGCTCAAAAGAGCGTTTGAGTTATACTGAATACAATGTGGCAATGGGTTTAGTTGCTATAATTTGTTACTCCATAGTTTTTAGAACAGCTCTTTATCGCTCAGATGTTGGTGATCCGATTTTCAACCCTAAAGATAGTTACTATGTGTGGCTAACGATTCTAATAGCGGCTTTGTTGTCTAACCTCTTGTTCAACCCAAAAGGCAGGTCGTCAGGTTATTTCATTATTGAAACTTGGCAAGGATTCCCCAAGTTTTTTAAAGCCATTTTTAAGGCTAGGTTTTTTGGCGCGTTTTATGACGCTGTGTTAGGAGCAAGACTAAGGGATTTCTATATGGTGCTTTTAACGATACCTTTTGGTATCGCTATGCATGAAATTTCGGCGTATTGCGGGCATACTAGCAACTTCTTTGTAGAGGGTTTGGTCATTTTAGTGTTTCAATATTTTCTTAAGCTTTGCGCTAAATGGGGGTGGTGATTTAACCCAAATGCCATTAAATGGAGGGGGTATAAAAAAATTAAAAAACTTTAAAACCCATTCTCATTAATAGAACAGATCCAACTTGAACTTTTCTTTTTCTTAAGTTTTTTATTGATACAATTCCAAATTTAAAAAACAAACGATTTAATTCAAATTTAAGGAAAAATTTTGATTACGGTGGTTAAACGGAACGGGCGCATTGAGCCTTTGGACATTACCAAAATCCAAAAATACACTAAGGACGCTACGGATAATTTAGAGGGCGTGAGCCAAAGTGAGCTGGAAGTGGATGCGAGGTTGCAATTTAGGGACAAGATCACTACTGAAGAAATCCAACAAACTTTGATTAAAACCGCTGTGGATAAGATAGATATTGACACGCCTAATTGGAGCTTTGTCGCCTCAAGGCTTTTTTTGTATGATTTATACCATAAAGTAAGTGGTTTTACAGGGTATAGGCATTTGAAAGAGTATTTTGAAAACGCTGAAGAAAAGGGCCGCATCCTTAAGGGCTTTAAGGAAAAATTTGATTTAGAGTTTTTAAATAGCCAAATCAAGCCTGAAAGGGATTTCCAATTCAATTATTTAGGGATTAAAACCTTGTATGATCGCTATTTGTTAAAAGACGCTAACAATAACCCTATTGAATTGCCCCAACACATGTTTATGAGCATTGCGATGTTTTTAGCGCAAAACGAACAAGAACCCAACAAAATCGCTTTAGAATTTTATGAAGTTTTAAGCAAGTTTGAAGCGATGTGCGCGACCCCCACTCTAGCGAACGCCCGCACCACCAAACACCAACTCAGCTCATGCTATATTGGCAGCACGCCGGATAATATTGAAGGGATTTTTGACAGCTATAAGGAAATGGCGTTGTTATCCAAATACGGTGGGGGGATTGGCTGGGATTTTTCTTTAGTGCGCTCCATCGGGAGCTATATTGACGGGCATAAAAACGCAAGCGCTGGCACGATCCCCTTTTTAAAAATCGCTAATGATGTGGCGATTGCAGTTGATCAATTAGGCACACGAAAGGGTGCGATTGCGGTGTATTTGGAAATCTGGCACATTGATGTGATGGAGTTCATTGATTTAAGAAAAAATAGCGGCGATGAAAGAAGAAGAGCGCATGATTTATTCCCGGCTCTTTGGGTGTGCGATTTGTTCATGAAAAGGGTTTTAGAAGACGCGATGTGGACTTTATTTGACCCTTATGAGTGCAAGGATCTCTCTGAACTTTATGGGCAAGAGTTTGAAAAACGCTACTTAGAGTATGAAAAAGATCCTAAAATCATTAAAGAATACATTAACGCTAAAGATTTATGGAAAAAAATCTTGATGAATTATTTTGAAGCCGGCTTGCCTTTCTTGGCTTTTAAAGACAACGCCAATCGGTGCAATCCAAACGCTCATGCAGGAATTATTCGATCGTCTAATTTATGCACGGAGATCTTTCAAAATACCGCGCCTAACCACTATTACATGCAAATAGAATACACCGATGGCACGATGGATTTTTTTGAAGAAAAGCAGTTGGTAACCACAGATAATAACATCACTAAATGCGCTAACAAGCTCACTAGCACGGATATTCTTAAAGGCAAACAAATCTATATCGCTACTAAAATCGCCAAAGACGGGCAAACGGCGGTGTGCAATTTAGCGAGCATCAATTTAAGCAAAATCAACACTGAAGAAGACATTAAAAGAGTCGTGCCGATCATGGTCAGGCTTTTAGACAATGTGATTGATTTGAATTTCTACCCTAACCGCAAAGTCAAAGCCACTAATTTGCAAAATAGAGCCATAGGGTTGGGGGTTATGGGTGAAGCGCAAATGCTCGCAGAACACAAAATCGCTTGGGGATCTAAAGAGCATTTGGAAAAAATTGACGCTTTAATGGAGCAAATCAGCTACCATGCGATTGACACGAGCGCGAATTTAGCGAAAGAAAAAGGGGTTTATAAAGATTTTGAAAATTCAGAATGGAGTAAGGGGATTTTCCCTATTGACAAAGCCAATAAAGAAGCCTTAAAACTCACTGAAAAAGGGCTTTTTAACTACGCTTGCGATTGGCAGGGTTTGAGGGAAAAAGTCAAAACTTTTGGCATGCGTAATGGCTATTTAATGGCGATCGCTCCTACTAGCTCTATTTCTATTTTAGTAGGCACAACTCAAACCATTGAACCCATTTATAAGAAAAAGTGGTTTGAAGAAAATTTGAGCGGGCTAATTCCAGTCGTTGTGCCTAATTTAAGCGTAGAAACTTGGAATTTTTACACATCAGCCTATGATATTGACGCTAAAGATTTGATTAAAGCCGCAGCGGTGCGTCAAAAATGGATCGATCAAGGCCAAAGCATTAATGTGTTTTTGCGCATAGAAAACGCTAGCGGTAAAACCTTGCATGAAATCTACACGCTCGCTTGGAAATTAGGGTTAAAATCCACTTATTATTTGCGCAGCGAAAGCCCTAGCATTGATGAAAAAAGCGTTTTAGATCGCTCGGTTGAATGCCATAATTGCCAATGATATAAGCTTAAATAAGCTAATCTTTGCTAAAATGAGATTTAAAATGATTTAAGGAAGATGAATGCTTTTTGCTATGATTGGTTCAGGGGGGTTTATCGCTCCCAAGCACTTGCAAGCGATTAGAGATACAGGGCATTTTTTGGATTGCTCTTTTGATATTCATGATAGCGTGGGGGTTTTAGATGAGTATTTCCCGCAATCAGAGTTTTTTACAAACATTGAAGATTTTGAAAAGCATTTAGAGCAATCTAGGGCTATGGGTAAAGAAATCAACTATTTGAGCGTTTGCACGCCCACGCACACGCATTTTGATCACATCCGTTTCGGGTTAAGAAACGGCATGCATGTGATTTGTGAAAAACCCTTAGTTTTAGACCCTGGCGAAATACAAGAATTGAAAGATTTAGAGGTGAAACACCAAAAAAGGGTGTTTAGTCTTTTACCTTTGCGCTTGCATTGCGACACGCTGGCTTTAAAAGAAAAAATTCAAAGCGAATTGGAAAAAAACCCAAGCAAGGTTTTTGACATCACGCTCACTTATATCAGCGTTCAAGGGAAGTGGTATTTTTCTTCATGGCGAGCGGATGTGAATAGGAGTGGGGGGTTAGCCACTCAAATGGGAGTGAATATTTTTGACACTTTATTGTATTTGTTTGGAGGCGTTAAAGACAAGGTTATCAATAGAGAAGAGCCTGACTGCGTGTGCGGGATACTCTTTTTAGAGCATGCCAAAATAAGATGGTTTTTTTCCATCAATCCAGAACACATGGGAGTGGCTAAAGAAAAAGTTTATCATAAAATGATTCTAGAGGGCGAAGAAGTCAATCTCACGCAGAGCTTTGATAACCTGTATATAGAAAGCTACAAACAGATTTTAGCTCAAGGGGGGTTTGGTTTAGATGAAGCTACGGCGTCTATTAAATTGGCTTATGAATTAAGAAATCTCTCAGTCAGCGAACCCAATGAAGATTCGCATGCTTTGTGTTGCAAAAACAAAACAGACCAATAAAAGCACCACTTTTAAAAGCGTTGTTTAGGGGGGTTTGGTTATTTGCATTTGATTAGAATAGGGTTGTTTTTAATTTTCTTTTAAGAGGGGGTTTTACTTTTTTAAGGGTTTTTATGGATATTTATGCGTTATACATAGCGATAGGGCTTTTTACTGGCATTCTATCAGGGATTTTTGGCATTGGTGGGGGGTTGATCATTGTCCCTATCATGCTCGCAACCGGGCATTCTTTTGAAGAATCCATTGGTATTTCCATTTTGCAAATGGCGCTTTCATCGTTCGTGGGATCTGTTTTGAATTTCAAAAAAAAATCGCTTGATTTTTCTTTAGGCTTGTTGATAGGGGCAGGGGGGCTGATAGGGGCGAGTTTTAGCGGATTTGTTTTAAAAATCGTTTCCAGTAAAATTTTAATGGTTATTTTCGCGCTTTTAGTCGTGTATTCTATGATCCAATTTGTTTTGAAACCCAAAAAAAAAGATTTTATAGCGGATACTAAACGCTACCATTTGCAAGGTTTAAAATTATTTTTAATTGGCGCGCTCACAGGGTTTTTTGCCATCACTTTAGGGATTGGTGGGGGGATGCTCATGGTGCCTTTGATGCATTATTTTTTAGGGTATGATTCTAAAAAATGCGTGGCGTTAGGGTTATTTTTTATCTTGTTTTCTTCCATTTCAGGAGCTTTTTCTTTAATCTATCATCACATCATCAATAAAGAAGTGCTTTTAGCAGGGGCGATTGTGGGATTAGGCTCTGTTATGGGCGTGAGCATTGGGATTAAATGGATCATGGGGCTTTTGAATGAAAAAATGCATAAAATTTTGATTTTAGGGGTGTATGGTTTGTCGCTGCTGATTATTTTATACAAACTCTTTTTTTAATTGATGGTTTTATACCACTACTATTTTAAGACCCCTAAGAGTTTCCCTTTAGAGTATTTGCATTTGTGCGCTAATGAGAGCCATTTGTTGAGATTGGATTTTGATACGACCAATTTTTCTCATAATACCCCTATGAATACCCCATTAAAACTCAGCGTTCAAGCCTTAGAACGTTATTTCTTGGGACAACTTTTTGAATTTGATGCGCCTTTAGATTTGATAGGGACTTCTTTTCAAAAACAAGTTTGGTCTGCGTTAATGGCTATCCCTTATGGCAAGACAAAAAGTTACGATGAAATCGCAAAACTCATTAATAACCCTAAATCTTGCAGAGCGATTGGCAACGCTAATCATAATAACCCTATTTCTTTGATCGTGCCTTGTCATAGAGTGGTGCGTAAAAATGGCGCTTTAGGGGGGTATAATGGGGGCATAGAAGTCAAAAAGTGGCTGTTAGAATTTGAAAGCAAAATTTTAAATGAGCGAGCTAAAAATTTTTTAATTTCTTAAAAATGGGGGTTTAGTTGTTTTATGGTAAAAATCATTTTTTTAAGGGAGTAGGGGGGTGTTTTTTAATTTTCTTCCCAAATGCTCGCCGCTTCTTCTAAACGCTGTTTGTCAAAATGCGTATAAATCCTACTCGTATTCAAGCTCGCATGCCCTAGAGCTTCTTGGACTAAAATCAAATCATGGCGTTTTTGATAAAGCAAGGTCGCAAAAGAATGCCTTAACATGTGCGCCCCATTTTTTTCTCGCCTGAGTCCTGCAAAATTGATGATGCGCTCCACTTGCTTATACAAATAAGCTTGCGTTAAAGCCATGCCTTTTTGGTTGCAAAACAATAAATCGTTTTTAACAGGATACAATTCCCTTTCTATGAGCCATTCTTTTAAAAGGCTCTCAATGTGGAAAGCTTTGAGCATCACCGCTCTGTATTTATCGCCCTTACCTTTAATCAAAATCGTGTAACAGCCATTTTCTAAAGTGAAATCCTTTATTTTAAGCTGCAAGGCTTCATTAGAACGCATGCCTGTAAAAACGATGATTTTAATGAGCAGGCGGTTTCTGGCACGCACTTTAGCGGACATTTCTATTTTATCAATGCTCTCTAAAAATGTTTCTAATTCTTCATTGTTTAAATGAGTAGGGAGCTTGTTGCCTGCGCTTTGATTCACTCCGCTGATGTTTTTAAGCGTGATATTATAGATATAAGATTTTTCATTTTCATCTTGATTTTGCTTGTCTATGTAGCTAAAAAGCCCGAGTAGGGCGATCCTGTAATTTTTCTTAGTGGCTAAACTCAAACCCCCGGTATAAACGCTCAAAAATTCAGCCAACATGACTTCATCTATGCTTTTGAGCGATTTTAAAGAAAGCTTTTGAGCGTATTCGTAAAATTTGAGTAGGGGCAGTGCGTAGGTGTTGATACCTAGTAATCCAACATTACGGGCTTTTTTGCAAACTTTTTCTAATTGGCTTGAGCTGACGAACGCATGATTTAGTTCGTTCAAGCATTCAAAAACCTTGTTTTGGTCTTTCACTTGGGAATTAGATAGGCTTGTGCATTTGTAACGCAAAAAGCGCCCAATCCATAGCAAAAGATTTTCTACAGGGTCTTTTAATTCTTCTAGGGGGTGTTTCATTGGGGTTTAACTTTATTCTTTCAAGTGTGTGTCAAGAATAAAAGAGCCTTCTCTAACATGACGCGCTAAAGAACCGTGGCTATGATTTTTTTCAACAAGCCGATCAATATTCTCTAGATCCAACGCTTCTCTAGGCACTTCAATAATAAATTCTAATTTTTCATCTAAAAAGTTAACAATATCAAAGATAAAATGGAATGTATTATAGTTGAAATTATATCGAATTTTTCTTATTAACGCATAAGTGATAATTGGCGGTTGATGTGGTTGAAACGATAATTGATAGTTTAAAACCTCAATAATATGATTCGATAGATCTGCTTTATTTTGTGATAATTTTTGTAACAATTGCATCTCTAGACTCTTGGGAGTTAAAATATTAACAATGGTTTTATTTTGTATAATATAAAAACCTTTGCGGACACAAGATTTCAGTATGGATTGAATTTTCAAATATGAGTGTGATTCTCTTGTTCTCATCTTAGGTAGTCTCATATCTCTCAACTTTTTTCTAGGCACATTGACAATTAATTGATGAGAATTGTCAATGTCGAAGATAAAATAGAATGCATCATCAAGCAAATTATATTCAATTTTAATTTGATTTATTTCAATGATAATATCGTTTAATAGATCTTGTTTATATTGCACTAATTGTGTCTCTAAATCCTTAGGATCTATGAAACAATAGCTAGAACCTGTATATTCCTTGCTTGCATAAGATAAAGCATTGCTGATAATTTTTTCACCGACTATCTTACCACTTTTTAAATTCTCAGCGATTTCATTGATCTTAAAGTTTTGTGCAGAGCTTTGCTTATATGTCTCATTCTTTTCTTTTTGCTGATCTCTTTCTTCAATCACTCGTGCCTTTAGTTTATTTATTGTTTCACTTGGTAGGGTTTCAGAATAGTCAAGCAAAAATGTCTCACGAAACCGCTTATAGTGCGACTTAATATCTTCCATGTGTTTTTCAAAAGTTGAGTTTATGCGAAAATCACTACTTGAATATTTATTGTCTACAAAACAATCATTATGGGGATACAATGTTATGGAGATACGATCATTTATTATTTTTTTATTTTTTATTAAAAAATCTTTATAATCTTCAATTGGATTCTCATCTAATACAAAAGAATAAAACTCATTCCTCAACTCCAAAAGAGAATCCCAAAAAGTCTTGGGGTTTGAAATTCCAATTTTAACTTTTGTAGATCCGAATTCTTTCCCAAAAAAATGCGTTCTTGTTCTTAGGAATTTTATCTCTTTTGTGTCAGTGTTTTGTGCGTCTTGCTTGTTTTCGCAATAACAAATCGCTTGTTGGATTACACAATGTATTTTGGCTAACACCAACAAGTAGTTTTTTAAATTAAATGTTGCACTCGGCTCGTTTTCATATACAAAAAACAAGCTTTCGCTAGGTCCAATAATAATCTCAACAAACCCTATAAATTCACGCTTATTTATTAAGAAAGATCTTATCTGATCTTGCTTTGTTGGTTCAGAAGAAAGGTAGCCACTCCTCATCACGTTTTCAAAATGCGATAGAATTGGTCCAATGAAAGTGATAACCCCAAAAGGCGAGCCATTATTGATTTTGTTAAAAAGCATTTGCCATTCTCCAGAATTATTGTTGTGATCAAATCTTATTATCATATTATTTATTCCTTTCTCAAAAATCTATTTTAGTTATGAAAACTGCACTTTTCAAACTTTTAAGTCAAGCCATTATACCACGCTATACCACTAACCACAATATCAAATTCCAAACAAGATTAAAATCCCCCCTTTTTTAAATAAAAATTCTTTTTTATCCTTTTTTTATCCCTTTGATTTGACAAAGCGAGCGATGCGTTCAATCCCCTTTTCAATCTGTTCTTCTGAACATGCAAAAGACAAACGGACATAGCCTTCCAATCCAAAAGCCTTTCCAGGCACTAACGCTACGCCTTCTTTTTCTAACAACTCATGGCAAAATCGCATCGAATCCCCCCCACAAAGGCTACCGATATGGATAAACAAATAAAACGCCCCATCAGGTTTTAAAGCATTCAACCCTTCAATCGCATTGATTTTTGCGTGGGCTAAATCACAGCGTTTTTCAAAAGCCTGACGCATCGTTTCAATTTCTTTATCCACCAACCCCTCAAGCACCACAATAGAAGCCATTTGCGTGATAGAATTGATATTGGAAGTGCATTGGCTTTGCAAGTTATTCATCAATTTGACTAACTTTTTATCCTTGCTCGCCGCATAGCCCATACGCCAGCCTGTCATCGCCACTGACTTACTCAAGCCGTTAATAGTAATGGTGCGTTTTTTCATCTCTTCACTCACCGCCGCGCAAGAAACAAACTCCCCTTTATAAACAAGCTTTTCATAAATTTCATCGCTAAGCACCCAAACTTTTGTCTCTTTCAAAACTTCGCCCAAAGCCTCTAATTCCGCCTTACTATAAAGCATGCCGGTAGGGTTTGATGGAGTGGTGAGAATGAGCATTTTTGTTTTGGGACTTAAGGCGTCTTTAAGCTGCTTGGGGGTGATTTTAAAATGGCTTTTTTCATCGGTTTGAATGAATTGACTCACCCCTCCGCTGTATTTCACAAGCTCAGGGTAAGTTACCCAAAAAGGCACAGGGATAATCACCTCATCGCCCTCCCCTATTAAAGCTTGAATCGCATTGAACAAGCTTTGCTTAGCGCCATTACTCACTAAAATTTCACTCAGCTCATAATCCAAGTTGTTTTCTTTTTTCAATTTAAAAGCGATCGCTTTGAGTAATTCAGGAATCCCAGCCACTGGAGTGTATTTTGTAAAGCCGTCATTTAGGGCTTTTATAGCCGCATCTTTAATCGCTTGCGGGGTGTCAAAATCAGGCTCGCCCGCTGAAAAACTTAAAATATCTTTTCCCTGCGATTTCAATTCTTTAGCGAGCGTGCTGATAGCGATCGTTGTGGATTCTGAAAGGGATTGGATTTTAGAGGAATATAACATGCTTAATCCTTGTTAAATTTTTGGACTATCATAACATGATCAAAAAGATTTTAATTCTAATTTTCAAAAAACTTTCAAAAATGTTTCAAAAGAAAGCAGTGGTCTATGCAAGAAAACTCTAATTGAAAATCCAATTAGAGAAAAACAAGCGTTTTAAATCAGAAATTGTAACGATACCCTACATAAAGGCTGTATTGACGGCGGTAAGTGAAGCTCAAATTCCCATGGTTAAAATAATAAACATTGATAGTGGGAATCTTCACGCCAAAGTCAAATTCTTGATGCCGGCCAATATGGGTGCGGATCCCTAAATTAAAAAGGAACTGGAAAATCGCCGGATCAAGGCTATAGGAAGTGTGCTTATAAGGGCTTTTAGTTTCCAAAAAGGCCCCTGTCGTATTACCCCAAGAGTTGCCTGCGATTTGAGCCCCAAAAAAGAAACCAAAACTCGCATCTTCTTTATTGATGACATTGTATAAAGTGTCAATACCCACACCATAAGTGAACATGTCAGACAGATTGCCCATTGTCCCTACTTTGGTCGCACATGGTTGGTGAAGCTCGCACACCCCACCGTTATCTGATGTCAAAGCGTTCGCTCCAAATACGGCATGCCCATAATCCATGAAGCCGTAATAGCGCGCACCAAACCATCTCTTTTCCCCGAAAAATTGCTTATAACCCACAGTAAGCCCTAATCCTTGCATAACGGCTAGATAGTCGGTTTTACCCACAGGGAACTTAGGATAGTTAAATTCACTGCTTTTGGGGGGGTTTTTAACGCTTTGCGAAGCCTGACCGACTTGATAGCTAATCCCCAAATACCAAGCGTTTTGCTCGCCTTTCACTACTTTATAATCTTTTGGTTTTTCCAATTGCTTTTGCACTTCTGTGCTACCTTCTGCTGCCAAAAGACTATTACCTAACACTACCGATAAACAGAGCGTTTTAAACACTACAAACTTTTTCATACAACATTTTTCCTTCTAAAAGTCTACATTTCGTATAATAATAACATAATAATCTATAAAAAACCTAAATTCTTAAGAAAAACACCCCTAAAACTTAAAATTTTAAATTTTCTAAGGGGTTTTAGCGGTTTGGCTCGGTGATTTTTTCTGTTTTTGGGGGGATTTTGGGATAAGTCGTTTAGGATAGTTGGAAAAATGCGTTTTTTAATTTGAGAAAATCAATTAAAGTGGGTGGTTGTATGAATACAAGAGAAAATCTTTTGGGAGATCAATTTTTAGTTGTTTAAATGTGTGGTTGAGTGGCAAACTAAAAGTGTGATCGTTGATCCAAAAATATTCCCCCAAATCTTGCTGATTTTCATTGCGATATTGGGATGCACTTTTATACCATTTTTCCATTAATTCCAAACATTCATCTCTATGATTTTCCATAACTGCCCTTAATAAAAAATTAGAGTTATAATTAAGAATTCTAAAACCAAAAATATAAGGGAAAGCTTTGAGATTGTCTTTATTTTCAAGAAAAAACTCAATTGATGCCTCTTCAGCGTTTGTTTTTATACTCTCTATACCATTTTTTATTGTTAGTGATTGTTGCTCCATCACTTCTTTAAA
>NZ_CBOM010000003.1:0-99676 GCF_000476275.1 Helicobacter pylori SA213A
ATACTGGTTTTAGCAACTTCAACATTTTTCATTATTGGTGGCATTATTTTATTTTTACTAAGCGCTAATCGCATGTTACTAACACCAAAAGAACGCATGCGTTAAATCCTTAATCCCACCATTTATCAATTGTTTAATGGCTCAAAAAAAAGGGGTAAGCCCCAACCCCCTAAAACGCTAAACGCATTCCAATATTTCCGGTGATATTGATCATTTTATAATCCAATCCAAACCTAGCCCCCACCCCAGCATTCGCATAAAAGCTTTTAAACAACCTCACTTCCCCGCCTGTAGTGATGCTCGCAAAGGTGTTATAAAGCTCGCCTTTCCTGTAGCTCAAAGTGTTGTTACCAATAAAGCGCACCAATTTATCCCCCATAGACCTTACAAGCAAATCCCTACCAACGCCGCCAATCGCATAAAAATAAGAGTTTGTGTTGAAATAATGGCGGTTCTCCAAAGCAAGATCAATCGTTAAAACGGATTTTTTAGACGGATCGGCATTCGCTTTAAACTGGTTATAGAGCGCATTATTCATCACTCCATCTAAACCGGTCATGCCGATATAGTAATATCTTAAACCAATTTGAGGTTTTAAAATGATGCTTTTGTTTTTAAACATGAAATCATACCCGTAATTGACTTTTGCGTTCGTCGTCCATGTGTTGTATTGATAAGACTGATTGATCATAGAAAGCAGAGTGTCGTTGGAGTTGATTTGGGTTTTATTAGCCCCCCAAGTTTCATTGACGCTAAAAGTCAGCTCGCTCTTTTTAATGAAAGCCCTCGCATACAAGCCCACATCTACATTATCGGATTTAGAATTAGTGATGCGTTCATAAAACCCGCTATACCCATAAGCCGCATACCCTCCAACAATCACACCCTTAATGAATCTGTCATAGCCCACATTGACACCATAGAGCGTTCCTGTGCCATTTTCCACAAAACTCACGCCCCCAACGCCGGTCGCCCAAAGATTTTTTTTTAATTTATCCCTTTGAGAGTATTTCAAAATCACATCTATCGCATTAGGGATCGCATCAGCAAATCTTTGGTTTTTAAGGCTGCTCAAGCGTTCGCTAAAATCCGTTGAATCAAAGGAAGCGAAATTAGAAAGCTTGGCTAGACGGCTCATTTGTTGCGTGTAAGTGTTGAGCTGTAAAGCATCGGTGGAATTGTTTTTAAGATTGGGTTTAGTGAGCATGCCTAAAGCGCTGGTAATATCTTTCATTAAAGTAACAATGTGTTCAGTGGGATTGTCTTGCAAATAATAAGGAGCGAACAAGGGATTACCCCCCTTAGCCACAAAAAGCTCATTCAACCACAGAATGGAATTATTGCCCGCAGATTTGATCGCATCCAAACCAGCGCTGCCTTGAATGTATTTAATGTAATACTCCAAACTAGGGGCTTGAATGCTCATGGGTTTATCAGAGACGCTAACTTGAACCTTATCATAAAGGATAGATGAATACACCATTTGCCCTTGATTGTCCTTAAAGCTCACCACAAGACCCCCATCTTTAATATTGACCGGTTGGTTATCATAGCTTAGTGAATCGCCGTTTAATTGCATGCGTTTGCCGTTAAAATCAATGAGAGTGTAAAGCTTGAGGTAATCGCTCAAGCTCCCTCCAAGAATCGTTTGATTATCATAGCCATAAACCATGCGATGAGCGTCTATAAGCGTGTAAGCGCCTTGCTTGAGTTGGGTATTAAAATGGATTAAAGCCTGATTGTTATAAGACATGATCGTAGAATTGCCAGCCACATTAATAATCGTTTGATTGGTTTTATTGTTAAGATTAAAGATCAATGGCCCTTCGCTCTTAAGATTCCCCCCCACATTCAAACCATTTTCATTCGTGCTGAGAGCCGCTCCTTTTGCCACATTGAGATTACCGCTGATATCAGCCCTATGATTAGAGTTGTTGTTAAAAGCGTTATTCACGATCAAGTTGTTGGCTTTAAAAGTGGCGTTTGGCTCTAAATCCAAAGTCCCGATCGTGGTATTTTGTAAGACTTTTGAAAAATCCACTAATCCGTTCGCTTTAATTGTTCCTAAGAAAGCGAAATTATTCGCATTCACTTCTAGAGTTTCATCGGTTGGGGTTATAGTGCTTGAAGAAGAATTAGCTGTTTTTGCACTTCCTTTAGCGGTCATGCAATTTAAAACATTCACGCAAATCTGACCTTTTTGAACGCTAATGTCATTTTTAGGAGCATTCAGCGTTAAACCATTGGTAGCGTTTAAGGTATCTAGTGAAATATTAGAAAAATCTTGAGAAATAAATGAAAGCCTGCCCTGATATTGCGTGAAATTAATGGTGTTTTTCCCGTTAAAGATAATGGACTTGCCCGCTACAAAATTCAATTCCCCCCCTGTGGCGTTACTGAATGAGCTGTTATTCACAAACACATGGTTTTTAGCCACGAAATTAAAATTCCCTTTTTGCCAGAGATTGTTCAATCCTTTAGGTTTGAGTAAAGATCCCAAGCCCAATTGTTCCAATTCTTTTTGTAAAGATTGAGGCAGTATAGAGCCTAAACCTTGATGATAAACGCCTCCAAAGCCCTTATCAGCGATGATCTTATTAATCATTTGCCCTAAGACTTGATTGCTCATGATTTTATTCACTACGCCTTCGCCCAATAAGTCATTTAACGCTTTTTCGCCTATGCTAGAAATGGTGTTAGTTAGCTCTTCGCTGGGGTTAGTGATGCTATTTAGAGCGATATTGACTAACACGCTCAAATCCTGCGGGCCCAGCCAAGAAATGAGCTTATTGATTAAGGGGGCTTGATTGATCATTTGATTGAGAATATCCCCAAAAGTCGTTTTATCCAAGAAACTCTGTAAGTCCTTGGCATCAGAGCTAGAGCCTATTTTATCCAGGGCTTGATTCAAGCCTCCAGGCACAAAATTATTGGCAAAAGAACTCAAACTTTGCTTGCCATACCAGTTATTGATGAAATTCTCTACATTTTCAATCCCTAAAGTTTTAACGATGAATTTTTCAAACCCTGAAGAATGGGCTTGGATTTGCTCTAAAAGCATTTGATCAATTTCTTTTCTTTTTATAGGATCTAGTGCGTTTAAAAGCCCGTTTTCACCAAAAACATCGCCCACCGTTTTAGAATTTAAAATTTCCATGATTGCGTTTTTAAAAGCGCTCACGCCTAAGAGGTTATTCACTTCAGTAGGGCTAAGTAAAGAGCCTAAAGTCTTAGATCCAAAATCTTTAGGGATCATGTTGGCTAAATCTTTGGGGATAGCGTTATTATTCAAACTTTCTTCATAAATAATATTAGAAAGCGCATTCGCTAAGCCTTTTTCTCCAAAAAGCTTTTCAATGCCACCTTGCCCCAGATAAGAAAAGATTTTATCAGTCCCTTGAGTGTCAATATTGGCTTGATTAAGCACCAAATTTGTCGCGCTTTCAAAAGACACACTCGCGCTTCCTCCACTCCCCCAAGCGTTCCCGCTGCCGATGGTTCCGGTAATGTAGATGTTTTTAGCCTTAAAATTAGCGTTAATGTAGCCTAAATAAGGTGCGCTAGAATGGAGCAATTGCCCTAAATTAGTCTGCCTGAACATCTGGCAAGTGTTATCCCCAACCGCGCATGGCTCTTTATAGCCATCGCCTCCAAACCACACCACGCTATTCGTGTTCGTTTGCCCTTCTTTGATCGCTCCTATAACGAGATTGCCTTGAGAGAAATCATAATTAGCCGTATTGGAAAAATTATTGATAATCTTTAATAAGCTCTTCCAATTTTCTTGGTTTAAAGTGATACCATACTTTTCAAAGATACCAAAAAGAGTTTCAAAACCATTCGGGCTATTGAGATTGAGATGATCTAAAGCCCCTGAAGATAAAAGATTAGCCATTTTAGGCAAAAATTCCTTACCCAAACTGGCAATCGCATTCAAATCCTGCTTAGTGATAGCCTGATTGTAAATGTGTAAGGCTTGTAATGGTTGGTTTTGTGCGTTATAAGTCCCGGGTGTTTCATTGTTTTGATTCAAGCCTTTGATATTGCTTGTCAAATAATAAGTGCCGGCTTTGCCGCTTGTGTGATTATAAGAATTAGAGCTTTCATCATAAGGGTTTTTTTGGTAATCATACAAACTAGGGGCAAGATTAAATGCCGTATTATTAGAAACGCCGTTTTGAGAGATCTGAATTTTCAAGCGGTTGTTATGCAAGGTTTCTGTAATCGTTTCAGTCGTATTGAGCGGGTTAGTGAATCTCCACGAATGAACGCCGTTATTAAACGAGTAGTCAGCCTTGTCAATCTGTATGCCATAAAAACGGATCTTCTCATAGCCGTTATTCCCCATCAAACCCTGAATATTTTGAGCTTGTAAAATATTATAAACTAAGGGCTTGTTTTTTGCATCAAACAAATTCACATTAGACAGATTCAAAACGCCTTGAGATCCAAAGCTGAAATTCCCGCTTGCATTAATGGATAAAGCGTTAGCGCCATTGCCTAAAAGGCTTAGAGTGCTGTTTAAAAGAACGCTTTGAAAATTCAGGGTGCTGTTGTTTTCTAAATCAAACAAGGCATTAGAATTAAAGGTCGCTAGTTTGGTGAAAGAAATTTGAGAGTTATTGGCATAAAAACTCACAGGAGCGTTAAAAACGCTATCGCCATTGAAATTCAACAAGCTTGAGTTATTGAGGTTGAAATTCGTTTCCCCCTCTACGCTAAGCGTATTAAAACTCGCTTGAGAACTTTCAGCCAAATTCATCGTAGAATTTTGTTTAAAAGTGGAAGCGCCTTGGAAATTCAAATGGATATTTTTAGCCCTTAAATTGAGCGTCGCTTGATTAAAATTCGTATTCCCTTTGAAATTAATCAGGCGTGCAGAGTTGCCAAAATCAGGCGTTTTACCAAATAAAGGGATGCCATAAAAGGTTACATTAGCGTTATTGAAATTCGCTTGATTGAAGCTGACTTGAGCGTTAGGGTTCAAGTTCAAATAAGACACCCCGTTAAAAGCAGTTGCGCCGTTAAAATTCGCCACGCTGTTGTTGTAAAAAGAAAGGCTTGAAGCGTTTTCTAAAGCCGTTTGGGTCTGATCCCTCCCAATATTGATAGCAGCGTTGGGTTTGACTGAAAGCCTGGAATGATTGAAAGTAACATTCCCATTCAATGATGACTGATTCACATTCTTAGACACATCAATGACTATTTGAGAGTTATTGAAAACAATGTTATTGGCTTTCAAATCATAGCGGATACCCCCTCCTAAAATGGAATTAGAAAATACCAAATCCGTATTCGCAACCATATTCACATACGATGAGCCACTCTCAGTCGCTCCGTTAATATTGGTCCAGCCGCTAAAAGTGGTGTTTTCAAAAGTGATACGCCCTGAATTAAAATTAAAGCCTCCCCATGTGAAATCCCTAAAGTTAGAATTTTTAATCTCCATAGAAAGCCTGGAATTAAAATTCGCCCATGAATGCTGGCTCGCGCTGGTTTGTAAGCCTAAAGCCACTGTTTGAAAATTCGTGTAATCCAACCCGTCAGCACTCAAGGTTTCATCAGCGTTAAAACTAATCGTCGCCCCACCGCCGGCGTTAGGGTTGCCGACATTAAAGTTATTCGTTAAAAAGATATTAGTCGCGTTGAAATTGCCGTGCAAATACAGCAAATTATTCTTACCAAACCAGATAGATCCGCCATTGTTATTGGCCTTTTCTTGCGCGCTCCCTAAAAGCAAAGTCCCTACCACCGTGGCCCCAAAGTTCAGCGACCACGCAAAAGCGCTAGAGCCAATAAGGTCTTGATTTTTATAAGGCGCGATATAGCACACGCCAACACACACAGGGGTTTTTCCTGGAATAAAATCAAATTGCTTCCTTACTTGACTCCAAATATCCTTAGAATCAGCGTCTGTGTGGAAAAGCGAAGAATGGATAGTGAAATATTTATAGGTGATAGAGCTAGAATTAAAAGTTTCTTCAAAAACAAATTTTTGGCCGTTGCTTTGGGTGAATTGCACAAAAAAAGTGTTGTTATCCGCTCTTAATAGAGTCCCTTGTTCGCCACCATAATGGATTAAATTCCATAAATTTTTTGAAAAAGCATTGTCCGCCAAAATTTCATTATTATATTTAATGTTATTCCCGCTTAAAAGCGTGTAGGTGGTGTTGTCAGTCAAATCCCTTTCAATATTAAAAATACTATTATTGTCAATAGCGATTGATCCTTGAAGACGGCTGAAAGGATCGCTGTTAATGAGCGTGTTTGTGCCTTTAAAGGTGGTGTTTTTAGTGTCATTAAACGAATAGCTCCCGCCATTAAACGAGTTGTTGTTAAAAATTAGATTTTGTGCTTTGGCGTTGATATTATAAGAATTGAAGGTGTTGTTTTCTAGGGTTAGGGAATTTCCGGCACTGTTTTCGCCCCCTTTATAAATCAAAGTGCCGTTATCGCTAAAATTAACATTTTTAATCACTGCATTCCCATTAGCGTTAGCGTTATCCACGCCAAAATTCCCCCCTCCACTCACAGACCCTTTATTCCAAGTAATGTTATCGGCTTTAAGATTGAAGCCTCCATGCGGAGTTTGGTTGCTAAAATTTGCGTTTGTTGCATTCACATTGCCATTATTAACAATGAAATTCATCCATGAATCTTGCAAGCCAGCTTTATCGTTGTTTAAATTTGCATTAGCGATATTCAAACGCTCTTGAGCGTTAAAGACTAAAATCGCTCCCCCACCGGTTTTAGCCCCATTACCGGAGCGAATCGTGCCGGTAATATCAATTTGATTGGCTTTAAAAACGCCATGAATATAGCCCACTAGCCCCCATTCAGCCCCTGAAGTTTTCCCAAAACTCACCACGCTATTAGAAGCGGGATTCGCCCCATCAAGAAAGGGGGTGGTTTGGTTGAATACTAAAACGCTGTTAGCGCCGCTGTAATCTTGCGTGAAAACACCTGTGCCAGCGATCTTCCAAGTCGTCATGCCATTAAGATAGAACACGGTATCGCTCGCGCTATTATTGACATTTTTAAGATAAAACGCATTGTCATGGATATTCACGCAATGCGTGTAACCCAGAGTGCATAAACGAGTGAGCGTGATCCCGTTATTAAAATTTTCTTTAATGTAGTAAGTCAAGCCGTTATCAGTGAAATGGACATTGTAGATTTTAGTGTTGTTTGGTGCGGATTTATCCTCATCAACTAGCGTGCCGCTAGGATTTTCTCCGCTAGTCCAGTGCAGCATTTGGTATAAAGCGTTATTATTATCCTTATAATCCACGCTTTTAGCGTTGAGCAATTGATAAGTCTTGCCCACGCTTAGGCTACTCAAAAGCCCTTGCATGTTAAAAACAACGCCCTTATTGAAAGTAAAAGCTGTTTGAGCGCCATTTATTTTGAATTGATTATTCACATTGAAAGTGTCATCAGTGAAACTGACTTTAGGGGTATTATTGAAATTAAACACGCCCCCATTGAACGAGTTATGATTAAAATCCACTTGCTTGGCGTTAAAACTAAACGATCCGCCATTAAACGAGTTGTTATTAAAAGCGTCTGTCTGCTCTGTATGGTTGAAATTAAACGATCCGCCATTAAACTTGTCTTCAGTAAAGGTGTTATTCGCGCCTTCAAAAGTGTAAGAAGCGTCATCTAAAACGGATTTTTCAATGGTGGTCTTGCCTTGAAACTTAAAATTCCCTGCTAAAAAGTTCGTGTTTTTAAAATGGTAAGAATTTTCAGCGCCTTGAAATTTGTAATAAGCCTTGTTGAAATTCACGCTATCAAAAACACTGTTACCGGTAAAATCATACCCCCCACCCGTCCAATCGTAAAAATCAGATTGAGAGACATTGATTTTAGCGCTCCCAGAGCCATTCCCTAAAGCGATAAAAGTCATGTAAGAGTTTTGTGAAGTGGTTTTTAGGTTTTTAAAGGTGGCTCCAGCGATATTAATTTCAGTCGCGCCCACAAAATTCAAAGTCGCCCCCCCACCGGTTTGAGCGCCATTACCAGACATCATGTTACCGGTGATATAAACCCTATCGGCTGTGAAAGTGCCAGTAATATAGCCCGTTTTCCCCCAATTGACCCCCTCATACCCCCCAAAACGCACCGTGCTATTAGATTTAGGGATCGCACCATTAGCCCAAGGGGTCGTAGCGTTAAAGACTAAGGCGCTGTTTTTCCCGCCATAGGTTTGAGCAAATCTCGCATTAGTGTAATTCCAAGTGTTCAAGCCGTTGAGATAAAAAATCGTATCAGATCTATCATCGTTAATATTTTTTAAATTAAAGACATTGTCATGGATATTCACGCTATTGGTGTAATAAATATTGTTCGCGCCATAATAGATAGATTGTAAAACAATGGAATCAGGGCTAAAAATTTGTCTGAAATGATAGAGTGTGCCGCCTAAATTGTAAGTTACATAGTAAGTGTGGGTGTTGTTATTAGAAGTGGCGTTTTTGCTGTTGTCTTTTGTGGCTTGCGTGTTTTTAAGCCTGATGATATTCCATAAGTTGCTGACATCATTATAAGTGATGTTGCCATTTTTCATGCTAAAAAGCGTGTAAGCGCTCCCTATGCTAGGCGTGTAATTTTGAATATTAAAAACCGCATTAGGATTAATAGTAACTTTACCGGTCATATTGACAAAGGGTGAAGTGGGATTGTTGATCGTGTTTGTGCCTTGAAAATTAACATGAGCATCAGATCTATCAAAAACGAACCAACCCCCATTGAAGGTCAAATTATTAAAAGTAATATTATTTGCATTAAGAATATAGGCATTCCCTATAGTATTAGTGTTGCCATTAGGCATGCTCCCCAGAGTGCTGTTATTAAAGGTAACGCTATTGGCGTTAAGATTGAGTTTGTAATGATTGATATTAGAGTTAGTGAAAGTGATGCTCCCCCCAATACCATTCCCACCCTTATAAGTGAGCGCACCGTTATTGTTGAAAGTTACTCCGCTGATGGTGGTTGTGCCATTGCTATCCACATTATCAAAGCCAAAATTCCCACCATTGACAATCCCGCCATTATAAGTGATCTTTCGCCCCATAGCATTAAAGCCTCCATGCGGGGTTTGGTTGCCAAAATCCGTGTTTGTCAAATTCACGCTGTTATTGGAAATCAAATTGATCCAAGAAGTTTGTGTCCCGGCTCTGTTATTTTGAAAATAAGCCCCATTAGCGCTTAATTCGTTTGAGCTTTCAAAAACCAGTATCGCCCCCCCACCGGTTTTCCACTCATTACCTGAGCCAACAGCCCCTGTGATAAAAATGTCTTTTGCCTTAAAAACCCCTGTAATAAAACCTACATAGCCCTTTTCCCCAAACCATATAGAAGAATTATTGGGCGTTGCGGAAGCGTTTTTTGTCCCTATATACAATTTGCTGTTGTTGTAGTTTTGCGTAAAACTCCTATTCCCCCCAGCCCAAGTGCGTAAGGGGCTGATATAGTAGGATTTGTTGCTGTTATTTTCATTCACGCTATTGAGCCAATACACCGAACTATTATAATCTTCAGCACTCAAAGCTGAAACAAACCCTAGCCCTAAGAAGATTTTTTTGTTAAAGGATGCAGAAAGATTTGATTGCGTTTTTAAGGAGTAAATTGTCAAAGGCGAGTTTTTGATTTTATATTTTTTAGCGATTTTCTTTTTAATGCCCTTAAAAGAGCGGTTTTTGCTAAAGCGTTCATTCTTTAAATCTGTTTTGCCATTTCTATAAGTCATATTTTAAACCCTTTCATATTATATTATATAATTACATTTATTAACACTATCCACAACGAAATTTTCATTATATTAACTAAAAGAAAACAAAACAAATCCTTTTATATGTTAGTAACCAGTCTCATTATAAAAACCATCAGTTAGTTACTTTCTGTAATACATCTCCTTTAAAAAGCGTAACTATAACTCGCATGGATAAAAACGCTCTCTAAAAAATAAAGATTTTTAAAAGAATTTCTAGTCTTTGAAAAAGGGATTTTAGCCCCAAGCTCTATGCGGTGGTAGCGATCGATCGTGCTGCCAAGCCCCACATTAAACAAGCCGTTATACCCCATAAACGAACTATTTTTCATGCCTAAATGGTTGCTTTGATAAAAATACCCTATCCCAAGCCCCCCATACACCCCAAAGCTGTATTTTTTGTAAGTGTAAAAATCGCTTAACACATCAATATTTAAGCTCAATAAAGAAGTGTTAATCGTGTGCAGTGCGGTGGGTTTGATTGCCATAAGGTAGGAAAATTCACCCCTTAGCGCTAAAGCTTTTAAAAAAGCGAATTGATACCCCCCTTTAGCCCCCCATAAAAAAGCGGTATAAGAAGAATCGCTAGCCGGTTTTGGGATTATTTCAATAGGGGCTAAACCCACCATAGCCCCAAAATAAATATGACTTTTTTTAGGCTCAAACGCCCCTAACAAACCCATTTTTAAAGCCAAAATTAAAACAATCTTTTTCATTCTAAAGCTTTTTGGTTTTGATAAAGTCGTTTGAGTTTGTCATCTATGGGAGCGAGCAAACGATAAAACACCGGCACAATGAGTAAACTTAACACCATAGAAATCATCAAGCCCCCACTCATCGCAATCCCTATAGGGGATTTCATCGCTGATCCATCCCCACTAGCTAACGCTAAAGGCAGCATGCCACAAACCATCGCAATAGTGGTCATTAAAATGGGTCTTAGACGGGTTTTGCCGGCAAATAAAATGGCTTCTTGAATGTTCAAGCCTTTTTTACGCTCTTCATTCGCTACATCAATTAAGAGCGTGGCGTTTTTACCCACCATACCAATGAGCAAGATCAAGCCTATCATAGAGAACATGCTCAAAGGCTGGTGCACTAATCCTAAGGCAAAAAACGCCCCTGAAAAGCTTAAGGGCATGGTAACCATGATGATAAAAGGCTCTAAAATGGATTCATACAACGCCGCCAAAATCATATAAATCAACACAAACGCTGTCGCTAAAGCGATCAAAAACTCCCCATTGCTCTCTTTAGCGTTATCCGCTTCACCGGTGAATCTGTAATTCGCTCCTTCAACCAACCATTCTTTCGTGTTTTTGCTCACTTGCGTTAAAATTTCGCCTAAAGAAACGCCCGCGCTCCTGTTAGGCTCAGCAAGCACCGTAACGCTACGCTGGCGGTTATAACGAGAAATGCTAGACGGGCTTTGGGTTTCTGTGATTTCCACTAAAGCGTCTAAAAACATCAATTTATCGTATTTGTTACGCACTTGCAAGCGTTTAATATCCTCCACAGAAACGCGCTTATCATCAGGCACTCTAATGATCATGTCGTATTCTTTACCATCTTCTTTGAACACGCTCGCTTGAGAAGTCCCAGAAAATGCAGAGCTTACCACTGAACCTATGGTTTGAGCGCTCACGCCGTATTTGTTGGCGTTTTGTCTTAAGATTTTGAGTTGCAATTGCGGTTGCGATTCGCTCGTGCTTGTGTGATAGCTCTCAACCTTGCCTTTTAATTCAGGGCTTTCCAGTAAGAATTTCTTCAAATTCGCCACGCTTTTATCCACCGCTTCTTGAGAATGAGAGAACACATAGGTTTGAAAGGGCGAACTATCCCCACCACCGCCTATAAGAGCAACTTCAGAAAGATTGATGCTTTCTAAATCTTTAGCTTCCGGCAAGCTTCTTAATTCTTTTTTTAAAGCCCTCATCAACTCAAATTGCCCCAATTGGTGTTCTTTTTTGCGCTCTTCTAAAGGCTTGAGTTGCACAAAGATCTTCGCTTTAAAAGGGTTTTGTGTCGTGCCATAACCCACTTGTAAGGTGGTAAATTCCACTTCATCGTATTTTTCAATCGCTTTTTGAAAGATCTTACTCTTTTGTGTCATGTAATCTATACTCACGCCCGGTTTAGCCTTAAGCCAGACTTGAAACCTCCCCCTATCTTCTTTAAGCATGAAATCCATGCCAAGCTTAGAAGCCACAAAAAGCGAACCCACAAACACCAAAACCACCGCTATAAATATAATGAGCTTATGGTTTAAAACCCATTGAAGCAATTTAGTGTAATAAGACTCCAAAGCCTTAAAAAAAGGCTCACTCCACACATAGAAACGAGAATGCCTAGGATTAACGACCACTGAGCTTACCATGGGGATAATTGTAACGACCACCACATACGACAAAGCGATCGCTAAAGCCACCGTGATCCCAAAGCTTTGAAAAAAGCGCCCGATAATGCCTTTCATGTTCCCTATAGGCACAAAAACTGAAAGCAACATCGCTGAAATCGCCACTAACGCAAAGCCAATTTCCCTCACCCCCTCATAGCTTGCTTTGCGTTTGTTCATGCCCATTTCTAGCTTTTTGTGGATATTTTCAATCACCACGATCGCATCATCAATAATGATCCCTATAGACAGAGTTAAGGCGACCATGGTGAGCATGTTGAGCGAAAAGCCCATCCATTGGATAAGCGCAAAAGTCCCCATGATAGAAATAGGGATAGAAATCGCTGAAACTAAAGTGATCGTCCCGCTACGCAAGAATACAAACACCACCAAAACCGCTAAAATCGCCCCTAAGACTAGGTCAAATTTCACATCTTCAATAGAAGTGCGAATGAAAGTTGTCGTATCCATAAAAGGCTTGATTTCATAGTTAGGGCTTATGGCTTGAATGTGTTTTAAGGCTTCATACACCCTATCCACGATTTCAATTTCATTCGCTCCTGCAATCTTTTGGATTTCTAAAATCACCCCAGGCTTGTCTTTAAAGCTCGCAAAAGTGTTGTCCTCTTCTAATCCGATTTCAATTTTTGCAATATCGCCAAGGCGCACATGGTTACCCACTTGGATCTTTTCCACATCCGCAACGCTATAACTATTCGCATTGATTAAAATTGACAATTCTCTTTGGCTATTGACAATGCGCCCCCCATCAATTTCCACATTCTCCGCTTTAAGCGTGCTGAAAAGATCCGCATAAGTGAGATTGTATTTATTCATCAAAGTAGGATCGGCATAGATCCTGATTTGGCGCTCCCTAAAGCCATTGAGTTGCACGCCCCCTACCCCATTGATTTTTTGGAGCATGGGTTTAATGGTGTTTTTAGCGTAATCGTTCAAAGTCGTAGCCGGCACGCTTGAACTGCTCACAAACAATGAAATAATGGCTTGGCTGTCGGTATCAAATTTATTCACGGAGGGTTTTTTAATATTGGAGTCATCAAAACGCACCGAAGAAATTTTATTGACCACATCGTTTAGGGCTTCTTCATTAGGCTTTTCTAATTCAAATTCAATGACCACGATACTCACATTTTTAGAGCTTGTGGAAGTAACCTTTTTGATCCCATCAATCCCCATCACCGCTTCTTCAATCTTATCGGTTACCTTACTCTCTATGATTTCAGCGCTAGCCCCAGGATAAGTCGTAGTAACCACCACCGTAGGCATATCAATTTTAGGGAAAAGCGCCACGCTCAATTTTTTAAAGCCCATAGTCCCAAAAAAGACAATCGCCAAAGCAAACATTAAGGTCGTAATAGGACGATTTATCGCTGTTTTATACATGCAAATACCCTATTATTTCGTTTGGATAAACCCATCGCCAAAAAGCCCCACTGCCATAGGTTTAGATAAAAGGGCTTCTGCGCTCACTTTTCGTGTGTTTTCATCAACGGTGGGGTAAATCTTAGTGATTTTAATTTCATGTTTATTGGGATCCCCGTCTATAGAATAAGTGTAAGTATCCCCCACTTTGACCGCATTAATGTATTTGGAATCAAATTCAATGACTAATTTCCTGGCATGACTGACCAATCTCAGTAACACCGTGCTGTTCGCGCTCACCCCTTCGCCCACTTGAATGTTTTTGCTCGCTATCACGCCATCAAAAGGGGCTCTTAAAATGGTTTTATTCAATACCGCAATAGAATAAGCGTAATCAGACTCCAAGCGTTTATAAGTAAATTCATAACCCTCTAGAGTGTTTTTATCCACAGCGCCCCCAATTTTGCTGTATCGTTGGTATTGCTTTTTAGCAAAAATAAGCTGTTGCTCGGTAGAATCGCTTTGAGCTTGTTTGTCTTGGTTATATAAAAGCAACAAGACATCGCCCTTTTTGACCACACTCCCCTCAGTAACCTTAATGCTATCCACAATCCCTGTGCTATCTAAGGTGAGCTTAGAATCTTGCATCGCTTTCACATTGAAAATCGCATACACTTTTTCGCCAGCTTCCAAACTCAAAAGACTTAAAAAAAACCCTATTAAAATTTTTCGTATCATTTCCATTCCCTTAATGCACATAGTCGTCTATTTTATGCCCGCTATTGAAAATGTAATTGGCTTTTTGCACTTCGTAATTATTGAGCGCTAAATTGTAAGCCACTTCTGCATCAAAGCGTGTGGTTAAACCCCTTAAATAGGTCGTAAAATCCACTAAATTAGCGTCGTATTTCCTTTTAATGTTGGCAAAAGAAAGGTTGGCTGCATCCAAACTAGCCTTGGAGGATTCAATCTTGGCCCTAGCAATATCAAGCGACTTTCTGTAAAGCTGTTCGTCTTTTTCTTGCTCTAGCTTTTTATAGGCTAAATTCTTTTCATTCGCTAATTGGCCTAACATGATGGATTGTTTTTGCAAACTCAAACCTATATCATCAAAAATATTCAAAGTCGCAGTAACCCCAGCGGTGTTTTGTTGACCTGGATAGAAATTCCCAAAACGCCCTGTGGCATAAGCGGGTTTTTGGATCCAAAAAAGCCATGAGTCAAACACATCTATCTTGGGGTAATAATTGAGTTGCTTGTTTTGGTATCTGATTGCAGAAATCTGCTCCCTCAAAGAAACCAAATCCTGCCTTTCTCTTAGTTGCAAATTAGGTGCATCAATCGTGGTCTTTTTCAGATTTTTCACATTGAGGTTAGTGAGATACTCTAAAGTCAAGCGGTTTTGCTCCAAAGCAAATTGCATGTCCAAAATATCGTATTCGCTCAAATTCCCTTGCGCTTTCAAGCTTTGCAAATCATCAATCGTCGTTAGCCCTTTGTCATAGAGTTTAGTAACCCTTTTAATATCCGTTTTGATTTGCTCTAATTTCTTTTGCAAAGCGATCATGCGAGCGAGGTTGTTAAAATACTCATAGTATTGTTGCACCACTTGCAAATACACGCTTTGGCGGCTGTATTCTAAATTAGCCACATTGGAGCGGTAAGTCGCAGACTTTTCCTTGACATTATTCACATCACTAAAGCCATTAAACACATTCAATGTAACTTGAGCTTGGAGTTGTTGGGTGTTATAATGCTTATATTCTGGAGTATCCCTGGCTTCATTTTTAAAGTTATAGCTCGCATTCAAAGTGGGCAAAAACATCGCTTTGGCGATGGTATGGTTTTTCATCGCTTGTTTAACATTGAGTTCTTGCGCTTGCAAACTGAGATTAGTGCTAGCCCCCTTAAGCAATTCATAAAGCCCCAAAGCGGCTTTATCGCTTTTTTCATGGTATTTGGCAATCTCTTGATTGATCGTGGTCGCTGTTTCTTTGGGCGAGGACAAAAAACTCGGTGTCGCTTCTAAAGAACTTGTCGGCGGATCAACGAGCCTTAAATTCTTATGGCTATAATTGTTAAGGATTTGCTTGATTTCATCTGGGGTTTTAGAAGGACTTTGGGCTAGGGCTAAAGCAGTGCATAAACCTAATAAACTCACACATCTTATAATGGTATTCATCAATCCCCCCTAGCGCTTGGTTTTATTATGCACTAATTGCACTAAATACTTGGCGTTTTCTCTGGGTAAATCCGGCAGCATCCCATGCCCTAAATTAAAAATATGCCCTTGATTGCCCATGACTTTTAGAATCTTTTCAACGCCCTCTTCTAAAGCGTTTTTATCATAAAGGCGGGTGGGTTCTAAATTCCCTTGCAAAACATATTTATCGCCCAAAATCTTTTTTGCCATTTCTAAAGGCGTGCCCCAATCCACGCCAAACACATCAAATTCCCCATCTATGCTATCCAAATAAGCGCCAATCCCTTTAGGGAAAAGGATAACCGGAATGCGTGCATAGCGTTTTTTAAGCTCTTTGGAAATTTTTTTCATATAATGCCAGCTAAACCTCAAATACGCTTCTTTTTCTAAAGCACTCGCCCACGAGTCAAAGACCATCACCGCATTGACCCCGGCTTGGATTTGAAGGCTCAAATATTCTATCAATTCAAGGCTTAATTTTTCTAAAAGCACTTTTAAAACTTCAGGCTCGCTATAAAGCATTTTCTTGCTTTTAGCATACGATTTACTCCCCTCGCCTTCTATCATGTAAGTCGCTAAAGTCCAAGGCGACCCGCAAAAGCCGATTAACGCCTTATCTTTAGAAAGTTTTTGGCGCGTTTGAGAGATCGTATCATAGACATAATTCAGCCGCTTATGAGCGCCCACTTTAAGGCTGTTCACGCTTTTTAAATCCGTAATCGTCTCTAAAAAATGCGGCCCCTTTTTAGGGATAAACTCCAAATTTAAGCCCATTTCCAAAGGCACTACTAAAATATCGCTAAACAAAATAGCTGCATCCACGCCCAAAATCTCTACCGGCTGTAAAGTTACTTCTGTGGCCAAATCGCTATTTTGACACAATTCCAAGAAACTCCCCGCTTTCTTTCGGCTCTCTTGGTATTCGCTAAGATAACGCCCCGCTTGTCTCATCATCCAAATGGGCGTGTAAGGTGTTTCTTTTTTAAAACATGCATCAATAAAAATCATCATCAATCCTTAAAGTTTGTCTAATTGTTGTTTTTATACTCTATAGTTAGTTTCTAAAATGAGTATTTTACCCTAAAAATCTAGTAAAATCATAAAAGGTGAAAGTGATACCGATAGAATAGATATTCAATCGTGGCGTGCCAAAGGCTTTAGAAAATTTGCTTTGGATAAAATAAAAAGGAATGCCTCCCCTTGCTTCCACGCTCAAGCCAAAATTTTTAGCCGCATTGAAAAACAAGCCCACACTCCCTACCGCTGATTGGATATTGAATTGATATTTATCAATCTTAGTCCCTAAAATTTGGAGCTGATAACCTAAGGCGATTTTAGGGATAACCCACCCCCTAAAAAGCCTAACCCCAGCCACTAATCCAGCACTCATGAAATACGAACCGCCCATTCCTGCATCCAAATACCCCCCTAACAAAGCGTTCTTTTTTAAAAGATACCCTGCATCAAAACCCAAAGAAGCGTCATGATAAATTTTATCCATTAAAAGGGAAGGGCGGTTTTTCAGGCGGATGGGGGCTCTTTTAATCGTGTTTGCATGCTGGTAAAGATAGCCGATTTTAAAAGATCCAAAATAGTTTTTGGTAGGCTCTAGGGGTTTAAAAAAATTGAAATCCTTTTTGGCTAACAAAACCCCTAAAAAAAGGCTGAAGGCGTAAAAAAATCTAAAAATCAAAGCTTTAACTCCAATTTTTGCTTAGAAAATTCCACGATTTTTCCATGGAATCTCGCATAAAGTTGCGCTAAAGAAATGCTGTTTTCATAAAGCGCTAAAGCGGGATTTAAATTCTCTTGAACGCCTTTTTCAAAAAAATGTTGCAATTCGTCATAATCTTCTATTTCTATGCCTAATTTTTTTAAAAAAAGATAGCTGTATTTATCCACCACCATCACTTCTTTAGCGCACGCATAACATAAAATCGCATCCGCGCTTTCTTTGCCAATGCCTTTTTGATCTAAAAGCCATTCTCTGGTAACTTCTTTTTTAAAATTTTCAAAACTTCCAAAGTCTTTTAAAATATTCCCGCTCAAAATAATCATGCGTTTGGCTTTTTGGTTATAAAACCCGCTAGGACGGACACACTCCGCAAGCTTTGAAAACTCTATAGAAGCGATCTTTTTAAGATTGATTTCATCATCGCTCTCTAAAATGAAAGCGTTTTTTAGATTTTCTAAAGATTTCAAAACGGCTTCAAATTTAGTGTTTTGCGTTAAAACCACCCCTAGTAGAGCTTCAAATTTCAAAGCGTTAGGCCACCACCAAGCAGGGGCGTTTTTCAATAAATCCAAGCTCTTTAAAGCCTTTAAAATCTCAAAACTATCCAACACAATAACCGCCTGTAATAAAAAGGAATAAAAAAGAGTATTTTATTAAAAAAGAAGGAAAAATTAAAGCGAAAAGCCAACGCTTAAAGCGTTAGCCCCATACAAACACCTTTCTTAAAACTAAGTTAAAAGCCTTAAGATATTTTGTTGGACGGTGTTAGCTTGACTCATCGCATAACTGCCTGATTGCGCCAAAATATTGTTTTTATTGAAATTCGCGCTCTCTTCAGCAAAATCCACATCCCTGATTTGAGACTCAGCCGCTTTAACATTCACTTGAGTGATGCTGATGTTATTCACGGTGCTAATCATTTGATTTTGCACAGAACCTAAATCAGAGCGGACTTTATCCAACATTTTCATCGCCGATTCGGCAATATCAATCACCACCATCGCACCTCTTAAGGTTGTAACCCCAGATCCCAAGCTTTGGTTACCGCTAGCGATGACAGCGTTATAGTTCGCGCCACTGGCTGATTTGACATTAGCGTTAAAATTCCCGGTAACATCGCGCAAATTCACCGTGGTTTCTGCCACTTGAGATTCCCCAAAACCAATCGCTGTGAATCCTAAATGCTGCGAGTCAGAAGCTGAAACCACATTGATGCTCTTAGCGTCTAATCGTGTGAGAGAAAGCCTTCCGTAGTTAGTAGAGCCTTTTGTTAAATCCTGACCGCCATTAACCATCGTTAAAGCGCTAGGCCCATTACTGACGCTATCGGTTTTGATTTCAATCCCACGACCATCTATACTGCGCAAATTCAAGCGCCCTTTTTGATCCGTATAAGCTTCCACACCGGTTTCTGAAGTAACCGCATTGATCGCTGCAACCAATCGTCCGTCTGAGTCATTTTTCTTAATATCTGCGATATTGCCCAAATGGATTCCGTTTAAGGTTAAATTACTCAAACTTCCTGACTGGACCGCCACATCGCTTGTGGTGATAACGCTCGCATAAGCTTTAACCCCTGTTCGGTTAGAGTTTTTGTTGATCACTTCTGCTAACACGCCAATCCCTGTGCCTGCTGAACTAGAGACTTTCACGCTCTCTAAAGTTACATCATTCACGCCATCCACTTGTTTAAAAGTCAAGCTAATATCCCCAGAAGCGGTGATTAACGCGCCTGTAGCGATACGAACCTGACCGATTTTATCTGAAGTGGTAGAGCCGATAGAAGCCTTAATGCTTTGGTTAGAATAAGCCCCTACTTGGAATTCTTTGTTAGTGAATTGACCAGACAATAACGCTTGCCCGTTATAAGTAGTCGTATTACCAATATTGTCTAAACCTTGAATCAAACGAACGATGTCAGATTGAATCGCTTTACGAGATTCTGTAGTTTGCCCGTCTTGAGCCGCTTGAGTCGCTTTAACCTTAACGGTGTCTAAGATTTTCAACTGCTCATCCATAGCCTTATCCGCAACCTGGATAATCCCCATGCCGTCATTCGTGTTGGCAATCGCTTGACCCAAACTGCTCGCTTGTGAACGCAAAGAATCCGCCACCGTCATGCCTGATGCGTCATCAGCCGCTTTATTAATCCTTAAACCTGAACTCAATCTCTCCAATGAAGTTTTAAGCGCATTTTGAGTGAGTGCGGATTGCACATGCGCATTCATCGCATTGATATTTGTATTGACCTGAAAAGCCATTGTTGTAACTCCTTGTTATAAAAAACCCAAAGGCATCCTTGCTTTTGGTTGAAACTACTATCGGTTAAAGTTTGAAATTTTAAAGGGCTTTATTTTAAAAGCAAAATTTAAAGGAGCATGAAAATGGGCTATAATAAAGAAAATTGATACCAAATCTTATTGAATGCAAACACCAATGGATACCATAAAAAACATTCCATTAAGGACTTTTGTTTTACTCTACAAAAGCTCACCAAAACGTGTTGTGTTGGCGTCAATTATAGTGTTGTTTGTCGGCATTATTCCATCTCTGAATATTCTTGTTATGATAAGATTGATTGATATTGTAGTGAATCTATTGCAAAATCATACGCATTTTGAATACAGCTTGCTGTTACCAACTTTGCTACTATGGGGAGCCTTGCTGTTTTTGACGCATGTGTTCTCAGGAATTTCATCAAGCTTACAAACCATTATTGCCAAACAATTTTCTATAAACATCATCACTCAGCTCGCTAATAAACTCACACAAGTTAAAAATCTA
Source organism: Helicobacter pylori SA213A (assembly GCF_000476275.1). Classification (GTDB taxonomy): domain Bacteria; phylum Campylobacterota; class Campylobacteria; order Campylobacterales; family Helicobacteraceae; genus Helicobacter; species Helicobacter pylori_CL. The sequence continues at coordinate 20,273 of NZ_CBOM010000003.1, forward strand.
AATTTTTTTGAAAACAAAGATCACACTATCAAGCTTAACACTATCCATAACGGACTTTACATCCGCCCCCTAAATTATGTCAGTAATCTATTTTTTAACTTGCAACGCATTATAGGGCTTATTAGTTTATTTGGTATATTATTTTCTATTAGTATTTATCTACCCTTTATAATGATTTTTGCAACAGTTCCTTGCATGTTTATCACTAATCATATAGCAAAAAAACATAGCGCTTCCATAGATAAACTTCAAGACAAAAAAGAGAGCATGCAAAATTACCTATACTCTGGACTAGATAACCAAAAGAACAAGGACAACCTATTATTTAACTTCATGCTAAATTTTCATCATAAATTTATTGAAAACAAAGAATTATATATCAATCATTTTGTGAAAATCGCCCAAAAAAACTTAATGCTTACCATATATGCTGATATTTTAACAACCATTCTAAGTGTCGCACTATTTTTCCTAATGGTTTTTATTATCCTTTCAAAATCCATTGGTGTGGGAGCAATTGCTGGATATATCCAAGCATTTAGCTCTACTGAGCAACAACTACAAGATTTGTCGTTTTATGGAAAGTGGTTTTTTACTATCAATAAATACTTTGAAAATTATTTCTGTATTTTAGATTACAAAATGCCAAAACCAGAAACACAAATCAAATTAGAAGAAAAAATCCATAGTATTACATTTGAAAACATTAGTTTTTCTTATTCTAATTCAAAACCTATTTTTGAAAATTTTAATCTTTCTTTAAGCACTAACAAAATTTATGCATTAGTCGGTAGGAATGCTAGCGGAAAAAGCACGCTGATTAATTTATTGTTAGGTTTTTATACCCCAAATTCAGGTCAAATTATCATTAATAACAAATACCCACTACAAGACTTGGAACTAAATAGTTACCATCAACAAATGAGCGCTATATTCCAAGATTTTTCTCTTTATGCTGGGTATAGCATTGATGATAATCTTTTCATGCAAAACAACCCCACAAGAGAGCAATTAAAGCAAAAGAGAGAAATGCTAAAATCTTTTGATGAAAATTTTCAAAATTGTCTTAATGATTATAGCAACGCATTATTTGGAACACAGTATAATGGGATAGATTTTTCTCTGGGTCAAAAGCAACGCATAGCTACCATAAGAGCCTTTTTAAAACCAAGTAATTGCATTGTTTTAGATGAACCAAGCAGTGCCATCGATCCCATTATGGAAAAAGAGTTTTTAGATTTTATTTTTAAAAAATCGCAATCTAAGATGGCTTTAATTATTACACACCGCATGAATAGTGTCAAGCAAGCTGATGAAATTATCGTTTTAGATCAAGGCAAACTAATAGAACAGGGCAACTTTGAAACCCTTATGAAAAAACAAGGATTATTTTACGAATTGTTTTTGAAACAACAATACTAGCGAGCGCTTAAAATGTTTGGTAATTTTGGGTATAATCTCAAAAGATTCAAATTTAAATAAGGAATGCCACCATGTTTGGGAATAAGCAGTTACAGCTTCAAATCAGTCAAAAAGATTCTGAAATTACGGAGTTAAAAAAGGAAGTCAATCTCTATCAAAGCCTTTTAAATTTGTGCTTGCATGAGGGTTTTGTAGGTATTAAAAATAATAAAGTCGTTTTTAAGAGTGGGAATCTTGCAGGCTTAAACAATTTAGAAGAACAAAGCGTTCATTTTAAAGAAAATGCAGAGAGCGTTGATTTGCAAGGGGTTTCTTATTCTTTAAAGAGCCAAAGTATTGATGGCGTGCAGTATTATTCATTGGCTAAAAAAACAGGTTGTGTGGGGGAATACCATAAAAGCGATTTGTTTAAGACTTTTTGCTCGAGCTTAAAAGAGGGATTAGAGAACGCGCAAGAAAGCATGCAATACTTCCATCAAGAAACGGGCTTGCTCTTAAATGCGGCTAAAAATGGCGAAGCGCATTCTACTGAAGGGTTAGGGACTGTTAATAAAACAAGCCAAGACATTGAATCGCTTTATGACAAGATGCAAAACGCCACTTCGCTAGCGGACTCCCTAAACCAACGGAGCAATGAAATCACTCAAGTCATTTCTTTGATTGATGATATTGCAGAGCAAACCAATCTCTTAGCCCTAAACGCCGCTATTGAAGCTGCAAGAGCGGGCGAGCATGGCAGAGGGTTTGCGGTGGTGGCTGATGAGGTGAGAAAACTCGCTGAAAAAACCCAAAAAGCCACTAAAGAAATCGCTGTTGTCGTTAAAAGCATGCAACAAGAAGCGAACGATATTCAAACCAATACCCACGATATTAACTCCATTGTAGGCTCTATTAAGGGCGATGTAGAAGAGCTTAAATCCACCGTAAAAAACAACATGATTGTCGCGCAAGCCGCAAAATACACGATTTATAATATCAATAACCGAGTGTTTTGTGGTTTGGCTAAACTCGATCATGTGGTCTTTAAAAACAATCTTTATGGCATGGTTTTTGGCCTCAACTCCTTTGATATTACCAGCCATAAGAATTGCCGCTTAGGCAAATGGTATTATGAGGGTGCAGGCAAAGAGAATTTTTCCAACACTTCAGGCTATAGAGCTTTAGAAAGCCACCATGCGAGCGTGCATGCTGAAGCTAATGATTTGGTTAAAGCCGTTCAAGAAGACCACATTACCGATTCAAAATACCTAGAACATAAAGTGCATTTAATGGAAGATAGCGCTAAACATGTCAAAGAAAATATTGATAAGATGTTTTACGAAAAACAAGATGAACTCAATAAGATCATTGAAAAAATTCAAAAAGGCGAATGATTCCATTCAATGAAGTGTTTTGATGTTTTCTAAATCTTTAGAAGCCCTACACCATGCCAAACGCTACCGCAAAAGAGAGCTGTTTGACCCTTTATTAAAGGATTACGCTTCTAATGATTATTTGGGTTTGAGCGTTAAAAAAGACTTGCTTCAAAACGCTTTTAATAAGCTCCAATCCTTTGTTTCTCATTCCCCCAAGGCTTCCATGCTAGTGAATGGCTACCACCCTTTGCATGCAGAATTAGAAGAGCGATTAGCGGATTTGTTAGAATTTGAAAGCGCTCTTTTAGTGGGGAGTGGTTTTTTGGGCAATCTGGCTTTAATAGACACCCTTTTAGTCAAAAACGCCCTCTTATTCATGGACGAACACTACCATGCAAGCGGGATTTTTAGCACCAAAATTAAATCTAACCAAGTGGTTTTTTTCTCGCACAATGACGCTAAGGATTTACAACAAAAACTCTTTAACGCTCCTAAAAATAAGCTCAAATTCATCGCCATTGAGGGGGTTTATTCTATGGATGCGAGCGTCGCTCCTTATGATTTTTATGCAATCATTCAAGAGATTCCTAATACTTTTTTAATCGTAGATGAAGCCCATAGTTTTGGGACTATCGGCGAGAATTTATTGGGTTTTTTAGAATATTATCGCATCAAAGAAAAAGACAAAATCATTAAGCTCAGCACTTTTTCTAAAGCGCTTGCGAGCTATGGGGCGTGTATTTTAGCCCCTTTACAAGTCATAGAGTTTTTAACCAATCGCGCTAAAAGCGTGATTTACACCACCGCTTTAAGCCTGTTAGACACCGCTTTAACTTTAGCCCATTTAGAATACTTTATCGTGCAAAAACAGGAATTAAAAAATGAGCTTAGCAAACACCAACAGATTATTTTTGAAACCTTAGGTATTAGAACGCTCGCAGGATTTTTTACTTTAGAGTTTGAAAACAATCCCGATCTTTTAAACGCTCATCATTTTTTGAAAGAAAAAGGGTTTTTAGTGGGAGCTATCCGCCCCCCCACGGTTTCTAAACCCCTTTTACGCGTCTCTTTGTCCCTCAAAAACAGCTTAGAAGACACTAAAGAGCTTGCGAACACCCTTTTAGATTATTCTAAAATACAATCTTCTTTTAAGAGTGGTTAAATGCTAAAAAAGATTTTTTATGGTTTTATCGTTTTATTTTTGATTATCATAGGGTTGTTGGCCGTTCTTGTCGCTCAAGTTTGGGTAACTACGGATAAGGATATTGCTAAGATTAAAGATTATCGCCCTAGTGTCGCTTCACAGATTTTAGACCGAAAGGGGCGTTTGATCGCTAATATTTATGATGAGGAATTTCGTTTTTATGCGCGTTTTGAAGAAATCCCCCCACGATTTATTGAAAGCCTTTTAGCGGTAGAAGACACCCTCTTTTTTGAGCATGGGGGGATCAATTTGGACGCTATCATGCGCGCTATGATTAAAAACGCTAAAAGCGGTCGTTACACTGAAGGGGGTAGCACCTTAACCCAACAACTCGTTAAAAACATGGTGCTCACACGAGAAAAAACATTAACCAGAAAGCTCAAAGAAGCTATCATCTCCATACGCATTGAAAAAGTCTTAAGCAAAGAAGAAATTTTAGAGCGTTATTTGAACCAAACTTTTTTTGGACATGGGTATTATGGCGTGAAAACCGCAAGTTTAGGGTATTTTAAAAAACCCCTTGACAAACTCACGCTTAAAGAAATCACCATGTTAGTCGCCTTGCCTAGAGCTCCGAGTTTTTATGACCCTACCAAAAATTTAGAATTTTCACTCTCTAGGGCTAATGATATTTTAAGGCGGTTGTATTCTTTAGGCTGGATTTCTTCTAACGAGCTCAAAGGCGCTCTCAATGAAGTGCCAATCGTCTATAACCAAACTTCCACGCAAAACATCGCCCCCTATGTCGTGGATGAAGTGTTGAAGCAATTGGATCAATTAGACGGGCTAAAAACTCAAGGCTATACCATAAAACTCACGATAGATTTGGATTACCAACGCTTGGCGTTAGAGTCTTTGCGTTTTGGGCATCAAAAAATCTTAGAAAAAATCGCTAAAGAAAAGCCAAAAACTAACGCCTCTGATGAAGATGAAGACAACTTAAACGCTAGCATGATAGTTACAGAAACGAGCACCGGTAAGATTTTAGCCTTAGTGGGGGGGATTGATTATAAAAAAAGCGCTTTCAATCGCGCCACGCAAGCCAAACGGCAATTTGGGAGCGCGATAAAGCCTTTTGTGTATCAAATCGCTTTTGATAATGGCTATTCCACGACTTCTAAAATCCCTGATACCGCACGAAATTTTGAAAATGGCAATTATAGTAAAAACAGCGAACAAAACCACGCATGGCACCCTAGCAATTATTCTCGCAAGTTTTTAGGGCTTGTAACCTTGCAAGAAGCCTTGAGCCATTCGTTAAATCTGGCTACGATTAATTTAAGCGATCAGCTTGGCTTTGAAAAAATTTATCAATCTTTAAGCGACATGGGGTTTAAAAACCTCCCTAAAGATTTGTCTATTGTGTTAGGGAGCTTTGCTATCTCACCGATTGATGCGGCTGAAAAGTATTCTCTATTTTCTAATTACGGCACCATGCTCAAACCCATGCTCATTGAAAGCATCACCAACCAACAAAACGAAGTCAAAACTTTCACGCCCATTGAAACCAAAAAGATCACTTCTAAAGAACAAGCCTTTTTAACCCTTTCAGCGCTGATGAATGCGGTAGAAAACGGCACAGGGAGTCTGGCTCGCATTAAAGGTTTAGAAATTGCCGGTAAAACCGGGACTTCTAACAACAATATTGACGCTTGGTTCATTGGTTTTACCCCCACCTTACAAAGCGTGATCTGGTTTGGGAGAGACGATAACACACCTATTGGCAAAGGAGCGACAGGAGGCGTTGTGAGCGCGCCTGTGTATTCGTATTTCATGCGTAATATTCTAAGCATTGAACCTTCTTTAAAAAGAAAGTTTGATGTCCCCAAAGGCTTGCGTAAAGAAATTGTGGATAAAATCCCCTACTATTCAACCCCTAATTCTATCACCCCCACCCTCAAAAGAACAGACGATAGCGAAGAACGCTTGTTGTTCTAATCCTACATGGCTATAGGGACTTTAATGTCTCCGTAATTGATAGAATCTTTAAAGATTTCTTCCACTTTAGCCACAAGGATACTCACCGCTTGATTGTCTAAGGCCATTTTATGCAACCCTTCACTCAAAGCGTCCTTATCAAAACCACGTGCGCGCACTAACGCAAACACTTCCTCATTGTTAGGATTGATATAAATCCCTAAACGATCCACATTCATCAAGCTGTCAAAAATGGGCTGTGTCATTTGGATAAACATTTCATTAGTGATCTTTTGCTTGATGCGGTTGGATTTAGAAAGGTAAGCCTCTTTGAGTTTATGCACAATATTTTGCGCCACTCTTATTGTCGCTCTTTTGGTAGCGATTTTTTCTATCTCTTCAGTTGTCTTACCGTCCACAATGTGCGAGCTATCCACCCCTTGCGTGAGATACTGGCTGCGATTTTGCAACATCCAATAAGGCACATCTTGCAAGAAAGAATTCCTTTGTGAAGTGTTTGGGCAAGTGCAAGCTTGCAACATCAAAACACCCAATCCGCATAAAAATAATTGCTTGCTTTTTAAAAAAGATTTTTCTAACACGCTATCCCCTTTGATTTTGATTTTACAGAGTGTAACACAAATCTTTAAGATTTTAAACAATAATTAGGTAAAAAATAAAAAAATAAAATGATTGAAACTTTATTTAAAAAAATCAACACGCAGTTGAGCATTAGAATAAGCCGGGTTCTGTCAATGGATGGCCATTTATCTAGGGAATATTTTGCAATATTCCTCAAGCGAAGCGTGTATCAATTTAGACTTACCATGCGCTTCTTGCTACAAATTGGGTTTGCCAAACAAGCTAAATTGCTTTAGCTTTGGTGGGCTCTTACCCCACCCTTTCACCCTTACCTTAAAAAGGCGGTTTGCTTTCTGTGGCACTTTCCCTTAGCTCGCGCTAGCCATCCGTTAGATGGAATTTTGTCTAATGTAGCCCGGACTTTCCTCTATTTATAAAAATAGCGACCATCTTCTAATGCGTCAGTATATTAGAAAAAAGTAGCTTTAAAAGAGTTTAAAAATCAAGGGTATAGAGGATATTTTTATTATCCTCATAGCTCACAAGGACAAGCTCATTGTTTCTAAACCCCCCAGCGCTGATATTTTTAATCTCTTTAGGCAAGCCATAAACTTCAAGGATCTCTTCTTTTGTAGGGTCTATGACTAAAAGCGTGTTAAATTCCTTACTGAATGCATAAAGTTTATTGTCTTTTAAAGCTAACGCGCTGATCATTAATTCGCCCAATTCCCTTTTTTCTTTAAGCTTGGCATGGCCTAATTCAAGAATAAACTCCGCATGCACTTGTTTATCGCTATTGAGCATGGAGATGATGATCAAATCCTTATAGCGTTTGTTAGGAGCGCTGATCAAATAAGTCAATTTAGCCCCTCTTCTTGCAGCGCTAATGTAATAATTTTTCGCCCTAGAAGTTTTTAAGCGGCTGCGCTCCACTTCATCAAAAGAGTTAGCCCCTTCTAAAAAATAAGGGTAATTTTTAAGCGCGTTAGCGTTTTTGTTAGGAGTGATTTCTACGCTCGTTTTATTATTGCCCATGATCACAATGTTTTCATCTTCATTGAAATCCGCCCCCACAAACGACCCCACCGTCGCGCTATAATAGCTGTCCAACACCATGTGGCTATGAATGGTTTTTAAATCGTTACCCACAAGATAAAGGCCTTGGTTTTCTGTGATAAGGATCGCATTGTCTTCATTGAAATTCAAATCCGTGATTGCGCCATTCAATTTCAAAAAAAGCTCTTCTTTTTTTTCAATCTTTAGAGTTTTAGCGATTTTTAGAGGCGAATGGTTATAATCATTGTCTTTGGGTAAAGCGCTCAATTTCAAAGGCTCGCCCACATCTCTTCTGCCCAAAACGCTTCGTGGGAATTTCAAATGATCCCAATTCTCCATAGACCAGACAGCTTCTTTCAAATTCCAAGAAAAGCGCACCGGATCGCTTTGCCCTATATAAGGGAAAGGCCCGGTAGAAACAAACGCTTGTATTGCATTAGAACCCACCACAATAAAGAAAATAAAAAACGCGCTTTTTTGGAGCGCATTTAATAAACGATCTTTAAAAGGTTGGGTATTAGGGGCAAAAAAGAGTAAAAGCGCTAACAGCACCACCACGCTAAAAAAGACAAAAAGCGCCCAAAACTGCGTGTGCAAGCCCAAAATAGCGAGCGCAAAGCCTTGCCCCACATCTTCTAAAGCATGGCTACTGGTATGATAAAAGCTCTCATACAACCCGCTGCTAGCCATGAGTAATAACAAAGCGATATATTTAGGCTTAAACCCAAAACGCACCACCAAAAGCGCCACCGCCCCTATTAAAATCATGTTGATGCGTTGTGCCCAGCAAAAAATACAAGGGGAATCTTTCAAAACATAGCCAAAATAAAAATTCGCCAAACCCACAGGAAAGATCAAAATCCCTAAAATCGCTAAAGAAAAAAGGTTGTAAAATCTAGCTTCTTTATTCATGCATCCCCCCTATAAATTCATATTAGGCAAAACGCTAGAACTATGCGCTATAAAAATCACCAATTCCACCAACCACACCACAACCAAAATCCCAAACGCCCAATTCTCTTTTTCAGGTTTTTTTAACGCTATAAAAATAGCGGCTAGACTTAAAATCAGTCCTAAAAACTCCATGCCATTCCTTAAAATTTTCGTAGGATTATACTCAAAAACGCATTATTGAATAAATAAAAATTATCTAGTGAATAACTTTTGAGAGAATTATTAAACAAAAATGAGTTTTGCTATAAAATAAAATGCAAAATTATACAATTTGATTAGAATAGAGCCAATTACGATTTCTTTTTTAACTTTCCATAGATTTTTTTAATTAGAGATAATATTTTAAACAACCTCTCTTGCTTGTTTGTCCTAAAACTTCTTTTTAATATGCTATAACTTTGTGAAGGCCTTAAAATGCAAGACAATAAAGAAATATCACCATTGTAAAATAAAGGCAGAGCGTTTTTATGCGTTGCGTCTGGCAGAAAATAGATTTGTTTAAATCTCTCTTGATCTTGAATGCTAGGGTTGTCAATAAAGAAATTTACCCATTTTATCACATCATGAATGTCTAGAGAAATGTGACTTTCTTTAAAATACAAAGCATATTCAACAGCTCCCTCTACTATCTCCTTATAAACTTTAGAGCGGTGTTTTTCACAAGATGAAACATCTTTTTGATAGATTGGAACGCCATTTTCTACATTTAAAATAGGGTATTCAGGGCTTGTTAGTAAAAACTCCATAAAATCCCAATTATGAAAATAAATGGATTTAGGGTGTGAAAAAGGCAAGAAACTCACGCAATCATAATTTAAAATTCTGATGAGATCCACATAGCATCCAAAAACTTCTTTGTTTAAAGCTTTTTGCATTAATTCTTGCGAAGAATAGCCCATAGTGATCGTATCCACAATAGCAATATTGCCTTCTAAATTTTGTGAAAACAAGTATTTTCTATAATTATCCAAACATTTTAACGCTAAATGGCGGCAATGTTCAAAGTTGCTATATATATATATATATATATATGCCTGTTGGTTAGTGGTGATTTGCTTCTTTTTAACTTCTTCTTCGCCTTCTAAAATACGCAAAATTTCCAAACTCTCATTCTCTACGACTTCCAAAAATATCGCTTTTTTTAAAATTCTAGGGGCATAGACATAGGCAGTTTTATATGAATTTGGATATAAAATATTAAAAATTTTTTGCAACAAATAACCATCTCGTGCAACAAACATCAAAGTGTCAATATTTCTTTTATGAATCTCTTTATAGATAAACTGGCAATAAGCAACGGCTGCAATTCCTGCTTGCATCGCTCCCAAAAGAAACCAATAGTCAAATTTTTCATGTTTTTGAATATAATTTTTATAAAAAACACATAGAGAACCTAAAATAAAACTTTGTGCAACACTGGTTGGACTAAATGTTTTATATTTAGGAAAAACTTCTTCTAATTGCTTCAACACGCTTTTTCTAAATAGCGTCGCTATACCTAAACTTTTAGGCATGGCATCATCTGCCCAAGAATTATCACCAATATGCAACATTTGCGTGTGAGCAATATTTTCTTGTTTTAAAATATGTTTAAATAAATCTTTTGAATGTTTAGTAAGCATTATATGATTACTAAGATAGAAATTTGTATAACCACCAAAACCTTTAGAAATTAAAATGTCTTCAAGGACCTCTAAAGGCAAATACATATCTGATACAATAATCACTCTCTTATTGTTCTCTTTAGCGAAATGATAGAGTTCTAACATCTCTAAGTTTGGAATGAGCATCTCTTTTTCAGTGGCGATTTCTACTTCCTTATACGAAGAAAACTCTTTTGGAATTTGATGATAAATTTCATCTAGAGTAATATCTTGTTCTTTACTCACTTCTCTAGATTGCATTTCTGCTAAAATCCTTGCTTGACAAAAACCTTCAATATTATATTTGGTTTCAATATACAAGAACAAATCTGTGGGTTTAATGAAAGGTCTTAAAAGAAGGGTGTCAAAAATATCAAAAGAAATCACATCATATTTTAAAACCTCACTTTTTGCCCCATCCAAAAATTTGTGCATACAAGAATCCTCTATAAAATCCAAGCATTATATCATTTTTTTTTTTTTTCAAAAATACAAAAAAAGAAAGGTTATAACTAAAGAAGTGAGATAAGGAGTTACCCCCTTATTTTTTCAAAGCTTCTAAAGCGTGTTTTTTGCCAATTTCAAAGGCTTTTTTGTTTGTTTCAGCGACTTTTGCAGGGACTTTTTTAAGCATGGTGTCTAGCACGATATTTTCTTCTACGCATTTAGTAAGCTCCACGGTGATCGCTAACGCCACGACAGATTGCGTGATAATGTTACCCACTTCATCTTTAGCGATGCTAATAATGGGGATTTTATAGATCTGGTATTTTTCTTCGTCTTCTTTAGTGGGGGTTACTAGATTGGGATCAATGACAACGATACCGCCTTGTTTAATATCGCTTTTAAACTGGTTGTAGCTGATTTGAGCGACTGAAAGCATGAAATCAATCTCGCCCTCTTTAGCATAAGGGAAAATGATTTCATCTCTGTCTAGCAAAATATCCACCTTAGTGGGCCCTCCGCGCACTTGCGAAGTGTAGGTGGAAGTCTTAGTGCCATAGCCCCCACTCACAATCTTAGCCTCAGCTAAAATCTCTCCCGCTAACAGCACGCCTTGCCCTCCAACGCCCGTAAATCGTAATTGCGCTTCCATTATTGTTTTCCTTGTGCTTTTTCAATGATTTCTTGATACGCTTCGCAATATTCTTTCCTGTCCGTGTCATGCTTTAAAACGCCTGTAGGGAATTTATCCACCCTTTCTTCAGGGCTCATGGCTTCAAATTGGCGTTTGCTCACCAATCGGCTTTCCATCCATTTTAGCATTTGAGACGCTTCGCCCATTTTATTCTTACGCCCTAAATTGATATGGCAATTACTATGGACATCAAAGAAGCTAAAGCCCTTGTGCGAGAAACCTTCTTTAAGCACTTTTTCTAATTTTTGAGGGTCTAAAACGCTCTCTCTAGCCACAAAGCTCGCCCCTGCAGCGGTGGTTAAAGCGCATGGGTCAAATTGGTTATCAATATTCCCCCATTGAGCCGTAACCGTCCACATGCCATTAGGCGTGGTGGGCGAAGTTTGGGAGTTAGTCAAACCATAAATGAAATTATTCACTAAAATAAAATTCAAATCAATGTTTCTTCTGCATGCATGCATGGTGTGATTGCCTCCAATCGCAAAGCCATCGCCATCGCCAGAAACCACGATCACATGCTTACTAGGGTTAGCTAGTTTAATCCCTGTCGCATACGCTACAGCCCTACCATGCGTGGTGTGAACGGTATTGCAATTCACATACGAACTCATGCGCCCGCTGCAACCAATCCCGCTCACCAAGCACACATCATCCATTTTCCAACCTAAGGCGTCAATCGTGCGGATAATGGATTTTAAAATCACGCCATCGCCACAGCCCCAACACCACAAAGTGGGTATTTTATCCACACGCAAATATTCATCATAATTAAACGCCATTTTAAAGCTCCTTCAACTTTGCGATGATTTGTTTGGGCGAAATCGTGCGCCCATTGGCTTGACCAAAGAAATGCACCTTTCTTTGCATAACCCTTTCAATTTCTTCTAAATACTGCCCTTTATTCAATTCAATCACAAGGATTTTTTCGTATTTATCCCCTATTTCTTTCAAGCGTTTAGCCGGGCTTGGCCATAAGGTTTTAGGCCTGAAAAAGCCGACTTTTTGCTTGCTTTCTTTGTTGTAATCTTTCAAGGCTTCTTTAACCGCTAGAGAAACCGAACCATAAGCGATGATAACGATCTCAGCACCCTCTAAATCCATTTCCTCATTTTCATTGATAATGTCTTGCTTGGATTCAATCTTATGGAATAATCTGTCAATCAAATCCCCCCCGATTTTAGCGTCTTCAGTAGGAAAGCCAATAGGCCCATGGTGCAAGCCTGAAACATGGTAGCGATAGCCTTTAAAGAAAGGGTTTAAAACAGCCGGCTCATCTTGTGCGACCCCATAAGGTTTGTAGTCTTTTTTATCGCCCACAAATTCCTTACGATTAATGGTCATCTTTTGCACTTCTTCTAAATCTGGGATTTGCACCTTGCCATACATATGCCCCACGGTTTCATCCATGAGCAAGAATACAGGAGTCATGAGCATTTCAGCCAAATTGAACGCGCGAACGGTTTCGGTGTAAGCCTCTTCTAAACTAGCAGGAGCAAGCGCAACGGCTTTAAAATCCCCATGTATGGGGTGTCTTAAGAAATTCACATCGCCTTGAGCCACACGAGTGGGCATTCCGGTTGATGGGCCTGAACGCATCACATCAGCGATCACTAAAGGGATTTCCGCCATGAAAGAATAACCGATTTGCTCCACTTTCAATGAAATACCAGGCCCAGAGCTTGCTGTCATAGACTTCGTCCCGCTCATGCTCGCTCCTAAAGACACGCTAATCCCGCTGATTTCATCTTCCATTTGGATAAAATGGCCGCCGCATTTGGGTAAAGCCACGCTCATCGCATGCATAATATCCGAACTTGGCGTGATAGGATAGCCCCCAAAAAACCGACACCCCACTTCAATCGCCGCTTTAGCGACTAATTCATTCCCATCAGAAATAATCTCACGCATTACTTGCCTCTCCCTTCTAAAATAGTCTCTTCTAAGAGCATGTATTTATTGGCCTTAACCTTTTCGCTTCTTTCTTGGGCTTCTTTAGAAACTTTAGCGAATTTGAAATCCTTCCTGTCAGCCACATAAATCGCAAAATCCGGGCAGTGCAACTCGCATTGCACGCAACCGATACAACTCTCTGGGTAGGCTACTTTGGCCACTTTTCCAAGCACCCTTTCTTTTTCGATCCCCATGCCAAGAACCCCAGCAGGGCATACCGATACGCAAATATCACAACCCTTACACCTGTCTTCATTCACCCAAACGGCAACCCCATCTGGAGTGCTCATTTTAGCCATTCATTCTCCTTTGTGCTAAAAGCTGTTCTAAAGCCCTAGCAATCAAAATTTGCCTAAAATTGTAGCAAGCCTTTTTTAATAAATTCTAAAATGCTTTAATAGTAGGAACTTAAAATTGAAATGAGAAAATACTAAACACTTTTTACTCAATTTAAAAGAAAAAACGCCCCATTAACCTTAATCTTAAAAATGATTATTAGAAAGATTAATGTTTTTTAAATGCTCCTTATAAGTCGCGCTAAAAGCATGTTTTTTATCCGGCATTTTCACAAAATACAAGAAATCGGTTTTTTTAGGGAAAACCACGGCTTTGATTGCTTCTAGGCTCACGCTCCCTACAGGATTTTTAGGTAAGCCCTTAAATTTATAGGTATTGTAGGGGGTGTTATCGGTTTTAATGCGCTCTTTTGTTACTTTAGCGTGTGAAAATTCCTGATAATTCAAAGCCCCATCCATTTGTAAAGGCATGCCTTTTTTCAAGCGGTTAAAAATCACGCTCGCAATCAAGGGCATTTCTTCAACATTAGCGGCTTCTTTTTGCACAATAGAAGCGAGAATGATTTTTTCAAACCACTCTTCTTTATGGTAGTATCCAAGCCATTGTTTGCTTAAAGCTTCGTGTTTTTTCATGGATTGACCAATCAAAGTTTGCATGATTTTAAAAGCGTCCTCCCCTAAAGGCAAATGGTAAGTGTCCGGTAGTATCACCCCATCTTCTATCACAGAGCCGTTTAATCTTGGCGCGATGCTTTCATAAGCATCATTAAGTTCGCTTATTTCTAGTTGGTAAGTTTCGCTCAAAATTTGCGTGAAAAAATAGCGGGTTTCTCCAGGGATTAAAGTAACGCTTCTAAGAGCCACCTTCCCCTTAATCAAACGGGCTAAAAAATCCCCCTTTCTTAAAGCCCCATCGCCCATGTCAATATAACCTTTTTTAGGCATGCCCATTAGGCGTAAAAAAAGCCAATCCAAAGCGTTAATATCCACGCCCTGCTCTTTTAAAGAAAAAAACACTTTTTTGAGCGAACCTTGCGGGACAACCACCACTTTGTTAGGATAAATTGGTATACTTAGATAAAAAAGAATACTAATGAATAAAAGAAAGCATGTATCTAAGAAAGTATTTAATGTCATTATCTTGTTTGTGGTAGTATTTGCTATCTTAGTTGTCATTCACAAAACCCTTTCAAACGGCATTCATATACAAAATTTAAAAATTGGAAAGCTTAGCATTTCTGAATTATACTTAAAACTTAACAACAAGCTTTCTTTAGAAGTTGAACGCATTGATCTCTCTTCTTTCTTCCATCAAAAACCCACTAAAAAGCATTTAGAAGTTTCAGATCTGATTAAAAATATCCGTTATGGCATTTGGGCGGTGTCTTATTTTGAAAAACTTAAAGTCAAAGAAATCATTTTAGATGACAAAAATAAAGCCAATATCTTTTTTGATGGGAATAAATACGAGTTGGAATTCCCGGGAGTCAAAGGGGAATTTTCCCTAGAAGACGATAAAAATATCAAGCTTAAAATCATCAATCTGCTTTTTAAAGACATTAAAGTCCAAGTGGATGGCAACGCCCACTATTCACCTAAAGCTAGGAAAATGGCGTTCAATTTGATTGTCAAGCCTTTAATTGAACCCAGCGCTGCAATTTATTTGCAAGGGCTAACCGATTTAAAAACCATAGAATTAAAAATTAACACTTCTGTAATGAAAAGCCTAGCGTTTTTAAAGCCTCTTTTCCAACGCCAATCGCAAAAAAATTTAAAAACATGGATTTTTGACAAGATCCAATTTGCTAGCTTTAAGATTGATAACGCTTTAATCAAAGCCAATTTCACTCCTAGCGAATTTATCCCATCGCTTTTGGAAAATTCTGTAGTTAAAGCCACTTTGATTAAACCTTCAGTCGTTTTCAATGATGGCTTATCGCCCATTAAAATGGATAAAACCGAATTAGTTTTCAAAAACAAACAGCTTCTCATACAGCCCCAAAAAATCACTTATGAAACCATGGAATTAACCGGCTCTTACGCCACTTTTTCCAATTTGTTAGAAGCCCCCAAGTTGGAGATTTTTTTAAAAACGACCCCTAATTATTATGGCGATAGCATTAAGGATTTATTGAGCGCTTATAAAGTCGTTTTACCTTTGGATAAAATCAGCATGCCATCTAGCGCAGATTTGAAACTCACCTTACAATTCTTGAAAAACACCGCCCCTTTATTTAGCGTTCAAGGCAATGTTAATTTGCAAGAAGGCACTCTCTCGCTCTATAATATCCCCCTTTATACGCAAAACGCTAATATAAGCTTAGATATTACCCAAGAATACCAATACATTTACATAGAAACTACCCACACCCGCTATGAAAACATGCTGGATTTAGACGCTAAAATCGCTTTAGACTTGAATAAAAAAACCCTTTCTTTGGATTCTTTAGTCCATAAAATACGATTCAACACTAACAATAATATCAACATGCGTTCTTATGGCTTGAATAACGACCCAGATAACCCACAACCCGCTAAATTTTCTTTAGATTTAAAAAGCTTGCATTCTGTTATTCAAGAGGGCGAAAACTCAGAGGTGTTTAGAAGAAAAATCATAGACACCATTAAAGCCCAAAGTGAAGATAAATTCACTAAAGATGTTTTCTACGCTACAGGAGACACTCTTAAAAACCTTTCTTTGAATTTTGATTTTTCTAACCCCAACCACATGCAATGGAGCGTGCCACAACTTTTATTAGAGGGCGAATTTAAAGATAACGCCTATGTTTTTAGAATCAAAGATTTGAAAAAAATCAAGCCCTATTCCCCTATTATGGAGTATTTCGCCTTAGAAGATGGCTCTTTGGAAGTTTCTACAAGCGATTTTATTAATATTGATTTTTTCGCTAAAGATTTAAAAATCACTTTACCCATCTATCACAGCAACGGCAAGCAATTTAATTCCCTCTCTTTATTTGGCTCTATCAATAAAGATGAAATTTCTGTCTATACTCCAAGTAAAAGCATATCTATAAAAGTTAAAGGGGATCAAAAGGATATTACCCTTAATAACATTGACTTAAGCATTGATGATTTTTTAGATAGTAAAATGCCAGCTATTGTGGGATTATTCTCCAAAGAACGCAAAGAAAAGCCCAGCTCTAAAGAAGTCCAAGATGAAGATATTTTCATTAGCGCCAAACAACGCTACGAAAAAGCCCATAAAATTATCCCTATTTCTACACGCATCCATGCTAAAGATGTCGTGTTAATCTATAAAAAAATGCCTTTTCCTTTAGAAAATCTTGATATTGTCGCTCAAGATGACAGAGTGAAAATTGATGGCAATTATAAAAACGCCATGATCATGGCGGATTTAGTGCATGGGGCTTTGTATCTTAAGGCCCATAATTTTAGCGGGGATTATATCAACACCATTCTCCAAAAAGATTTCGTAGAAGGGGGCTTATTCACGCTTATTGGGGCTCTTGAAGATCAGGTTTTCAACGGCGAATTGAAATTCCAAAACACAAGCTTAAAGAATTTCGCTCTCATGCAAAACATGATCAATCTCATCAACACCATTCCCTCTCTCATTGTCTTTAAGAACCCTCATTTAGGGGTTAATGGCTATCAAATCAAAAAGGGGTCTGTTGTTTTTGGGATCACTAAAGAATATTTAGGGTTAGAAAAAATTGATCTTGTCGGCAAAACGCTTGATATTGCTGGCAATGGGATCATTGAATTAGACAAAAACAAATTGGATTTGAATTTAGAAGTTTCCACTATCAAGGCTTTGAGTAATGTCTTAAATAAAATCCCTATTGTGGGCTATCTTGTTTTAGGAAAAGGAGGTAAAATCACCACTAATGTGAATGTCAAAGGCACTCTGGATAAACCTAAAACTCAAGTAACTTTAGCATCAGATATTATCCAAGCGCCTTTTAAAATCTTGCGCCGTATTTTCACGCCCATTGACATCATCGTGGATGAAGTCAAAAAAAACATTGAATCAAAAAGGAAATAAAATGACGCTCAATGAAGCCATTAAAGACAAAGTTTATGAAATCGTAGAAATCGCTAACTGCGATGAAGCCCTTAAAAAACGCTTCCTCTCTTTTGGTATCCATGAAGGGGTTCAATGCATTCTTTTGCATTATTCCATGAAAAAAGCCACGCTTTCGGTTAAAATCAACCGCATTCAAGTGGCTTTAAGATCCCATGAAGCGCAATACCTTGTCATCAAAGAAAGCGTGTGAAAATGGGTTTAAAACACACTAAAACTTACCAAAAAGCCCAACAAATCAAAGAGCTGCTCTTAAAACATTACCCCAACCAAACCACCGAATTGCGCCATAAAAACCCCTATGAATTGCTAGTGGCTACCATTTTAAGTGCTCAATGCACGGACGCTAGAGTGAATCAAATAACGCCCAAGCTATTTGAAAAATACCCAAGCGTGAGTGATTTAGCGCTCGCTTCTTTAGAAGAGGTTAAAGAGATCATCAAATCCGTTTCGTATTTCAACAATAAAAGCAAGCATTTAATCAGTATGGCGCAAAAAGTGGTTAGGGATTTTAAGGGCGTTATCCCCTCTACGCAAAAAGAATTAATGAGCCTAGATGGCGTGGGGCAAAAAACCGCTAATGTGGTGCTTTCAGTGTGCTTTGATGCAAATTATATAGCCGTAGATACCCATGTGTTCCGTGCAACGCACCGCTTAGGTTTAAGCAACGCTAAAACGCCTATTAAAACCGAAGAAGAACTCAGCAATCTGTTTAAAGACAACCTATCCAAACTCCACCATGCCTTAATCTTGTTTGGCCGCTACACCTGCAAGGCTAAAAACCCCTTATGCGATGCGTGTTTTTTAAAAGAATTTTGCGTTTCTAAAGCTAGCTTTAAAGCATAGTGGCTTTATTTGTTATAAAATTTATAGTAAAATTAAGATTTTATAATCAAAGTCAAATCATTCTTGAAAGAGTAGAGTTTTATGCCAGAAACAGAAGCTAATAAGTTAAAAATAGCCGAAAAAGAAAAAGAGAAAGCGAATAAAGAAAGAGAACTAGAGCTTTCCACTTATTTAGAAGAACTCATCTGCGATTATAAAAACCTTTTAGACATGGAGATTGTTTTTAGCGCAGAACTTGGCTCTACACAAATCCCTTTATTACAAATCTTGCGTTTTGAAAAAGGCTCTGTGATTGATTTGCAAAAACCCGCCGGAGAAAGCGTGGATACTTTTGTGAATGGGCGGGTTATTGGTAAGGGTGAGGTGATGGTTTTTGAAAGGAATTTAGCCATTCGTTTGAATGAAATCCTTGATTCTAACGCCATTGTGTATTATCTCGCTAAAAATTCATGAAAGCGTTGTTTTTATTGTTGAGTGCTGTTTTAATGTTATTGGCTGAAGAAAAAATACCTTTAAATGATGACGCCCCCATTAAATTGGTTCATTGGCAAAATGCATTAAAAGAAGTCCAACCTGATTCAAACGCTCCAGCAACACCATCTATAAAAGCCGTGCAAACCACGCTCACTTTTGAAACGCCTTTTAACAAAACGCCTAAAATCATGGAAGTTGAAGGGCAAAAGGTGATCGTTTTAAAAAACGCTAAACTGGATTCTAAAAAAACCATGGATTTTAAAGAAGCCTCTTTGAATGCATTAGAAATGTTTTCCTACCAAAATGACATCTACCTCTTGTCTAAAAAAGCCACAACAGAATTAGAAATCCAAGCTTCAAACAGCAAGGATAAAAAACGGCTCCGCTTTCTCTTTTTGCCTAAAGGTTTTCATTTAGCCCCACCGCCTAGCTTGAAAGAAAAATCTCAGCATGCCAATCTCGCAAGCCAAGATGAAAAAGAGCGAGCCAAAAGCCTCTCAAACGCTCTAGAGTTAAAACCCCCACTGGATTTAAGCCATGCTTACAAGGGGTTAGCGGTTATTGCTGTCTTACTCTTAATATTGTATGTAATCAAAAAAAAAATTGTTCCTACACCAGGGTCTTTTTTAAAAAAAGATTTGAAGCTAGACATTAGCGTTTTGGGTCGTGTTGATGCGAACCATAAAATCATCTCAATAGAAACCAATAAGGAGCGTTACTTGGTCTTACTAAGCGACAAATACGGCCTGCTTTTAGACAAAATAAGCCCAAAAACATCTAAAGAAGAACTGATTAAAGAAGCTGAAAATAATATAAAGAATTCAAAATTAGGAAATTTATATGCCGGAAAATTCTAAACTACAATCTGTTAAGTTAGGGAAAAATTTTGACCCTGTGGATCATTCTAACAGGAATTTTTTCTTTTCTCTCATTCTGTCTGTATTATTACATTGGTTGATTTATTTTTTATTTGAACACAGAGAAGATTTTTTTCCTTCAAAACCCAAGCTCGTTAAATTAAATCCTGAAAATTTATTGGTTTTAAAAAGAGGCCATTCGCAAGATCCCAGTAAAAACACCCCGGGCGCTCCTAAACCCACGCTAGCTGGCCCCCAAAAACCCCCAACACCCCCCACCCCACCCACACCCCCAACTCCGCCAACCCCGCCAAAACCTATAGAAAAGCCAAAGCCTGAGCCTAAACCAAAGCCCAAACCAGAACCCAAAAAGCCCAACCACAAACATAAGGCACTCAAAAAAGTGGAAAAAGTGGAAGAGAAAAAAGTAGTAGAGGAGAAAAAAGAAGAGAAAAAAGTAGTGGAACAAAAAGTAGAGCAGAAAAAAATAGAAGAGAAAAAACCTGTTAAAAAAGAATTTGACCCTAACCAGCTTTCTTTCTTGCCTAAAGAAGTTGCACCACCCAGACAAGAAAACAATAAAGGCTTGGATAACCAAACCAGAAGGGATATTGATGAATTGTATGGCGAAGAATTTGGGGATTTAGGTACAGCCGAAAAAGATTTCATCAGGAATAATTTAAGGGATATTGGGCGCATCACGCAAAAGTATTTAGAATACCCTCAAGTAGCGGCTTATTTAGGGCAAGACGGGACGAATGCGGTGGAATTTTACTTGCACCCTAACGGCGATATTACCGATCTTAAAATCATCATTGGATCTGAATACAAAATGCTTGATGACAATACCTTAAAAACCATTCAGATCGCTTATAAGGATTACCCGCGCCCCAAAACCAAAACCCTCATTCGTATTAGAGTGCGCTATTACTTAGGAGGCAATTAAAAAATGGAAATCACGCTTTTTGACCCCATAGACGCCCACTTGCATGTGCGAGAAAACGCGCTTTTAAAAGCGGTATTGGAATATTCTAGCGAGCCTTTTAGCGCCGCGGTTATCATGCCCAATCTCAGTAAGCCCTTAATCAACGCTCCAACCACCCTTGAATATGAAGAAGAAATTTTAAAAAATTCTTCAAACTTCAAGCCTTTAATGAGTTTGTATTTTAACGATGGTTTGACTTTAGAAGAATTGCAACGCGCTCACGAAAAAGGCATCAGATTTTTAAAACTCTACCCCAAAGGCATGACCACAAACGCGCAAAACGGCACTTCAGATTTGTTGGGTGAAAAGACTTTGGAGATTTTAGAAAACGCCCAAAAATTAGGCTTTATTTTATGCGTCCATGCAGAACAAGCCGGGTTTTGTTTGGATAAAGAATTTTTATGCCATAGCGTTTTAGAAACTTTCGCCCTTTCATTCCCTAAACTCAAAATCATTATAGAGCATTTGAGCGATTGGCGCAGTATCGCTTTGATTGAAAAGCATGACAACCTCTATGCGACTTTGACCTTACACCATATCAGCATGACTTTAGATGACTTATTAGGGGGGAGTTTGGACCCGCATTGTTTTTGCAAACCCTTAATCAAAACCAAAAAAGACCAAGAAAGGCTTTTATCCCTTGCTTTAAAAGCCCACCCTAAAATCTCTTTTGGATCGGATAGTGCCCCGCATTTCATTTCTAAAAAGCATAGCGCTAACATCCCGGCAGGCATCTTTTCTGCTCCTATTTTGTTGCCTGCGTTGTGCGAACTTTTTGAAAAACACAACGCTTTAGAAAATTTGCAAGCCTTTATCAGCGATAACGCTAAAAAAATCTACGCGCTAGACAATTTGCCTAATAAAAAAGCGCATCTGTCTAAAAAACCTTTTATAGTCCCTACGCACACGCTTTGTTTGAATGAAAAAATTGCTATCTTAAGAGGGGGCGAAACGCTATCTTGGAACCTTCAAGAAATCGCCTAAAAAACACCGCCTTTTTCGTGGGGCTTTTTATCGTTTTATTTTTAATTATAATGAAGCGCCAAACCTCCCCCTATGCTTTCACGCATAATCAAGCCCTTGTCACTCAAAACCCCCCCTATTTTACGCAACTCACTATCCCTAAACCAAATGACGCTTTAAGCGTACATGCGAGCTCTTTAATCAGCTTGCCTAACGATAACCTCTTGAGCGCTTATTTTAGCGGCACTAAAGAAGGGGCAAGGGATGTGAAAATCAGCGCGAATCTTTTTGATGGCAAGACTAATCGCTGGAGCGAAGCCTTCATTCTTTTAACCAAAGAAGATCTTTCTCATCATTCGCATGAATACATCAAAAAATTAGGTAACCCCTTGCTTTTTTTGCATGATAATAAAATCTTGTTGTTTGTCGTAGGGGTGAGCATGGGCGGGTGGGCCACTTCTAAAATCTATCAACTTGAAAGTGCTTTAGAGCCGATTCATTTTAAGTTTGCGCGAAAACTCTCTTTAAGCCCTTTTTTAAACTTAAGCCATTTGATAAAAAATAAACCCTTAAGCACCACTGATGGCGGTTTTGTGCTACCGCTCTATCACGAGTTAGCCACCCAATACCCCTTGTTGTTGAAATTTGATCAACAAAATAACCCAAGAGAGCTTTTAAGGCCTAATGCCCTAAACCACCAGTTCCAGCCAAGCCTAACCCCCTTTAAAGATTGCGCTATTATGGCGTTTAGAAACCATTCTTTTAAAGATAGCCTCATGCTAGAAACCTGTAAAACCCCTACCGCTTGGCAAAAACCCATGCTCACGAATTTGAAAAACTTGAATGACGCTTTGAATTTGATCAATTTAAACGAAGAATTGTATTTGATCCACAACCCTAGCGATTTATCTTTGCGTCGTAAAGAACTTTGGCTTTCTAAATTAGAAAACTCCAACTCGTTTAAAATCTTAAAAGTTTTAGACAAAGCCAATGAAGTGAGTTACCCAAGCTATAGTCTTAATCCTCATTTTATAGATATTGTCTATACCTACAACCGCTCTCATATCAAACACATCCGTTTTAATATGGCTTATTTAAATTCCCTTCTCAAGTGATTAGTCATGTTTATATCTTCTTCTTACACGCTGAGTTTTATATGGCTTTTTTTAATTTTCTTTTTTTTCAAAAATAAGCCATTGGGTTTGAGGTTTTCACTCTCTTTAATAAGCGTGATTTTAAGCAATATCGCTTTGAAAGACTCTCTATCGCTCAACGCCTTTTTAAGCAGTTTTACAGCCCCCTTAAGCCCCTTTAGCTGTCTTTTGATCCTTGCTTATGCGCTCTTTTCTTGTCGCATACTCAAAAAAACCCCTTTAGAAACCTTGCAATCTTATAGCGTCATGCTGTTTTTCAATCTGTTGCTTTTGACAGATGTTTTAGGGTTTTTGCCTTTTTCAATCTACCATCATTTCATGGCTTCTCTGATTTTTAGCGCGCTTTTTTGCGGCAGTTTGTTTTTGAGTAGCCCCTTATTAGGCGTGATCGCTTTAGTAGCGTTATCCAGTTCGCTTTTGATGCATTCTAATTTTCAAATCTTAGATTCTTTATTGGATTTCCCCTTGCTTCTTTTTGTCTTTTTTAAGACTTTATATCTTGTTAAAAAAAGGTTGTATTAACGCTTATGAAATCCCTATCCTATGCCCTTTTTTCGCTCTTTTTAAAAGGTTTTTATTTCACCTTTTTTATGAGTTTGTTGTTTGTGTTTAATCGTATCGGCTTTATCCTTTATACTGGCTATTATAAGCATGCTTTAAAAAACCCTATTTTTGATGAAATCATCAAAACCCTATTCAATGGAGCCAGATACGATAATCGTGTGGTCTCAAGCTTAGCGATTCTTTTTATCCTCATCGGGTTATTAGGGTTATTGGCCCCCAAACACCAAACCAGAATGCTTAATATTGTGGCGTATTTTTCTATCGCTATTATCCTGTTTTTAAACATTGCAAACATTGTTTATTATGGCATTTATGGGAATGTGTTTGATGAAAATTTATTAGAATTTTTGCATGAAGACACGCTCACGATTTTAAAAATGAGTGGGGAATACCCTATTTTTTCTAGTTTTTCACTCTTTGTGATCCTTAGCGTTTTAATTTCTTTTATCTATTTCAAACTCCAAAACGCCCTTTTTAAACCCAAAAATGTTTATCAAGCCACCCACACCAAACCCCTTAAAACTTTCATTTTATTTGCGCTTTTTTCCCTCACGCAAATGTTTTACATTAACGCGCAATTGAGCTTTGTTGGCGCGTCTTTAGATCTCAGCATAGAGCCAGCCAAAGATCCTTTTTTAATGAAAATTACCCCCGGAGCGTTTCGTAACCTTTATCTTTTAGCGCGCAATTACAGACAAAGCCATAACCTTAAATTCAGCGATTTTGCTAAAGAAACGCCTTTAGAAGTGGCGAAAAATTATTTCCATCTTAAAGAAAACCCCCAAAACAACCTCTATGAATTGCTAACTCAAACAAGCCACAACAATTCCAATCAAACCATTCAACATGTTTTCTATATCGTTTCAGAGTCCCTGAGTTCATGGCATTTTGATAAAAAATTTGATTCCATAGGGCTAACGAGCGCTTTACAAGACTTGGTTAAAAAAGAACATGCTTACATGCTTTCTGCTTTTATTGAAGGCGCCCCACGGACCGTTAAAAGCCTGGATGTCCAAATCACAGGCTTGCCTTATATCAATGATAATAACTTAGTCAATTCAGGGGTGATCCTCCCTAGCTTTCCTATGGCGATTGGCAATATCACAAAAACTTTAGGGTATAAAAACAACTTTTATTATGGAGGCAGTGGGATTTGGAACAAACTCACTAGTTTCACCAAAAAACAAGGTTTTCATGCCCTTTATTTCAATAACCATCTCTTAGAATTTGCCCAAAACAAGCCCTACCCCAAACCCATAGAGAGCAACTGGGGAGTGCATGATAATATTTTATTTGACTATATTTTAGAAAACACCAACCCCCATGAAAAAACTTTCAGCATGGTCATGACTTTAAGCAACCACGCGATCAAAAACGTGAATCTCAAAGCCTTTGGCGTGCCTTTAGAGAAAATCCAACAATTTGTGGAAAAAACCCCCAAATCAGAAAATCTACCAGACGCTAATTCTTTAGGGCATATTTACTGGTATGACAAAGTAATCGTCAATTTCATCAAAAAAGCCAGCCAAAAATTCCCTAACTCGCTTTTTATCATCACAGGGGATCATTTTGACAGGAGCTATGAATACGCTAAAAACGATTTATATACCATTAAATCCGTGCCGCTTATTTTGTTCGCCCCTACTTTAAAGCCTGAAAAAATCAGTCAAGTCGGCTCGCATTTAGACATCGCCCCTAGCATTATTGAATTAGTCGCCCCTAAAGGCTTTCAATTCGTGAGTTTTGGGAAGCCTTTATTTTCTAACAACACAACAAACCCTCCAAGCCACCCCAATTACGCGCTAGGCTATGAAGCAATCGCTACTAAAGATTATTTTTATAACCCAAGCGTGGGGTTAAGGTATTTAAACGAAAACCACAAAGAGCAAGAGGATAAACAAAACGACAAAATAGAGGCTTCTAAGTTTTACCAGCAATTAGAATCCTTAAAAGCCCTTAGTTATTATTTGCTCTATCATGGGGCTAATCTTAAAGATTGACAAGCTAAAGGGAGTTTTTAATTCCCTTAAACGCATGATTTTTGCTACAATAATAGGATTTTAATTATATAAAGGATAAATGGGCATGCCAAATAGGGGCGTTGTTTTATTAGACGGGCAAGCGCTAGCTTATAATATAGAAAAAGATTTGAAAAATAAAATCCAAACAATAACCGCGCAAACGCATAAACGCCCCAAACTAGCCGTGATTTTAGTGGGGAAAGATCCCGCTAGTATCACTTATGTTAATATGAAGATCAAAGCGTGCGAAAGGGTGGGCATGGATTTTGATTTAAAAACCCTCCAAGAAAATATTACTGAAGCCGAATTGCTGTCCTTGATTAAAGATTACAATACCGATCAAAACATTTCAGGCGTTTTAGTCCAGCTCCCTTTGCCCAGACACATTGATACTAAAATGATTTTAGAAGCCATTGACCCAAGTAAAGATGTGGATGGTTTCCACCCCCTTAATATCGGCAAGCTCTGCACCCAAAAAGAATCGTTTCTGCCAGCTACCCCTATGGGCGTGATGCGTCTTTTAGAGCATTATCACATTGAAATCAAGGGCAAGGATGTGGCGGTTATTGGGGCGAGCAATATCATTGGCAAACCTTTAAGCATGCTCATGCTAAACGCTGGGGCTAGCGTGAGCGTGTGCCATATTTTGACTAAAGACATTAGTTTTTACACCCAAAACGCTGATATTGTCTGCGTGGGCGTGGGTAAACCTGATTTGATTAAAGCGAGCATGTTAAAAAAAGGGGCTGTAGTGGTGGATATTGGGATCAACCATTTGAATGATGGGCGTATCGTGGGCGATGTGGATTTTAACAACGCGCAAAAAGTCGCCGGTTTTATCACCCCTGTGCCTAAAGGCGTGGGGCCTATGACGATTGTCTCGCTTTTAGAAAACACTCTAATCGCTTTTGAAAAACAACAAAGGAAGGGATTTTAATGAAATTTTTACGCTCTGTTTATGCATTTTGCTCCAGTTGGGTGGGGACGATTATTATCGTGCTGTTGGTTATCTTTTTTGTCGCACAAGCCTTCATCATTCCCTCTCGCTCTATGGTAGGCACGCTCTATGAGGGCGACATGCTCTTTGTCAAAAAGTTTTCTTACGGCATACCCATTCCTAAAATCCCATGGATTGAGCTTCCTGTTATGCCTGATTTTAAAAATAACGGGCATTTGATAGAGGGGGATCGCCCTAAGCGTGGCGAAGTGGTGGTGTTTATCCCTCCCCATGAAAAAAAATCTTACTATGTCAAAAGGAATTTTGCCATTGGGGGCGATGAGGTGCTATTCACTAATGAGGGGTTTTATTTGCACCCTTTTGAGAGCGGCACGGACAAAAATTACATCGCTAAACATTACCCTAACGCCATGACAAAAGAATTTATGGGTAAAATTTTTGTTTTAAACCCTTATAAAAATAAGCATCCGGGTATCCATTACCAAAAAGACAATGAAACCTTCCACTTAATGGAGCAGTTAGCCACTCAAGGCGCAGAAGCTAATATCAGCATGCAACTCATTCAAATGGAGGGCGAAAAGGTGTTTTATAAGAAAATCAATGACGATGAATTTTTCATGATCGGCGATAACAGAGACAATTCTAGCGACTCGCGCTTTTGGGGGAGTGTGGCTTATAAAAACATCGTGGGTTCGCCTTGGTTTGTTTATTTCAGTTTGAGTTTAAAAAATAGCCTGGAAATGGATGCAGAAAATAACCCCAAAAAACGCTATTTGGTGCGTTGGGAACGCATGTTTAAAAGCGTTGAAGGCTTAGAAAAAATCATTAAAAAAGAAAAAGCAACGCGTTAAGGTTTTTTGTGCAATTTTTTGATTCCTCTTTAGAAAGTTTTATTACCACCTTAATGAAAATCCTAGCCCTTTTAATCGCTATCATAGGGCATGAGATCATGCATGGCTTGAGCGCGTTTTTATTTGGGGACAGGAGCACCAAAGACGCCAAGCGTTTGAGTTTAAACCCTATCAGGCATTTAGACATGATGGGTTCGGTGCTTTTACCGGCTTTATTACTCATTTTTCAAGCCCCTTTTTTGTTTGGGTGGGCTAAGCCCGTGCCTGTGGATATGCGTTACATTGTCTCTCAAAAAGGCTCTTTGGCATGCGTAGTGGTGAGTTTAGCCGGGGTGGCTTATAATTTCACCCTAGCCGTTCTGCTCGCTTCCATCACGCATTGGAGCTTCCAAAAACTAGGGATCAACGCTTTAAATATCAATGAATTGAATCTTTATCAGCTCGCTTTAGTAACCTTTCTCATTCAAGGCATTCTTTATAATCTTGTCTTAGGCGTTTTCAATAGCCTCCCTATCCCGCCTTTAGACGGCTCCAAAGCGTTAGGCTTTTTAGCGTTGCATTTTAAAAGCGCGTTTTTATTGGAATGGTTTTCTAAAATGGAACGCTACGGCATGTTGGTAGTGTTTGTCTTTTTGTTTATCCCCCCTTTATCGGAGTTTTTTATCCATGCGCCCACAAGATTTTTATTTTCCTTACTCCTTTCTTAATCTTTTATCAAGGAGAGCTGATGAATAAGCCTTTGAATATTGCTCAAGTTTTTATAGGAAGCGATCATGCAGGGTTGCATCTTGCAGAATTTGTTAAACATTTTTTAGAAGACAAGCATTTTAAAATCCAAGCTTTTTTACCCACTATGAGGGTGGATTACCCTGATTACGCCAAATTAGTGTGCCAAAAGGTCTTAGAAAATCCGCAAAGCTATGGCATTTTAGTGTGCGCCACAGGGATAGGCATGAGCATGGGTGCTAATCGCTTTAAGGGTATTAGAGCCGCTTTGTGCCTTGATGCTTACATGGCTAAAATGACTCGCTTGCACAATAACGCTAATGTCTTGTGCTTGGGTGAAAAGATTAGCGGTATTGGCGTAACAGAAAGCATTTTAGAAGCGTTTTTCTCTACAGAATTTGAACAAGGCCGCCATGTGTTGCGCATCCAAAAGCTAGATGAATCGCTGAAATCATCAACCTAATGTAGTATAATTACATCGTTTCGCTAAAAGGATATTTTAATAGAATGTTTACCCAATGGTTTATTCTCACTATCGCTATTGTTTTTATCCTTTATATGGGTGTGCGTACTTTCTTTTTTAAAACCGTAGCTAAACGGCAAGAACGCACCAACGCATCCATGAAGCTCACCTTACAAGAAGCTGAAATTTTGATCCAAAAACACCAGTTGCAACTCCAAAGGGCTTTAGGCAATATTGATATTCTTACCCAAGAAATGAGCTCGTTAAAAACAGAACTAAAAGCCCTTAAACAACGCAACTCTGAATACAAAGGCGAATCGGATAAATATAAAAATCGCATTAAAGAATTGGAGCAAAAAATAGAAGCTCTCCTTTAAAAACGCTATAATAAACCAAAATTCTACAACCAATCCGTTATATTAAAGGAAATCAAAATGAATGAAACGCTCAAAGAAGAACTTTTACAAAGCATCAGAGAAGTGAAAGACTACCCTAAAAAAGGGATTTTATTCAAAGACATTACCACGCTACTCAACTACCCTAAACTCTTTAACAAACTCATTGACGCGCTCAAAAAACGCTATCTCGCTCTCAATATAGACTTTATCGTGGGCATTGAAGCGAGAGGGTTTATTTTAGGCTCTGCTCTCGCTTATGCGCTTGGGGTGGGTTTTGTGCCTGTGAGGAAAAAAGGCAAACTCCCCGCACACACCTTATCTCAAAGCTATAGTTTAGAATACGGGAGCGATAGCATAGAAATCCACTCCGACGCTTTTAGGGGAATTAAGGGGGTAAGGGTGGTGTTGATTGATGATTTATTAGCCACTGGAGGCACAGCTTTAGCGAGCCTTGAGCTTATCAAAGCCCTACAAGCTGAATGCATAGAAGCATGCTTTTTGATAGGGTTAAAAGAATTACCGGGTGTCCAACTTTTAGAAGAACGCGTGAAAACCTTTTGTTTGTTAGAGTGCTAGAATAAGGGTGAATTTTGGAAGAATACATCATTGACTTATGGAATCAGCATGCAGCGACTTGGGGGTATCTCATTTTATTTGGGTGGAGTATTTTAGAAGGCGAAATTGGGTTAATTTTAGCAGGGATTGCCAGCTATACCGGTCATATGCATTTAGGGTTAGCCATTTTAGTCGCAGGGATTGGGGGTTTTGTGGGGGATCAGATCTATTTTTACATCGGGCGCACCAATAAAGCTTACATCCAAAAAAAGCTAGAAAAACAACGCCGAAAACTCGCCCTAGCCCATTTATTGTTGCAAAAACACGGCTGGTTTATCATTTTTATCCAACGCTACATGTATGGCATGCGCACCATCATTCCCATTAGCATAGGCCTCACGCGCTATAGCGCTTTAAAATTCGCTATCATCAACCTTATTAGCGCGATGGTGTGGGCGAGCATTACTATTATTCTAGCGTGGTATTTAGGAGAAGAATTATTGCATGCGTTAGGGTGGCTTAAAAAACACCCTTATGCGCTAATATTACTATTAGTATCTTTCTTGGCGTTAGTGCTGTGGTATTTCCAATACTATAGTAAGAAAAACCGCTAGAGTGCAATACAATTCTTGAAAGATATGAAATTAAAAAAGGAGACTTTATGTTAAAAATCAAATTAGAAAAAACCACTTTTGAAAACGCAAAAGCTGAATGCAGTTTAGTTTTTATTGTCAATAAGGATTTTAGCCACGCTTGGGTCAAAAATAAAGAATTGCTAGAAACCTTTAAATACGAAGGCGAAGGCGTATTTTTAGACCAAGAAAATAAAATCCTGTATGTGGGCGTTAAAGAAGATGATGTGCATTTATTGAGAGAGAGTGCGTGTTTAGCCGTTCGCACCCTTAAAAAACTCGCTTTTAAAAGCGTTAAAGCGGGCGTTTATACTTGCGGGACGCATTCTAAAGATAATGCACTTTTAGAAAATTTGAAAGCGTTGTTTTTGGGCTTAAAATTGGGCTTGTATGAATACGACACTTTTAAATCCAACAAAAAAGAAAGCGTTTTAAAAGAAGCCATTGTCGCTTTAGAATTGCACAAACCTTGCGAAAAAACTTGCGCGAATTCTTTAGAAAAGAGTGCTAAAGAAGCTTTAAAATACGCTGAAATCATGACAGAAAGCTTGAATATCGTTAGGGATCTAGTCAATACCCCCCCTATGATTGGCACTCCGGTTTATATGGCTGAAGTGGCGCAAAAAGTGGCTAAAGAAAACCATTTAGAAATCCATGTTCATGATGAAAAATTTTTAGAAGAAAAGAAAATGAACGCCTTTTTAGCGGTCAATAAAGCCTCTCTTAGCGTCAATCCTCCTCGCTTGATCCATTTAGTCTATAAACCCAAAAAAGCGAAGAAAAAAATCGCTTTAGTGGGTAAGGGCTTGACTTATGATTGCGGAGGGTTGAGCTTGAAACCGGCCGATTACATGGTTACCATGAAAGCGGATAAAGGCGGTGGCTCTGCGGTGATCGGGCTTTTAAACGCATTAGCCAAACTAGGCGTGGAAGCTGAAGTGCATGGCATTATTGGGGCTACAGAAAACATGATAGGCCCAGCCGCTTATAAACCAGATGATATTTTAATCTCTAAAGAAGGCAAGAGCATAGAAGTGCGTAATACCGACGCTGAAGGGCGTTTGGTTTTAGCGGATTGTTTGAGCTACGCTCAAGATTTAAGCCCTGATGTGATCGTGGATTTTGCGACCCTTACTGGGGCATGCGTTGTAGGCTTAGGCGAATTCACTTCAGCGATCATGGGGCATAATGAAGAGTTAAAAAACCTCTTTGAAACTTCAGGGTTAGAATCTGGCGAGTTATTAGCCAAACTCCCCTTTAACCGCCATTTGAAGAAATTGATTGAATCTAAAATCGCTGATGTGTGCAATATTTCTTCTTCACGCTATGGTGGCGCGATCACAGCGGGCTTGTTTTTGAATGAATTTATCAGAGATGAATTTAAAGACAAATGGTTGCACATTGACATTGCAGGTCCTGCTTATGTGGAAAAAGAATGGGATGTGAATAGTTTTGGAGCGAGTGGGGCTGGCGTGAGGGCATGCACAGCTTTTGTAGAAGAGCTTTTGAAAAAGGCTTGAAATGGGCTTGTCTGTAGGCATTGTGGGTTTGCCTAATGTGGGCAAATCCAGCACCTTTAACGCGCTCACTAAAACCCAAAACGCAGAGAGTGCGAACTACCCTTTTTGCACCATTGAGCCTAATAAAGCCATTGTGAATGTGCCGGACAAACGCCTTAATGCATTGGCTCAAATCGTAAAGCCTGAACGCATTTTGCATTCTGTGGTGGAGTTTGTGGATATTGCTGGGTTGATTAAGGGAGCGAGCAAAGGCGAGGGTTTGGGCAATCAATTTTTAGCCAATATCAAGGAATGCGAAGTGATCTTGCAAGTGGTGCGCTGTTTTGAAGATGACAATATCACGCATGTGAACGACAAGATTGATCCTTTGAATGATATAGAGACCATTGAATTGGAGTTGATTTTGGCGGACATTGCCACTTTAGACAAAAGGATCGATCGCTTGCAAAAAGCCCTAAAAAGCTCAAAAGACGCTAAAAATCTTTTAGAATGCGCTTTGAATTTAAAAACGCATTTAGAAGAATTAAAACCGGCGAAAACTTTCCCCTTGAATACAAGCGAGGCTTTTTTGGAGTTGGACAAGGAATTGCGTTTTTTATCTCATAAAAAAATGATCTATGCCGCTAATGTGGGCGAAGAAGATTTAAACGCTCTCAATGAGCATGCTAAAAAAGTCCAAAATTATGCCAAAGATCAAAAGAGCGAGTTTGTCGCCTTGTGCGCTAAATTGGAAGAAGAAATGGTTTCTATGAGTGGAGATGAAGTCAAAGAATTTTTGCAAAGTTTGGGCGTAGAAGAAAGCGGGCTAGAAAAAACCATTCGTTTGAGTTTTAAGGAATTAGGCTTGATCAATTATTTTACCGCTGGAGTCAAGGAAGTGCGATCATGGACGATTAAAAAAGGCTCTAGCGCGCCTATGGCTGCTGGGGTGATCCATAAGGATTTTGAAAAAGGCTTTATCAGAGCTGAAACCATCAGTTATGATGATTTTATCGCTTATAAGGGCGAAGCCGGAGCGAAAGAAAAGGGAGCGTTACGCATTGAAGGTAAGGATTATATCGTTCAAGATGGCGATGTGTTGCATTTTCGCTTCAATGTCTAGTCTGTCTTATTACTAATTTCTCATAAGAATTGACACCCAACAAGAAACTTTTTAAAAAAATCTATATAGAATTAAGCGATATTTGCGGGTTGCAATGCAGTTTTTGCCCTAACCCTAAAAATATCAGAGGCGTGATGCCTTTAGAATTATTTGAAAAAGTTTGTAAAGAAGTGGCCCCCCTAACCCCTATTATCACCTTGCATGTCTTAGGCGATCCTTGCAAGCTCAAAAATTTAAACCGCTATTTAAGCACCGCTAAACGCTTTTCTTTGAAAGTGGATTTGGTTACTAGTGGGGTGTATTTGCACGATTTTGAGGTGCTTTTACAAGATGCAATCTATCAAATCTCTATTTCTTTAGACGCAGGGCTAGACCATCACAACAAACTCAACCAGCACCGCTATATCCAAAAAATTTTAGAATTTTGCCGCTATAAATTTGAAAAAAATAGCGAAGTGTTTTTGAATTTACGCATTCAAGACAGCACCCTTGACAAACACCAGAATTTGATCAAGCCTTTTTTAGAAAGCTTTGAATGCGTTTCTTTAGAGGGTTTAAAATCGCAAGGCCGCGTTCGTTTGTTTAAAAAAAGTTTTTTGAATATCCAAAAGACCTTTAAATGGCCGAATTTGAACGCCCCAAACCCTTTAAACCAGAAATCAAAAATCCCCTATTGTTACGGCTTGATCAAGCAAATCGCTATTTTATCTAATGGCGTTGTCGTGCCGTGCTGCATGGACACGCAAGCTCATATCAGCCTTGGCGATTTAAACCATACGCCCTTAAAAGATGTTTTAAAGAGTCAAAAAGCTATGGCCATCAAAACCCATTTTTTAAAGGGCGAAGCGTTAGAACTTTTATGCAAAAACTGCTCCTACCCTCTCATTCGTTATAAAAAATAAAATTTGCATCTATCTATAAGATATGGGTTTAAATTTGCGTTCGCATTGAATGAGGTGTTTGAAAATTCTTCATAAGAATGGTTATTTCTCACTCTTATATATCATTTTTAAAAATTTCGTTGTGAGCCCTTATATCATTCGCATGCTTTTTGATCGTTTTGGATAAAGTAATTTTCATACAATCGCAATAACGCAATAAAAAACGCCGTGATAGTAGGCCCTACAATAATCCCCCAAAAACCAAATTGTGAAATCCCAGCGATCATGGAAAAGAAAATCAGCATTTCATTGATTTTAAGGGTGGTTTTAAAGATTCTCTTTTTGATGAAAACGATTAAAATTGGCTTGATCACGCTATCAATCAGCACGCTAATCAATAAAATGGAATACAAAGCGATAAAAATCGCTTCATTCACATTCCCATGATAAAGCTCATAAATCGCTATAGGGATCCAAATCAAAGCCCCCCCAACAGCCGGCACCAAAGACGCTAGGCCGTATAAAATCCCTAAAGACCAGCCGTCATGCCCAAACCACACGATCATCACCCCAAACGCCACGCCCTCTAAAATAACCGTGATGAGGGAAGTTAAAAGCACGATGCGTAAAATCCCAGCCACTTCTTCAAAAATCTTTTTGCTTTGATTCATTCCAAGAGGCAAGACCCCTAAAAAATAACGATAAAATCTCTCCCCGTAATAAAAAAAGAAAAACAACAGCCCTAAGATAAACAAGGCGTCTGTAATGAGTTTCAAGCTGTATCTTCCCACATAGCTGCTTATTTTCAACAAATAACCCGTGATGGAAGCGGCGCTAAAATTTTCTAAAAACTTGCTCACTCCATCATGAATGGCAGGAAAATGCGATAAATTCTCGGTGATTATCCCTTTAAGCCATTTGATTAGGGCTGAAAATTTTTCAAAATTGATTTCAAAAATGATATTAGAACTTTTATAAACAATAAAATACAACGGCACGATCAAAACGCTCGCTAAAACCAAAACGCATAAAAACGAACTGACAACATTGAAAAAACGCTTATCTAAAAAAACTTTCACTTGAAAAAGCCCCACGCACAAAAGCCCAGCGATCAGTGCATCCATTAAAAAATCTTGATACAAATAGATCATCCAATAAAAACCAATCAAAAAAAGAATCCAAAAAAAATACTGAGCTTTCATGAAATCATCCCCATCAAACTAAACCAAAAGTTATAAAATGTTAGCTAAAAAACGCCCTTTTTAAGGATAAAATCTCTTAATAATTTATCATTAGAATCAAAAAGGCTTGCATTAATGGTGTTTTACAAATATTCAGGGAGCGGGAATGATTTTTTAATCATTCAAAGCTTCAAAAAAAAAGATTTTTCCAATTTAGCCAAACAGGTGTGCCACAGGCATGAGGGTTTTGGCGCTGATGGGCTTGTAGTCGTCTTACCGAGTAAGGATTATGACTATGAATGGGATTTTTACAATTCAGACGGCTCTCAAGCTGGCATGTGCGGGAATGCGAGCCGTTGCGTGGGGTTGTTTGCTTACCAACATGCTATAGCCCCTAAAAACCATGTTTTTTTAGCCGGACAAAGAGAGATTTCTATCCGCATAGAAGAGCCAAATACCATAGAGAGCAATCTCGGTAACTACAAAATCCTAGATACCATACCCGTTTTAAAATGCAAAAAATTTTTTACCAATGACAGCGTTTTAGCAAGTATCCCCACTTTCTACCTTATAGATACAGGCGTGCCGCATTTAGTGGGATTTGTGAAAAATAAAGGGTTATTAAATTCGCTTGACACGCTAGAATTAAGGGCTTTAAGGCATGAGTTTAACGCTAATATTAACATCGCTTTTATAGAAAATAAAGAGACGATTTTTTTACAAACTTATGAAAGAGGGGTTGAAGATTTCACGCTAGCTTGCGGGACAGGCATGGCGGCGGTTTTTATCGTTGCGTGCATTTTTTATAACACGCCTAAAAAAGCCACTCTCATCCCTAAAAGCAACGAATCTTTAGAGCTTTCTTTAAAAAATGATGGAATTTTTTATAAAGGAATCGTGCGTTATATTGGCATGAGTGTTTTGGGCATGAGTGTTTTTGAAAATGGGTGTTTTTGATCATTATTTCTTGTAATGGTAATGATTTTGTTGTAATTAAACATAATGCGCTATCATTTGCGAGCTGTTTTTAGCAATATAAAAAATATCCTAAAGGAATAAAACCATGCAAGCGTTAAAATCATTGCTTGAAGTGATTACAAAACTCCAGAATCTAGGCGGCTATTTGATGCATATAGCTATTTTCATCATTTTTATTTGGATTGGAGGGCTTAAGTTTGTGCCGTATGAAGCCGAAGGGATCGCTCCTTTTGTGGCTAATTCCCCTTTCTTTTCTTTCATGTATCAATTTGAAAAGCCCGCATACAAACAGCACAAAATGTCTGAATCCCAATCCATGCAAGAAGATTTGCAAGATAACCCTAAAATCATTGAAAACAAAGAATGGCATAAAGAAAACCGCACTTATTTAGTGGCTGAAGGTTTAGGGATCACGATTATGATCCTAGGTATTTTGGTGCTTTTAGGGCTTTGGATGCCTTTAATGGGCGTGATTGGGGGCTTGCTTGTCGCTGGAATGACGATCACGACTCTATCTTTTTTATTCACAACGCCAGAAGTGTTTGTCAATCAGCATTTCCCATGGCTTTCTGGGGCTGGAAGGTTGGTGGTTAAAGACTTGGCGTTATTTGCTGGAGGCTTGTTTGTGGCTGGGTTTGATGCGAGACGCTATTTGGAAGGGAAAGGGTTTTGCTTGATGAATCGCTCATCAGTAGGGATTAAAACTAAATGCTCTAGCGGGTGTTGCTCTTAGGAGTGAATGCCTTTTAGTAGGATCAAAGCCTACTAAAAGGATTGATAAAACTTAGTTGCTTTTTTTGTAAATAATAGTTTTTAGAATATGGCGTTTTACAAAAGAATTCACGCTCTCTACCTCTTCATCAGCTAATCGTCTTAAAACATCATGTTCTTCTTTAGACAGATAAAAAGTTACTGAAAAGTTGCGTTTCAGTTCATCTACAGCAACGCGCTTACGACCGGGTTTTATATTTTTATTTCCTAATTCCATTAAAATTTCCTTTTTTAGTTATGTGTAATGTAACATCACAAGGGCTATTCTAACATGAAATAAACGCTATTTTATATTAAATCTAAAGAAAAATATTTTTAGATGTGCTAGAATACCCATTTGTTACAAGATAAGCTTTTTTATCAAAAAAATGATGACATAGGGGTAACAAGTGGCAATAAACACCTTTTTAAAACATTCTTTTTTAGTCTGTTTGTTAGCGGTTAATTCTTACGCTTTTGATTGGAATATTTTTAAATACAATCTGGGTTTCAATATGTTTATCATGGACCATGAAGGCTCAACGCCTTATTGGGTCAATACTAACACCAATCTTAAAACCCGTTTGACTCCAAATTTTGGGATCCAATTTTATACAAGAGGTGTGGAGCAAAGCTTGACTGTAGGGGCGTATTTTTTTCAAAACTTCCACAATTATAGCACCAATTTCCCCTACCGTTGGGGGCCTACGATGTATTATAAGGCTAGGGGAAAACATTTCACTTTTTATGGAGGGATCTTTCCTAGAAAAAACCTCTTAGGAAGGTATGGTTTGAACATTTTTGCCCCTTATTATTGGTTTATAGACCCGAACGCTAGAGGGTTTTTATTGCAATTTCAAAACCATTATTCGCCCTCAAAACCCTATTATGGGCATGCGGAATTCATGCTAGATTGGTTTGGGGGGAATTGTTACAACACTTGTAAATTCGGGAGAAACCCTTATGGGAATGCAATGGATAGGTTTCAAATGAATGGCTCTGTCGCTTATAATTTCTTTAAGGATTTATTGGGTATTGGAGGGTATTTTGTCTTGTTCCATAACGAAGACAAATACCTTTTAAATGGGGCTGATGGCATGCAGTTTAATGAAAAAAAAGCGATTGACAACAATAATATTTATCTTATGGATCGTCTCTACTTTAACGCTTACATAGGGACAAGCCTTTTAGACATCGCCCCCTTTATGGAAAAACTCAACGCCAGTTTTGGCATGGTTTCTGAATCAAGCCGATTAAGGCAAATTCACAAAAATGTGCCTTTTATGAATAGCGTGGGAGGACAATTTGATGTGGAGATCCAATACAAAGGCTTTGGAATACACAATTTATTTTTCTTCGCCAAGACCCCAGAAATGCCTTTTTATAACCAATACCAATATGTTGAAATGTATTGCACGCCTTCGTATTGCCCCACGCCTATTTATCGTGGCGTGCCATTCTTTCAAGCCAATTTATACAATCGTTTTGATTTGTATTACAATTGGAAAAACGACTTTGCATCCGTTAGAATCAATTTCGTGCTTAATGCAATGCGTGGAGGCTTTGATAGAAGTTTGCCTTGGTCAGAATCTTACCAAGTGTATATGACGGTTGCCTTTGATCCTTATAACCTTATTAACAAAATTGCTAGAAAAAAGTGAAAATTCTTGACAACCAGTTAATTCGTCTTATATAATGCTATTTCATTTGTAGCCATTGTTAAGCAATGATTTTAAGCTATGGAAAAGAGGTGATAGCAGTATGCCAGGGATTAAGGTTAGAGAAGGCGATGCGTTTGATGAAGCTTACCGAAGGTTTAAAAAGCAAACCGATCGCAATCTAGTGGTAACAGAATGCCGTGCAAGAAGGTTCTTTGAGTCTAAAACTGAAAAGCGCAAAAAACAAAAAATCAGCGCTAAAAAGAAAGTTTTAAAGCGTCTTTATATGTTAAGGCGCTATGAATCAAGACTATAAGAACTTGAACGAATTTAAAAGTTAAGGATTATTAAAGAATGCAATTCACAGGGAAAAATGTTCTCATTACGGGAGCTTCTAAAGGCATTGGGGCCGAAATTGCAAAAACTCTTGCTTCTATGGGGTTGAAAGTTTGGATCAATTATCGCAGTAACGCAGAAGTGGCTGACGCTTTAAAAAATGAGCTTGAAGAAAAAGGCTACAAAGCCGCTGTCATTAAATTTGATGCGACTTCTGAAAGCGATTTTGTTGAAGCGATACAAACCATTGTCCAAAGCGATGGAGGTTTGTCTTACTTGGTGAATAATGCCGGTATCGTGCGCGATAAATTAGCCATTAAGATGAAAACAGAAGATTTTCATCATGTTATAGAAAATAACCTCACTTCAGCTTTTATAGGCTGTAGGGAAGCTTTAAAAGTGATGAGTAAAAGCCGTTTTGGGAGCGTGGTTAATATCGCTTCTATTATTGGTGAAAGAGGCAATATGGGGCAAACAAACTACTCAGCGAGTAAGGGGGGGATGATTGCGATGAGCAAGTCCTTTGCTTATGAGGGAGCTTTAAGGAATATTCGTTTCAACTGTGTAACGCCAGGCTTTATAGAAACCGACATGAACGCCACTTTGAAAGACGAACTCAAAGCGGATTATGTTAAAAACATTCCTTTAAACAGGCTAGGGTCTGCTAAGGAAGTGGCAGAAGCGGTAGCGTTTCTTTTGAGTGATCACTCTAGTTACATCACTGGAGAGACTCTCAAAGTCAATGGCGGGCTTTATATGTAGTCCTAAACAAAGGATTCTTTTAGTGATAAAAGTTTGTAAGTAGCAAAAATCATGCTAACATTATGAGGTTATTCTAAAACAAAGAGGTTATTATCAAATGGGGATTATTTACTTAATATTGTTTCTCATTGTAATTTATTTGTTGTATAGGATTTTAGATGTTTTGGAGCAAAAATAAACGCTTCAATGAATGGTTGATTTAATTTTTACAAAACAAGGGAGTTTTAATTATGGCTTTATTTGAAGATATTCAGGCAGTTATTGCTGAGCAGTTGAATGTGGATGCGGCGCAAGTTACGCCAGAGGCGGAATTTGTGAAGGATTTGGGTGCGGACTCTTTAGATGTCGTGGAATTAATCATGGCGTTAGAAGAAAAGTTTGGCATTGAGATTCCTGATGAGCAAGCGGAAAAAATCGTCAATGTGGGCGATGTGGTGAAGTATATTGAGGATAATAAACTAGCTTAATCTTTTTAACTTGGAGCGTCTGTCTCCAGGTTTTAGTCAAAATTTAGCTTTAGCTAAAATCTAGTTTTATTGAATGAAAGTTTTGAAATGAGGAGCTATTGGTGCGTCGGATTGTAGTAACTGGAATGGGAATGATCAATTCGCTAGGTTTAAATAAAGAAGATTCTTTTTTAGCGATCGCTAAGGGAGAATGCGGTATCAAAAACATAGAAAGTTTTGATGCGAGCGCGTTTCCTGTGCGTATTGCTGGAGAAATCACTGACTTTGACCCTACAGAGGTGATGAATCCCAAAGATGTTAAAAAGGCGGGTCGTTTCATTCAATTAGCCTTGAAAGCCACAAGAGAGGCGATGAAAGATAGTGGGATTTTAGACGCTCACAATAGATGCCCTGAAGAATTGGCAAACCGCATGGGCGTAAGCTCTGGCTCTGGGATTGGCGGATTAGGCAATATTGAAGCGAATTCCATTTTTTGTTTTGAAAAAGGCCCTAGAAAAGTCAATCCCTTTTTTATCACTTCTGCGTTAGTGAATATGATTGGTGGTTTCACTTCCATTGAGTTTGGCATTAAAGGGCCTAATCTCTCTAGCGTAACGGCTTGTGCAGCAGGCACTCATGCCATTATTGAAGCGGTTAAAACCATTTTGCTTAATGGGGCTGATAAAATGCTAGTCGTGGGAGCGGAATCCACCATTTGTCCTGTAGGGATTGGGGGGTTTGCGAGCATTAAAGCCCTTTCTACAAGGAATGATGAGCCCAAAAAAGCTTCAAGACCTTTTGATAAGGATCGCAATGGTTTTGTGATGGGCGAAGGCGCTGGGGCTTTGGTGCTTGAAGAATACGAGAGCGCGAAAAAAAGAGGAGCAAAAATTTATGCAGAATTTGCCGGGTATGGCGAGAGCGGCGATGCTAACCATATCACAGCCCCAGCCCCTGAGGGCGAAGGGGCTTTTAGAGCCATGAAAATGGCTTTGGAAATGGCGAAAGTGGAAGTGGGCTATGTGAACGCTCATGGGACTAGCACGCATTATAACGATTGGTATGAAAGCATCGCTCTAAAAAATGTGTTTGGCTCTAAAGAAAAAGTCCCTCCTGTTAGCTCCACTAAAGGGCAGATTGGGCATTGCTTGGGCGCTGCAGGTGCGTTAGAAGCCGTTATTTCTATCATGGCCATGAATCAAGGGATCTTACCTCCTACCATCAATCAAGAAACGCCTGACCCAGAATGCGATCTGGATTATATCCCTAATACGGCCAGAGAAAAACAAGTGGATGCGGTGATGAGTAACTCATTTGGTTTTGGTGGCACTAATGGTGTTGTGATTTTCAAAAAAGCCTAGTTTTACAAAGTTAGGATTTTGAATGGCCATTTATTTAGATTTTGAAAATCATATTAAAGAGATTCAAAATGAAATTGAATTAGCCCTTATTAGAGGCGATGAGGACGCTAAAGAAATCTTAGAAAAAAGATTGGAAAAGGAAGTTAAAAGCATTTACTCCAATCTCACTGATTTTCAAAAACTCCAGTTAGCAAGACACCCTGACAGACCCTACGCTATGGATTACATTGATCTCATCTTAAAAGATAAGTATGAAGTCTTTGGGGATAGGCACTATAACGATGATAAAGCGATCGTGTGTTTTATAGGGAAAATTGATAATGTTCCGGTTGTGGTGATCGGAGAAGAAAAAGGCAGAGGGACTAAAAACAAGCTCTTAAGAAATTTCGGCATGCCTAACCCTTGTGGCTATCGTAAGGCTTTAAAAATGGCGAAATTTGCTGAAAAATTTAATTTGCCTATTTTGATGCTTGTAGATACAGCTGGGGCGTATCCGGGGATTGGCGCAGAAGAAAGAGGCCAGAGTGAAGCGATCGCTAAAAACCTCCAAGAGTTCGCTTCCTTAAAAGTCCCTACTATTTCTGTAATTATCGGTGAAGGGGGTAGTGGTGGCGCGTTAGCGATTGCGGTAGCTGACAAGTTGGCTATGATGGAATATTCCATTTTTAGCGTTATATCCCCAGAAGGTTGTGCGGCGATTCTTTGGGATGACCCTAGCAAGACTGAAGTGGCTATTAAAGCGATGAAAATCACGCCTAGAGACTTAAAGGAGGCGGGGCTTATTGATGATATTATCTTAGAGCCTAGCAAAGGGGCTCATAGAGACAAATTTTCAGCCGCTAACACGATCAAAGAGTATTTTTTAGACGCTCTAAGGACTATCCAACAAGACCCTCATTTCCTTGACAACCGCTATCAAAAATTGATGTCGCTTGGTTCGTTTGTGGAGGGCATGAATTAGATCTATAAAAAACTTTGCCTTAATAAAATATTGATAACTGGTTCTTTAACTTTTAAGATTGTGTTTTTAAACTTTATTTTAAGCCCATTTTCTTAAAGAAATAAGGGGTGTTTTGAAATAATTCCCCAACTAAAATCCCCTAAAGACCGCCTTTAAAAATACCGCTTGATAAAATCAAACTCTCTACTATCCAATCTTAAAAATGCAATATTTTTTTATAACCAACGCTCAATAAAAACAAAGCCAAATTTTTCACCACTTGCTATCATTTTAGAAAAAAGCGAATATTTTACATAGTTTGTAAAATAATATAAAAAACATCATTGTGTTACCAATCTGCTATCTCTCCTTTTGTTTGAATATAAAAAGACAATCATCATGCTCAGCGTATTGAATGAAAGCATTCTTATTTTACAATACAGAAGTTAGGTCTAATGGTATTTTAAAAAAGAAAGAAATCCCATGGTTACATATGAAAAAATCAAAAGCCGCTTTTCTAGGAATTGGTCTTTAAGGGATAGGGGCAGGCATTTTGCATCTTCAAGCGTGTATTTTTTCTCACTTCTTGTCATTACAGCGGCTAATAGAAGTAGCGCAGTTGCTTGGTTATTGATGCCTGAACATTTGATTTGGTGGTTTTTGATTTCTTTTAGTGGGGAATTTGTAGCAGACATGGCATTTGGCAAAAAAAGTAAAATCTTTAAAACGCGCTTTGGGATTTCTATTGTGAGCGGCATTTCACTATTATTTGGCGCTTTACCAGTGCATTTGTTTTTTGTAAGGTTTGGTTTTATCAATTGGTGGGCTGTCCTTTTTATAGAAGCAGGAGCTGGGCTATTAATAGGCTGTGTGATGCAAAAGATTTTTTTTGGTAAATATTGGGTGGATCGCTATTATTAAGGCTCTCTTTTTTCAAATTTAAAAACGGATTTTCTCATTTATTAAAATTGGATAAGACTTACCCCTACTCATGCATCGCATCAAAAACCACGCTGATCCCATTTTTTAAAATGATAGGGTTTTTTGCGTCAGTGATTTGGATAAAACGCACGCCATTGAGCAAATTAAGAGCGATTTCTTGTTGTTTGTTTTCTTTGGCAATGATTTGAATGATCTTTAAATTTTCATCATAAAAAATGATTTTTGGCTGCCATAAAGGGTTATTAGAGCTTATTTTTAGATACGCGTTTTGATTCACGCTAAGCCAGTATTTCCCACTCGCTTCCTTAAACTCTACAGGATCGCTATTTACAACTAAATCTCTCGCATTGGGGAGCTTAATCTTTTGTA
The DNA here is from genome assembly GCF_000476275.1 of Helicobacter pylori SA213A. Classification (GTDB taxonomy): domain Bacteria; phylum Campylobacterota; class Campylobacteria; order Campylobacterales; family Helicobacteraceae; genus Helicobacter; species Helicobacter pylori_CL. Next base: position 63,529 of record NZ_CBOM010000003.1, read on the forward strand.
AAATAAAGTCGTATTCCCACTCTTTCAAAGACACCCGTCTAATATCTATAAAATCAAAACCATGCCTTTTCATCGTCTCTATCAAAATGTTAGGGTCTAAAACATATTCCGTTTTAAGCTCGTAAGAAAAAATATTCTCGCCCGAAGAGCTTTGCATTTTAATGGGCAGAACATACGAATACCCCATCATGCTCAAAGAATTATTGATGCTTTTAGCAAACGCTAAAGGGTTGCTTGAAGCCTTGAAAGTGATTTTTAACATGCTTGGCTTGTCAAAATTAAACGACAAAAGCCCGTTTTCTTTTAAAGTGTTGAGCAATTTTAAGGAATCCAAACGCCCCATTTGATAAAAATCCTTACGATTTTTAAACAAACGCTCTAAAAAAAGCTTGTTCATGTGATAAGATCGCTCCCCCATTAAATTCTCAATCTTATTGTTTAAAGCATCAGCGTTTAAAAGCATTCCCCCAACAATAAAGGCTAAAAAAAGATTTTTCATTGCTGGAGTTCTTTGTATTGAGACTCATTGATGGGGGTCAAACCTTTAACTGGCTCGTATAAAAATCGTTTGGTTTTGCCGTCGTTATAATCTTGTTCTTGATGGTTGTTTTTAAGGCTAAGATGCCCATGCCCAAAACGCAACAACAAGCGGTGGTTTTTGGTTTCTAAAGAATAATTTTTTTAAAAACCTTTTGAAAGGAATTTTTTTTCTCATCCAAATCAATCACTTCCACCCAAATATCTTTTTTAGGGATGATATAAATGGTATTAGGATCTTCTTTGATCGCTTCTTTTTCTTGCTTGTCTTGTTCTTTTGGTTTTTCTTCTGGTTTAGGCGTTGGCTCTGGCTTGTTTTCTTCTGTAGGATTAACTTTATTGAAAGAATTCTTTTTAGTGCCGGATTTAATAGCGCTTTCTTGCCCTCTTTCTTCTTTCAAAGAAGAGCTGTTTTGAATGATAACGACCGCCAAAATAATGACAACCACTCCTAAAACCAAAACAAAGGGTTTCCATTTGGAAGATTTTTTGGATAATGAAGTATTGGCCTGATTGATGCTATAATCTATCTCAACTTTCAAAGGGTTTTTTGTTTTTTCTTCGGGGTCTGTTTCTTGATTTTGCTCTTCGCTCACACCCTCTTTAAAAGCACACGCCTTATCAAATTCTTTCATCCATGCGCTCAAATCAATTTTATACTCGCGCTCTAAAATCTGTATAAAACCCCTAGCATGCACCCTTGATAAAGACTCATAGCGTTTTTCCAAGATAGAATGGATATTTTTAGAAGCGATTTTAGTCGCTTTGCAAATTTCTGCCACTCCAACTTCTTTTAAAATCTGCAAATTTTTATCTAAATTTTTAAGCGATAATTCTTCTAAAGCCGCACCAGAAATATCTTTAGAAATGTTTTGAACATCAGAAAGATCTAAATTTTCTAAACTTTTTTTATTCTGTTCCATTCAATTGACCACCTAGTTGATTTTATCCATTAAGATCCCTGCTGCCACGCTCACATTGAGCGAATCAAAATCTCTTCGCATTTTTACGCTCAATATAACATCCATTTTAGCAAGGATTTTTTTAGACAACCCCTCATGCTCGCTCCCCAAAAAAAGAGCGCATTTTTTTAAGGATAGATTTTCTACTTGGCTAGAGCCTTGCATGCTCGTGCCCAAACATAAAAACCCGCTCGTTTTCAATTCATTGATTAAATCCAGCGTGTTAGGCATAACGCTAAAAGGCAAATCATACATAAGCCCCAAGCTGGATCGCACAATCCCCTCATAAGCCAATTCTTTAGCAAAATCTAAAATAACGCCATCCATTCCTAAGCAATACGCGCTCCTAAAAATACCCCCAATATTCCCCACATCTGTAATCCCGCAAAGCACCAAAAGTTTTTGAGCTTTTTTAACCTCTTTTAAAGAAACCGCTAAGGGCAGTTCCACCTTAGCTAAAACCCCTTGATGGTTCCCCCCCTTAGCCAAGCTTTGCGCTTTTTTATTATCCACTTTGATGGTATTAGGGCATGCTTTTTTGAGCGCGAAAAAAAGCTTTTTGTCTATTTCTTTAGAAAGATAGATTTCTTGCAATTTTTCTTGATGAGAGTTTAGAAGGTGCGTAATCACCTGCTTGCCATAAATTACTGCTTGCATGCTAAACCCCTTTTATTGATCTTTTTCTTCTAACAAACGCTGGAAATAAAGCTCTTTAGCGTTTTTTTGTGTCATAGCGGCTTCAATTTTAGCCTTAATTTTAGGAGGCAAATCCAACTCCAATAACGCCGATAGCCCCATGCAAGGCTCTATTTTCTTTTCATTCAAAAGCACTAAAACCCACTCCCCTTGGATATTGCTTTTTTGCAACCGCTCTATGATTTGAGAAACCTCTCCTAAATAATACTGCTGGTGGAGTTTGGTAAGCTCTTTAGCCGCAAACAAATGCATGCCTTGAGCCAAATCGTTTAAATCCTTTAAAGTCTCTAACAATCGGTGCGGGCTTTCATAAAAAACCACCGGGGTTTTTTCTTCTAAATACGCTAAAGCGTTTAAAATTTTAGCGATTTTTAAGCGCCTTTCCTTACTCTTATGAGGTAAAAAGCCGGCGTAAAAAAACCGCCCTTCTAAAAACCCGCTCGCACAAAACGCCGTAGTGAGCGCGTTAGCCCCAGGCAAAACATCGTATTGGATATTGTGTTTTAAAGCGTAAGCGGCTAAACTCATGCCTGGATCGCTCAAACTTGGCATGCCTGCATCGCTCATCACAGCGATTTCTTTGTCAAAAAAAGAAGGCTCTATTTGGTTTAAAAATTCCTGATCATTGTGCGAATGGAATGCGATAAACTCCCTTTTTTTAGTAGCGATATTGGGGAAAGAATGGCTGATAATAGGGTTTTGTGCAAGCAAGTGCAACAACCTCTTACTCACCCTTGTATCCTCGCATAAAAAAACCTCGCAACGCTCTAAAACTTCTAAAGCGCGTAGCGTGATGTCAGCGAGATTACCTATAGGAGTGGGCAAAAAATACAGCACAAAAAGCCACGCTTTTTAAAAGAGTTACTTCAAGTTATAGCGTTGCTTGAATTTCTCTACTCTCCCTGCAGTGTCAGCGATTTTATCGCTACCGGTATAGAAAGGGTGGCAAAAGCTAGAAATATCAATACGCATTTCAGGTTTGGTGCTTAAAACTTCAATTTCCTTTCCGCTAGTTACACAAGTAACTTTGCATGGGATATATTCGGGGTGAATGCCTTTTTTCATCAAGTATCCTTTATTTTTAAATTTAAACTTAAAATTATAGCGCAAGTAACAATAAATTAAAACCACTCTAAAGTTAAAATAAAATTTGACTTTGTTAAAAAAATTATGATAGCATAGCGAAGCATTACGAAATTCAACACTTGTGGCATGGGCCACTTATTAGCATCTTTTGGTTACACTAATTTTTTAAGAATGCTTTAGCTTTTTGTATTTTTATCTTAATTGCAACAAACTAAAAATCTCTTTTTGTTAAAAGGAAATTTAATGAACGAAAACGCGCCTACGCACAAAAGTTCGCACAAAGTCAAAACACACACGCCAGTGAGCGGTTATCACATTGAAGATTTACGCACCTACCCTACTGAAAAGCTTTTAGAAATCGCTAACAAGCTCAAAGTGGAAAACCCCCAAGAGTTCAAACGACAAGACTTGATGTTTGAAATTTTAAAAACCCAAGTTACGCAAGGCGGATACATTCTTTTTACCGGGATTTTAGAAATCATGCCTGATGGCTATGGCTTTTTAAGAGGGTTTGATGGGAGTTTTTCAGACGGGCATAACGACACATATGTTAGCCCTTCTCAAATCAGGCGCTTTGCTTTAAGGAATGGCGATATTGTTACCGGTCAAGTGCGATCCCCCAAAGACCAGGAAAAATACTACGCCCTTTTAAAAATAGAAGCCATCAATTATTTGCCTTCAGATGAGATTAAAAACCGCCCTTTGTTTGACAATCTAACCCCCCTATTCCCTGATGAACAAATCAAATTAGAATACGAACCCACTAAAGTTACCGGCAGAATGCTGGATTTATTCAGCCCTGTGGGGAAAGGTCAAAGGGCTTTGATCGTTGCGCCACCAAGAACCGGGAAAACAGAGCTGATGAAAGAACTCGCCCAAGGCATCACTTCTAACCACCCTGAAGTGGAGCTGATTATCCTTTTAGTGGATGAGCGCCCTGAAGAAGTTACGGATATGCAACGAAGCGTTAAAGGTCAAGTTTTTAGCTCCACTTTTGATTTGCCCGCAAACAACCACATAAGAATCGCCGAATTGGTTTTAGAAAGAGCTAAAAGACGAGTGGAAATGGGCAAAGATGTGGTGGTTTTACTAGATTCTATCACTCGTTTAGCGAGAGCCTATAACGCTGTAACGCCCTCAAGCGGTAAGGTCTTAAGTGGGGGCGTGGATGCAAACGCCTTGCACAGGCCTAAGCGCTTTTTTGGAGCTGCAAGGAATATTGAAGAAGGCGGGAGCTTGACGATTATCGCTACGGCGTTGATTGAAACGGGTTCAAGAATGGATGAGGTGATTTTTGAAGAATTTAAAGGCACTGGGAATAGCGAAATCGTTTTAGCGAGAAATATTGCAGACAGGCGCATTTACCCGGCCTTTGATATTTTAAAATCCGGCACACGAAAGGATAATATCTTACTTGGTAAAGATCGCTTGACTAAAGTGTGGGTTTTAAGGAATGTGATGCAACAAATGGATGATGTGGAAGCTTTAAGCTTTGTGTATTCTAAAATGCAACAAACTAAAGACAACGAAGAATTTTTAAATTTAATGAACGAAAAATAAAATCTCTCATTAAATCCCATAAAATAGTGTCATGAAAATAGGCGTTTTTGATAGCGGTGTGGGAGGGTTTAGCGTTTTAAAAAGCCTTTTAAAAGTGCAATTGTTTGATGAAATCATTTATTATGGCGATAGCGCTAGAGTGCCTTATGGCACCAAAGATCCCGCCACGATCAAGCAATTTGGTTTAGAAGCTTTGGATTTTTTCAAACCGCACCAGATTAAATTGTTGATTGTGGCATGCAACACCGCAAGCGCTCTAGCTTTAGAAGAGATGCAAAAGCATTCCAAAATCCCTATTGTGGGCGTGATTGAGCCAAGCATTTTAGCGATTAAACAACAAGTAAAAGATAAAAACGCCTCTATTTTAGTGCTAGGGACAAAAGCGACGATTCAATCCAACGCTTACGATAACGCCCTGAAACAACAAGGCTATTTGAATGTTTCGCATTTAGCCACTTCTCTTTTTGTGCCTTTGATTGAAGAAAGTATTTTAGAGGGCGAATTGTTAGAAACTTGCATGCGTTATTATTTCACTCCCTTAAAGATTTTACCCGAAGTGATCATTTTAGGTTGCACGCATTTTCCCTTGATCGCTCAAAAAATTGAGGGCTATTTTATGGAGCATTTTGCCCTTTTAACGCCCCCCCTACTCATCCATTCTGGCGATGCTATTGTAGAATATTTGCAACAAAAATACGCCCTTAAGAAAAATGCACACGCATTCCCTAAAGTGGAATTTCATGCGAGCGGCGATGTGATCTGGCTAGAAAAACAAGCTAAAGAATGGCTCAAATTGTAAAAGGACTTGACATGTTTAAAGATTTTTATCGCACCACCCTCTCTTTTTTAAAGCCTTTATTGCTTTTACTAATTTTATTGTTGCCGTTTTCACTTTGTATAGCTGATGAATATATTAGCATAAGTGATGATTGGGATGAAAGGGCGCGAAATCAGTGGGATGAAATTGCACGAAATCATAAGACATATTATTTTGAAAATGGTTTAGACCATTTTAATCAAGGCCAATACAAACAAGCCTTTAAAGATTTTAAATTGGCGCAAGAATACAGCATTGGGCTTGGCAGTGTTTATTTAGCCAAAATGTATTTGGAGGGAAAGGGCGTGAAAGTGGATTACAAAAAAGCGCAATTCTATGCACAAAACGCTATCAAAGGGTATGGGAGCGGGTTGTTAGGGGGTGCTCTTATTTTAGGACGCATGCAAGCAGAAGGCTTAGGGATGAAAAAGGATTTGAAACAAGCGCTCAAGACTTACAGGCATGTGGTTCGCATGTTTTCTAATAAAAGCACAAATTATTTTGCTAACAATTTTAGATTACCAAACCTTGCGTTCACTAGTATGCTTATTGGATCGCGATTCATTGATCTTTCAGGTTTGAGCGCGAATCCTATAAAATTTGGAAAGAAGTTTGGAATACTTGTTAAGAAATCCACTCAAATCAAAGATAAGACACTTCTTTGGGAAGACATTGCTGAAATTTCAAGCAATATTATTTTACTCAAACAACAAATGGGGGAGATCCTTTATAGAATTGGAATCGCTTATAAAGAAGGGCTTGGCACCAGAAAACAAAAAAGTAGGGCTAAAAAATTCTTGCAAAAATCCGCAGAATTTGGCTATGAAAAAGCCATGGAAGCTCTGTAGTTTTTTTAATCAAACTTTGTATCAGGCTTGACTGAATGGGTTAAAAAATCCGTTTAGACTGCCCCAATTAAAGCAAAGCCCTATTTTTCTTATTTTTCCATTATGATAGACGCTTGATTGTTTTCAATCTCTATATAGAGTTCTTTTTGAGAATTGGAGCTATAAGAGAGCTTGTTTTGCTGGTAGGCTTTGTAATCTTGGTCAAACACCACATAAAACAAGCGTTTGTTCTGAGAGTTGGGGTAAGGGATCACATTGATAGAGGAAAAGGCGATGTGTTTTTTTTCGTTTTTCGCAAATACTCTTTTTTTATACTCTTTAAAAGCGTTGAATTTCATGCCGTCATAGCGAGTGAAATTGGGGTCATAAAAACGCATGTAGCGTTCAAAATCGCCCCTAGCCCAGGCTTCTTTCCATTGAAAAAGGGAGCTTAAAATCATGCTCAATTCTTCTTTGGTGCTAGGAGAAAACTTGTCTTCATAGGTGATGAGGAACGCTTTTTCGCCTTTTAATACTTTATCATAAGAGCTTAAAAGCGGGTTTTCAATCGCAATACAGCCCTTGGTGTTCAATTCATTCCGATCGCCATTTAAAGGCATTCCATGCACCCAAATGCCATGCCCGGTGCGTTTTTTCAAGGTGTCATACAAATTAGGGTAATTCGTTACAAAAGCCAAAACGCCATAATATTGATCCAAGCGCTCTAATTTCTGCGTGATACGATACACCCCAATAGGCGTGGCCAAATCGCCCTCTAAAGTTTTATCGCCCTTTTTAGAGCCTACAAGGGCTTTAGAGCTGTTGATTTTTTTAAGCATGTTGTTGTCTATTTCATAAAACTCTAAACTAGGCTTGGATTTATCCGCCACAAATAAAAACTGCTTGTTTTGATAATAGCCAAAATCCGTATCTTTATTTTGAAGCTCTTCTAGCCAAAAAGATTTATCCGCTAAATAAGAATCCAGCTTTTGACCCACCACTTCCAAGCCTTGTTTTTGATAAAGGCGCATGATTTCTAACAAACGATCACTAGCATTCAATCCCACAACCCCCATTAATAGAGCCGGTAATATTTTTTTCAATCCATACCCCTTTTATGGATATAGCCCAGTTTTTGCAAGCTTTTTTCTTCCTTGCTCCATGATTTTTGAGCGATCACTTGCAAGTTTAAAAAAACCTTTTTTTCGCCCACTTCTTGCATTTTTAATCGCGCGCTAGTCCCGATGCGTTTGATATTCACCCCGTTTTTGCCTATCACGATTTTTTTTTGGCTTTCTTTTTCTACGATAATATTCGCATACACCTTGTCTATGCGCTCTTCTTCTATAAATTTATCAATGATCACATCGCTTTCATAAGGGATTTCATCGCTCAAAAAACAAAACAAACTCTCCCTAATGATTTCCTTATAAATATCGCGCATTTTTTCATCGCTCATTAAATCCTTGTCAAAAAGCCATGCACTAGGGCTTAAATACTCGCTAATGCACTCTAAAAGCGCGTTTAAATTTTGAGATTTTTTCGCGCTCAAAGGCACCAGAGATAAGAATTGCGGTGCGTATTGTTGATACTCTTGCAATTTTTGTAAAACTTGCTTGTGCGTGGCTGTATCAATCTTGCTTAAAGCCACAATGTGGGGTTTTTGACACAAACTCAAAAACTCTTCATACCCTTTTAAATCATCATGCACAGAAGCTAAAAACACGCACAATTCAGCATCGCCCATCGCTTTTAAAGCCTGTGAGAGCATGCATTGGTTGAGTAATTTTTCTTGATGGTGGAGTCCTGGCGTGTCTAAAAAAATGATTTGGCTCTCATAACCTTCTTTATCTTTAAAAGGCACAATGCATTTCATTAATTTTCTGGTCGCATTAGCCTTATGCGAAACAAGGGCTAAATGAGCGTTTAATAAAGTGTTTAAAAGAGTGCTTTTTCCAGCGTTTGGTTTGCCTATAAGAGCTACAAAGCCCGCCTTAGTTTTCATTATAAAATATACTTCACCAAATTTTCATCAGCCACTAAATCCCCTAGCTTTGATTGGACTAATTCTTTAGTGATAGTAACCTTTTGCCCCGAATAATCCTCCGCTTCAAAACTAATGTCTTCTAGCACTTTTTCAATGGTGGTGTGCAACCTTCTAGCGCCTATATCTTCGCTTTTTTGATTGGCGTTATAAGAAAGTTTGGCTAACTCTTTAATCGCATCGTCTTCAAACGCAATTTCTACGCCTTCCACTTTTAAAAGGGCTTGGTATTGCTTGATGATAGAGGTTTTAGTTTGGGTCAAAATCATATACATGATTTCTTCGGTTAAATTCTCTAACTCCACCCTTAAAGGGAAACGCCCTTGCAATTCAGGGATCAAATCGCTTGGTTTAGAAAGATGAAACGCCCCTGCCGCAATGAATAAAATATGCTCTGTTTTAATAGAACCATACTTCGTATTGACCACGCTCCCTTCTACAATCGGTAATAAATCCCTTTGAACTCCCTCTTTACTGGGATCTTGACGGCCTCCTTCTTTAGAGCTGACAGCGATCTTATCAATTTCATCAATAAAAATCACTCCTGAACTTTCCGCGCGCTTCAAGCCTTCCATTTTAATGGCTTCACTATCTAAAAGCGTGTCGCTAATTTCTGCTTTTAGGGCTTCTTTAGCCTCTTTGACGCTTAAAGTTTTTTTGACTTTATCCTGTTCTTTATGAAAAACCTTAATCAAGTTTTCTTGAACCCTTAAAATTTCAGGCGGCACATTAGAGTCAATCTCTATGTTTTTTTTACGCACTTCAATTTCAATTTCTCTATTATCCAACTCGCCTTGCGCGATCCTTTGTTGCATTTTTAAAAGGCTGTTAGCGTATTCTTGTTTTTTTTCTTCGCTCACGCCGCTAGGCAAGGGGGGTAAAAGTTTTTTAGCGATCTTTTCTACAACCGCCTCTTCAATTTTGTCTTTTAACTTTTCTTTATGCTCATTTTCCACTAAAAGCACGCTGTTATTGACTAAATCCCTTACCATAGACTCCACATCGTGCCCCACAAAACCCACTTCCGTGTATTTGCTCGCTTCCACTTTCACAAAAGGGAGTTTCATGATTTTTGCCATTCTTCTTGCGATTTCTGTTTTACCCACACCGGTAGAGCCAATCATTAAAATATTTTTAGGCGTGATTTCTTCTTGTAAGGATTTTTCCAATTGCAAGCGTCTGTAACGATTCCTTAAAGCGATAGCGATAAACTTTTTAGCTTCCTTTTGTTCAATGATATACTCATCTAAATAGGCGACAATCTCTCTTGGGGTCATATTCAATTTAGACATTAAAGCTCCAAAATTTTAATATTCGTGTTGGTGTAAATGCAAAGATCCCCTGCGATTTTTAAGGATTCTTCTACGAGTTTTTTAGGCTCTAAATGAGCGAAGTTATCTAAAGCCCTAGCCGCACTCAAGGCGTAATTCCCCCCACTCCCAATAGCAGCGATCTTATTGTCTTCAGCCTCTAAAACATCGCCTGTGCCGCTCAAAATAAAAATGTGATCCAAATTTAAAACGATCATCATCGCTTCCAATCGGCGTAAATACTTGTCCTTGCGCCATTCTTTGCTAAAATCCACCACGCTCTTAAACAAATCCCCTTTTTTGCTTTCTAAAATGCGTTCAAACATATCAAACAAGCTAAAAGCGTCCGCCGTGCTCCCGGCAAACCCGCTTAAAACCTGGTTGTGATACAAACTTCTGATTTTAGTTGCATTGGCTTTGACCACGCAATTACCCAAAGTTACCTGCCCATCGCCTCCAATGAGCGCGAACTTCTTATTGTTAAATTCCCCTCTATAGCCTAGAATTGTCGTCGCTTCAAACATTTTTTACTCAGCCACTACATCAATTTTAAACACGCCCGCAATCCCCAATCCAAGTTTGACTTCAATCTCATAAATCCCTGTGCTTTTAATCGGGTGTTTGAGCTCGATGTCTTTTTTATCTAAATTTAAACTCGCATGCTCTTCTTTCAAACGCTCCGTGATCTCTTCTTTAGTGATCGCTCCAAATAAAGAGCCGTTCGCACCGACTTTTTTATGGATAGTCAGCGTGATGGTTTGTAAAGTTTCTACCATTTGCAATTTTTGCACCTTTTCTAGGGCTTCTTTTTCCGCTTTCTTTTTAACTTCGGCTTTGTATTTGTTGATCACTTCGTTGGTGGCGAGTTTGGCTTTTTGGTTAGCGATTAAAAAGTTATTCCCATAGCCATCTTTAACCTCACACACTTCACCCGCTTTGCCTAAATTTTTCACATCTTCTAGTAATAGAACTTTCATTAATATCCCCTTTAAGTTTTAAGTAATTTGTAATTATACCTTTTATTTTAATAAGTTAGGTTTTTATCGCCTAATTTTACCGCCCCCTTTGCTTTTCTAAAGCCTGTTTGACTAATCCCAAACAATAAGGGATATTCTCTTTTGTTTCTAGTTTGACTTCTATGTCCCCATTCCCCAAATGACCTTTATTAGTCATATCCCTTGCCAAATTTTTTTCGTCTTGCAGTTCATTGAATTCCATATTTAAATACAATTTTAAATCCTTGTTTTGCACAACAATATCCACAAAATTTTTGTCAAACATATAAGAGATATACTCTTGATTAAATTTTTCGGTTATCCTTTCATCAAGAGCTTTAATCTCTTTGCTTAAAATATCAAATAATTCCCTTGAATGAGAACCAAACTTATAAGAGCTTAAATCATAAACCTTTTTTTCTTTCTTGGGTTTATACTTCTCTAATGTTTCTGCATCTAGATTGGGGTAAGTCCAAATCTTTAAAGCCCAATCCGCTAAATCATTAGCTCTTTTTTCAATCTCTTTTTCGCCAAAAACTTCCAAATCCTTTAAACTTTGATTGAGTCTCAACGGGCTTTGTTTGAAGCCGTTTTCCATATCTCTTTTTTCTTGGAAAGAATTGTTTCTATACTCATAGTTATAACCGGTTAGAGTGAGATTGCCTATTGTGTGGAGGTATTTATCGTGTATTGCTTGAAAATTTTCACCCAAATCCCTTTTCCATTCTTCCTCGAGTGTTTGAGGCATGATGTGCTCAGTAGTGTATTCATGAGTATAGACTCGCTCGTTTCTTTCAAAATTTTCTAGCCTTTCAAAAAAGTATTTCCTTCTTTTAAAATTATAAAAATCTATCGTAATAAAAGAATCTTTAAATTCAAAATCGTTTGGAAATTTTTGCATCCCTGTTAGCGACCCAAAATGCTCCTCCACGCTTTTAAGGTATTGCTTTTTATCAATCTTTTTTGTAACAAAGGGAAAGACTTTATTGAGACTATTTGTGCCAAGCCCGCACACCGCCCTTCTGCAAATATAGCTCTCTGTTAAATAGATAATAGAGGTAAAATCAGCCTTGGATAAAACGCCATCCTTATAATCGCTATAAAGCTCTAGTAGTAGCGGATACACCACATCCATCTCTAAATCCACCAAAAAACTTAAAGCCTTGTTTAACTCTTTATTATCGTCTTCTTTTTTGAATACGATCCGGCAAAAATACCCGCAATATTTTTGTAAATCTTGGAGCAATACCTCTATTTCTATCCCCTCTTTTTGCTGATAATCCTTGAAAGCTTCATAAACTCTTTTCTCATTGGGAATCTTTCCTGTTTTAATCGTGAGATAATGCTTAACAAACCGATTAAACAATGTTTCATTTTGTTTAAAATTCTCCTCCATAGCCCTCCAATATTGATTATAAAAGTCTTCCTGTTTTTTAACCTCCGTTTCCATTACGATATAATTTCTGATCAAATCTGTTTGCGTGAGTTCGATACCTTTTGAGTTCATGCTCTCAAAAATAAGTTGAGGATCATCTTTTTCTTTCTTTAAAGCAATCCAAACTATCATGAGTTTTTCTAATCCTTTAAAAATCGTTTCTAGTTTGTCGGTGTTTTCATTGATCCATTTTTCAAATAATTTAAAATTTTCCATTATTTTTAACGAAGGCTCGCTCGGCTTTCTTTTGTTTTTATCAATCAAAAACAGCAAGGTGTCTTTATCAGACTCTGATAAGATGAGTCTGAATTTCTTATCGCCGTCCTTATCGCTGTTGATAAGATAGCTCTCTATTTCTTTACGCTTGACTTCATCGCTTGAGTGATTCCTTAAAGCGATAAATAAAAGCGTGATAGTGGTGAGCCTTTGTTGGCCGTCAACGATGAGTAATGGGCTAGAGTGCGTATTATCATCTCGCACATACAAAATAGAACCGATAAAATGCCCGTTCATCTTATCATTCCCACCAATTTTTATAATATCATCCCATAATTGTTCGCATTGTTCCTTTTTCCAACTATACAATCTCTGATAGATAGGAATGACAAATTGATTGTTTTGATTTTCTTTAAAAAATCCTAATAGTGTGGTTGCGTCTACTTCCATAATACACTCCTTAATTTAGCGGATTTTACCGCATGTATCTTAATCAAACTTGATACAGATTTTACTTTTTTACCCCATAAATGCTATAATCACCCCTATCAATCAAACTCAATTCATAACAATTAAAGGTGGTTAATGATAGTAAGAACTCAAAATAGTGAAAGCAAGATCAAAGAGTTTTTTGAATTTTGCAAAGAAAATGAAGTGGAATTTGTGGATTTTAGATTCAGCGATATTAAAGGCACTTGGAATCATATCGCTTATTCTTTTGGGGCTTTAACGCATGGCATGCTTAAAGAGGGGATTCCTTTTGATGCGAGTTGTTTTAAAGGCTGGCAAGGCATTGAACACTCCGATATGATTTTAACCCCCGATTTGGTGCGTTATTTCATTGATCCTTTTAGCGCGGATGTGAGCGTGGTCGTGTTTTGCGATGTGTATGATGTGTATAAAAACCAGCCTTATGAAAAATGCCCCAGAAGTATCGCTAAAAAAGCCTTACAGCATTTAAAAGATTCAGGTTTGGGCGATGTGGCTTATTTTGGCGCGGAGAGCGAATTTTTCATCTTTGATTCCATTAAAATTAAAGACGCTTCCAATTCCCAATACTACGAAGTGGATAGCGAAGAAGGCGAATGGAATCGAGACAAGAGCTTTGAAAATGGCGTGAATTTTGGGCATAGACCGGGCAAGCAAGGGGGCTATTTGCCTGTGCCGCCAACGGATACGATGATGGATATTCGCACTGAAATTGTGAAAGTCTTAAACCAAGTGGGGTTAGAAACTTTTGTCGTCCATCATGAAGTCGCGCAAGCGCAAGGCGAGGTGGGTGTGAAATTTGGGGATTTAGTGGAAGCCGCTGATAATGTCCAAAAACTCAAATATGTGGTTAAAATGGTCGCTCATTTAAATGGGAAAACCGCCACTTTCATGCCAAAACCTCTATATGGGGATAACGGGAGCGGGATGCACACCCATGTGAGCGTTTGGAAAAACAACGAAAACCTTTTTAGCGGCGAAACTTACAAGGGCTTGAGCGAGTTAGCGTTGCATTTTTTAGGGGGCGTGTTGCGCCACGCTAGAGGGTTAGCCGCTTTCACTAACGCTTCCACTAATTCTTACAAACGCCTAATTCCTGGCTATGAAGCCCCATCTATTTTAACTTATTCGGCTAATAACAGGAGCGCGAGCGTGCGTATCCCTTATGGGATTTCTAAAAATAGTGCTAGGTTTGAATTCAGATTCCCGGACAGCTCATCAAACCCCTACTTGGCTTTTGGGGCTATTTTAATGGCGGGCATTGATGGCGTTAAAAACAAAATGGATCCCGGCGAAGCGATGGATATCAACCTTTTCAAATTGACTTTAGATGAAATTAGGGAAAAAGGTATCAAACAAATGCCCCACACTTTAAGGAGATCGTTAGAAGAAATGCTAGCCGATAAGCAGTATTTAAAAGAGGGTCAGGTCTTTAGCGAAGAATTTATCCAAGCTTATCAGTCTCTTAAATTCAACGCTGAAGTGTTCCCATGGGAGAGCAAACCCCATCCTTTTGAATTTATCACCACTTATTCATGCTAAAACAATGAACGGATCAATAATCCCACTCTAAAAGTTTAGAATAAGGCAAAAATACCTTATTTTTAAATAGAGTGGTTGAAAAAATTGATTTTCTTTGCTTTTTGGATAAGTCTTACTTAACGCTTTTTAATTTTTTAAAAGTGGGGTTTTAGTCGCCTTAATTTAAGATTTTATTTTATGGTAGAAATTTATTTTCTTTAAGGGAACAGAGGGTATCTAAAATAACACCCCTAAAAACCCAAGACCGCTTAAGAAGATACCACCTGACTTGGTATCAAGCTCTTTAATTCTTAATTATAAAAATGCTTTTAGTATTTTTTATCTTTTAAGAAACCCACCTAAAACCCAGTGCCGGTTTAGTCAGTATGGTAAGGGCTACTAAAATCTTTGGGCGTGTAGCACACTTCTTTCTCTATAACAGCGTTTTTAACGCAAGCAACACGCAAAGCGTCAAAATAAGTCTCAACGCTAGCACAACCGCCGAGTAAAGAAGATCCAATGAATACGCTATTTCTAATGGTTTTCATTTTATATCCTTTTGTTTTAAAATTTTTAATAACTCAAATACTTTAATCATGCGTCTATGATAGTTAAGATTTAGCCACACAAGGCAAGATCAATCCTTAAAAAACAAACCCTTCCAATACAAAAAAGAATGAAAACATTCAGCCAAACATCTCGTTGATTTCATATTTTTTAGCGGTTTTATCCTTAAGCCATAGAGCCACTTCTAAAGCCCCTTTAGCAAAAATAGATCGGTTAGTCGCCGTATGGCTAAGTTCTATGTATTCGCCCTCTAAATAAAACCCTATCGTGTGCTTCCCGGCGACATCGCCCCCCCTTAAAGCGGCTATACCAATGCTTTCTTTAGAGCGCAAAGCTTCTCTGTGGGTGATCAGGGCGTTTTTTTCATCATACCCCCTAGCCTTAGCGCAAGTTTCATACAAACTCAACGCCGTGCCGCTCGGAGCGTCTTTTTTAAGATTATGGTGCGTTTCTACAATTTCAATATCCGCATCTTTTAATTTCAAAGAAGTTAAAAAGGCTAATTGGTTGAGCATCATAATCCCTAAAGACATGTTGTGCGCATGCAAAAGCGGCACCTTTAAGGCTAATTTTTGCATTTTTTCTAGCGTTTCTTTTTCTAAACCGGTCGTGCCAGAGACTAAAATTTTAGGGCATTCTAAAAGAGCCTCTAGCAAATGATCCACGCCTTTAGGCAAAGAAAAATCAATCACGCATTCGCATGCCCTCACAAACGCTTTTAAATCATTGGTTACTAGGGGTTTATGCGAAAAAGAGCTGAAATCCGTTTCGCATTTTTGCCTGACAAACACGCTAGATAGCGCTAATCCCTTATACCCCCCTTTTAATTCTTCTAAGAGCAGTTTCCCTATACGACCGCTCGCTCCATAAACACCGATTTTCATGCGCTTTCCTTGCTTTTAAACTTTATAGCCCCATTTTAAAAGGGTTTAAAATATTATTAGGATCAAGGGCTTTTTTAATGTTCCTAAAAAGCTCCATTTCACTATGATTAAACGCTAAAGGCATGAATTTAGCTTTAGACAAGCCTATACCATGCTCCCCGCTTAAAGTCCCCTCCAAACTAATAGCGGCCTGAAAAATCTCTTCCATAGCCTGATGCCCTTTTTCCAAATCCCTTTTAGGATCTTCTAGCATGATATTCACATGCACATTGCCATCGCCCGTATGCCCAAAGCAAGGGATTTTAAAGCCGTATTTTTGGCTGATTTTAGCGACTTCTTGCAACAAGCTCGGCAAACTCGCCCTAGGAACGGTCACGTCTTCATTCAATTTCTTTTTACCATAAACGCTAATACTTTGAGAAGCGTTACGCCTTGAAAACCATAAATCCTGCTCTTCTTGTTCGTTTTGAGCGATCTTAAAACCCACGCACCCATTGGCTTTGAAATGCTTTTCTATCTCATTGAGTTGCCATGCAATCTGCTCTTTAACCACGCCATCCACTTGAGTGATGAGTATCGCTCCAGCGTCTTTGGGTAAGCCTTTAGAAAATCTCTCTTCAACCGCTTTGATACTCAAATTATCCAAAAATTCCATCGCCACAGGCGTAACGCCGCTGCTCATCGTCTTATAAACGGCGTTCATGGCGTCTTCAATATGGTTAAAAACCCCCATCGCGCTTTGTTTTAGGGGCGGTTTGGCTAAAAGCTTTAAAGTGATTTCAGAAATCACGCCCAAACACCCCTCACTAGCGATCATCAGCCCTGCAACATTAAAACCGGCGACATCTTTGATGGTTTTTTTGCCTGCCCTTATGATTTCACCATTCGCTAAAACCACTCTTAAAGCCATGACATAGTCTTTCGTAATGCCGTATTTAGCCGCGCGCATGCCACCGGCATTTTCAGCGACATTCCCCCCTAAAGTGCTTTGATTTTCACTCGCTGGATCTGGGGGATAGAAGAGATTCAATTTTTCCACTTCGTTTTGGAAATGCTTGTTAATCACGCCCGGTTCTACTCTAGCGATTAAATTTTTAGTGTCAATCTCTAAAATCTTATCCAAATGCTTTTCTACGCTTAAAACTAGCCCCCCGCTCACGCTCAACGCCCCCCCTGTAAAACCGCTCCCAGCCCCCCTAGGCACAACGATGATGCGATGCTCGTTGCAGTATTTTAAAATCTGGCTGATTTCTCGCTCGTTTTTAGGGAAAATCACGCCGCTAGGCAAATGCCTTTCTTTGGTAGCGTCATAGCAATAAGCGTTCAAATGCGCTAAATCGGTGAAAAAATCCTCTCCCCCTACTAGGTTTTTAAAGTATTTGAGGTGTTGTTGGTCTAACATGTTATTTTTTACCCGCTTCTAGCACCTTTCTTCGCTCTTCAAGTTCTTTTTCATCTCTTTCTTGATGCTCTCTCGCTCTTTGCTCAAATTCTCTCGCTCTTTGTTCGGCTTTGGCTTTTTTCTTTTCTTCTTTCAAGCGGCGTTTTTCTTCTTTAGAATTTGGTTTTTTCTCTTCTTTAGAAGCGTTGTTCTCTTTAGAAGCGTTTTTGTTTTCGCCTTGTTGGGTGGCGTTATTTCCATTACTTGGCTCTTTAATGGCTTCTTGCTTGATTTCTTGCTCATTTTCTTTGGTATTGACTTTTTCATTGCCTTTATCCATTTCTAAAGCTTTTCTTCTTCCTTCAGTCTCTCTCTCGTCTCTTTCATCATGCTCTTTTTCTCTTTCTTCAAATCCCATAGCCTTTTTGGTGGCTTTGGCTTTTTTCCTTTCATCTCTTAAATAGCGCCTTTCTTCTTTAGCGTCAAGTTTGCGCTCTGCTTTTTGGTAGTTTTTCTCTTCTAAAGTGGGAGCGTTTTCTGTGCCTTGATTGGCTTTTTTAGGCTCTTTAATAGCCTCTTGCTTGATTTCTCGTTTAATTTCTCTAGAATCAATCCTTTCTTCTTGCTTTTTAATCCTCACTTCTTTGCGTTTTTCTTTTTTCACTAAAGCGTCATAGTAAGCGAAGTAATTTTTAGATTGACTGCCTGAAAAAAGTTTCCCTAGCGTGCCTGCATCAATGCCCTCAACCCTAGAAAAAAACGGCGTAGAAGTTTTAGTAACGCCGCTTGTATCCAACTCTCTTTTTTCTAAAATCTCAAAACTCTCACAGCTTAAAATATTGAGCGTGTTCGTGGTTACAATATAAATCACCCCCACGCTATAAACGTTGCACGCTTTCCTTAAATTAGCGATTTTTGGGTCAAACCCATTCAAAAAAGTAACCAACAAATCAGAACTAATAAAATTAATATCAGTGTTAGTCGCTCTGATTTGCTCATAGAGTTCATCATTAGGAGCGATTAAAAACGCTTGGTTGTTGAATTGCCTAAAATAGACTAAATCCCCCTTTCTAGCGACCATTCTTGGAGTGGGTAAATGCCTTTGTTTCATAGACTCAAACGCTCTGAATTTAGCCGTTGCGACGCCATTTTCAACGGCAATAATGACCACTTCAGAATTAACGATTTCATAATCTGAAAGTTTAGTAACGACAAAACCAAACTCCCCCACTTGCAAATCATGAGCAGGAAAACGAATGATTTTTTTAGGCAAATCCACAAATTCTATACTCACTCTTAAGGGTTCTTGCCAAGAGGCTGATTGCAAGCTTATAAAACTCATTAAAAGAAGTCCCATCAAAAGCCTTAACATACAATTCCTTTTAAACATTTTTAAACTTTTTTAAATGCCACAAAATGGCTAAAGACAATCCGGTGGTTTTAGCGTATTGAAAATCCATTATAAAATCAAGAGCTTTTGATCGCTCTAAAAACAGCACTTCAATCTTTTCGGCATCAATCCCCCCACCCTTTGAAACCCTCAAATTCTTATGCACTTCAGCGTAATAGAGCGTTTGCAAACTCCCACTCAACCCAGTCGCACTATAAAATTGGCCTATGGTTTCTAAATTTTTAGGGCTAATTTGATAACCGCATTCTTCTAGCGCTTCTTCGCAAGCGATTTCTTCTAAACTCTTATTAGCTTTATCCACAAGCCCCGCACACAATTCATAAGTGTATCCGTCAATATTTTGATCTTGATCGTGCTTAAAATGAAAATGGCGTGCATAAATGGCTGGGCGGAATTGTTTCACAATCACAAAACAATCGGATTCTTTTTCATAGAGTAAAACCGCCACGCTGTCTAAAGACTTAATAATATCCCATGTTTTCTTAGTATTCTCTTCATTATAATGCATGCGTTTTAATTCTATGAAATTAGAGCTAGAACAAGGCTCTAAATACACACTGGAATCATCTATTAAAGATTTTTGGTTGAAAGCATTCTTAAAATAAGACATTAAAAACCCTCTAAAAGATAAAATGAATTTTTTTCAAAGGAATGGGTTTTAAAAAGTTCTTCTAATTTTTGCTTAGAATGCTGAGCTTTTTCTAAAAAAGCCTCTCTTTGCTTGCCGTGTAATTTGCTTTTAGCGGTGCGGATATAGCCTAAAGGATTAATGGGGCGGGAGTTTTTATACACGCCAAAATGCAAATGCGGCCCGGTGCTTAAACCGGTGCTTCCCACTCTTCCTATAATTTGCCCTTTTTTAACGAACGATCCTTTTTTTAACCCCTTAGCAAACATGCTCATGTGAGCATACACCAAGCGCAATTCATTCAAATGGATTTCAACCACATTCCCATACCCCGCCTTAACCCCTATAAAACCCACACGGCCATCTGAAGCAGAATGGATTAAACTGCCATGTTTAGCCGCATAATCCACGCCGTAATGAGGCCGTTTGACTTTTAAGACAGGATGGAATCTCCCATACGAAAAAGGCGAAGAAATGCGGGTGTATTTCACCGGGGTTTCTAGTAAAAACCCTGCCACTTCTTGCGCTTTTGAATCGTAATAACGCCCGTTTGAATGGGAAAAAAGATAGTATTGGTGCAAACGAGAGCTAATCATGGCTATTTTAATGGTCGGCTGGCCAAACGCTTGCCCCACACGATAATCTCTTGTATAAACGATAGCGATTTTATCGTTTTTTGCTAAGCGTTTAAAAGGCACGCTTTTTTTATACGCATTCATCAATTGGTTGGCTAAAAGGGGGTCATTGGTGGCTTTGACAATATCTTGATAGGGCGAAGTTTGTAAAGAAAGAAGCAAAGTTTTTTCTTTACGAGTGAAGATAATAGGGATAAAGTCTAAAAAATAATCCTCCCCTTTTTTATAAATATGGATTTGCAAATCCTGGCTTATAGGGATAAGGGCTTGAATGAGCGTGTTGTTAGCATCTCTTAAGGTATAGTAGGTAACATTGCTTTGGATTTCAGCGCTCAATTCTTTATCCTGAGAACTCAAATTATAGTAGAGTTTTTGAGGGATATGGTTTTTTTCTAAAAACCCTAACAGCGTGAGCTTATCCCACACAAGCCTTTCACCCACCAATAAAGTTTGCTTTTTAGCCATTTCATCGGCTTTTAAAAGAACCCCATAGGATAAATGGAATAAAAAAGCAACCATTAAAGAATAGATAAAATTTAAAATAATTTTCTTATGAAAAAATACCATGCAGTTGTTTAATGCCTTCAATTGAATCTGTATTTTATTAGTATAACATAAGCCATTAAAGAAAAACGATACAAGTTTAAAGCCCAGCCTTGTTTTTATAGCTTTATGAAGCGCATTGTATTGATGCATGGTTATTTCCCATACAAGGTTTTATCTCGCCTAGACCTTTATAGCGTTGGATATTCATTCCCTTTCTAATCAATCCGTATTATCAGTTAATTTTGAAGTATTTTTTCTAAAATCTTTAACACATCATTATGGTGCGCTTGACTTAAAAGTCCAAAAATTTTAAACATTTCTAAAAAAATGGAAGCGTTATTATGGTTGACAACTAAAAGGGCATGTTCTTTGAGTGTAGCCGTCCTATTTAATAAAGGAGTAGCAGTTTTTAATTCTAAAATAGAAAAGCAAAAATACAGCATGGCTTGGGTTTTAGAGCCGTATTGTTGTTCTCTGATAACCATTTCACTTAACTGATTATCATTAAAAGAACGAATAAGTAAGGGGTAAGAAATGCGTGAAAGTTCAAAATCCATGCCACCAAATTGGTGAGGTCTAAATCTTTCTCTTGTAATCATAAAATGATCTTCTATAAATTGTTTTTGTTTTTCTAAATATTCTAAAGTATTTTCTAGATTTTTTAAACCGATCAAATTCAATTGTTTGGCATAATAAATCATTTCACTCAACTCATAAAGAGTTTTTATTTTACCATTAGCCCCTAAAAAATGGTATTTCTCATCTTTTAAGGTAGTGAGTTTAAACTTTTCTCTGTCTGTGATGGGGACATCATAACCGATCTGCCACTCTATATAATGCTTTAAACTAAAAGGGATTTTTCTAGTCGCTGTTGATACCCCATAATCGCTAAAGGCATGTCTAGTTTTCACGCGCACTTTGCCTGAAATTGAAGTTAAAGGAATGGGTATTTTAATCATTTTTTTATCATAATCAATCTTAATCAAACTCACAAGGGTGTCCTTGAAATAATTTTTTAAAATATTCTAAACGCGCTCTTTTATCTTTTAAGAAAGCGTCTTTCATTTCTAAAAAAGCGAAATGATCAATGATAATATCCAAATTGCCAAAATAATAAGGAATTTTAGGAGCGATTTCCTTAAAATAATGGATATATTGGTAGTAAATTAATTTATCTTGACTGATACACACCGCATTAGTGCTTGGCGCGTTTAAAAAAGTCTTGTTGCGTTTAAGAGCGTTGATGTCTCGCATAGGGAAAAAATAGCCCACGCATGCACTAACTTTTTTAGCGTTAGGGTATTTATCCACATAATTGGCTATATAGTCAAAATCGTTTAAGCATAGCGTCGTGCCGCAATCAGTTTGAAAAATAAAACGCCTAATATATCCATAGTCCATTCGCCCTTGTTCATATAAGGCTATTACAATAGGAAATTCGTTGCTTTTAGTGAAATATTTAGAAGAAACAACCAAAGCGTCTAAAAGCCTGTAGTTATCCTTAAATAGTTTTAATTGTTTAAAATTAGCTTCTTTGATGAGGTAAGATAAAGGGTGTAACACGCAAATAAAAGCCGGCTTTAAAGCCACAAAAGATTTTAAAAAACTTATCCCTAAATCCCTAGCTTTCAAGTCATTGTCTATCTCAAAAATAAAATCTTTGTTTTTAATGTCTTGTTTAATAAAGGAAGTTCTATCATTATAAGGGGGATTGCCCACAATAATTAAAGGCTCATCTTGGCTGATACCATAATTTTCTCTTTTAGGATTAACTAGGGCGTTTATCATTAAAGCATCGCAATTAGGGTCAATATCCGCTCCTATTTTTCTAGGGTGCTTGAGTTTTAAAAATTCTTTATTACCACAAGCGCTATCTAAAAGCGTGTAGTTTTCAATATTGGCATGTTTTTTTAAAAGCCTGTAAGCGCAATCCACCAAATAAGATGGCGTGTAGTAAGCCCCTAAATTCACGCTCTCTTGCTTGGTTAAATGTTTAGGAGTGGTGATTAAGATCCCTCACACATCCAGTTGTTTCACGTCTTTAGCATGCGCTTGGATAAAGGCTCTTCTAGGCTCCACTTCATCGCCCATGCAAAGCGAAAAGACTGCATCGGTTTTTTCTAAATCTTCAATCTTGAGTTTGATGAGACTGCGGTTTTCTTTATGCATGGTCGTTTCCCACAAATCATTAGGGTTCATCTCGCCTAGCCCCTTATAGCGCTGGATATTCGCTCCCTTTTTAGCGTGGTTTTCCACTTCTTCTAAAAACGCCAAAATATCCTTATTTTCCAAGAAATCTAAATTATACTCCATAAGCTTTTGATAAGTGTAATGCGCTTCTTCAAACAACACTTCTTTAAAGAGGTTGTCATCTAAATTAAATTCCACCAAGCCTTTAGGGGTTTGCACATGCAAATGCAAGCTTTCTTCAGTAGCAAAAGAGCGTAAGATCTGATAATTCAAGCCCTCTAATTTTTCTAAAATGCTTTTTTCTAAAACTTTCATATCAAGGCTTAAAGCGTCCTTAGTTTCAATCAAAAAGCGTAAAATTTCTAGCAAATTGTAGCGTTTTTCTAATTCCAAAAGCGCGTAGCGGTAATGGCGTGCCACTTTTAACAAATTCATCAAATCGTTCTTACCAATCCCTTCAATATCCACCGAATTGATGCCATGCTCAATTAAAAAATGATCCAAAGCGACGCTGTCTTTAAGATAGATTTCTGTTTTGCCTTTCTTGTATTTGTAAAGAGGGGCTTGAGCGATATAAACATGCCCTTGTTCAATCAGCGGGCGTAAATAACGATAGAAAAAAGTCATCAGCAAGGTTTGGATATGGCTCCCATCCACATCAGCATCGGTCATGATAATGATTTTATGATAGCGCAATTTTTCTATCTCAAAACTCTCTTGAATGCCACACCCAAAAGCCGTGATCATGTTTTTAATTTCTTCTGATTTTAAAATTTTTGACAAATGGCTTTTTTCCACATTTAAAATCTTACCTTTTAAGGGTAAAATCGCTTGAAAAACTCTATCGCGCCCTTGTTTAGCGCTCCCACCCGCGCTATCGCCCTCCACTAAAAAGATTTCACTCTCTAAGGGATCTTTACTCTGGCAATCGGCTAATTTTCCCGGCAAAGTGCCGACACTCAAATTGTCTTTTTTTCTGGTAAGCTCCCTGGCTTTTTTGCTGGCTTCTCTAGCTTTTGCAGCTAAAAGGGCTTTATTGGCGATGATTTTAGCTTCATTAGGGTTTTCTTCTAAAAATTGATGGATTTTATCATAGACTAATTTTGAAACTAACGCGCGTGCATACGAGCTACCAAGCTTGGATTTAGTCTGCCCCTCAAATAACGGCTCGCTCATTTTCAAGCTCACAATAGCCACTAAACCCTCTTTAATGTCTTCAGAAATGGGGCGCGACTCTTTGGTTTTAATGTTATGGTCAATATATTGCAAGATTGCTTTAGACAAGCCCATTTTAAAGCCCGCCTCATGCGTGCCGCCTTCAGAAGTTTTAATATTATTCACAAAGCTCAAAGTGTTTTCATTATAATCATCAGCATACGCCAAAGCGACCTCTATGGAAGTGCGCGTTTCTTCATCCATGCTTTTAAACGAAATAATGGGAGTGAGCAATTCTTTTTTAGCGCTGTCTTTAACGAATTGTTTCAAGCCGTCTTCATAGAAATAAGTCTCTTGCAATTGGGTTTTTTCTTCTTTGAAAGCAATTTTTAAGCCATCGTTAAGATACGCCATTTCTTTGAAGCGTTTTTGCAAAATACCCGCTTGAAATTCAACGACCTCCATCACGC
The DNA here is from genome assembly GCF_000476275.1 of Helicobacter pylori SA213A. GTDB lineage: Bacteria > Campylobacterota > Campylobacteria > Campylobacterales > Helicobacteraceae > Helicobacter > Helicobacter pylori_CL. Next base: position 87,891 of record NZ_CBOM010000003.1, read on the forward strand.
TTTCATCGGGGAAAAATTCAATAGTCGTGCCGCTTTCTTTAGCATTTTTAGTCTTGCCAATGATTTCAAGCTCGCTAATGGGGATGCCTTTTTCAAATTCTTGGCGATAGATTTGGCCCTCTTTTTTAATGGTCATAATCAAGCGTTTGCTCAAAGCATTCACAACCGAAACGCCCACGCCATGCAACCCGCCTGAAACCTTATAAGTATCATTATCAAACTTCCCCCCCGCATGCAACATCGTTAAAACCACGGTGCAAGCGGGGATTTTTTCTGTGGGGTGGATACCCACAGGAATGCCTCGCCCGTTATCTTCTACAATGCATGAGCCTTCATCGGTCAAAGTGATATTGATAGTATCGCAAAAACCCGCCATGCTTTCATCTACAGCGTTATCCACGACTTCATACACCATGTGGTGCAACCCACCCACATTGGTGTCGCCAATATACATTCCAGGGCGTTTCCTAACCCCCTCTAAGCCTTTTAAAACCTTAATACTATGGCTCTGGTAATTTTGCATTCAATCAAGCCTTTATAATGTGATTGGCATCATCAAAGTGGAAATTTTAGCACTCAAGTGGCTTTGCTTTTCATCAAGGGGTTCTTGGATTAAAAAGGGCGATGAAGATTCATTGCATTGTAAAACAAACTGCGTTGTCCCTAAAGCGTTTAAGGCTTCAAGGAAAAATTTCGCGTTCACGCCCAAATGAAAGGCTTTTTCAATATCCAAACCTTTTTCAATCTCAATAGAAGTTTTAGCGGTTTCGCTATGCTCAGAATCCAAAGATTCAAACAAAGCGTTGTTTTTTTCTAAAGTGAGTTTAATCGTAGAGCTTAAGGAACTGCATAACTTAATGCTCTCTTTAAATTCTTCCTTGCCCAAAGTGAAAGAAGATGCGTATTCTTTAGGGAGGATTTTTTGATAATCAGGGTAATTCCCATCAATGAGCTTGGTGAAAAAAGTGTGCGTTTCGTTTTCAATGACCGCTAACATGCCATCGCTTTTAAAACTAAAATTCTCATAAAAAAGTTTAAGGATTTCCAATAAAGCCCGTTTAGGCAAAATGCAAGAAATGTCTTCTTCAGTGGAATGGATAGAGATGTTTTTTAACTGCGTATAAGAAAGTCTTTTAGTGTCCGTGCCTACCACTGAAAGGGTTTGATGGGTTTTGTCAAATTGCATTAAAACGCCGGCTAATTCTCTTTTATGGCTGGTTTGTTCCACCACAGGGGCGATTTTTTTAAACGCATCCACTAAAAAGGGAGCATTCACTTCTAAACTCACTTTGGGATCTATAACAGGAAATTCAGGAAACTCGTCAGCGTCAAACATGGGGAGTTTGAAAGAGCTTTTATTTTGTTTGATCACCAGGCTGTCTTCTTTAGTCTCTAAAGTAATATTAGAGTCTTTTAAGCATGAGATAATGTCCAAAAACTTCTTCCCATTAATCGTGCCAACGCCCTCTTTATCCGTAGATTGCGTAGAGACATAGCTTTTTAGCCCGATGTCTGAATCGCTGGCTTTCAAAAAAAGCTTTTCTTGAATGACCTCTAAATGGATGTGTGAAGCGATAGAAGAAGCGTCCTTTTTATCCAAAAAAGCTTGCAAGTAGCGCAAAGTATTTTCTAAATCGTTTTTACTAACACTGATTTTCATGGCTAAGTAATTCCCTTGAATTTTTACCCCTATTATAGCATAAAATAACGCTTTTTTAAGGGTTCAAGCGTATTCCTACCCCTATACGATTAGAAAAAACATCGTATTCATACAAACCATCGCCATAGCCGTTAAACCACTGCGCATAAATCCCTACAAAAGGGTTAATGCGGTAGGTATAGCCTAAGCGGAAAGCGCCATGCCAGCGATCATAGCGCCAGTATTGTGTGAAAATATCATAAAGTTGCAATTCAAAATGGTGGCGCCCTCTCCTGTAATCTATTTTAGCGTTACCATAACCCATGTAATCAATCAAATTAGGGTTGGATTGATCATAAGGGACATAAGGCCAATAAGCAACCATGATTTTTAGGCCTCCCTTTTCCCACACCAAACGAAACACAGGGCGTTGCCCCGCGCTCACAGAACGGCAACCTCCCCAGCGCACATCTTTTTGCCCGTTATAATCTTTAACGATGACAGGCCCTCCTGGAAATTGGTTTTCAGGATTGCCGTCTTTAAAAGGCTGATAACATTGCGCGCCCCCCACGCCATTAGAAATGTGCTGCCAGCCTATCCAAATTTCAGAAAAGTTTCCTATTTTACCCCCAAAAGGTTTGAAATTGATAGGATAAACATAAATGAGTTCAGGCATGAAATTGATCATTCGCATGGGAGCGGATTGAGGGTCGTTATAAATTTGAAACCAGTTGGTTTGGGTATAAGCCAAATAAAGCGTGCCTTTAGTCCAAAGAATATGCCTAAACACAGGCACTCTAAAACTGATTTGGAATTTAAACTCATTGCGTTGGTACGGGTTGATATTAGGATGATACCATTGAAAAATGGGGGTGAAACTATGGTAAAATGGCAAAAAGTAAGTGCCTAGATAATCCATCATGTTTAAGTATTTTTTAGCAAAATCCACCCAAGAATGTTCTTTGGGGGCTTTTTGTGGGGCAAGATACCAGGTATTGGACAAATCGTTTTGCGTTTTAACTATATGCAAATCCTGTTTGCGCAAATAATAGTTGTAATCCACCTTAAAATTATCTTGTGAAAATTTTTTGCCTTCTAGTTGACAAACTATAAAGATCATAAAGAGCAAAAATTTGCTTTTCATTAAGTCTTCTTATTTTACTTAAATTGCAGGATAAAAATCGCTAAAATCACTACAGGCGCGATAAAACGAACGCTAAAATGCCATGCTTTGAAAACGCTTTTCTTAAAAAAATGCTTCGTGGCTAAAAAAGAACGCTTTTTATTTAAAATCCACCCCACAAACAAGACTGAAAACAAGCCTCCCAAAGGCATTAAAAATGAAGAAGTGATGAAATCCAGCCACCCAAACACGCTCTTATGAGCAAAACTCAAAAACTTAGCGTATCGTTCATTCATAGAAAGAATAACTAAAACGCCTAAAACATACACAACAACCCCTATCCATAGCGACGCTTGAAGGCGCGAAAAATTAAAACGATTGATTAAGTAAAGCGCTAAAGGCTCTACTAAAGAAACCGTAGAAGTGATCCCGGCAAAAACAAGCGCCATAAAGAAAAAGAGCGAAACGATCTGCCCACTGATTCCCATTTTAGCGAAAGTCAAAGGTAAGGAAATAAAAACAAGCCCTGGCCCTTGAGACACATCTGCATGGTATTCAAACACAAAGGTAAAAATCATCACCCCGGCAATGAGAGAGATTAAAATACCCGGTAATACAATAAATAGAGAGCTTTTGAATAGGTTTTCTCTTTTGGGCGTGAAAGCTGAATAAGTAATAATCGTGCCTACCCCTAAACTCAAAGAAAAGAACATCTGCCCCAAAGCGTCCATAACAACCTTAAAATCAATCTTTTGAATCTCAAAATTAAACAAAAAGTGCAAAGCTTTAGGCATGCTTTCTAAAGTCATCGCATAGATTAAAAGCCCTATGAAAATCACAAACAATAAGGGCATAAGCACGACATTTAATTTTTCAATCCCTTCTTCAATCCCCCTAGAAACAAACCATATTGTCGGCAATAAGCATGCGCTAAAGCCAATAACAGGCCAGATCAAACTGCCATTTTGGAGCATGCTAAATTGCATTTTAGCTTGCTCTAAATCTTTAGGCAAATCAAAAGTTACTACAAAGAGATAGTAGAGCACCCAGCCTAACACCACCGCATAAAAGGATAAAATGAGAGGACCGCCTAAAATAAAAAAAGAAGTGAAAGGGTAATATTTTTTCCTTTTAGGATCTAGTATTTGATAATTAGAAACAACATCTTTTTTACCCAAATTCCCAATCAGCATTTCCACTAAAAGCATAGCAATGCCTAAACTCAAGGTTAGCACCAGATATAAAAGCACAAACGCGCTCCCCCCATTATGACCTACCATATAAGGAAAGCGCCAAATATGCCCTAAACCGATAGAGCTACCCAAAGTGGCTAAAATAAAGCCTAATTTAGAAAATTTTCCCATGCCAAATATTTTAATAAATCTTGCTCAACCAAATAGAAAACACAATTAAAGGGGTGATGTATTTAAGCAAGAAATACCAAGTTGCAAACAATTTAGGGCCTAAAAAGTGTGTGCTCAAAAGACGCAATTTTTCTTTTTTCAAAACCCAGCCCATAAAAATAAAGGTTGCCATCCCGCCTAAAGGCATGATAATGGTGCTTGATGCAAAATCCAACCAATCAAAAAGACTTTTTTCAAAGAAAGTGAGATAGTCTTTATAATCCTTGTGGAGCGAGAAAATCAACACCACGCCTACGATAAAAATTAGCGCTACAAGACCCCAAGTAACCTTAAAACGAGAGTATTGATACTTTTCGGTAAGATACATCACGCTTGGCTCTAATAAAGCCACCGTAGAAGTGATGCCAGCAAAAGCGAGCGCGAGCAAAAAAAGAATTGAAACAAGAACGCCTATCGCTCCCATTTGGCCAAAAACCACCGGTAAAGAAGTGAAGATTAACCCTGTGCCTTGTGAGACATTCGCCCCATATTCAAACACAAAAGTGAAAATCATAAGCCCTGCCACAAGAGAAATCAAAATCCCTGATAAAACCACCCAAATAGTGCTTTTAAGCAAATTCTGCGTTTTATCCGTAACCGCAGCATAAGTGATATTGATCCCTAAACCGATGCTTAAAGAAAAGAAAACCTGCCCCAAGGAATAAGTGAACACTTGAGAAGTCAAATCTTTTGGTTTGAAATCAAACATGAAATGGAAAGCTTTAGAAAAAGAATCCATGCTCATCGCATAGAAAAGCAAACCAAAAAAAGTGGCAAAGAGTAAGGGCATTAAGACTAGATTGAGTTTTTCAATCCCTTCTTTAATCCCTCTAGAAACAATCCATCCGGTTATGAATAAAACGCTAAAAAGCCCTATGGATTGTAACCCTATAGACTGCAAAGTTTGAGTAAAAATTTGTTCAGATTCTTGGATATTATTAGGCAAATTAAAACTAATACTCACCAAATAATAAAGCACCCAACCTAAAATAGTGCCATAAAAAGTCAGTATTAATGGCCCAGAAATAAGCAAAAGCCCTGCGTATCTCCAGCGTTTTTTGGGGTTAAGGTCAAGCTCTTTAAAAGCTTCTATTACATTTTTTTGCGTGCTTTGTCCTAATAGCATTTCAGCGATAAACATCGCCGCGCCAACGCTTAAAGATAAAAATAAAAACAATAAAACAAAAGCACCCCCACCACTCACCCCAGTCATGTAAGGAAAACGCCAAATATGCCCTAAACCTATCGCACTCCCTAACGCCGCTAAAACAAATCCTAATTTAGAAAAATGATTACCCATTCTTAACTACCAAACTCCTTGTAAATGATTAAAATTAAAGAGCGATGTCCTTAATCGCCCAACTATTGCTGTATTAGTTTTTTGAAATCTTTAAAGATCTTAAGATTTAAGAAAAAACCCACTTCAAAAATACCTAAAAAACATAAAGCAACGCCCCTAGATTATACTATAGTTAAGTTACATATTGTATAATTTTAAGAAAATTTCATTATTTAAGTAAGGGGAATTAATGCGCTGTAGGGTATATTACGAAGATACCGACTCTGAAGGCGTGGTCTATCATGCGAATTATTTGAAATATTGCGAAAGGGCTAGGAGCGAGTTTTTTTTTAAACAAAATGTCTTGCCCGAAAATGAAGAAGGCGTGTTTGTTATCCGCTCTATCAAAGCGGATTTTTTCACCCCCGCAAGCCTTGGCCAGGTCTTAGAAATAAGAACGCAAATTAAAGAATTAAGAAAGGTTTTTGTGGTGCTTTTTCAAGAAATTTATTGTATCCAAAACGCTTCTTTAGAGCCTATGAAGCCTTTTAAAGTCTTTGCTTCAGAAATCAAGTTTGGCTTTGTCAACCGCTCTACATACAGCCCTATTGCCATTCCTAAATTGTTTAAGGAGCTTCTTAGTGCCGTCTGATTCAGAAAAACCCACCATTATTTACCCTTGCGTTTGGGATTATAGGGTGATTATGACCACTAAAGATACAAGCACATTAAAAGAGCTTTTAGAAACCTACCAACGCCCCTTTAAATTGGAATTTAAAAACACTTCTAAAAACGCTAAATTTTATAGCTTTAATGTTTCTATGGAAGTTTCAAACGAAGCAGAACGGAACGAGGTTTTTCAAAAAATTTCACAATTAGAAGTCGTGGCGCATGCGCTTTAATCTTTTAAAACAAACGCTTTAAATTTTTCACCCCTTTCTTTATACGAAGAAAATTGATCCAAACTGGCCGCACTGGGTGAAAGCAAAGCGACTTCATTTTGCAATAAAACGCTTTTAATTTCTTGAACCGCTTTTTCTAACTCCAAACAAACCTGACAAGAAACATTAAATTCTAACGCTAAAGCTTGGATGATAGAAGCGCTTGATCCTATGGCATAAAGGCTTATTTTATAGTTTTTAAACTCTTCAAAAAGGGGGGTTAAATTGACCCCTTTAATATCGCCCCCTAAAATCAAATGGATTTTTTGGTTTTTAAAGGTTTTTAGAGCTTGCAAGGTGGCATCAATGTTCGTGGCCTTGCTGTCATCTACCCACAAACGCCCTTCTTTATCCCTAAATTCTTCCATTTTATGCGAGCCGATTTTAAAAGCGTTCAGTCTTTTAAGGGCGTTTTCTCTATAATCTTGCCATTTTAAATTCTTTATTTTTAAAAATTGCTCATAAATTAAAAGGGCTAAGGCAGCATCCAATAAAAACGCTCCCTTAAAAAAAAGAGCGTTAGAAGGGATTTTTAAACACTCTAAAACCTCTTCGCTTTTGTCAAAAAAGATTTTTTGCGCTTGCGAGTTTTGAATAATGGGGTGTTCTTTGAATTTTAAAGGGAGGATAGCGAGCGAAGTTTTAGGCATCAACGATAAAACCTTGAGTTTAGCGTTCAAATAATTTTCAAAATTGCAATGCCAAGTCAAATGATCAGCTTCCACATTGATGAGCAAGTAGATTAAAGGGTAAGCCTTGTTAGTGTAATGCAAAGAAAATGAGCTTGTTTCTAACACCCACAAGGGCGATTGTTTTTCAAACAATTCAATCAAGGGCGTGCCGATATTCCCCCCACTCACAGCCTTAAAATCTTCTAAAAGCATGGTGAGCATTTCGGTCGTGGTGGTTTTCCCGTTAGTGCCGCTAATACTGATTATAGTAGGCGTGAAAACCAAATCAAACAAGCTATTAATATAATCGTATTCGCTCACTAAATGCTTGGCTTTTATGACTAAAGGGTGCGTGAAACTAATGCCAGGGCTGACTACCTCTAATTGGGAATCATTAGGGTTGAAATCCTTACTGGGATAACAAAGAAAACCCTCTCTATCTTTAAAAAATGCAGTGAATTTATCATCAAAAAATTTGACTTCGTTATGGTTTTTTTTAAAAAAACGCCCTAAGGCTAGAGTGGTTTTGCCATGCCCCAATAAAGAGATTTTCATTTTAACGCACCTTCAAGCTTAAAAGAGCGACTAAATTACTCAACATTGAAATGATCCAAAAACGCACGATCACCTTATTTTCTGCCCAACCCTTTTGTTCAAAATGATGATGGATGGGCGCCATTAAAAAAAGGCGTTTTTTACGGGTTTTATAGCTCCCTACTTGCAAGATCACCGACAAAGTTTCTACCACAAAAATAGATCCCATTAAAACGAGTAAGATTTCATTATGCGAAACAATAGCGTTATAAGCGATAAACCCCCCCAAAGCCAAACTCCCGCTATCGCCCATAAACACGCTTGCCGGGTTGCAGTTATACCACAAAAAGCCAAAGAGCGATCCCACTAACGCCAGCGAGACAACAAACAATTCCCCCACATCTATGACTTTAGGATAAAGCAAATATTTAGAAAATTCCGCATTCCCTGCCACATACACAAAGATAGAAAGGCTTAAAAGGGTGAAAATGCTAGGCACGCTCGCTAAGCCGTCTAACCCGTCGGTTAAATTCACCGCATTGCTCGTAGATAAAAAAACCAACACCCAAAAACCAACCGCTAACATCGTGGGCATTTCAAACAAGGGGTTTTTCAAAAAAGGCGCGTATAAAAAAGTGTCTAACCCCTTAAGGCTCAATAAAACAGACACCCCAAGCGAAAGGACAAACAGCATGCCAAATTTCATTTTCGCACTCATCCCGGCGTTATTTTGTTGGTTGATTTTAGTGTAATCGTCTCTAAAACCCACAAAACTAAAGCCCACTAACACGATTATCCCTAACAGCATATAAAGATTACCCAAAGACGCGCACAACACGCTCGCAACAATGGTTGCAAAAACAAACACAATCCCCCCCATCGTAGGGGTATCCTTTTTATTCTGGTGGCTTGGCACAAAGCTTGAAATGGGCTGGTTAGCCTTTTTGGCCTTGGCCCATAGAATGAATTTAGGCATTAAAAAAAGCGTGAGGAAAAAGGCTATAAAAAACCCTAACCCTGCTCTAAAGGTCAAATACTGGAAAAGATTGATATTAAAATAGCCATATAATAAAGAATAGAGCATAAAATCCCTTGTGGTAAAATCGCCATGCCATGCTTATAGATTAGAAAAAGCATAATTGTAGCGCAAATTGATTTACTTAAAAATAGTATAATTATAATTTCAATTTTTATTTTAGGAGTCTTTTATGGAGCGTTCGCTTATTTTTAAAAAAGTTAGAGTTTATTCTAAAATGTTGGTGGCTTTAGGGCTTTCAAGCGTGTTAATCGGTTGCGCGATGAATCCAAGCGCTGAGACAAAAAAATCAAATGACGCCAAAAATCAAGCTCAAACTCATGAAAGAATGCAAACAAGCTCTGAACATGTTACGCCGCTAGATTTTAATTATCCGATACATATTGCTCAAGCCCCACAAAACCATCATGTTGTAGGTATTTTAGCGCCACGCATTCAAGTGAGCGATAATCTAAAACCCTATATTGATAAGTTTCAAGACGCTTTAGTCAATCAAATCCAAACTATTTTTGAAAAAAGAGGCTATCAAGTGTTGCGTTTTCAAGATGAAAAAGCTTTAAATGCGCAAGATAAGAGAAAGATTATTTTCGTTTTAGATTTGAAAGGGTGGGTAGGAATCTTAGAAGATTTGAAAATGAATGTAAAAGATCCCAATGATCCTAATTTAGACGCGCTAGTGGATCAAAGCTCAGGCTCTGTGTGGTTTAATTTTTATGAGCCAGAAAGCAATCGTGTAGTCCATGATTTTGCTGTGGAAGTAGGGACTTTTCAGGCAATGACTTATACTTACAAACACAGTAATTCTGGAGGGTTTGATTCTTCAAACAGCATTATCCATGAAGATTTGGAAAAGAATAAAGAAGATGCGATACATAAGATCTTAAACAGAATGTATGCGGTTGTCATGAAAAAAGCTGTAATGGAACTTACAGAAGAAAATATTGCCAAATACCGAGACGCTATTGACAGAATGAAAGGCTTTAAAAGTTCTATGCCTCAAAAAAGTAGTTCTTAAACGAACCATTTAAAAATTAGCCTTAAAATCAGTCTTTTTAAAGGCTATTTTAAGTATAATGTCAAATTTATTTCAATAATTAAGGATACACAATGGCAAAAAGATGTGCTTTAACTTTTAAAGGGCCTATGGTAGGCAATCATGTCAGTCATGCGAACAACAAAAACAAACGCCGCTTACTCCCTAACTTGCGATCGATTAAGATCCAATTAGACGACGGCACGACTAAACGCATTAAAGTGGCTGCTTCCACTTTAAGAACCATGCGTAAAGGGGCTTAGTTTTTAGAATTTCTGTCCGTTTTGATTGTAGGGGTGGTTTTGGTGTTTTTGATAACCTTTTTAAAACTCCCCTTAAAACTAAACTTCTTTTTGAGATTAAAACACGGCCTAGATTAGGTTTATCGTTTTGATTAAATTTAGAGGTGAACGCTTTCAAAAGATTTATTTTGATCTAGGAATTGGTTTTGTTTGAAAAGTTGAAATTTTTTAAAATCAAAAAAGACGATGAAAATCAGCCAGAAGTCAATTTAAATTCTGAAATCTATGAGCAATTTAAGGTCTTTAGACTCCCGCTTATTTTAATCCAATTGCTTGTGCTTTTAGGCACTCTGGGATACTTCGCCCTAGAAAATTATAGCCTTATGCAAGCTTTCTTCCAAACGACTTACACCATGACAGCTACAGGGTTTGGCGCTTTAAATGAAAGCCAGTTTGGGCCTATAAGTATTTTTTTAACTTCCATTTTAATGTTTTTTGGGGCAGGAATTATTGCCTTTAGCGTGGCTATTTTAGTTAGCGTGGTCAATAAAGGCACGCTTACCAGATTGATTAAGGAGAAAGGTATGATTTATAAAATCGCACGCCTTAAGGATCATTACGTGATTTGTTACCACAACGAATACACCATTGAATTGAGCAAGCAGTTCCGCTCCGCTCAAATCCCCTTTGTGGTCGTGGATAATGACCCTAGTTTTGAAGAAGAAGCCATTAAGCACAAATACCCCTACTACATCATAGGCGATCCGCACACCAATTTAGCCATGCTAAAAACCCACTTAAGCAGCGCTAGGGGCGTTGTGGCGTTGTCTAAGATTTTACCAGTGAATGTGGCGTTAATGGTGAGCGTGCGCTTGTTTGAAAAGGAATTAAAGCGCAAACCTTATTACATCATTGCAAGCGCGCATAGCGATGAAGGCTTAGAAAAATTAAAAAATTAGGGGCTGATATGGTGGTTTCCCCTACAAAACTCATGGCACAGAGAGTGAGCGCGATGGCGGTGCGTCCGGATATGGAAAATATCTTAGAGCGTTTTATCAATAAAAAAGACACGCTTTTAGACTTAGAAGAAGTGATTGTCCCCAAAACCAGCTGGCTTGTGTTAAGGAAATTAAAAGAAGCCCATTTTAGAGAGATCGCTAAAGCGTTTGTGATTGGTATCACTCAAAAAGATGGCAAATACATCCCCATGCCCGATGGAGAAACGATCATTGCAAGCGAATCCAAGCTATTAATGGTTGGCACTTCAGAAGGCGTTGCGACCTGTAAGCAACTCATCGCTAACCATCAAAGACCCAAAGAAGTGGATTACATTTCCTTGTGATTGATACAGCCCTTTTTAAATAAAAAAGGCTTGACTCTCATCAAATACGGGTAATAAAATCTAAAAAATGCTAAAAACATTTTTTACAATCCATAGCAAAGAGCTTGGCGTTAGCCAAAAAGTTTTAGCCATTCATGTTTGATGAGAACCGATCCAAGATTTAAACGGATTTGAGGCTTATTTTTCTCACACCCATACACTCAATGAGAGTTAATTATAACCCTTTTAAAGCCCTCTTTGTTAAAAGGATTCTTGAACTTTTTTAAACCATGTTTTAATTTGTCCTGTGATTTATTTATCATGCTCATTCTCTTCGCATTTTTGAAGCGTTGCCCTAAATTTCGTGCAAAATAAATCTTCATCAATTTCTCAATTTAAAATTTTACTCTCCTTTCTTATTTTTTTCTAGCGTGTAATCGCTTAAATCCTTGATCTTTTGCTCCCATCCGCCTTGAATGTAGATCACATTATAAATATAATACACGCCCACAAACAAGCCGCTAAATTTCGGCTTCAAGGTTTCTAAAAGTTCGTTAAATGCGG
>NZ_CBOM010000004.1:0-97000 GCF_000476275.1 Helicobacter pylori SA213A
ATTCTCCCATTCGTAAGCGTATCTAAAGCCGTTTTTAAGGCTTTCAAAACTTTCTAATAACACGCTTCCGTTTTTGATCACTTCGCTCATGTTGATTAGCTCGTCGTTAGTTAGTCCTCCGGTGCTATCTTCTCCGTAATGTTTAATGAGTATCTTTTTAGCGCCTGCATTCCTTGATCCTTGTTCTAAAATATAAAGGTCGTTTAAGTCTATGCCTTTGATTTCTGCTTGATCTAGCTCGCCTTTAAACACTTTTAAAACTTGTTGCTGTTCTTTAGTAAGCTTGCTTTCATCAATCTTTTGTAATTCTTGTAAGGCTTTTTCGTATTTAGTCGCTTTCTCTTTGATTTCTTCGCTCGCTTGTTTAACGCCGTTATTAAGCTCTTCAATGATTTTAAGCGTGTTGTTTGAAAATTTAGCGTTTTTGGCGCTTAATTCTAAATTCTTACTAAAATCGCTTATTGAGTGGCTTCTCTCAAGCGCTCTTTTAATGTGATACTTTAAGGCCGCTCCTGCGGTGGCTTCGTTTAGCGCTTTGGGTAACTTCACTCCTAAAATACGATCGGGCGCGTTGCGGTATAAAGTCCCTAGCGTGAATTTAGTCCACTGGTATTTTAACGCTCCGCTTAAAGTGGTCGCTAAACCTTGGCTTAAATTTTTCGTTGTGGCTGGCTTTAGGCTTAAAGCGATCTTAGCGTCGTTTTTAAAAAGCTTATGAAAACCGCTCGCTATGTCAATGTATTCTTTAGCCTTAGGGGTTGTAAAAACATCATCTTTAAACTCGTTTAGCTTGTTGAAAAACTGCGTAGGGTGTGGTGTTTTGTTTTAGTGTATTAAATGTTGAATAATAAAGTCAAATAAGGCTTTTTGAGTATTAATATTTGATTGGAGCAGAGCCTTTTAATATTTTAAAAAGGCTAATCAAAAATATCCATTAAGGATAAAATGCTAGTAAATCCTAAAACCATAAGTAATGTTAAACATTATATGGCTTCGGTCAGAATACACATTGTGCGTTAAAGGCTGTGTCCCAGGCCCGTTAGGATCGGTTGGAACATACATGCCACAATACCCAATACAATAGCCTTTTTTGGTGATATTGCCATAATATTCTAGTTTCAAATCCATTCTAATATTATACTTATTAGAAAAATAACTCAAAAAGAGCGCGAGACTCCTTTCATCAGCCCTTGGGCTATCCGTCCAACGGCCTAAAATTTTCCAACTAAACCCTCTATATTGTGAGCCTACATATAAAAACCCGTTGATAACATCAGCGCCAACAATATTGTTAATTTCTGCGTCATAAATACTATTCGTCCAAATGTTATACCCCAAAGGATCCCCATAAATACCTATATCACCATTAGCGTTACCGATATTTTTATAGACACTGCCCCCAAATTGCCACTTATTATAGTAAAAACGGGTGCGGAAGAAATAAGTTTGCCCGCTCTTTCCTAACGGCACTTGTTGGAAGAGGATAATATCATTTTGATTAGCCGGAGTGGCAAAAATGGGGAAAAACCCCACGAAAGTGCCTACAAAACGAAAACCCTTATTGTTGAAATTAGGGTTGGTGTCATAAGTGATATTAATGCCTGGCGCATACATTCTTTGAAAGATCGCATAAAAATAAGGGTTGATTTTTAGGTTGTCTTTTTCATATTTCAAATCCGCTATCATTAGAGCCTTACCGCTTGTATAGTAGCGCCCAAAATACCAAAACCAGTCGCTTGACGCTGAAGCCCTAGCGTCTGAATACATCACCCTTAACCTAGTGTCTTTATATTTGACAAAGCCTTCAACCCCTTGAGTGTAAGAAGTGAACCAATCATACTCTTCAGCATCATAGCGCCCCCCTTTCACGCCAAAACTGAATTTGTCTTTTTTGTAGTTGTAGCTCAAAAAAGCGTTATGCACCATGGCTAAACGAGGTTTTTGCACTTGCAAACCACTATGCCCCGCATACCAACCAATATATTGCCAAAAGATACCCGCCCCAAAAGGATCCGTCCTAGAGCCGGGCTGGCCGTTAGGGATATTGTTGCCTTGATAGGCGGTAGAGTCATAGGGGAGCGCTGCCATCATCGCCCCTACTTCTGCCCTCAAGCCCTTGTATAACCCCATGCTCAAATTCAATTCGCCGAGCAAAGAAGTGTAGCTACCTGTAGGATAAATGTCTTTAGAAGGCTGGTATCTTTGGTTGTTAAAGCCAAACTTGGTATAGCTGCTCACCTTTCCAACAATGCTCATGTTGAATTTATAAGCTTGAAGTTTGGATAAAAAAAGACTAGAAAAAAGCAAAAAAATAGAGCATAAAAAAATATTTCTTAATTTCCAAAGCCCTAACTCCCAAAGATATTAAAATAAAAATACAAAAGAAGGCATATCTAAGAGAATAGGGAAACTCCCTTAGAAACTATAACTGATGTGTGTCATCAAATGGCTTCTATCTTGGGTAATACTCTTTTTAATGCCACCCATGTCTTGAGGACCTTGCGCGAATGCAGAAGATTCAAACAAACCATTATTCAAGTTGAGCGGCTGACCGTTTGGCCCAAGGAAACCGGTTCCAGGGTTGTAACCCGCACGAATTTGGAACTCTAACCATACGAGTTTGAGACCCGCTTTAACATGTTTGCTGAACTGATAGTCTAGATACATACCAATACCATATTCCAATGCCCTTGGAGCGGTAGTGAAGCGTTGGTAGAGACTCCAACTGAACTTACCATGCTTGCCTCCACCTTTAACATACTCAGTGAACGCGTCAGCATCGGTAATGTTGTCAATCCCTGCAAACCCTAAGCTATAGATACTGCCGACCCATTGTTCGATACCATCCACAGCGATGATGTTACCCCAAGTACCTAAGTTCATGTTAGGGTTACCAATGTTGAGATAAGCACCACCAACCACAAAGTAGTTGTTAATGTCTATATGGTGGCGTAAAAAGAGCGTCGCACCACCAGGACCTTGCAAGCCACGCCACTTACCATTGTCCAAGAACGGATCCCAAGTGTTATAACGAGCGGGTGCGTAACGACCGTATTCAGCGTTATTCCAACGATAGTCATACAACACATAAAAAGTCGTTCTGTTCCTCATGCCCATACCGCTAAACTCAGGATTGGTATCGTATTCTATTTTAGCACCAGGCAACGTACCTACCTCTGGGATGAGATACACATAAGGGTGAATCATTAGATTCTTTGTAGGGCGATAAATAATACCGGCTTTATGAATACCCCAAGGCTTTTCACGATAAATGGGGAATAACCATTGACCATCAGCGATACCACGACCCCAAGAGCTAAAGAGCAAGAATTTCATCTTATTCGTAAGCTTGAAAGTCCCATAAAAACCTTGGAACAATTGGTAAACCCAATCCATTTGCTCCTGCTCGGTAACATCAAAGCGCCCCATTACCATATGGACTCTGTCGCTATCATAGGTAAGATTCGCTTTATAAACTTCATAGCGCCTTGAACCCCCAGGCAAGTAGGCGTTAGCCGGATAGTAGTTAGGGAACAAGCCGTTCCACTCACCCATATACTCCCAACCAATACCTCTAGGGTTAATGACGCCACCTGGCCCTGATTGCTCCCACATTTTAGTCGCATTCATACAAAGGCTCATAGAATCAGTGCCGCAAGAAGTTTTATCCCAATAGCTTGGGGGAGTAAAATCCTTTGCCCACCTATCATACCTAGTGCTATCATAAACTTGTCCGCCCAAAACACCACCTAAATTCACGGTCCATCCCCTACCCAAATGTATAGACCCCTCTAGCTTACCTGTAAGGTTAACAAAAGTCTCTGTAGGATAGATACCTTTAACAGGGTTAATGGGCGAGTGGTTAAAACCCACCTTGGAGAAGTTAATAAAGTCCCCATGCACTTCATAAGTAACCGCCCCTAATGACCCTGTCGTGAACAATAGTGGCAAGGTAAAACGCTTTAGCAATGTAGCCGCAACTTTTCGTTTCTTTAATTTCATTCCTCTTCCTTACTCTACCTGAGAATAGATAAATTACTCTGTAAAAGTAATTCTAGCATAAAAGAATATAGATTTAGTTTAAAATCAAGCTAGTTTTTCTCAAAATTTACAAAATTTAAATTTTCAAACGCCAGTTTGCTAGTGAAAAAGCTTCTATTTTACATAGTTTTACATAGTCGCTTTAAAAACTATCTGCATTGATAGTGATATAATATGATAATATTTTAAAGCTAAAAATGGTTTTTACATCAATACATAGATTAAAAAAATGACAATAAGGAGCAAAAATGAAAAAAATTGGTTTGAGCTTGTGTTTGGTTTTGAGTTTGGGTTTTTTAAAAGCCCATGAAGTGAGTGCTGAAGAGATCGCTGACATTTTCTACAAACTCAACGCCAAAGAGCCTAAAATGAAAATCAACCACACGAAGGGGTTTTGCACTAAAGGCGTGTTCCTCCCTAACCCGCAAGCAAGAGAGGATTTAGAGGTGCCATTACTCAATGAAAAAGAAATCCCTGCGTCTGTAAGGTATTCTTTAGGGGGCGTAGCGATGGACGATAAAAGCAAGGTTAGGGGAATGGCGTTAAAACTAGAAAATCAAAACGCTAGTTGGACAATGGTGATGCTCAATACAGAAATCAATTTTGCCAAAAACCCTAAAGAATTCGCTCAATTTTTTGAGATGAGGATTCCTAAAAATGGCAAGGTAGATGAAGCAAGAATCAAAAAGCTTTATGAAGAAGTCCCCTCTTATAGGAATTTTGCCGCCTATATGAAAACGATAGGGATTAGCTCAAGCGTGGCTAACACGCCTTATTATAGCGTGCATGCGTTCAAGTTTAAAGATAAGGGAGAGAAATTATTGCCTGCGAGGTGGAAATTTGTGCCTAAAGACGGCGTTAAATACTTAAATCCTCAAGAGTTAAAGCAAAAAGATTCAAATTATCTGCTTTCTTCATTCCAACAACACCTTAAAACTAAGCCCATAGAATACCAAATGTATCTAATCTTTGCGAATCAAAATGATGCCACCAACGACACGACCGCGCTTTGGAAAGGCAAACATAGAGAATTATTGGTGGGGACATTGAAAGTTGAAAAATACGAAGGAATGGGTTGCAATAAAGACGTGTATTTCCCAGCTGATCTCCCTAAAGGCGTAGAAGCCCCTACTGATCCCTTGTTTCAAATCAGGAATGAAGTTTATGGGATCACTTTTAGCAGAAGGCAATAAAAAAGATAGGGTGGATCAATATAAGTTGGTTGAGAAAGATGCGTTTTTATGGGTTTAGGGAAGTAAAATTTTTGTTTAAAACTTTTAAGCGTGCCCACTAAAATCACTCGCTCTCTCATTTGAGGCGCACACACTCATGCTGAATGTCAGGCAAAAAATAACAAGCATTCAATCCATCTACCACCTTTTTAATGCTCTTATCTTGTGTTTTATTTAGGTTGTATTATGGGTTTTTATGAAAGCGACTTATTAGGTATTTCTGTAATTTTGTAATCAAAAAAGTTTTGCGAAATATTAAAAACGCTCTGCCCTTCCATTTGTTGGCGGGTTATCCAAATTCAAATCATTGTCTTTGATTTTAGAAATTTCTACGCACGCCACTTGCCCGTTAAACAGATCAAAATGCACCACAATAGTAGGAATTTTATCTGTTATCAAACGCCTTTTAGCTTCTAAAACTTTATGTTCTTTAATATCATTGATTCCTTGAAAGTCGCTTTGAACTTCTAGCAATAAATGATTGTCCAACAAAAAATCGGCTTTAGGACTTCTTTTAAAGCTTTCTATGCTCTCAAAATTATCCCCACCAAAAAATTTGATGGTTTCTTTTTGTGCGCCAAAAAGACAAGCGATAAAATCCTTAAAAAACTCCGCTACTAAAAACCCACGCATCCAAGAAAAACAAACTTCTTCAGGTCTTCTGCCTTGATTATTCAGCTTATAAATAATATGAGTATCCACTATCTTTGAAAACACTCGCTCTATGGAATTTTTAAAAAAGCATTCCAATTCATACTCATTATATTTAAAACAATAAATACTATTGATAGCGCTAAAAATTTCAATAAGCCTTTTTTTGAGCGCGTTTAAATAATTGAAATCAACGCAAGGTTGTATGTCTTTAGCGCCTAAAAATTCCTTAAACGCATTTTGCGAACCAAAACCCAGTAATTTTCTGTAATCCTTAAAGTCATTATTGTTAAACATCTTACCCCTTTAAAAAGTCAAAAACCGCCTGTGCGAGCGCTACACTCAATAAAGGCGGCACGGCATTGCCAATTTGCAATCTTTTAGCGCTACCACTCCCATAGAATTTATAATTATCAGGAAAGCTTTGCAATCTTGCCCCCTCTCTAATGCTTAACGCTCTAGAGTCCCTTGGATGGATACACCTAGAACTGCTTGGGGTAGAAAAATTTCTCGTAATGGTGGGGGCTGGTTTTTCCCACCACATTTTGGCATAGGTATTGGTATAACCACTTTTGGGGCACAGACTTTCTGGCAAATCGTCTTTACTCTGTCCGTCTTTTAGCGTTTGCATGATTTTTATCAGTTTTTCATTGTTTTTAGGGCTGCTATGCTCGCTTAATTCTTTAGAATTTCGCACAAATTCCAAAAAAACATTATCCGCATTTTTAAGATAATCTAAAGCATCACCATTTTCACCGCTTTGAATGGGCGGTAAATCCCCTAAAGCGTCTTTTAAAGAAAAATATGTTTTTATGGGTTTAGGGAAGTAAAATTTTTGTTTAAAGCGTTTAAGCACGCCCACTAAAATCACTCGCTCTCTTATTTGAGGCACACCATAATCTAGGGCGTTTAAAATGGCATGCTCTAAAATATAACCTCTCTCTTTAAAAGCGTTACAAATTTGTTGGAACAATTGCCCTTTTTGCATAGACATTAAACCCACCACATTTTCAAAAACAAATATTTTTGGTTTCACTAAGTCTAAAAGCCGCAAATATTCTCTAAACAGATTCGCTTTTTCATCCATTTTTCTTTTGCCAAGCGTGGAGTAGCTCTGGCATGGTGGTCCGCCTAGTAGAATGTCAATTGGAACGCATGGCAAGTTGTGGCAATGAAGTTGCATAATATCGCATAAAATGGTTTGCGCCTCTTTATGATTGGCTTGATAGCTTAAAATGGCGTCCTTGTCTATATCGTTAGCCCATATCAATTCAAAATAAGGGTGCTTAGAAAAGCCATAGCTCAATCCTCCAGCACCACAAAAAATATCTGCTACCTTATACAAATTACCTATTTTTTCGCCCTTTTTCTCATGTTAGGGTCTAAAATCTTTTTTCTGATCCTTAAATTCAAGGGGGTAACTTCTAAAATCTCATCTTCTTCAATCCATTCTAACGCTCTTTCTAACACCATAGTCCTAGGTGGGGTGAGTTTGATCGCATCATCGCTCCCGCTCGCTCTCATGTTGGTTAAGTGCTTGGATTTGATAGGATTGACATCTAAATCATTATCCCGGCTGTGCTCGCCAATGACCATACCCACATAAACCTTCGTTTGGGGGTTGATAAAAAGCGCGCCTCTTTCTTGGATATTGAAAAGGGAAAAAGCGGTCGCTTCGCCATTTTCCATGCTAATGAGCGCCCCATTTTTACGCGATTCCACGCTCCCGCTAAAAGGGCGGAATTCTAAAAAGCTATGATTCATCACGCCTTCGCCCTTAGTGTCGGTTAAAAACTCGCTCCTATAACCGATAAGCCCTCTTGCAGGAATTTCAAATTCTAATCTTGTATAGCCGTCGCTCATGGGATTCATCGCTTTCATCTCGGCTTTTCTTTTGCCCAATCTCTCAATGATAGCCCCGCTAAAATCTTGGGGCGTGTCAATCACTAAATGCTCAAAAGGCTCGCATTTAACGCCATTTTCTTCTTTAATGATGACTTCAGGGCGTGAAATGCTAAATTCAAACCCTTCACGGCGTAAATTTTCAGCTAAAATAGTGATTTGCAATTCCCCACGCCCGCTCACTTTAAACTTACCTTCGCCCATTTCTTCGCATTTCATAGCGATATTGGTTTGCATTTCTTTTAAGAGCCTGTCTTTCAACTTATTAGCAGTAACATGCTTTCCTTCTAACCCGGCTAAGGGCGAATCATTGACAGCAAAATACACGCTCATCGTAGGCTCTTCTAAATGCATGGGATCTAAAGGCATGGGGTTAGCAGGATCAACGACGCTATCGCCCACATCCATCGCATTAAACCCAGCAATCGCTACAATATCGCCCGCATAAGCGTTTTCAATCTCAGTCCTAGCCAGCCCTAAAAAACCTATAAGCTTAGTGATACGGCCATTTTCTTTACTCCCATCGCTTTTCATCAACAGCACGCTTTCATTCTTTTTAACCGAGCCATTAAACACCCTAGCGATACCGATTTTGCCTACATAATTGTCATAATCAAGCGTAAAAATTTGCATTTGCAAAGGCTCATCCACGCTCCCGCTAGGGCTTGGCACATGCTCTAAAATCGTTTCAAATAAAGGCTCTAAATTTTTCTTTTCATCGTCTAAACTTTTCATCGCATAGCCATCTCGTGCGGCGGCATACACCACAGGGAAATCCAATTGTTTATCGCTAGCCCCCATGGCTACGAACAAGTCAAAAACTTCATCCACCACTCTGTCCGGTTCAGCGGCAGGCTTATCAATTTTATTCACCACCACAATAGGGCAAATCCCAAAACTCAAAGCCTTTTTAACCACGAATTTAGTTTGAGGCATGACCCCTTCTTGAGCGTCCACTAAAAGCAACACCCCATCCACCATTTTTAAAACGCGCTCCACTTCGCCCCCAAAATCAGCATGCCCGGGAGTGTCAATGATATTGATTTTAGTGTCTTTGTAATAAATAGCGGTGTTTTTAGACAGGATAGTGATCCCTCTTTCTCTTTCTAAGTCGTTGCTATCCATCACCCTTTCATCCACTTTTTCCCTCTCACTAAATGTGCCAGATTGAGAAAGTAAACCATCCACTAGAGTGGTTTTCCCATGATCAACATGCGCGATTACAGCGATATTTCTAATATTTTTCATGAATGTCCTAACAAGCAAAATTGAAATTAGAAGTATAACACAATATTATAATAGCCCCAAATGGCGGAATTTTTTAGCTAAATCCTGTTCTATCAAATGGCTTTTATGGGCTTTTAGAAAATTTTCATTCTTAGGCGGCATGAAATCGTCATTATCCCTATAAAAAAAGATAAAATAATTTTTTTTTAAATAGTAAGCCAAATGGATTAAAAACGAATCCCCCCCTATATACAAATCGCTTTCTAAAATCAGGTTTTTAACTTCTTCTAGACTGGTTTTAGTGCGATAATGAGCGACTTTATCTTTTAAAAAAGCGTATCGTTCTTCAAAATCTAAAAGCGTAACACAAAAGGGTTTTAAGAGTTTTAAAACGATTTTTAAATGCTCTAAAGGGATACTTCGGTCTATGGATCTTGTGAAAGGATTGATTAAAATCTTTTTAGGGTTTTTTACACTCATGGGATATAAAGGGTTATCAAAAACATGCCCATAAATTTGAGAAAACAACTCCTGGCGGTTTTGATAAACATTTTTAATTTCTTTATTTGGAGTGGTTATGGAAACAAATTTGGCTAAAAGAAAACTTCTAAAATCTTGTTTTTCTAAAATCAAATGTTTGATTTTGTGCTTTTTAATCGCTTTTAACAACCATAAAAAATCCTTCATCGCTAAAAAAACGCCTTGTTTTTTAAGATCGTAAAAAGCAGGGACATTTTCAAAAAGAGGAATGATTTCAAAATGTTTTTCGCATTCTAAAAGCTTGGCGATTTTTAAAGTCAAACGAGTGCCTAGGATTTTAAGGGGCTGTTGCTGTTTGAAAGCGATTTCTTTTAAAAGGCTAAGCGTGATGAGGTTATCCCCTAAAGCCAAAAGACAAGCGGTGTGCATGGTTTTTCCTGATGGTAAAATGTTTAGGGTCTTTTTTTCTATCCCCAAATTTTTTAAATAAAATTTTTCATCAAAACTATTGTTAATAAATTGCGCAAATAGGGGCAAACATTCCAAATCTTTTCTTAAGATTTTATGCGTTTTAAAAAGCGATTCAAAAATAAATTGCATTAAATCGCTGTTTAACAATTCTTTTAACGCATGAGCGTTGATAGGGAAATTTTCTTTTAAAACAAACATGTTCGCGCTGTTTAAAAAAAGGCGTTGCTTATTGTCATAAAAAAAGACAAGCTTTGAAGAAATGAATTTATACACGATTTTTTCTCTAGCCTGATAAAGGCTTAAGGGAGCGACTTGCTGGCAGTCTTTCAAATCAGCGTTAATGAATTGGCTAGGGGCTTTTAATCTGTCTTTTAAAATATCTGAACCTCTAAAAATAGGAATGGTATTTTTTTCTTGTTTGGAGTGTAATTTTTCTTTATTGTTGCCTGTAACAATCCCTAAAGCAAAATGAGCGTTATTTTTTAAAGTGATATGAGGAAGGGAAAAAAGGTGGTCTAAAATTTTATTTTTTTGGTGAGAGCAATGGATATTAAAAATCTTTTTAGGGTTGTTTAAAAAAGAATAGGGCGAGCGTTTGAACTTGCTATTTTGATAAAAGCATGAGATTTTTTGATCCTTATTAGGGGTTTTTTTAAGCACCAAACCCACAGCCTTAGTCATTAGATTTTTAAAAGGTTTGTTAAAATCAATCAAGCTTCTGATTTGAAACTTTAAAGCCACTTCTCGCATTTTGCTAAACGCATCAATATTCAAACAACTTTCGGGTAATAATAGCCCCAAATGAGCGTTTTCTTTTAAACAATTCAAACTCGCTATAAAAAAGAGCGACGCGCTATCTAGGCTTTGAGAGAGGTTGAATTTCTGTTTGAAATTTTCTTTTTGGTTTTGATTGTATTTCTTGCCCCATGGCGGGTTAGTGAAAATGCAATCAAATTGTGGGGTGTGTTTTAAATTTAAAAAATCTTTTTGCACAATATTAGGGCAATCTAAATGATAACGCTCTTTAATACGCTTTTTAGTCAAAGCGATAGCGAAAGCGTCCGTATCATAGCCATAAATATTTTCAACCTTAAAACCCAGTTTTAAAGCATGCATGATAAAATTCCCGCTCCCCACAGCCGGATCGCAAAAAATCGCTTGAGAGGCATCAAAATCTTTAGGGAGAGTGAAAAGTTGTTCTACTATTTTATTAGGAGTGTAGTAAATGCCTTCCAAATTTCTGGTGGTGTTAGAAAGTTCTTCTTCATAATAAGAACCCAGCTTTTCTAAATCAGAGCTATTTTCTAATATTTGTAGGTATTTTAAAATCAATTCTTGATGGTTATGCGTGCCTTTTAAGGATTTGTTAGCGTATTTGTTAAGCTTGTTTTTCCCTAAATGGTTGCGGCAAAAATCTAAAAAAGAGCTTGTTTTCACATAAATTTTATGATCAATCTCTAGTTTCTCTAAAAGATTGGTTTTGATCCAGTTATGCACGCTGCTATGAGAAACATTGATTAGGCGAGCGATTTCTTCAATCAAAAGAGCGTTTGAAGGCATTTACCCCCCTAAAAACTATAAACATAACTCACATTAAACACCACAAGGCGTTTGAAAAAGAGGGAAGTGTTTAGCCCTTTGCCATGCGTTTCATAAAAGGAATTCACCGCTAAAGGGATTTTCAAGCCCATTTCAAAGCCGTTATGCCTATTGACATTCACACGAACCCCAAAATTCAAAGGGATCTGGAAAAAACTCGTGTGCATTTTAGCTTGATAGCCCGTCAAGTAATTGTTGATAAAATCCGTTTGGCTCACCCACATGCCTAAACCACTCCCCACCCACGAACTCCCCGCTAAAGCAAAGCCCGCATAAAAACCCACGCTAGAATGTTTTTTTGCATTATCAATGAAATTATAAAGATAGTCTATCCCAAGCCCATAGAGATGGTTATTCATTTTGCCCAAACCATCAAAGCCGTTGCCCACAAAACCAAAATTGGTGTAACCATAATCATAGAACAAGTAATAGCGCAACCCTTGATTTTTTTTCTTGGTGAAGAAATGCTTATAACCCACATTCAAACTCACCCCATACATGCTTGAAACGTTTTTAGAATAAGAGGTGGGATCAAGCGTGTTCAAAGAATTTGAAATTTGAGCGATTTGAGAAGATAAAGAAGAAAGCATGCGGTTTTGAGATTGGGCAAATTGCGATTCTAAATTTTTTAAGTTCTCTTCAAATTCTAAAGGGTTAGTAATGGGTTCTTGCATTTTTTCTAACGCTTGGGCTAGTTTAGGGTTAGATGCAACGCCACCGCTAAGCGTGACTATTTTTTCAATATTTTCAAAGCTGGATTGGAGGTAGTATTTTTCAGCTTGCATTTCAGTGGGGGTTAATTTGGAATGGTTTTTTAAAGCGTTGTTGATATATGCAAAGGTTTTAGGCATGTTGGTGATTTCATTTTTGACTTGATGGAGTTTATAGATCTTATTTTGAGCGTTAGAAATGATTTGGATGCGTTCTTGATTTGAAAAAGGGTCATTGTGTTGGATCGCATGACTGATAGAATATTCAAAACCCACGCTCGCATACGCCCCATTTTCTTCAGCGATACAAAAAGATAAAAATAATAAGGGTAAAGGAAATAAGGTTTTTTGCATGGGTGATCCTATTAAAAATAATCTCAATGATACACTAATTTTAATAGAAAAAAGTGAAACCATTTTTAAGCCATTTTTGAATACAATAAGAGCATTTTATTTTTAAGGTTAGAATAATGAGTTTGATCGTTACGCGCTTCGCCCCGTCGCCCACTGGTTATCTCCACATAGGAGGCTTAAGAACAGCCATTTTTAATTATCTTTTTGCACGAGCCAATCAAGGAAAATTTTTTTTACGCATTGAAGACACGGATTTGAGCCGTAACTCGATAGAAGCGGCTAACGCCATTATAGAGGCTTTCAAATGGGTGGGGCTAGAATACGATGGAGAAATCCTCTACCAATCCAAACGCTTTGAGATTTATAAAGAATATATCCAAAAACTCTTAGACGAAGACAAAGCCTATTATTGCTACATGAGTAAAGATGAGTTGGACGCTTTGAGAGAAGAACAAAAAGCTAGGAAAGAAACCCCACGCTATGACAATCGTTATCGTGATTTTAAAGGCACGCCCCCTAAAGGCATAGAGCCTGTAGTAAGGATTAAAGTCCCGCAAAATGAAATCATTAGTTTTAATGACGGGGTTAAAGGCGAAGTGAGAGTGAACACTAACGAATTAGACGATTTTATCATTGCCAGGAGCGATGGGACGCCCACTTATAATTTTGTGGTTACTATTGATGACGCTTTAATGGGGATTACTGATGTGATTAGAGGCGATGATCACCTTTCTAACACCCCTAAACAAATCGTTCTCTATAAGGCTTTGAATTTTAAAATCCCTAATTTTTTCCATGTGCCGATGATTTTGAATGAAGAAGGGCAAAAATTAAGCAAACGCCATGGGGCCACTAATGTGATGGACTATCAAGAAAGGGGCTATCTTAAGGAAGCTTTAGTGAATTTTTTAGCGCGTTTGGGGTGGAGCTATCAAGATAAAGAAATTTTTAGCATGCAAGAATTATTGGAATGTTTTGACCCTAAAGATTTGAATTCTTCGCCCAGTTGCTTTAGCTGGCACAAGCTTAATTGGCTCAACGCTCATTATTTAAAAAACCAAAGCGCACAGGAATTATTAAAGCTTTTAAAGCCTTTTAGTTTTAGCGATCTTTCTCATTTAAACCCCGCTCAATTGGATCGCTTGTTGGACGCTCTCAAAGAAAGATCTCAAACTTTAAAAGAATTAGCCCTTAAAATAGATGATGTTTTAATCGCTCCTGTGGAGTATGAAGAAAAGGTTTTTAAAAAACTCAATCAAGCGCTCGTTATGCCCTTGTTAGAAAAGTTTAAGCTGGAATTAAAAGAAGCCAATTTCAACGATGAAAGCGCGCTAGAAAACGCCATGCACAAAATCATTGAAGAAGAAAAGATTAAAGCGGGTAGTTTCATGCAGCCTTTAAGATTAGCCCTTTTGGGTAAGGGGGGCGGGATAGGCCTTAAAGAAGCGCTTTTCATTTTAGGCAAAACAGAGAGCGTCAAAAGAATAGAGGATTTTTTGAAAAACTAAAAGATTGGCTCTGTTTTCATTGAACGCTAATCATAAAAGAGCTTGATTTTAGCGGTTGTTCTAAACAACTCCTTTTGAAAAATAAGAGGGTTTTAAGAGAAAATGAAAAAATATTTCTAAAATTTTTTGTTTTGATTGAAATCAAGCTTAAAAGTTGGGTTCAGACAATCTTTGGGCAAACTAATCGTTTGAGGAATGACCTCATAATGGCAATAATTTTCATCTTCAAAGAGAGGTTTTATCAATAAGCGGTTTGAAAAAAGCCGATTTTCTTGATTAGGATCAATAACGCCATTGTTTAAAAAGAGGAAAGTTTGCGCGAGTTTGGTTATTTCATTGGGGTTATGACTCACCAATAACACGCTTAAATTTTCACGCTTGATAAAATCAAGCAAACCTTGTTGCACTTCGTTTTTTAAGGTATTATCTAGGGCGTTTAAAGGCTCATCTAAAAGCAATAAATTCTTGGCTGCGATTAAAGCTCTTGCTAAAGCGACTCGTTGGGCTTGCCCGCCAGAGAGTTGAGAAATTTTTTGCTGGCTTAGATTTTCTAAACGCATTAAGCGTAACACTTCGTGGATTTTATTTTTATCTTTAGGGTGAGCAAAAGCGATGTTTTGATACACATTTAAATGAGGGAATAGGGCGTAATCTTGAAACACAAAGCCGATTTTTCGTTGTTGTGGTTTTAAAAAAATCTTTTTTTGAGTGTCTAGCCATACTGAATGATTGACTTCAATATAGCCGCTATCCACCGCTTCAAGCCCTGCTAAAATGCGTAAAATCGTGCTTTTACCCGCTCCCGATTCTCCTAATAAAGCGACAACTTCCGCTTCTTTAATTTCTAAGTCTATATTCAAATCAAACGCGCCCCTAGATCCTAAAAGGTGTTTTTTAAACCGCGCTTTTATCATAAAAACGAGCTTTGTTTTTTATTCAAAAATAGGGTAACAAATAAGAGGCTAAAACTGATAAGCGTGAGCGTTAAGGCGTATTGATGGGCTTTAGAATAATTGAGCGCTTCAGTTTCGTTAAAAATCGCAATACTCGCCACTCTTGTTTCCCCTAATATATCACCCCCAAGCATCATCACCACGCCAAATTCACCTATAGTGTGCGTAAAAGTTGTGATGATAGCCATCAATAAACTGGGTTTGATGTTAGGGAGCAGGACAAAAAAAAGGGTGTAATATTCCCCTTTTCCCAAACTATAACTGGCTTCTTTTAAAGAAGTGGGCAAGGAAATTAACGCGCTTTTAATAGGGCTTACCATAAAGGGTAAGGAAAAAATCACACTCCCTAAAATAAGCCCTTGAAAACTGAAAACAAGTTTCACGCTGAAAACATCTTGTAAAAACGCTCCCAAAAAAGAAGAAGGCGAAAACATTAAAAGAAGATAAAACCCTAGCACGCTTGGGGGTAAAACTAAAGGCATATACACAAGCGTTTCTGTGAAGCTCGTTAAAAGATTGCGTTTAAGGCTTAAAAAATAGCCTAAAAAAATCCCTATAGGGAGTAAAATAAGAGTGGTAATAAAAGCTAAAGAAAAGCTCAAACGCATGGTAATCAAAAACTCATGATCCATTGCTCGCCTTTTTTATGCGTTTTAATCCACAATATAGCCGTATTCTTTAAAGATAGCTCTAGCTTTAGGGCTGAATAAAAAATCTTTAAAAACTTTGGCTAAAGGGTTATTAGCCCCATTTTTAGTGATGATCAAGGCTTGTTCAATGGGGTGATAAAGGGTTTTATCAATGATGAAATAAGAAAGGTTTTTATCTTTTTTATCCATCAAGGATAACGCTCCAAAGCCTATTTGAGCGTTTTTAGTAGCGACAAATTGATGGGCTTGAGAAACAGAAGCGCCATAAATGATTTTAGATTTAAGGCTAGAAGTGAGTTTTAAACGATCTAAGACTTCCATGCTGGCTTTTCCATAGGGGGCTAATTTAGGATTAGCCATAGCGATACGCTTAATTTTAGGGTCTTTAAGGATCTCTAAAGAATCTATTTTTAGATTTTCACTCCATAAAACCAACACGCCCTTAGCATAAACTTCTTCTTTAAAAGGGGTTATTTTTTCTTCATAAAGCTTTTTAGGTCTAATCATATCTGCTGAAATGAATAAATCAAAAGGGGCGTTTTGAGTGATTTGAGCGTAGAGTTTGCCTGAAGAATTAAAACTAATACTAATAGCGTCTTTTGGGTGTTCTTTTTGAAATTCTTTAACAAGAACTTTTAAAGCGTGCGTGAGATTAGCAGCAGCAGCGATTTTTAAATCCTGTGCCAACAGAGCGCTTGAAAAAAATACGATTAAAAAGGCAAACGCTTTGAAAGTATTTTTCATAGAACTCCCTTTGATTAAATGATTGAAGTTGGTGATTATACCTATTTGTATCTTAAAAATTTGCATTTTAAAAGTTTGAGATGGTTTTGTAGGTCTATCCCGCTTATCCATGATTTAATCAATATTTTCACTCTAAAACCCTCAATCTTTGATAAAAAATTAAATCTTTTAGAAAAATAACCGATTTTAAGGTGTAACTTTAATTTAACAAGAAGGATTTATTATGATTAAAAGAATTGCTTGTATTTTAAGCTTGAGTGCGAGTTTGGCGCTGGCTGGCGAAGTGAATGGGTTTTTTATGGGTGCGGGTTATCAGCAGGGTCGTTATGGCCCTTATAACAGCAATTACTCTGATTGGCGCCATGGCAATGACCTTTATGGTTTGAATTTCAAATTAGGTTTTGTAGGCTTTGCCAATAAATGGTTTGGGGCTAGGGTGTATGGCTTTTTAGATTGGTTTAACACTTCAGGGACTGAACACACCAAAACCAATTTGCTCACCTATGGCGGCGGTGGCGATTTGATCGTCAATCTCATTCCTTTGGATAAATTCGCTCTAGGTCTCATTGGTGGCGTTCAATTAGCCGGAAACACTTGGATGTTCCCTTATGATGTCAATCAAACGAGATTCCAGTTCTTATGGAATTTAGGCGGAAGAATGCGCGTTGGGGATCGCAGCGCGTTTGAAGCGGGCGTGAAATTCCCTATGGTTAATCAGGGCAGTAAAGATGTGGGGCTTATCCGCTACTATTCTTGGTATGTGGATTATGTCTTCACTTTTTAATCCGTTCTTTCATTCGCTCTTTCTCATCAAATTAAACCCTAGCCGACTCTTAAAAGGTTGGGGTTCAAAAATTTTTTTCATAAACAGAAAGTTTGCCTTAACGCAGTATAATCCTAGCGTTTTAATTTTTATTTTACTCAATAGAGTGTTTGGTGTTTGCGTTTGAATATGGGTTTAGTAAGATTTAAATAATAAATTACTTATATATATTTGATAGATATTATTTTATTCAATAGTGTTATTTAATGGCTCAATTTAATAGGATAGTTTCGCTTTTATTTCTTTAAAACAAATTGATTCTACTGGGGAAAGGTTTTTATGGAAAACAGCACACTTTATATTGTTATTGCTGGCTTATGGCTTGCTGTGGGCTTTGGAATCTTTTTAAAGAAATTAGACATGCCTGTTATCATTGGTTACATTTGCACAGGAACGGTCTTAGCGGCTTTTTTTAAAATTAATGATTTTGATTTGTTGTCTGATATTGGCGAATTTGGTATCGTCTTTTTAATGTTTATGATAGGCATTGAGTTTAATTTTGACAAGCTCAAATCCATCAAACAAGAAGTGCTGGTTTTTGGGCTTTTACAAGTCATTTTGTGCGCTTTAATCGCTTTTTTATTGGGGTATTTTGTTTTGGGTCTTTCACCCATTTTTTCCCTTGTTTTAGGCATGGGGCTTTCGCTCTCTTCAACCGCTATTGTGCTGAAATTCTTTGAAGATTCCAAACAGCTTAGCACGCCTATGGGAAAGAGCGCGGTGGGGATTTTGATTTTCCAAGATATTGCCGCCATTCCCATGCTTTTAATCCTCACTATTCTAGGCAGTAAAGATTCTAATGTTAATTTACTCATTCTTAAAACCTTTATTTCAGCAGGGATTATTTTAGTTCTTTTGTTATTGCCTGGAAAAAAAGGGGCTAATCTCATCTTAGAGCAAGCAAAAGACACGCGCCTGCCTGAAATTTTTATAGGCACGATTTTAGTGATTGTTTGCAGCGCGGCGGGGTTGAGCCATTTTTTTGGGTTTTCTATGTCTTTGGGAGCGTTCATTGTGGGCATGGCGATTTCTAAATCGCGCTATAAGATCAATGTCCAAGAAGAATTCGCGCAATTAAAAAATCTCTTCTTAGCCCTTTTTTTCATCACGATAGGGATGCAAATTAATGTGAGTTTCTTTATGGAGAAGTTCTTTGTTGTCATCTTTTTGCTCATTTTAGTGATGGGTTTTAAGACTGCTATCATTTATGCGCTTTTGCGTTTTTTTAGAGACGCTAAAACTGCCATAAAAACCGCTCTTTCTTTAGCGCAAATCGGGGAATTTTCTTTTGTTATCTTTTTAAATTCAGGCTCGCACCAGCTCTTTAATTTGCAAGAAAAAAAAGGGATTCTTGGTTTTTTGCACCAAAAAAATATCTTAAGTATCGCTCAAAATGACATCCACCAGCTCCTTATTCTTATGGTGGTCTTTTCTATGTTAGCAACCCCTTTTATTTTAAAATACCTAGAATCCATCGCTCAATTTATTTTGCACCAAAAGAGCCAAGAAAATGAGCCGGCTAAAAAATAATGGCGCAAAAACCAAATGATAAGTTTGCTTGTGTTGTCAGTGTTATGTTAAAATACAAGCGTATTTTAACTCCAAATTAATATAAAAAGGGGATTTCATGAAAGAGCAAGAATGGGATTTAAGTGCTTTATTTGAAAATAAAGAAAGCGCAGAAGAATTTTTAAAAACCTTACAAACAGAAGTGCAAGAATTTGAGAACGCTTATCAAAATAACCTTAAGAATTTAGACGCTACAGGATTTGCCAACGCTCTTAAACATTACGAAAATTTGTTAGAAAAAATCTCTAGGGTAATGACTTACGCTCAATTACTTTTTGCTAAGAACACCAAAGAAGCGAAGTTTTATTCGCAATGCGAAATGGCTTGTGCGAATATCCAACAACACCTTTTATTCTTTGAAATTGAATTTAAGAATTTGGACGCCAAAAAACAACTCGCTTTCATTAAAAAATGCAAAGACCATGCTTTTTATCTAAACAATCTCATAGAAAAGAAAAAGTACACCTTAAATTTAGATGAAGAAAAGATCGCCCTAGCCCTTTCGCCTGTGGGAGTGGGCGCGTTTAGCCGTCTTTTTGATGAGCATTTTTCTTCTTTGAAAATCCCTTTTGAAGAGCAAAATTTAAGCGAGGAAGAAATTTTAGCCCTCTTGCACAACCCCAAACGCAAGATCCGTAAAAAATCTCAAAAAGCTTTCAGCAAAGCGTTAGAAAAATCCCGCCCTTTGCTCACTTACATTTTAAACATGGTGCGTAAGGATTTGCTCATTGAAACTAGGCTGAGAAAATACGATAAAAAAGAGAGTTTCCGCCACATTGACAACCAGATCTCCCAAGAGAGCGTGGATAGCATGATAGAGATTGTGAACGCTAATTTTTCTTTAGTGCATCGTTACTACCATCAAAAAGCGCAAATTTTAGGGCATAAACTCAAAGATTACGATCGCTACGCCCCTTTAAGCGATGAAAACACCACCATGACTTACTCTCAAGCTCTAGAAGAAGTGCTTAAAACCCTTAAAGCCTTTAGCCCAGAATTTCACAAAATCGCTTCTAAAGCGATCAAAGAGGGTTGGGTGGATTCACACCCTAAAGACTTTAAGCAAGGTGGGGCTTTTAGCCATGGCGGGGTGCCTAGCGCTCACCCTTATGTGTTGTTAAACTACACAGGAAACCGCCGAGACGCTTTCACTATCGCTCATGAATTTGGGCATATGATCCACCAAGAATTGTCCAAAAAACAAGGCGTATTGAACATGGATACGCCCTTAACCACCGCAGAAACCGCTTCTGTCTTTTCTGAAATGCTGTTTTTTGAGCATTTGAAAAAGGGTTTGAAATCTGACGAACTCCTTTTCATGCTAGCAGGCAAGCTAGAAGATATTTTTTCTACCCTTTTTAGGCAAGTGGTGATGACTAATTTTGAAAGAAGAATCCATGAAATAGATGAAGAATTAGACACCAAAGATTTTGATCGAATCTGGTTTGAAGAAAATCAAAGAATGTTTGAAAAGAGCGTGAAACTCACTAAAAACTACCATTTGTGGTGGAGCTATATCCCCCATTTTATCCATTCGCCCTTTTATTGCTACGCTTATAGTTACGGGCAGCTTTTGACTTTAGCGCTTTATGGGCTTTATAAAAAAAGCGACGCTAAAGAATTTGTTAAAACTTACACGGAATTTTTGAGCTTAGGAGGGTCAAAAAGCCCTAGGGAATTGGTGCTGATGTTTGGTTTTGACATTGATAGCAAAGAATTTTGGGAAATTGGCATGCAAGAGGTGCGCCATTTGTTAGAAGAATTTGAAAGGCTGCTCGCATGCAAAGAGAATTAAGGCTTTTAAACAACAAACATTGCATGGAATACTTGCAATTTTTGTCTAAACACCATTTGAGTTTTAACCTTTTGTGTGAAAGAGATGCGATTGATTTTTCCCCCAAGCTCCCTGAAGAAATCCAAGAAAAATTTGGTCCATTGGTGCTGTTTGTTTTAGCCGGATACACTTTAGAAAGCTTGATGATTGACACACAAAGCGTGCAATTTGAAGCCGGGTTTGGCCCTAATAATATCGGTAGCGTGGTTCAAGTCAAGCTTCCTGGCGTCATTCAAATCCTCATCAAAGAAAAAAATGAAAACATCGTTTTATTCAATCGTTGCGATTCATGTGAAGTGTTTCAAAAAGAAGAGCCACCCTTTCAAGAGCCAAAGAAAGACGAACTAGAGTCTAAAGAATGGTTAGATTCTAAAGAGGCTCTGTTTTCTAACTCCAAAAATCGCGCGATTTTAGAAAATTTACACAAAAGCTAAAGGAAAAATTGATGAGCGTTTTGAAATTGCATTTAAAAGTCTTTCGTTTTGAAGCCAAAAAAGATTACAACCCTGCTTATGAGTCTTATTTTTTAGAATACCAAGAAGATCAATACCTTTTAGATATTTTAAAACAACTCAAAGGCGTGAGCTATAATGAAAACATCGCGCTTAAGATCAACCAAATTGCAGTGTTTGAAGACGCTAAAGTGAGCGATTTGGTGGCGTTTTTTTCTAAAGAGTGGGTGTTAGAGCCTTTGTCTAAACGATACGCTTTAAAAGATTTGACGATTGATGAAAAGGAAGTTTTAAAAAACTATGAAGATTTTTTCAAACAAGTCCCCTATATCACTAAAGGCGAAAAAGAAGAGTTAGAAAAATTCATTCAAATCAATTTCATCAACCCCCAAACCAACCCCAAGTATTTAGGCGATGGCTTTTTCTTGTATGTTAAATGGCTGATGAAACGCTACCCCACAGAGCGGAACCGATTGTTAGAAATGATTTCTAAGCCTGAAAGCGGTGTGATGAATTTTTTAAGCGTGGCGCATTACCTCTATAAAAACGATGATAATATTGACCATGAAATCTATGAATTGCAAGAAATACTCACCAATTCCAAAATCAAGCCATGGAAAGATTTTGCTAAAAACCTTTTAAGCCTTTTTCAATACAACCCTAACCCCCCTAAAACGCCCAACCCCCCCAAAACTTACGTGCTCTTTAACGCTTATGCAAAACATTTAAATACGCAACCTCTTTTAAAAAGCGCTAAGCTCTATTTAGAAAAAATGGGACAAAAAACCATTGATCTGCCTTTTTGTTATGATGGGGGCTATTATGGGAAGATTATCAGCACGCATGATTTTCTCACGGCCTCTGCGTATAATCTGGCTCTAGCTAAAGCCAATGGCGTTTCACTCATTTTTTGCGAAGAAGATGCGTATTTAAATATCTTGCATGCTAAAGAAATTTTAGACAACAACCCTGAAATCATCAACTCTGTTAATGAAAAATTGAAAAAATACCAGCTCGTTTATGAAAAAGGCGTTGAGGTAGTCTATCTTAATGAGTGGGTTAATGCGTTTTTGGCATGGGAATTGAAAAGCCCTTTTGATGCGTTTTTAGGGGCTGAATTTTCTCGTATTAAAAAAAGCGATCATTTTTTCAATAAAATCCATTTAAAAAGCCCTAATTTTTTAGAGTCCTTTCAAAATTACGCCCCCCTTTTAGAAACCAATGAAACAAGCGGCTTATCCCAATGTGCGCATTTACGCTATTTGGGGATTGATTTAGGGGCGGATTTTTTAATTACGCATTCTTTAGGGCTTTTTCACGCTTTTGAAAATTTGAGCCTTAAAGCTTCAAAAATTTATAAAAGAGATAATGACAACACCCCTACCTTATTTTTACCCCAAATCGCGCTAATGGCTATGGGGGAAAAAAACAAGCAAGCCCTAGGGCTTGAAGAGCATTATCATCAAGTTACTTTCATTTAAAATGAACGCTTTTTTAAAACTCGCGCTCGCTTCTTTGATGGGCGGACTTTGGTATGCTTTCAATAGCGAAGGCTCTGAAATGATCGCTTTAGGGATCTTTATCTTAATCTTATTTGTCTTTTTTATCCGCCCTGTGAGTTTCCAAGACCCAGAAAAACGAGAAGAATACATAGAACGGCTTAAAAAAAACCATGAGAGGAAAATGATCTTACAAGACAAACAAAAAGAAGAGCAGATGCGTCTTTATCAAGCCAAAAAAGAGCGAGAGAGCAAGCAAAAACAAGACCTTAAAGAACAAATGAAAAAATACTCATAAAGGAAAAAAATGGAAATCATTTTATTAATTGTTGCGGCGGTTGTGTTGTTTTATTTTTACAACACCCTCAAAGAATATTTGAAAAACCCCCTAAACCCTAAAACCAAAACCGAAGAATACGACTTGAAAAATGACCCCTATTTGTTAGCGCAATCTAGCCCCCTAGACAAATTCAAGCAAACCCAAATAGGCGCGTATATGCGTCTTTTAAAATTTTTAGACATTCAAAAAAACGCTTTGGATAACGCTTTAAGAACGCTTTTTATCCATGAATTAGAGCAGTCCTTAAACAACGAACAGCAAAATTTAGCCAAAGAGCTTCTCAATGAGCCTGTGGATCAAAAAGAAAATTTTGAATCCTTATGCCAAGAAATCGCCGATCACACGCATGGGGAATACGCCAAACGCCTGAAATTAGTGGAATTTCTTATGTTATTGGCCTATGCTGATGGGATACTAGATGGCAAAGAAAAAGAATTGTTTTTAGATGTGGGGGCGTTTTTGCAGATAGACAATCAGGATTTTAACGAGCTTTATGATAATTTTGAACGCTTCAATGCAATAGAAATCCCTATGTCTTTAGAAGAAGCAAAAAACCTTTTTGAAATCCAAACTCACACCACCAAGCAAGATTTAGAGGAAAAAGCCTTAGATTTAAGCACCCCCTACTACCACAAAATGAATGACAACAAACGCTACAGCGAACAAGATTTTATCTCTTTGAAAAAAATCGCCCTCGCTTCCCAACTTTTAGAAAATGATTTAAAAGACTCATAAGGGGTGTGATGAAAAAGGCCATTACATGCCCTTTTTAAAAGCCCTAGAATCTTTTAACGCGCCCTATTTAGAAAAAGAAATTTCAAAGCGTTTTAGGGATAATTTAGTTTTTTTCAAATCCTATCACCCCAATCTGTTTAACGCCCTCAATACGCCTTTTAAAAATTACCAATTGCTTTTTGAAAAAAATCATCTTAATCTCTTACACACGCCCACAAACGCCTTAAGCTACCCTAAAAATCAAATGATAGAAACCGCTTTCAACATGGCTTCTAACCCATTGAATAATCCCAGATACTCATTAGACAATAACCACCTCTCTTTACATTATTTAAAATCTCAAAACAACCCCAAACTCCCCCTAACCCTTAAAGCCACGCATGCGATCTCAAACTTTTTAGATAATCATCAAACGCCTTGCTCTTTAAAGAAATTCTTACCCCCTACCATGATTTATGGCGTTTTAGACGGCTTGTTTTTGGCTATTTTACAGGCTCAAAATTACCGCTTCCATTCGCTTTATTTGTTTGAAGAAAATTTAGATTTGTTTAAAATCAGCTGTTATTTTGCGCGTTATGAAGATTTGATCATAAAAGGGGCTAAACTCTTTATTCAAGGGTTTTTTAACCCCAATGAATTAAAAATGGATTTTTTGAAACGCCCTGTCACGCATTCTTTTTTAAAGCTAGAAATCATGCCCTATAAAAGCGCTTTCAATATGCGCATGCGAGAAAACATTCAAAGCTATTACAAACAAGCCTTAAGGGGTTGGGGGAGTTTTGAAGATGAATTACTGGGATTAAAGAACACGCTCAAAAACTTACCCCTATACCAAACCCTAAAAACCAAACCCAAAAAGATTAACGCCCCCATTTGCGTGGTGGGTAATGGGCCAAGCTTGGATTTATTGTTGGATTTTTTAAAAGAAAATGAAGACCATTTTATTATTTTTTCATGCGGAACCGCTTTAAAGCCTTTAAAAGCGCACGGCGTTAAAGTGGATTTTCAAATAGAAGTGGAGCGCATAGACTATCTTAAGGAAGTTTTAGAAAACGCCCCCCTAGAAGACACCCCCTTAATGGGGGCTAACATGCTCAATCCTAACGCTTTTAATTTAGCTAAAGAAGCGTTAATGTTTATGCGTGGGGGGAGTGCTTGCGCGTATATAAGCCCTTTAAGCATAGAATACGCAGCGCCTTTTGTGGGCAATGCCGGGGTGGCTTTAGCGGGTTTGATGAGCGATGAAATCTATTTGTGCGCTTTAGATTGCGCTTATATCAAAGGGTTTAAAAAGCACGCTCAAAATTCCTATTATGGGGACGAAAAAGAAATTGACACTTCGTCTTTAATCAGCGTAGAGGGTAATGTTGAAGGTTATGAAACTTTTAGCGACTCGCTTTTTTTGCTCTCTAAAGAAAGGATTGAAGAAGCCCTTCATCATTACCAGCCTAAAAAAGTCTATAATTTAAGTTATGGGGCGAAAATCAAGCATGCTGTTAGCCTCAATCACTCTCAAGTGAAATTGAAACAAATCAACAAACAAGACGCTATCGCTCGCATTAAAAGCATGTTTAGCCCTAGAAGTAACCATGCTAAGGATTTAAACAATTTACAAAAAAATCTGATGAGTTTTAAAGAGGATTTTTTCACGCGTTTAAACACGCCCCATAAAACCAAGCAAGAAATATTTGAATGGGTGGATAGCTTGAGTGGGTTTTGCCAAACAGCCAGCGCTAAAACCCCCACTATCGGCATTTTATTTGAAGGGAGTGTCGCTCATATTTTACAAAGCGTCTTAATCGTTTCATTGCATCTTAACGAAAATGAGCTGACGCATTTTATCAAATTCTCTCAAAACACCTTAAAACAATTCCTTAAAGAAGCTTGTTTGTTATTGCAAATGCAACTCAAACAACCATGATTTTCACTTTTACACTATAATAACAACCTTAAATCAAAGGGGTGTGCATGCCATACAATGAAATCACAAGGGTTCAAATCCCTGCCTTAATGCATTTAGCCAAGTTGGGCTATAACTTTATTTCTCAAAAAGATAAGCCTAACCTAGACACCGCCACCAATATTCTAACCGATAGCTTCACTCAAGCGTTTGAGTGCTTAAACCCCACTAAAAACGCACAAGATTCACTGACTGAAATCAAAAAACGCTTGAATTACGATGATTTAGGCAAAAGATTTTATGAATACTTGCTCAAAAGCGAGCATCAAATCATAGACTTTGATAACCCTAACAACAACCTTTATGAAATGATGACTGAATTACCCTACAAATCCTTTAGGCCTGACATCACCCTTTTTATCAATGGCTTGCCTTTGGTGAATATAGAAGTTAAACAGCCTTTCGCCGAAAAAGGCATTAAAGAAGAAAGAGATCGCCATATCAAACGCTATGAAAACCCTGAAAACAAAGTTTTTTATAACCTTGCGCAAATCTGGCTCTTTAGCGATGACTTACCCTATGATGAAAACAACCCCAATCAAGGCGTGTTTTATAGCGCTTCTTATTCGCCCATTTTCC
Organism: Helicobacter pylori SA213A; assembly: GCF_000476275.1. GTDB lineage: Bacteria > Campylobacterota > Campylobacteria > Campylobacterales > Helicobacteraceae > Helicobacter > Helicobacter pylori_CL. The sequence continues at coordinate 26,314 of NZ_CBOM010000004.1, forward strand.
AACGCTTTGTTGAAGCTCATAAGCTAGATATTACCCCCCCCCCCCCGAAAACCCATCAAAACCATCAAAACCATCGATCGCTTGAAGAAATTCAAAAAAAGATCTTAAACGAATTCAATCTCAAAGACACCGACACCCCAAAAAGCCCTGAAGACACCCCCACAAACTCCCTTTTAACTTCGTTTTGCTCTCCAAAAAGGCTTTGCTTTATCCTAAAATACGGCATCAGTTTCTTAAAAGAAAAATCAGAGTTTAAAAAACACGTTTGGCGTTACGCACAGATGTTTGCGAGCTTGAATGTTTTAAAAGAATTGCAAAAGCATTATGAAAATAACCCCAAAGACCCTCTAAAAGGCATCATCTGGCACACGCAAGGCAGCGGTAAAACCGCCTTAACCTATCATTTAACCAAACTCATCAGAGACTTTTTTAGCCCGCTAAACAAAAAGACTAAATTTTATTTTATTGTGGACAGACTGGATTTATTAGAACAAGCCAAAAGCGAGTTTTTAAAAAGAGGCCTTTGTGTGCATGAGGCAGAAAATAAAGAGGATTTAAGCCAAAAATTAAAAAACTCTAGCGTTTTTGAAGGCCCTCAAGGGAATGATGAAATCATCGTTGTGAATATCCAAAAATTCAAAGCCCCCAATGAAGAAAAAGCCCCCAATGAAGACCCTTCTAGCACTCCTAAAGAAATTATTTCTAAAACAGAATTACAAGAAGCGACAAAAAATAACCACGATTTACAAAGGGTGTTTATCATAGATGAAGCCCACAGGAGCTATGATCCTAAAGGTTGCTTTTACGCTAATTTGATAGAATGCGACAAAACAGCGGTTAAAATCGCTCTCACAGGCACGCCCCTATTAGAAGACAACGCGCAAGATAAAGCCACTAGAAACACTTTTGGCAACTACTTGCACACCTATTCTTATACAGAATCCATTAAAGACAGACACACCCTAAAACTCCAGTTAGAAATCATTGAAAAGAGTTACAAAGAAAAATTACAAAAAATCTATCGCCTTTTACAAGAAAGCATCACTATTGAAGACATAGAGGTTAAAAAAGAATTTATTTTTAATCATGAAAGATACATTAAAGAAATGCTCTTTTATATCATCAGAGATTTATTGAATTTCAGGCGTGTAAATAATGATGAAAATTTAAAGGCTATGGTAATTTGTTTTTCAAACGCCCAAGCCAGATTAGCTAATTTATTTTTTAATGAAGTCCAAGAAAAAGTCTTACAAGAAAACCCCAACCTAAGGATTTTAAGAAAACTCCAATCCAGCCTGATTTTGCATGACGAACAAGAAGTCAAAGAAAAGATTTATTCTTTCAAACATAAAGATACGGATATAGTCTTTGTGTTTAACATGCTTTTGACCGGCTTTGATTTACCCAGTCTCAAACGCCTTTATATCCACAGAGAATTAAAAGATCACAATTTGCTCCAAGCCCTAGCCAGAGTGAATCGCTCCTATAACAACATGTCTTTTGGCTACCTTATAGATTTTGTAGGGATTAAAGAAAATTATGACAAAACGACTGATGATTATTTGAAAGAATTAAACCAATTCAATCAAAGCGATTCTAATATCAAAGACAATCTCAAAGACATGTTTGCGGATCGTAAGACTTTAGAAAAAGACATTAAAAACGCCTATAACGATCTTTTTAATTACCCCATTGACGATATAGAGGCCATGACTAGCACCATTGTCAATATCAGCAAAATGAGTGAGCTTTTAAAAGTTTCACAAGCCATTAACACGCTCAAAGAGCGCTACAATTTAATCCGCACTTCTAGTGATGAAAAAATCCTTTCACTAAAAGAAAAAATTGATATTGAAAAGATCAGCAAAATCTCTTCAATGCTTCATAAAAAAGCCAAACAACTCCATGCGTTAAAAAATATCAATGAGCCTAAAAACCCAAACGATTTAATGATTTTAGAAGACCTCATCGCTCTTTTAGACTTTAAAATAGAGTTTAAAGAACGCGAAGAATTGCACTTCAAAGAAAAAGAAGAAATTACCACCAAACAAAAGCAAGCTAAAGAGATTTTAGAAAAAATCCCAGATCAACAAGATAAAGAAATCCAAAAGTTTTACAAAGACTTTTCAAAACTACTCCAAACGCCCGCAACAAGCCAGAATTTTGAGGAAATTTCTCATTCCTATGATGCGATCATTTCACAACTAAAACAACATAAGGAGCAAACCACCAACCTATTAAATAAATACAATAATGATCGAGCTTATGTGATCACGCATAAACGCCTTCATGATCGCCTTATGGAAGAAAACATTTCTAAGGGGATTTTCACGCTTTTAAGTGTGCTCAAAAAAGCTCTTGATGCGCGCATTTCTAAGCGTCAAGAAATCTTAAACGAAGAATATACCCTAAAAAATGCCATAAAAGTAGAATTAAGGGACGCTTTCAACAAAAACCCCTCCTTAAAAGATTTACAAAAAGAAAAAGAGTTTATTACTCAAACCCTTTTTAACGAACTCATGCAAAACCACCATCAAGGAAATTTGAATGCCCAATAACGCTTTATTACAAATCAAACAAGACACTCTCAAACTCATTGACGATTTAAAAGTCATTTGCAATGATGCTGGTTTAGCGGGCGACGGCAACGAATACAAGATCATCACGCAATGCTTTTTGTATAAATTCTTATGCGATAAATTTGAATTCCTTTTTGAACAAGAATTCCCTAACAAAACGATACAAGATTACAAAGACTTTAACGAAGAAGAAAAAGAAGATTTCTTTATTACCTTAACCGATAAAAGACTCCCCAAACTCGCTTATGATGAGCTTTTAAACCATCTTTTTGAAAAACATTTTTACGATAACGATTTACACCTAAAGCTAGATACTATTTTTAATCGCATTTCTAGCAATAATGCCGAGCTTTTCAACACCACAAGCACGGACAAAACCACTATCGCCTTATTTGAAAGCGTCTCACAATACATTAATGAAGAATCCAAAAGGGCTAATTTTACAAGATCTTTATTAGACAAACTCAAAAATTTTAATTTCAAACAAGCTTTTTTAAACCTACAAAACCAACAAGGCTATGATTTTTTCGCCCCCATTTTTGAATACTTAATCAAAGATTACAATAACAACAGCGGAGGGAAATACGCCGAATACTACACCCCTTTAAGCATCGCTAGCATCATTGCTAAGCTTTTAATTAATGAGCCAACTCAAAGCGTTAAGATCTATGACCCAAGCGCTGGCACAGGAACGCTTTTAATGGCATTAGCCCACCAAATAGGCACAGATTCTTGCACCCTTTATGCCCAAGACATTTCGCAAAAATCCTTAAGAATGCTCAAACTCAACTTGATTTTAAACGACTTGACCCACTCTTTAAGATACGCCATTGAGGGAAACACATTGATTAACCCCTACCATTCTAAAGAATTTAAGGGGAAAATGGATTTTATCGTGAGTAACCCCCCTTTCAAGCTGGATTTTTCCAACGAGCATGCCGAGATTTCGCAAAACAAAAACGATTTTTTCTTAGGCGTTCCTAATATCCCCAAAAATGATAAAAGCAAAATGCCCATTTACACGCTCTTTTTCCAGCATTGCTTGAACATGCTTAGCCATAAGGGTAAGGGGGCTATTATCGTGCCAACGGGATTCATTAGCGCTAAAAGCGGGGTAGAAAATAAGATTGTCCGGCATTTAGTGGATGAAAGGCTCGTTTATGGGGTGGTTTGCATGCCCAGTCAAGTTTTTGCCAACACCGGCACTAACGTGAGCATCATCTTTTTTCAAAAAACGCCAAGCGCAAAGGAAGTGGTTTTGATTGATGCTTCCAAACTCGGCGAAGAATACACCGAAAACAAAAACAAAAAAACGCGCTTAAGAACAAGCGATATTGGTTTGATTTTAGAAACTTTTCAAAATAAAACCCCAAAAGCGGATTTTTGCGCTCTGGTTTCTTTTGATGAAATTACAGAAAAAAATTATTCTCTAAACCCCGGGCAGTATTTCACTATAGAAGACACGAGCGAGAAAATCAGCCAAGCGGAGTTTGAAAATTTAATGCAACAATATTCAAGCGAACTCACAAGCCTTTTTGATGAAAGCCAGAGCTTGCAACAAGAAATTTTAGAAACTTTAAAAGGGGTTAGGTTTGAGTGAGCATGTCAAATTAAGTGAAGTATGCGAAATTCTAAATAGCAATGTAGATAAAAAAACAAAAGAAAACGAACAAAAAGTTAAACTCTGTAATTTTACAGATGTATATAATAATTGGGCGATAACAAAATATACAAGTAAAAAATTTATGAAAGCAACCGCCACACAAAACGAAATTAATAAATTTTCATTAAAAAAAGGTTATGTTGCTATTACAAAGGATAGCGAAACAAAAGATGATATAGGCATTTCTACCTATATTGCAGATAATTTTGATAATGTGTTACTAGGTTATCATTGCACTTTGCTTAAACCTAATCAAAAGGTTTTAAATGGAAAATTTTTAAATGCTTATTTAAATTCTTTTTATGGCAGAAAATATTTTTCTAATTGTGCAAGTGGAAGCGGTCAAAGATACACACTAACTATTGATACTATTAAGGATTTAAATATACCTTTAATTAACATAGAAACACAACAAAAAATCGCCCGCACGCTTTCTGTTTTAGATCAAAAAATAGAAAACAACCATAAAATCAATGAGCTTTTACACAAAATCCTAGAACTTCTTTATGAGCAATACTTCGTTCGTTTTGATTTTTTAGATGAAAACAACAAACCCTATCAAACTAGCGGCGGAAAAATGAAATTCTCTAAAGAATTAAACCGCCTTATCCCCAACGATTTTGAAGTTAAAACGCTAGGGGAACTAACCCAATTAAAAGTAGGAAACAAAAACGCTAATCATTCATCTAATCAAGGAAAATATTCATTTTTTACTTGCTCAAACAATCCTTTAAGATGCGAAACATATCAATTTGAAGGAAAACATATTATTATTTCTGGGAATGGAAATTTTCATGTTACACACTATGATGGGAAATTTGACGCCTATCAAAGAACATATGTTGTAAATCCAAATAATCCAAATCACTATGTTTTAATATATCTATTTGTAAAATCATATACAAATTACTTAAAATTACAATCTCGTGGCTCTATTATTAAATTTATTACAAAATCAGATATTGAAAATATTAAAATCGTATTACCAAATTTAAAAACTTATACCAAATGGAACAATGTATTAAAAATGATTGAGAATAACAACCAATCAACCCAAACCCTAACCGCGTTCAGGGACTTCCTACTCCCCCTACTCTTAAAACAACAAGTCAAACCCCAATGAAAAATTTTAGAACAAAACTTTTTTAAGGGGTAGAGATAAAAACCCTTTAGTTACAAGAAAGAGAAGTTTTGTCATCAAAAGAAATTTTTTAAAGAAAAAGAAGTTTCAAAAATTAAAAGTTTGAGTCAAATCCGCTAGTAACCATAGATTTGACCCCAGCGCTCTTGCACCAGAGCCAAAATTTTAGTATAATGGCATTGCAGACACCATTAAAACTATGATTACTAATCTCATGTTAGGTTATCTCCTTTTCTGAGGTAACCACCCACTGTTACCCCCAACCCTAACATACTCCAAATACCGCAACCAAAGAGAAAACCAAGAGATTACTACTCGCGTCCGCTTATTATAGAAACAATCAACCCAAAAAACGCTAAAAAAAATTTAAGCGATCTTTTAGGGTTAAATGAAGTTTTATTCAAAAAATGAAGTTTTACAAAAAAGAGTTTTTAAACAACAACTAAGCAAATTCGCGCTACAATCTCCCTTTTTGATTGCGGAGTATGGCGCAGCCTGATTAGCGCGCACCCTTGGGGTGGGTGAGGTCGTGGGTTTGAATCCCGCTACTCCGACCATGACTTTTAAAAAAGCTTCAATGATTATCATTTCATTATATAATCACACCAAACAAACTGATTTTTAAACATGATGATTTAAAGGATTTCTATTGAATCGTTTCTTTAACCGCGAGCTTTCATGGTTAGCTTTTAACACAAGGGTTTTAAACGAAGCCAAAGATGAGAGCTTGCCTTTATTAGAGCGCTTGAAATTTTTAGCCATTTATGACACGAATTTAGACGAATTTTACATGATAAGAGTGGCAGGGCTTAAACAACTCTATGAGCATAAAATCGCCTCTAAAGGCATTGATGGTGCAAGCCCTGAAGAACAATTAGAAAAAATCAAGCATTATTTAGCACATGAAATTGAAGAAAGGGAGTTGGAATTCCAAAAAATCCAAGCCCTACTCTTTAAAAAAGGGCTTTGTATCACCCCCTATAATGAATTGAATTTAGAGCAAAAAGCGAAGGCTAAAACCTATTTTAAAGAGCAGCTTTACGCGTTAGTTTTGCCTTTTAAGTTGGATTCTTCGCACACTTTCCCGCCTTTAGCGAATTTGACTTTCGCGCTTTTTGCCCGCATTAAAGACAAAGAAACCCAAACCACCTCCTATGCGCTCATCAAACTCCCCTCTTTTATCTTCCGTTTTGTAGAGCTAGAAAAAGGCTTGTTTGTGTTAGCTGAAGAAATCGTAGAAGCGCATTTAGAAGAATTGTTTTTAGAGCATGAGATTTTAGACTGCATGGCGTTTAGGGTAACTTGCGATGCGGATATTGCTATCACTGAAGACGAAGCGCATGATTATGCGGATTTGATGAGTAAGAGTTTGAGGAAACGCAATCAAGGCGAAATCGTGCGCTTGCAAACCCAAAAAGGGAGTCAAGAGCTTTTAAAAACCCTTTTAGCGTCTTTAAGGAGTTTTCAAACCCACTCTTACAAAAAGCACAAACTCACTGGCATGCATATCTATAAAAGCGCGATCATGCTCAATTTAGGGGATTTGTGGGAATTGGTCAATCATAGCGATTTTAAAGCGCTTAAATCGCCCAATTTCACGCCCAAAATCCACCCTCATTTCAATGAAAACGATCTTTTCAAATCCATAGAAAAACAGGATCTGTTGCTGTTCCATCCTTATGAAAGTTTTGAGCCTGTGATTGATTTAATAGAGCAAGCCGCTAGCGATCCAAGCACCCTTTCTATCAAAATGACGCTTTATCGTGTGGGCAAGCATTCCCCCATTGTCAAAGCCTTAATTGAAGCGGCAAGCAAGATTCAAGTGAGCGTTTTAGTGGAATTAAAAGCGCGCTTTGATGAAGAAAGCAATCTGCACTGGGCAAAAGCTTTAGAAAGAGCGGGCGCGTTAGTCGTTTATGGCGTTTTCAAACTCAAAGTGCATGCCAAAATGCTATTGATCACTAAAAAAACAGACAACCAATTGCGCCATTTCACCCATTTAAGCACGGGCAATTACAACCCTTTGAGCGCTAAAGTCTATACCGATGTGAGTTTTTTTAGCGCTAAAAATGAAATCGCTAACGACATTATCAAGCTTTTCCATTCCCTGCTCACTAGCAGCGCGACTAATAGCGCATTAGAAACGCTTTTTATGGCGCCCAAACAGATCAAGCCTAAAATCATTGAACTCATTCAAAATGAAATGAATCACAAACAAGAAGGCTATATCATCTTAAAAGCCAACGCCCTAGTGGATAGCGAAATCATTGAATGGCTCTATCAAGCCTCTCAAAAAGGGGTTAAAATTGATCTCATTATTAGAGGGATTTGCTGTTTAAAGCCCCAAATCAAGGGATTGAGCGAAAATATCAGGGTGTATTCTATTGTGGGGAAATATTTAGAACATGCACGCATTTATTATTTTAAACATGAAAATATCTATTTTTCTAGCGCGGATTTAATGCCTAGGAATTTAGAAAGGCGCGTGGAATTGCTCATTCCAGCCACAAACCCAAAGATCGCTAATAAATTATTGCATATTTTAGAAATCCAATTAAAAGACACCTTAAAACGCTACGAGTTAAATTCTAAAGGCCGTTACGCTAAAGTTTCAAACCCTAACGATCCTTTAAATTCACAGGATTATTTTGAAAAACAAGCCCTTAAAACCTTTTAAAGGTTATCGTTCAAATCATAAAAGATAAGGATTTAAATGCTTTATTCGTTATTAAAAAAATATCTTTTTAGCCTGGACGCTGAAGACGTGCATGAAAAAGTTTGCAAGATTTTAAAAATGCTTTCTTCATCGCCCTTTTTGTGCAATTTGATTGATTCTCAATGGGGTTATAAAAACCCAAAGCTTGAAAATGAAATTTTAGGCTTAAACTTCCCTAACCCCTTAGGCTTAGCCGCCGGTTTTGATAAAAACGCTTCCATGCTTAGGGCGTTAATCGCTTTTGGGTTTGGCTATTTAGAAGCAGGCACTCTCACCAATGAAGCGCAAGTGGGGAATGAAAGACCAAGGCTTTTCAGGCACATTGAAGAAGAGTCCTTACAAAATGCGATGGGGTTTAATAATTACGGGGCGATTTTGGGAGCGAGATCGTTTAAGCGCTTTGCCCCTTATAAAACCCCTATTGGCATCAATTTAGGCAAAAACAAACACATAGAGCAAGCGCATGCCCTAGAAGATTACAAGGCGGTTTTAAATAAATGTTTAAACATTGGCGATTATTACACTTTCAACCTTTCTTCGCCCAACACCCCTAATTTAAGGGATTTACAAAACAAGGCGTTTGTGCATGAGCTTTTTTGCATGGCGAAAGAAATGACCCATAAGCCTTTATTTTTAAAAATCGCCCCGGATTTAGAAACAGACGGCATGCTAGAGGTTGTCAATAGCGCTATTGAAGCGGGAGCGCATGGGATTATTGCGACTAATACGACTATTGATAAAAGCCTGGTGTTCGCTCCTAAAGAAATGGGGGGCTTGAGCGGGAAATGCTTGACTAAAAAAAGCCGTGAAGTCTTTAAAGAACTGGCTAAAGCTTTTTTCAATAAAAGCGTTCTTGTTTCTGTAGGGGGGATTAGCGATGCGAAAGAAGCTTATGAAAGGATTAAAATGGGAGCGAGTCTGTTACAAATTTATAGCGCTTTTATTTACAACGGGCCAAATTTATGCCAAAATATTCTTAAAGATTTGGTAAAATTACTCCAAAAAGATGGATTTTTGAGCGTTAAAGAGGCTATAGGAGCGGATTTAAGATGAAACATTTTTCTGTTAAAAGACTTTTAGGGCTTAGTTCTGTCTTGTTAGTCACTTTAGGAGCGAGCATGCACGCACAATCTTACTTACCCAAACATGAGAGCGTTACCTTAAAAAACGGGTTGCAAGTCGTAAGCGTCCCCTTAGAAAATAAAACCGGGGTTATAGAAGTGGATGTGCTTTATAAAGTCGGCTCTAGAAACGAAGTCATGGGCAAGAGCGGGATCGCTCACATGTTAGAGCATTTGAATTTTAAAAGCACCAAAAACCTTAAAGCCGGCGAATTTGATAAAATCGTTAAGCGTTTTGGGGGCGTGAGTAACGCTTCCACGAGCTTTGATATTACGCGCTACTTCATTAAAACCAGTCAGGCTAACTTGGATAAGTCTTTAGAATTGTTCGCTGAAACCATGGGTTCTTTGAATTTAAAAGAAGATGAGTTTTTGCCTGAGCGTCAAGTGGTCGCTGAAGAAAGGCGATGGCGCACCGATAATTCCCCTATCGGCATGCTTTATTTCCGCTTTTTTAACACCGCCTATGTCTATCACCCCTACCATTGGACGCCCATTGGTTTTATGGACGATATTCAAAACTGGACTTTAAAAGACATTAAAAAATTCCATTCGCTCTATTATCAGCCTAAAAACGCTATCGTTTTGGTGGTAGGCGATGTCAATTCCCAAAAGGTTTTTGAATTGAGTAAAAAGCATTTTGAATCCTTAAAAAACCTTGATGAAAAAGCTATCCCCACCCCTTACATGAAAGAGCCTAAACAAGATGGAGCAAGAACAGCAGTCGTGCATAAAGATGGGGTCCATTTAGAATGGGTAGCGTTAGGGTATAAAGTGCCTGCTTTCAAGCATAAAGATCAAGTCGCCTTAGATGCGTTAAGCAGGCTTTTAGGCGAAGGTAAAAGCTCGTGGTTGCAAAGCGAATTAGTGGATAAAAAACGCCTGGCTTCTCAAGCTTTCTCACACAACATGCAATTACAAGATGAAAGCGTGTTTTTATTCATTGCGGGGGGTAATCCTAATGTCAAAGCCGAAGCCTTACAAAAAGAAATCGTAGCACTTTTAGAAAAGCTTAAAAAAGGCGAAATCACTCAAGCTGAGTTAGACAAGCTCAAAATCAATCAAAAAGCTGACTTTATTTCTAACTTAGAAAGTTCTAGCGATGTTGCGGGGCTTTTTGCGGACTATTTAGTGCAAAACGATATTCAAGGCTTGACGGATTATCAGCGACAATTTTTGGATTTAAAGGTGAGCGATTTGGTGCGTGTGGCCAATGAATATTTTAAAGACACCCAATCAACCACCGTGTTTTTGAAACCTTAAAAGAGCCTTATAACATGCAATTTCATTCATCTAGCGCGTTAATTACGCCTTTTAAAAAAGATTTGAGCGTTGATGAGGCCGCTTATGAATCCTTGATCAAGCGCCAAATTTTTCAAGGCATGGACGCATGCGTGCCTGTTGGCACGACAGGAGAATCCGCCACGCTCACCCACAAAGAGCACATGCGTTGCATTGAAATCGCCATAGAGACTTGCAAAAACACTAAAACGCCCTCCAATTCGCGCATGAAAGTGTTAGCCGGCGTGGGCAGTAACGCCACGAGCGAGTCCCTTTCTTTGGCAAAGTTCGCTCAAAAAATCGGTGCAGATGCAATTTTATGCGTAAGCCCTTATTATAACCGCCCCACCCAACAAGGCTTGTTTGAACATTATAAAACCATCGCTCAATCGGTGGAAATCCCTGTCATGCTTTATGATGTGCCAAGTAGAACAGGCGTGTCTATTGAAGTTCCAACCGCTCTCAAACTCTTTAGAGAAGTCCCTAACATTAAAGCCATTAAAGAAGCGTCTGGCTCTTTGAAAAGAGTAACAGAATTGCATTATTATGAAAAAGATTTTAAAATTTTTAGTGGGGAAGATTCGCTCAACCACTCTATCATGTTTTCAGGGGGGTGCGGCGTGATTTCAGTGACCGGTAATTTAATGCCTAATCTGATTTCACAGATGGTCAATTGCGCGCTCAAACTTGAATACCAACAAGCCCTAGAAATCCAAAATAAGCTTTTTAGTTTGCACCAAGCCCTTTTTGTAGAAACGAACCCTATCCCTATTAAAATGGCTATGCATTTAGCCGGCTTGATTGAAAACCCAAGTTACAGACTGCCTTTAGTGGCCCCAAGCAAAGAAACGATTCAACTTTTAGAAAAAACTTTACAACAATATGAGGTAATTGCATGAATGGTTCCAATCACATGAAAAATAAAACCCTAGTGATCAGCGGTGCGACTAGAGGGATTGGTAAGGCGATATTGTATCGCTTCGCTCAAAGTGGCGTGAATATCGCTTTCACTTACAATAAGAATATTGAAGAAGCCAACAAAATCATAGAAGATGTGGAGCAAAAGTATTCCATTAAAGCCAAAGCCTACCCCCTTAATGTTTTAGAGCCTGAGCAATACACAGAGCTTTTTAAACAAATTGACGCTGATTTTGACAGAGTGGATTTTTTTATTTCTAACGCTATTATTTATGGGCGTTCTGTCGTGGGGGGATTTGCGCCGTTTATGCGATTAAAACCTAAGGGGTTAAACAACATTTACACAGCCACCGTGTTAGCGTTTGTGGTGGGGGCTCAAGAAGCGGCAAAACGCATGCAAAAAATAGGCGGCGGGGCGATCGTGAGCTTAAGCTCTACCGGGAATTTGGTCTATATGCCTAATTATGCTGGGCATGGCAATTCTAAAAACGCCGTAGAAACCATGGTCAAATACGCTGCCGTGGATTTAGGCGAGTTTAACATTAGAGTGAATGCGGTTAGCGGCGGGCCTATTGATACGGACGCTTTGAAAGCCTTCCCTGATTATGTGGAAATCAAAGAAAAAGTAGAAGAGCAATCGCCCCTAAAACGCATGGGCAATCCTAACGATCTAGCCGGAGCGGCGTATTTCTTGTGCGATGAAACCCAAAGCGGTTGGCTTACCGGGCAAACGATTGTTGTAGATGGTGGGACTACTTTTAAATAAAGATTTTTCTTGCAAAATATTATCCACATCCACCACAGCAAAGAGTTGCAATTCATTAAAAAATGCTTGTTGGGCTATTTTTTCGCCCCTTTGTGTGGGGCTGTTTTGTTGGTGCTTTTTCTTGTTTCAAGCGGGGCGAAATCGTTTCAAATTTCTAACCTCTTTAACAATCAACTAGCTTATATCGTTTTATTGTCTCTTTTTTTGTGCGCGCTTGGGTTTATTGCCGGAGCGATTGGTTTTTACAGGCTTTCTAAAATCACACGCCATCTGAGTTTTTTTGAAAATTTCGCTTTCAGTTTTTTGGCGCTGATTTTATGCGCTCTTTTAAGCTATCTTGTCCCTAACGCCAGTAACGCTCTTTCGCTAATTGGTAATGGCGTTTCTCTTTTTTATTTGCACAAACTCTATAGAGAATTGAGCCTTTACACGCAAGAAAGGTTTTTTTTAAGCGGGTTTAGGTTGTTGCTTTTTAGTTTCATGTTGGCTCTTTTAGGGATTTTAGTGCAAGCGTTAGTTATCATTTTTTTAACGATCGCTGTGGTTTTAATGTGTGTGGCGCTGGGATTTTTAGGGCGCGCGTTTTTGAATTTTTCACAAGTCTTTTTGAAAGCATGAAAGTTTTAAAACTCCTGCCTAATTTTTTGACGATTTTACGCATTGTCTTATCCTTGTTTTTATTATTTTTATTGTTAAACACGCGCACTTATTTCAGTTTTTTAACCCCCTTTCACATTAACATGATCTCTTCATTGGTTTTTTTGTTTGCCGCACTCACGGATTTATTGGACGGCTATATCGCTAGAAGCTATAAAGCCAAATCGCGCTTTGGGGAAATCTTTGATCCTTTAGCGGATAAAATCCTTATTTTGAGTGCGTTTTTAGGGTTAGTTTATTTGGATCGTGTGAATGCGTGGATCCCGTTTGTGATTTTAGGGCGTGAATTTTTTATTTCAGGGCTTAGAGTCTTAGCCGCTAATGAAAAAAAGGATATTCCTGTCAATGCGTTAGGCAAGTATAAAACCGTTTCTCAAGTCGTGGCGATTAGCGCTTTATTGGCTGATGTAACTTACTCTTATGTGCTTGTGGCTATAGCGGTTTTTTTAACCCTTTATTCGGGGATAGATTACACCATTAAATATTACAAATCTTAATGTTTTAAAAGGAGTTTTTAGCGTTCTTTAAGAAAATACCTTAAAAATCCGCTCTCATCAAATATTGATAAACATTAACTTTAGCATTCTTTCGTTTTTTTAAAATTTTATTTTCAATATTCAATTAAAAAAATCATTTTATTTTATTTTTGTTATAATTCAAGCTATTTTTATTTTCAATCTAAGGAGGTGTCGCATGGACAATCAAAAGATAACGCATCAAAATACCACGCAAAAACAAGGCGAGCTTAAAAGAGACATGAAAATGCGCCATCTCTTAATGATTGCATTTGGGGGAGCGATTGGCACAGGGCTTTTTGTAGGCACTGGGGGTAATATTGCGAACGCTGGCCCTTTAGGGACCTTGATCGCTTATGGTTTTGGAGGGCTTGTGGTCTATTGTATCATGCTCTCTTTAGGCGAATTGGCTAGCGTTTATCCCACTACGGGAAGCTTTGGGGATTATGCGGCTAAATTCATAGGCCCTGGCACGGGCTATATGGTTTTTTGGATGTATTGGCTTGGCTGGGTGATCACGGTGGCGTTAGAATACATTGCTATAGGCATGCTCATGCAACGTTGGTTTGCGGATATTCCTATCCATTATTGGGTTATTTTATGCATTGCGTTAGTTTTTTTATTGAACTTCTTTTCGGTTAAAATTTTTGCCGAGGGCGAGTTTTTCTTTAGCCTGATTAAAGTTTTAGCGGTGATCGCTTTTATAAGCATTGGCGTAATTGGGATTATTTATCAAATCTATTTGCATGGGTTTAGTTCTATTTTTGATAATTTCCATTTTGGCGATAAGGGGTTTTTCCCTAACGGGAGTGCGGCGGTTTTTTCTGCTATGCTCGCTGTCATTTTTGCATTCACTGGCACAGAGGTGATTGGGGTGGCTGTAGGAGAGACTAAAAACGCTAGCGAGGTGATGCCTAAAGCGATTAAAGCGACCTTGTGGCGGATTGTCTTTTTCTTTTTAGGCTCTGTGTTTGTCATTTCTGTTTTTTTACCCATGAATGATTCCTCTATCACGCAAAGCCCTTTTGTGAGCGTTTTAGAACGCATTAATTTGCCCTTTATTGGCATGGGTATCCCTTATGTGGCTGATATAATGAACGCTGTTATCATTACCGCGATGTTTTCTACCGCTAATTCAGGGCTTTATGGAGCGAGCCGCATGATTTATGGGCTGTCCAAACAAAAGATGTTTTTTAAGGTTTTTTCCCAACTCAACCGACAAGGCACGCCCACTTATGCGATGCTTTTTTCCCTTTCTTTTTCTCTCATAGGGCTTTTAGTCCAAATTTATGCCAAAGAAAATGTCGTGGAAGCTCTGATTAATGTGATCAGTTTCACGGTGATTATTGTGTGGGTTAGCGTGTCTGTTTCGCAATATTCTTTCCGTAAGCAATACTTAAAAGCCGGGCATTCTTTAGAGGATTTGCCTTATAAAGCCCCCTTTCTACCCTTTTTGCAACTCATAGGGATCACTGGGTGTGTCATCGGCGTGATTGGTTCGGCTATGGATAAGGATCAACGCATCGGGATGATTTTAACGATTGTTTTTGCTGTTATTTGTTACATTGGATACTATTTTACACAAAAAGCTAATGAAAATAACAAAAAAGATTTGATATAATCTTTTCTTAATTTTGAAGTTTAGCACATTTTAAGGAAGTAACCATGATGAAAAAAACCCTTTTTATCTCTTTGGCTTTAGCGTTAAGCTTGAATGCGGGTAATATCCAAATCCAAAACATGCCCAAAGTTAAAGAGCGCATAAGTGTCCCCTCCAAAGAGGATACGATCTATTCTTACCACGATTCTATTAAGGATTCGATTAAAGCGGTGGTGAATATCTCTACTGAAAAGAAGATTAAAAACAATTTTATAGGTGGCGGTGTGTTTAATGACCCCTTTTTCCAACAATTTTTTGGGGATTTGGGCGGCATGATCCCTAAAGAAAGAATGGAAAGGGCTTTAGGCAGTGGCGTAATCATTTCTAAAGATGGCTATATCGTTACGAATAACCATGTGATTGATGGCGCGGATAAGATTAAAGTTACCATTCCAGGGAGCAATAAAGAGTATTCCGCTACTTTAGTAGGCACGGATTCTGAAAGCGATTTAGCCGTGATTCGCATCACTAAAGACAACTTACCCACCATCAAATTCTCTGATTCTAATGATATTTTAGTGGGCGATTTGGTTTTTGCGATCGGTAACCCTTTTGGCGTAGGCGAAAGCGTTACGCAAGGCATTGTTTCAGCACTCAATAAAAGCGGGATAGGGATCAACAGCTATGAGAATTTCATTCAAACAGACGCCTCTATTAATCCTGGAAATTCCGGCGGCGCTTTGATTGATAGCCGTGGAGGGTTAGTGGGGATCAATACCGCTATTATCTCTAAAACCGGCGGTAACCACGGCATTGGCTTTGCCATACCTTCTAATATGGTTAAAGATATTGTAACCCAGCTCATCAAAACCGGTAAGATTGAAAGAGGTTACTTGGGCGTGGGCTTGCAAGATTTGAGTGGCGATTTGCAAAATTCTTATGACAATAAAGAAGGAGCGGTAGTCATTAGCGTAGAAAAAGACTCTCCGGCTAAAAAAGCAGGGATTTTGGTGTGGGATTTGATCACTGAAGTCAATGGGAAAAAGGTTAAAAACACAAATGAGTTAAGAAATCTAATCGGCTCCATGCTACCCAATCAAAGAGTAACCTTAAAAGTCATTAGAGACAAAAAAGAACGCACCTTTACCCTCACTCTAGCTGAAAGGAAAAACCCTAACAAAAAAGAAACCATTTCTGCTCAAAACGGTGCGCAAGGCCAATTGAACGGGCTTCAAGTAGAAGATTTAACCCAAAAAACCAAAAGGTCTATGCGTTTGAGCGATGATGTTCAAGGGGTTTTAGTCTCTCAAGTGAATGAAAATTCCCCAGCGGAGCAAGCTGGCTTTAGGCAAGGTAACATCATCACAAAAATTGAAGAGATTGAAGTGAAAAGCGTTGCGGATTTTAACCATGCTTTAGAAAAGTATAAAGGCAAACCCAAACGATTCTTAGTTTTAGATTTGAATCAAGGTTATAGGATCATTTTGGTGAAATGATAGGGGTGGGTTGTTAGTCGCATGTCTTTGATTAGAGTGAATGGGGAAGCTTTTAAACTCTCTTTAGAAAGTTTAGAAGAAGACCCTTTTGAAACTAAAGAAACGCTAGAAACGCTTATCAAACAAACGAGCGTTGTTTTATTGGCCGCTGGGGAGTCTAAGCGTTTTTCTCAAACCATCAAAAAACAATGGCTACGCTCTAATCATACCCCCTTATGGCTCAGCGTTTATGAAAGCTTTAAAAAAGCCCTAGACTTTAAAGAAATCATTCTAGTCGTAAGCGAATTGGATTATATTTATATCCAACGCCATTACCCTGAAATCAAGCTTATAAAAGGCGGGGCATCAAGGCAAGAATCCGTGTGCAACGCTTTAAAAGTAATTGATAGCGCTTACACGCTCACCAGCGATGTGGCTAGGGGTTTAGCCAATATGGAAGCGCTTAAAAGTTTGTTTTTGACCCTCCAACAAACAAGCCATTATTGCATCGCTCCTTACTTGCCTTGCTATGACACGGCGATCTATTATAACGAGGCTTTAGATAGAGAGGCGATCAAACTCATTCAAACCCCGCAATTAAGCCACACTAAAACGCTCCAATCAGCCCTAAATCAAGGGGATTTTAAAGATGAAAGCAGCGCGATTTTACAAGCTTTCCCTGATCGTGTGAGTTATATTGAAGGCAGTAAAAATTTGCACAAACTCACCACGAGCGGCGATTTGAAGCATTTCGCGCTCTTTTTCAACCCAGCAAAAGACACTTTTATAGGCATGGGCTTTGATACGCATGCGTTTGTTAAAAATAAGCCTATGGTTTTAGGGGGGGTTGTTTTGGATTGTGAGTTTGGGTTAAAGGCTCACAGCGATGGCGATGCTTTGTTGCATGCGGTTATTGATGCGATTTTAGGAGCGATTAAAGGGGGGGATATTGGCGAATGGTTCCCTGATAATGATCCCAAATACAAAAACGCCTCCTCTAAAGAGCTTTTAAAAATCGTGTTGGATTTTTCTCAAAGCATTGGGTTTGAATTGCTTGAAATGGGGGCGACCATCTTTAGCGAAATCCCTAAAATCACTCCTTACAAACCGGCGATTTTAGAGAATTTGAGCCAACTTTTGGGTTTAGAAAAATCTCAAATCAGCTTAAAAGCCACCACAATGGAAAAAATGGGGTTCATTGGCAAACAAGAAGGGCTGTTAGTCCAAGCGCATGCGAGCATGCGTTATAAACAAAAACTTTAAATGTGATAAAATGCGATAAAAGGAAGAATGGATGAAAATCTTAATCATTGAAGACGATTTAGCGCTAGCTAGGAGTATCTCTCATAATTTGCATGATTTAGGGCATTTTTGCGAGATCATCTCTAGCATTTCAGAAGAAAATAAAGAGCCTTATGATGTGATTTTAGTTTCTTCTAAAGTTTGCACTCAAGGGCGTTGCGAACACTTTGTGCGTTATAATTCCAAGCAAATCATTATCATGATGGCTTCGCATGTCAATGAAGATGGCGTGAATAAACCCATTCAAGCGGGAGCGAGAGATTATATTCTAAAACCTTTTAAAATGGATGAATTGTTGCGCAAGATCCAATACCACAAAGCCTACCAAGAAATGACCGCTCGCTTGGGATTTTATGAAAATTACTTAGACTTTATCCATGCGGAATTGCCCTTGCCTAAAGATTTTTCTTACCGGCCGCCTTTCATCATCCACACGCCCTCTCAAGAGCTTGCGAACGCTTATTTATTGCAATACGCTAAAGAAAGGCAAATGGATTTTTCTTTTTTCTCTTTAAAGGATACCACTTGGAAAGAACTATACAAGAATAAAGACAAACTAGAACGCCCTTTTTACATCATGCATTTAGAAGAGCTTAAAAAAGATGAGCAATTGAAATTGTTAGAATTGGCCCGTTCATGCCCTATTGTTTTGTCCTATACCCATAAAGAACCCCTAGAATTTCCTAAAATTGTGAGCATTGAATGCGGCAATAGACCCCTATCTTTGTTTAGCGATAACACGACTTTCCTTTCCATTCAAGAGTATGAAAAAGAAGCCATTAGGCATTTTTCTTCTACCTGCACGGACACGGAATTAGCCAACAAGCTTGGCATTAGCCGCAAAAGCCTTTGGGAAAAACGCCGGAAATATAACTTACCGCGCAAATAACAGAAAATCCTTAAGCCCTGTTTTTTGTGGGCGTTTGATCATAAAATGCAAGAATGCCAAAAGCGTTTTTGCAATCAAAAGAGCTAAAACAAGCGGTGATCTCTTAAAATTTAGCGTATTTAATGAGAATAGAGCTAATTATTATTAAAATAACTTATTATTTGCTATATATTTACTATAATAGTTTAACTTTTGAAAAGAGAAATTCAACTTAAGGATTAACCATTAGACAAGCGTTTAACAAAACAAGATTCACGCATTCAAGAACTCTTTTACTAGACATCGATTGCGTGATCCCTAATATTGTTAGGCGTTTGCTCTCTAATAAAACGCTCCCTAAAAGATTCGCCGCTTATAGCTTGCAAGAAGTGGGCATAATCTTTCTTACCACTCAAATTTTATCTATCATGCGCAAAACCCGTTGCTCTAAAACGCTCTTTTTTATCACTAGGGGCAGAGAGAGTTTCCGCTACCAGCTGTGCGATCATTACAAACAAAAACGCCACCAATTTGATGAAGATTTTAGGTCTCTTTTAAAAGCTCTAAAGATCGCTTTAGTGGAAAAATACCCCCTAAAAAAAGGGGCTAAAATCCAGGGCGAACATTGTTTTGAATATGAAGCCGATGATATTATCTCTTTTTACAAAAAGAAAGACCCCAACAATTATGTGATAGCCAGCATGGATAAGGATATTTTGTATTCCAATAGAGGTTCTCATTTCAATCTCAAAACCAACGCTTTTTTTAATGTGAGTCAAAAAGAGGCTCATTTTTTTGCTTATTATCAGTGCGTTGTGGGGGATAAGGGGGATAATATCAAAGGGGTTAAAGGGATTGGCGGCTTCAACTATAAAGATTTTTTAAACGAAGACGCTAAAGAGCATGAATTGTGGGAGCAGATCATTCAAGCGTTCAAAATTAAAGAAGATTTGAGCGATAGCGAAGCTAAAGAAAAGGCTCTTTTAAACATGCGTTTAGTCAATATGCACCAGATGACCCACCATGGCGTGATCAAACTATGGGAGCCTGAGTTTAAAAAAACTTTTTTCCCTAAAAAAACACAAAAACCTGATTTCAAAAGAATTTCTTAAAACATTTTTAAAACAAAAACTTCTTTTAATGTTGATTTTTTAAAAAAGAAATTATCGCTTACTTTTGGCAAGCCCTTTGCTATTGATTGTAAAAACGGCATTTTTTTAAAACAAAAACTTCCCAAAAAAGACAAAAGAACTATTTCCAAGGCTTTTTCTCGTGGCTTTAGAATTGTAAGCATACACATACCCCCCACCCATATCAAAAGACAAACTCCTATAAGTCCAAACCCTAAAACTGCTCATTAAAGAATATTCTTGATAATCCCCAAAAGCCACCATCGCGTCTAAACGCACCCTTTTAGTCTTAAGCCCTAAAAAAACATAGCCTGAAATGCTAGAATTAGCAAAATAAATCGCTGGCACACCGGGCGCGTTGATCCCACGGCCATAGAATTTAGTCCTGTCGTTAAAAGTCCATAGATAGCCCTTATTGTTCCTTGCCGGAACGATATAAAAACCCGTTCCAAAATTAAAAATTTTGTATTTAAAAGTTTGATCGATCAAAAACAAGCCGGCATTTTTAGCGCTTGTAGCACTATCAGTGTTGCCGTATTGATACATGCCATGCACTAGAGTGTGCGAAGTGAAACCCTTAGCTAAAGAAGCGTCATACTCCAACTTACCCCCCACTTGCACTAAAACGTTTTGGGTGGGCAAAGGCAAGCGGGTGTCCGTTAAAATAAAAGGCACCACTTTAAGATTTTCATGCCTGTATTCTGCGCCCAAAACAAACACTTCCCCCCCTACATACAAGCGTTTAGACACAGGATCATAAGACGCTAGAGCGTTTAGGGAAGTAGCGATCCGTTTCCCTTGCTCTTTATTGATCTGATGCCCATTATAAAGCATGCTATCCATAAAAATCCCAAAATAACGCATGGAATTTTGCTTAAAAGCCACAGAGATCCCTTGAATATTGCCCCCTATCCAATCAAAATCCACAAAATCGGTATTGAAACGCCCTAAAGCGATTTTAAAACGCTGGTTAGCGTATTGAAGATACGCATCAGAAACATCGCCAGCACTCAAATAAGGTTTAACATTGTTAGGGTTACCAAAAAAATTCCCTAGACTGATGTAAAGGTTAGCCAAACGCTGTTTGTTATAAATATTCCAAGCCCCAATCGCTCCAATACCAAAGGACCACCCATTGCTATAAGAAAAATCCACCCCAAGACGCGCTAAAGCCCCCACATAGCTGTGAGGGTTTTTTTGCGCCCCTTGATTATACAATAGCCCCAGATAGCCAAAAGGTTTGACTGCGATTTCTAAAGCCTTCAAAGACAGACCATTTAAAAAAAGGATCCCTAACGCTAAATAATAATATCTTTTCTTATTTTTCTTATATTGCATTAAAAACTCATCGTGGATTTAAACTCAATATTTTAGTTAAAATTCCTTTTAATTGCGCTGAAACGGGTTTAAAATCTCAATTACCACTAAACATTATCAATAAACTTGATTGACTAACACTAAAGATTTATGATAGTATTCTAATAAAACTATTTTAAAGGTGATCCATTGAGTAAGAGTTTATACCAAACTTTAAACGTGAGCGAAAACGCCAGCCAAGATGAAATCAAAAAATCCTACCGCCGTTTAGCTAGGCAATACCATCCGGATTTGAATAAAACCAAAGAAGCCGAAGAAAAATTCAAAGAAATCAACGCCGCTTATGAAATTTTGAGCGACGAAGAAAAACGCCGCCAATACGATCAGTTTGGCGATAACATGTTTGGGGGGCAGAATTTCAGCGATTTTGCCAGAAGCCGTGGTCCTAGTGAAGATTTAGACGATATTTTAAGCTCTATTTTTGGGAAAGGAGGCTTTTCACAAAGATTTTCTCAAAACTCGCAAGGCTTTTCTGGCTTTAATTTTTCCAATTTCGCCCCTGAAAATTTAGATTTGACCGCCACTTTAAATGTCTCTGTTTTAGACACCCTTTTAGGCAATAAAAAACAAGTGAGCATCAATAATGAGACTTTTAGCCTTAAAATCCCTATCGGCGTGGAAGAGGGCGAAAAAATCAGGGTTCGCAACAAAGGGAAAACGGGGCGAACGGGTAGGGGCGATTTGCTCTTAGAGATCCATATTGAAGAAGATGAAATTTATAGGCGCGAGAAAGACGATATTATCCAAATCTTTGATTTACCCTTAAAGACGGCTCTTTTTGGAGGGAAAATTGAAATCGCTACTTGGCATAAAACCTTAACCCTAACCATTCCCCCTAACACCAAAGCGATGCAAAAATTCCGCATTAAAGAAAAAGGGATCAAAAACAGAAAAACTTCGCATGTGGGGGATTTGTATTTGCAAGCTCGTTTGATCTTGCCTAAAACGGAAACGCTTTCTAATGAGTTAAAAGCGTTATTAGAAAAAGAATTGTAAGGAGGAATCGTGTGCGATTATGATGAACCGCTTTATTTGATAAGCGTCGTGGCTAAAATCTTAGGCGTGCACCCTCAAACCTTGCGCCAATACGAAAAAGAGGGTTTGATAGAGCCTAGCAGGACTGATGGGAAAATGCGCTTGTATTCCCAACGAGACATGGACAAAATCAAAACGATTTTACGCCTTACAAGGGATATGGGGGTTAATCTAGCGGGCGTGGATATTATCTTGCGCTTAAAAGAAAAGCTTGATGAATTAGACAATCTCAATAAAGAATTGCAAGACGCTCTGCAAAAACACTCTAAAAACAACAAAACCCCAACGAAAAATTTAAACACCCCTACGAATTTTTACGAATTGATTTTATTTAAAAAATGAGCCTGACTTCGCTTTTAAACCCAAAAAGCCTAGAAGATTTTTTAGGCCAAGAGCATTTAATAGGGAAAGACGCCCCCTTATTTAAAGCCCTACAATCCAAACACTTCCCCCATGCCTTTTTCTATGGCCCTCCTGGCGTGGGCAAAACAAGCCTGGCTCAAATCATCGCCCACATGCTAGAGCGCCCCATTCTTTCATTCAATGCGACAGATTTCAAATTAGAGGATTTACGCCTTAAGCTTAAAAATTACCAAAACACCCTTTTAAAACCCGTTATTTTTATTGATGAAACCCACAGATTGAATAAAACCCAACAAGAATTTTTACTCCCCATTATGGAAAAAGATCACGCTTTAATCTTAGGGGCTAGCACGCAAGATCCTAATTACAGCCTAAGCCATGCGATCCGATCAAGAAGTTTTACTTTTGAATTAACCCCCCTAAAAAAGAGCGATTTAGACAAACTTTGCGCTAAAGCTTTAACATTGCTCAAAAAACAAATAGAGCCTAGCGCTAAAACCTATCTTTTAAACAACAGCGCTGGCGACGCCAGAGCGTTATTAAACCTTTTAGATTTGAGCGCTAAAATAGAAAATCCTATCACTTTAGAAACGCTGCAATCCTTACGGCCTCATAGCCTAAATGACGGATCTTATAGCGATGATACGCATTATAACCTCACTAGCGCGTTAATCAAATCTTTAAGGGGGAGCGATGAAAACGCTTCCATTTATTATCTGGCGCGCTTGATTGCTGGCGGGGAAAACCCGGAATTTATCGCCAGAAGGCTGGTGATTTTTGCGAGCGAAGATATTGGTAACGCTAACCCAAACGCCCTTAATTTAGCCGCTTCTTGCTTGTTTGCAGTCAAACAAATCGGCTACCCTGAAGCGCGCATTATTTTAAGCCAGTGCGTGATTTATCTGGCTTGTTCGCCTAAATCTAACACGGCTTATAGAGCGATCAATCAGGCTTTGGATTGCGTTCAAAAGGGCTTGCTCTACCCTATTCCTAAACACTTGCTGCCTCATTCTAAAGACTATCTTTACCCGCATGATTATAACGGCTATGTCAAACAAGATTATTTAGAAAAACCCCTCAATTTGGTTTCTTCTCAAGGCATAGGGTTTGAAAAAACCCTTTTAGAATGGCTTGATAAGATAAGAAATTGATCTTATAAGTTACATTAAAATGCGACAATGGTAATAAAAAATCAATATTTTTTGATTAAATTAAAATAATAATGAGTTTTATCTATGTTTCATCGCATTATTATTGTATAATAATATTCTAGTTATAAAAATCATTTTACGGATAAGGGAAATATCAGCATGAAAAGATTAGAAACTTTGGAATCCATTTTAGAGCGCTTGAGGATGTCTATCAAAAAAAACGGACTCAAAAATTCAAAACAAAGAGAAGAAGTGGTGAGCGTTTTGTATCGCAGCGGCACACACCTAAGCCCTGAAGAAATCACGCATTCTATCCGCCAAAAGGACAAAAACACCAGCATTTCTTCAGTCTATCGCATTTTGAATTTCTTAGAAAAAGAAAATTTTATCTGTGTTTTAGAGACTTCAAAAAGCGGTCGGCGCTATGAAATTGCGGCTAAAGAACACCATGATCACATCATTTGTTTGCATTGCGGTAAGATCATTGAATTTGCAGACCCCGAAATTGAAAACCGCCAGAATGAAGTCGTTAAAAAATATCAAGCCAAGCTGATTAGCCATGACATGAAAATGTTTGTGTGGTGTAAAGAATGCCAAGAG
Source organism: Helicobacter pylori SA213A (assembly GCF_000476275.1). GTDB lineage: Bacteria > Campylobacterota > Campylobacteria > Campylobacterales > Helicobacteraceae > Helicobacter > Helicobacter pylori_CL. The sequence goes on from NZ_CBOM010000004.1 coordinate 50,572, forward strand.
AGTGAATGTTAAAAGATTTTAAAGGAGAAGCTTAGATAGGGCTATCTTTAATAGTCTTAAGGACTTCATCCAGGTTAAAACGCTTGAGTTTTAGATTTTTGATTTCTTCATCGCTCAAGCGTTTCCAAGTGAAAGTCTTGCCGACATACCCCCATTTGTCATAGCTTGAAGTGAATTCTAAATCCCCGTTTGAATTTTGAGTAACCCTTACATAGTAGGTCTTGCCGTCATAAAAATTATACGCTTTACCGCCTTTATAAGATCGTTTTCCAACCTTAATCAAATCGCTTAAAAACACCACGCCTTTATCGCTGCGATTCCTTAGCTTTGGGTTAGGATTGAGTTTGTCTTTTCTGGCTTTAGAGCCATCCACATCAGAAATACCATAGGCATAGAACTTCCCATTATGCTCAAAAAACTCCACAAAAGAGCTTTTCATGTATAAAAATTCTTGAGTTTGATAAATTCCAGGCAACTCTACAGCCCCTAAAAAACAACAAAAAACTATAACAAAACTCACCAATTTCATAATTTTAATTTGATCAACCCTTTGGGTGCTTTAACGACCGCTTTAAAAATCGGCTCTTCCCTATATTTTTCAAAAGACTCTCCATAGAACCTCAACGCATGCACATCGCTTTCAAAAAAAATAGCCAGCATGCCCGCATCTAAACGCAAAAAAGAAGCTTCACTAACCGGCTCATAAACGATCAAATCTCTTTTTTCATCGTAAGGGTTTTTAATGGTGGCTTGATTGATGTCCACTACTTTAGCCCCCTCAACGCCTTTGACAATCAGCTGAAAATCCACATATTGTTGGTGGCTTTCAAAAAAGCCTTTCTCGCTTTCTTTGGCATGCTCTAAACAATAGCTCTGCTCTATGCTAAAGATGCCATGCCCTAAAGGCACTTGAAATTCTGTATTAGGATCGAGGTTTAAAACTCTTTGATTCGCTTTACTACCCTTTTGCATGACATCTTTTAAATACGCATGCAAAATTTCTAATTCTTGCGTTTTTTTAAACAAATGCCCAAGCGAGCCTAATTCCCCAAAAATAGCCATATTCCTTCCTTCTTTACTCTAAAATGGTTTAATTTTTCAGTTGCTCTAAGCGTTCCTTTTTAGTGCCAATATCCGTGATTTGAATGCCAAAATTCCCATCCACGATCACCACTTCGCCCTTAGCGATCACCTTGTCATCTACAAGAATTTCCAAAGGGTCATTCACCAATTGATCCAACTCTACCACGCTCCCTATATCCATAGAAACCACATCTTTTAAAATCATCTTTTTTTGCCCGATACGCACCTTAACATTCAATTTCACGTCTAAAAGCATGCTGATATTGCGGATTTCTATGTTTTCTAAAGACGCATCGTGGGTTTTAATCTCTTCAGTAGCGCTCTGTGTCGTTTCTTCTTTTTCTTCTTGATGCGTTTTTTCAAATTGGCGCTCAAAAGCCTCCGTAGTCAATAAAATGATTTGGCTTTCTTTGATGGCTTCCATTTTAAAAGAAAACACCATCGCTTTAGCGTAATCTTCTTTTTTAGGAAGCTCTTTAGCGATTTCAGCGTTCGTGGTAGTGAAATTGAGTTTAGGGAGCAATTCTTGAGATTTCAAGCTCGTAGCGATCGCGCCAAAAATATTAGAAGCCATTTCTTTAAAAGCGTCTAAATCGTCATTATCCATTTCTTCCTTACTCGCCCCCTCACCTCCTAGCATCAAATCGCTTAAAGCGGTAACTAAATCCACCGGAGCCAGTAATTCAATAGAGCTCTCTTCTTTTTCAATCGCGCTAATCTTAACCCTTGCATAAGGCGCGCTGATTAATTTCAAAAAAGATTCGTCGCTACTAGAAACTTCTTTTTCTAATCCCACGCTTGGAGCCTTACCCACTAACCCTTCTAAAGTAGAGACAACCTCTTGAATAAAAATCTTAATAAAGTCTTGCATTTCTCACTCTTCTTCTATTTTCATAATATCGCCCACTTTGCCTCTGCGCTGCTCTTCTAGCATTTCTAAAATTTCTTTAGTGCGTTCTTTTTCGCTATAGATCACTTCTTTAATTTGAATGGTTTTCCTATACCCTTGAAACCCCACGCTCGCTAAATAACGCTTTTTTTTATGCACATACACGCTCACTTCATCATTAGCGATCTTGTTCAACCGGATAGTATCCCCCACATCTAAATCCAACATTTCTTTCAGGCTCAATTCTACCGCACCCAAAAACACGATCATATCCACGCTCACCCCGCTCAATAGCGCTTGCAATTCCTTATTACGGCTCTTTTTAGAGTTCGTCTCTGAAAGCATCAAATCCCTACTCCCCATTTTAGAAAGAATGCTCTCAATGGAAATCACCGGGTAACAAATATTCATCATCCCACGGCTATGCCCAATGATAATCTCTAAAACCACCATGATAGAAATTTCATTTTGAGCGACGATTTGGACCACATTCGCGCTGGATTCTTTAGCGTCAATGGTAGGAAACATCTCCACCACAGGCGACCACACTTCTTTTAAAATTTGCATCACTTGGCGTAAAATCGTATCCAATAAATTCAATTCAATATCGCTAAACTCCCTGTTTTGATCATACGCGCTCCCCTTGCCCCCTAATAGTCTGTCAATCATGGGGAAAGCGATGCTAGGATTAATCTCTAAAACCCCTGTTCCTCCCATAGGCTTCATGGAAAAGACATTAAAACTTGTAGGGCTAGGCAAACTCATCAAAAATTCGCCATAAGTCATTTGATCCACGCTATGGAGCTGGATCTCTACAATAGAACGCATGATAGAAGAGACTTGACTGGAAAGATTCCTAGCCATTTTATCATGGATACTCCTAAAAGAACGCAGTTGCTCCTTACTCACACGATTAGGGCGTTTGAAATCATAGAGGGTTACGCTGCGCTGCGGGATAATATCCTTTTTTTGGACATTTTGAATATCCACATTTTCATCAACAACTTCTAAAAGCGCATCAATTTCTTCTTGGCTTAAAATATCAGCCATGATCCACTCCTAAGGATTTACGCACTTTTTTAATCACTTCTTTAATGATTTGAGAAATGCGCGATTCAGTAATGCCTAAAATCTCTTTGATCTCGCTCAGATTCAACTCTTCAAAGTAATAAAGCTGGATAAGGATTTGCTCTCTTTCGCTCATTTGATTCAATACTTTTTGGACATGCTCTAACAACTCCTCTGCTTCAATTTTTTTAGTGATTTCATCTTGCTCAATCGCATTGAATTGTTCATCTATTGGCACTAACGCATAAATATCTGAAGCCGTTTTGGCTTCTCTAATCTTTTCAATATTTTCGCCTAAAGTTTGCGCTAAATATGCATCGCTAGGCTCTTTCCCATGCTCATTAAGGTGTTTGGTAATTTCAATATCAATGCTTTTAATCAGCTTCCTATTGGAGCGAGAAATCACATCTAAAGAACGCAAATAATCTAACATCGCCCCATTGACACGAGTTTTAGCATACCCCCAAAAAGAATCGTTTAACGCGCTCTCATAACGCCTGGCTAATTTAATCAATTCTTCAGTGCCAATAGAAACCAGATCGTTAAAATCAATAGAGCTGGGCAAGCGCTCTTTTAAACGAAACGCCATCGCACGCACGGCCGGTAGATACTGGATAGCGAGATCGTCTTGATGGTGGTGTTGTTGCTTATCATAGGCGTTCAAAACCTTTTCTATATTTTTTTCGCTGGTTTCAGTTTTTTGAATTCCTTTGGGCATTCTATTTTCCATCATCAAAATCATAACTTCTAATGTATTCTAAAATACTAGCCACTTCTTTTTCTCTGTTCTTAAACTCATGGTTGAAACGAAGCAAGCTCTCTTCAGTGCCTTTTTTGTCAAAAAGACAAATATCTAAATCCGTGCAAGCGATAAAAATAGACGCAAACAACAATGCGATCAAGTATCCCCCAAGCGTGGATAACACCGTCCATAATAAAATGCTCTCTGGCTCATTGAATTTCAACACCGAAAACACTAACCCTAAAAAAAACCCTACCACAACAGAAAAATGGATAAAATTTTGCACTCTCATCAGTCTACCCCAAATACTTCAAAAGCCTTTTAAAAAAGCTTTTCAAACCTTCTTTTGGTATTTCTAAAGCGCCGGTTTCTAATTTAGAAATCAAAAGGCCCGCTATCTGATCAATGGATTGCGAAAACAAATCATTAGGGGCTATTTTTCTTAAAATCTTTCGCTCTCTCACATAGCGTTTCAATAAAGAGCTGTTTTCAATCGCTCCTAAGTAATGCAATTCTAATGAAGCGATATTGTTTTTAGCCACTTTAAACAACCTTTCATAAGTCGCCCTGCCCTCTTTAGGTTGGGCTACCATGTTAGCAATAAGAAACAATTCATCTTTATTTTTGGAGTTGATTTTAATGCATGCATACGCATCGGTAATCGCTGAAGGATCGGGTGTGGTAACAATCACCACGCAATCGCTCGCATTCAAAAACGCTTGTGTAGTAGCTCCAATCCCAGCGCCTGTATCAACCACAATATAATCCAAAGAGCTTAAAACCCCCTCTTCATCCACGAATTGATCTAAAGCTTCTGCACCGCTAATGTATTTTAAAATTTCTTCGCCGCTATCCCCAGGAATTAAGCAAAGCCCGGGTTCAATCTCGCAAATGATTTCTTGCAATTTGGCTTCACCTTTTAAGGCATGCAAGATATTTTTATGGGTTTTCACCCCAAAAATCACATCTAAATTCGCTAAACCAATATCCGCATCAAACACCCCTACCTTATAACCTTTCTTGTATAAAGAGTAAGCTAAATTAGCGCTAATGTTGGATTTCCCCACGCCTCCCTTACCGCTTGTGATAGCGATGAATTTGGTATTCCCTTTATTATCAAAAAAACTTTTAGGGTTTTTAAGATTCATCAAATTATCTAAGCGGCTCGCTTGATTGTTCATGCTTGTTCCTTATTAGGGTTACTAAAGCCATCTAGCATGCAATCCACTAAATATTCATTAGTAGCCACTTTCAAATCCATAGGCACTTCTTGCCCAACAGAAAGATAGCTGATAGGCTTTTGGCTTTCATGCACTAAAGAAAACAAATTCCCTAACCCCCTACTCTCATCTAATTTCGTAAAGATTAAAGTGTCAATCCCTAACACCCCAAAAGAATCATAAATATCTTTCATGTCTTCATACTTAGTGGTAACCGAAAGCACTAAGGACACATCAATATTATAACCCCCATCTATAAATTCCTTCAAACCGGCAATTTTTTCTTTATCGTATTGCGAATGCCCTGTCGTATCCACTAAAATAAAATCGCAGTATTCCAACGCTTCAATTTCTTTAGCAAAATCTTTAGCGTCAATCACCGCTTCTATACTCATTTTCATTTTATTAGCATACCAACTCAATTGCTCCAAAGCCCCAATGCGATAATTGTCTAAAGTGATAATGCCCACCTTGTATTTTTTAGCTAACATCCTAGAATAGCGCGCAGCTAATTTGGCTAAAGTCGTCGTTTTCCCCACGCCTGTTGGCCCTACAAGCATTAAGATGCGTTTTTGCCTTAAATTCAAATCTTCAGGGCGGCACAAAATCATTTTGCGCAACACTTCTCTAAAATAGCGCTTGATCGTTACGGAATTTTCTCTCATGCGTAAAGGCATCAATTCCAGGCTTAATTGCATGATTTCATCTAAATGGCTGGATTTCATCCCGCTTTGTTTGGCTAGTTTGTAAATTTCGGCAAATTCTTGAGGGATATTGATAGAATTGGGGTTTTTCTCATCCCAAAACATGTTTTGAATGAGCTTTAAGCTGTCTCTGATTTTGCTTAATTGCAGATTGATGTCTTTAATCTCTTCTTCTTGTTTAACTTCTCTTTTTTCTCTTTCTTTTTTATGGTTGGCTTCATCTTTTAAAGCTTGCAATAAAGCGTCTTGCTTATTAGCTTCTAAAGGCGTATCCTCTGGAGTGTCTTTTTCTAAAAGGGTCTTATTTTTTGAAAAACTATAGTTGCGCTGATTAGATGAAACCCCGGCGAGTTTGCGCATTTCTTCTACAGTGCTTGAAAGCTGCATGACCACATCTTCTTCATTCAATTCTTCATCATACAAACTTTCAGGAATAAGGGGGGCTTTAGAGGGTTTGTTTTCGCTTTCTTCTTCAACCGCCACAACGATTTCATAAAGCCCAGAAGAAGTGAGCGTTTTTTTACGGATTTCTTGCGTTTTAAACACTAGCGTATCCACCCCATGGTGGCTTTGAGCGATCTTTAAAGCTTCAGCAGCCGTCTCCCCACTATAGGTATAGAATTTCACCACTCCCCTTTTTTAAAAAGAATTTGTTGCAAAGTTAAAGGCACTAACACCGAATCCCTTTCACTCCATTTAGGGTGAGGTAAAGTCAAATCCTTCTGTCTTAAAATGACTTGGTTGAAAGCGATAATATCAATGTCTAAAGTTCTTGGAGCGTCTTTAAAATCGCGCTTCCTTTGGCGATCAAAACGCCTTTCTATATAAAAAACCAGAGCAAAAAAATGGCGTAAACTTAAAGATGTTTTAAGGATAATCGTAGCGTTATAAAAGTTAGGTTGCTTAGTGTAACCAAAAGGCGGATTGATATAAATGGGCGAAGAAAAAATTTTACCAATTTTACTATGATTTTTAAAATATAAAAAACAATTTTTTAATATTTTTAAAGGATTTTTAAGATTAGATCCCAACCCTAAAACCACCCTGTTAGAAAAATCAAGCCTTTTTTTAAAAAGGCTGGGGAAAAAGCGGTTAGTAAGGATCTCTCGCATCACAAAAGCTCAGCCCTAGAATTTTTGATCACCACTAAATCTTCAATGCGCACCCCAAAAAATCCAGGGATATAAATCCCAGGCTCTACAGAAAACACCATGCCCTCTTCTAAAATGGTTCCACTGCGCGATGAAATATAGGGAAGCTCATGAATGTCTAAGCCAATGCCATGCCCGGTGCTGTGAGTGAAATACTGCCCATAACCATAATCGCTAATCACTCCCCTAGCCAAGCTGTCCGCTTCTTTACCGGTCATGCCCGCTCTAATGCCTGTAATAGCCTTTTCTTGCGCTTCTTTCACAATGTCATAAATCTTTTGACGCTCTTTATCCTTGAAACTCTGCTCTCTTTTGAAGACAAAATCTTTAGGGTCAAAAAAAGCCGTGCGAGTCCGATCCGAGCAATAGCGTTCGTATTTGATCCCCATATCCAAAAGAATGCTATGCTCCGCTTTTAAAAAATCCTTTGCACTAGGCAAAGCATGGGGCTTGCTCGCGTTCGCATTCAAGGCTAAAATAGGCTCAAAACTCAGATCATAAACCCCCTCTTTAGTCAAAAAGTCCTTAACCTTATGCTGCAAATACCGCTCGCTCAAGGATTCTTTTTCATCAAAAATCTTTTTCACATACTCGGCAAAATTTTCAAAAGCTTCAACATTCAACGCTTGAGATTTTTTGAGGAGTTGGATCTCATGATCGTTTTTAATGATGCGTTTTTGGCGGTGGTAACTAGGCACGCCCTCTAAAATAACCTTATTCCCAATCGCTGAATCCAAACGCTTATAGGTTTGCAAATTCACTTGATTGGGGTCAAAAAAGAGTTTTTTAACCGAACTTTTAGCAATCAAATCAATCGCGCTTTGCACTAAATCACTAGATTCTACCACTTCCGCTAAAACGCCATTTTTAGGCTGAACGCTTTCTTTAGCTTCTTGAGTGTAGCGAGAATCAGTGATAAAAAACGAGCGATCGTCTAATTGCAAAAACAAAGCGTTATCGCAACTATAAGCGCATTCAAAAAACATCGCGTTCTCATTGAGCGTGAAATGCGATTCTCTCTCTAATCCACTCATCAATAACCCCCTTTTATTTTTGATTGTTAATGGGGTTATTAGGGTTGTTTTTTTGGGCTTCTTGGAACGCTTTCATTTCGGCTAAAATATTGACCATCGCCATTAAAGCCATGTTGTAACCAAGCGGGCCAAATCCCATGATCACGCCTCCACAAGCCGCTCCGGTGTAAGAATTTTTCCTAAATTCTTCTCTGGCTTGAATGTTAGTGAGATGCACTTCAATAACAGGTTTGCCCGCTAGCATGATCGCATCCGCAATCGCAATAGAAGTGTGCGAAAACGCTCCAGGGTTAATGATAATCCCTTCATAATCGCTGCCCACGCTTTCTTGGATTTTATCAATGATTTCGCCCTCAAAATTGGTTTGAAAAAACTCTAATTCTACATCTAAATTGCCTTGTTTCACGAAAGTTTGCATGATTTCATGGATTTGGTCTAAGGTTACCATGCCATAAAGTCTTGGGTCTCTGTGTCCTAACATGTTTAAATTAGGCCCTTGAATCACTAAAATTTTCATTATTTATTTCTCCTTGTTTAATATGGAATGAGAACACATTATAGCATAAGTTTTTATCTTACCCCTTAAATCCCCCTAAGAGCGCATCACAAGAAACTACCGCTTGACTAACATCAAACCCCTTGATGCTAAAAAGCACTTTTATCTTTTTTTAAAAAAACAGCCATCATGATCATTCCTACAAAAAAACTTCCCGTAATGAAGAAATCAAAGGGGTCAAACCCGATGCCAAAAATGAGGTAAAAAGTGAGTGTTGTTAATATAAAAAACGATATTAAAGAGTTTTGCTTTATCCCGCTCCAAAAAATCTTTACAACCGCTAATAAAAAAAAGAGCCAGATCAAAAAGCCTATGATCCCCCTAGTGGCTAGAACATGAATGATTTGATTGTCGTATCTTTCATAACAAAGAATCAAATCTTTGGCTCTATAAGACTTTGATAAGGATAAAATCTCTTCTAACCTCTGGCATTTCTCGCTAGCGGCCATACCAAAAAAGGGCCTTAAACGCAAAACCGTTAGGGCTTCTTTCCAGCGCTCCAAACGCCACCCGATACTGCTATCAGCGTCCTTTTTAGCGTAGCGTTTCAAATCCTCTTCAAAGCTTTGGTTTTGAACCCTAGATTGCTCTATTGCCCCCCTTTTTTCTAAAGCGTTACTCCCCACATACAAAGCGCTCAAAATAAGACTCACAACCACCATATAACCCAATGGTTTGAGCGATTTTTTGGCGTATAAAATAAAGCAAGAAAGGATCAAAAAAGTAATAACAAAAGCGATTGTCGCGCTCCTTGTAGCGCTTAAAATAACGACTAAAAACCCCACAAAAACAGAAAGCGTGAAAAAAAGTTTTTCTTTTTGACTTTGCGAATAGAGTGCATAAATATAACAGCCTAAAATGGACACGCTCACTAAAACCACATACTCCTTAACCGTGCTAAACCCTTGCGCTCTGGGCATGTTAAAATAAATTTTTTGCACTAATGAAAGCAAGCCGTTGATGAAATTTGCAACAGCCATGCTATAAAAAAGGATTTTTTGATTCAATTTGATTCTTAAACGGCTAGCAAAAAGCAAGCATAACGCCCCGCAAGCGTAAGTTAAGGACATGTTTAGAGCGAATAAATTGTAGCGGAAAGTTTGGCTATCATACATGTTAAACATGTTAGGGAAGATGCTTAAAAACACGCCCAAAAAAGCCAGAGTGAGCCATTTGAAAGGCATTGTTTTTAGATGATTAATTCCAAAGGTCTCTTTCAAAGACGCTTGGAAATAACACCTAAGAAACAAAAAAACCATTAAAACAATCAACAAGACTTGAGTTAAAGGTTTTTTAAACGAAGTGAGAAAAAAAAGGGCAAAAATTAAAGTGAAAATAGAGTCCGCACTAAAAAAGGCCTTCAAACGCTCTTTCAACACAAACTCGCCATACCCTAAAACCGATAAAATTATCTGTCTTTAATGCCTAACTTTTCAATCAAAACCACATAACGCGCATGATTGGTGCGTTTGATGTATTTCAACAAGTTGCGTCTTTGAGCGACTAATTTTAAAAGCCCTAAACGACTGGAATGATCTTTGGGGTTAGCCTTTAAATGCTCGGTTAAAAGCTTGATCCTTTCATTCAACAACGCCACTTGCACCTCACAAGAACCCGTATCGTTTTCCTTAGTAGCAAACGCCTTAATGATTTCTTGTTTTTTCTCCAGATTCAAAGCCATAACGACCTCCTAATTTGGTAATTTAATAAAGATCGCATTATAGCGTAAAATAAGCTTTTTTGTATCATACGCTTAAACTTTATATTATAATAAGAGACAAACACACCTACCAAAATTAAGGCATTGATTTTAGATTATGGCAAACGAACGCTCCAAATTAGCTTTTAAAAAGACTTTCCCTGTCTTTAAACGCTTTTTGCAATCCAAAGACTTGGCCCTTGTGGTCTTTGTGATCGCTATTTTAGCAATCATTATCGTGCCGTTACCGCCTTTTGTGTTGGATTTTTTACTCACGATTTCTATTGCGCTATCGGTGTTGATTATTTTAATCGGGCTTTATATTGACAAACCTACTGATTTTAGCGCTTTCCCCACTTTATTACTCATTGTAACCTTATACCGCTTGGCTTTAAATGTCGCCACCACCAGAATGATTTTAACGCAAGGCTATAAAGGGCCTAGCGCGGTGAGCGATATTATCACGGCGTTTGGGGAATTTAGCGTGAGCGGGAATTATGTGATTGGGGCTATTATCTTTAGTATTTTAGTGTTAGTGAATTTATTAGTGGTTACTAATGGCTCTACTAGGGTTACTGAAGTTAGGGCGCGATTCGCTCTAGACGCTATGCCAGGAAAGCAAATGGCGATTGATGCGGATTTAAACTCAGGGCTTATTGATGATAAGGAAGCTAAAAAACGGCGCGCCGCTCTAAGCCAAGAAGCAGATTTTTATGGCGCGATGGATGGCGCGTCTAAATTCGTCAAAGGCGATGCGATCGCTTCTATTATTATCACGCTTATCAATATCATTGGAGGTTTTTTAGTGGGCGTGTTTCAAAGGGATATGAGCTTGAGCTTTAGCGCTAGCACTTTCACTATCCTAACCATTGGCGATGGGCTTGTAGGGCAAATCCCTGCTTTAATCATTGCGACAGCGACCGGTATTGTCGCCACTCGCACCACGCAAAACGAAGAAGAAGATTTCGCTTCTAAACTCATCACACAGCTCACCAATAAAAGCAAAACCTTAGTGATTGTGGGAGCGATCTTATTGCTTTTTGCAACCATTCCTGGACTCCCTACCTTTTCTTTAGCGTTTGTAGGGGCACTCTTTTTATTCATCGCATGGCTGATTAGTAGGGAGGGAAAAGACGGATTACTCACTAAATTAGAAAATTATTTGAGTCAAAAATTCGGCTTGGATTTGAGCGAAAAACCCCACAGCTCCAAAATCAAACCCCACACCCCAACCACAAGGGCTAAAACCCAAGAAGAGCTTAAAAGAGAAGAAGAACAAGCCATTGATGAAGTGCTAAAAATTGAATTTTTAGAATTGGCTTTAGGCTATCAGCTCATTAGTTTAGCGGACATGAAACAAGGGGGCGATTTGTTAGAAAGGATTAGGGGTATTAGAAAAAAAATAGCGAGCGATTATGGTTTTTTGATGCCGCAAATTAGGATCAGGGATAACTTACAGCTCCCCCCAACGCATTATGAAATCAAGCTTAAAGGCATTGTGATTGGTGAGGGCATGGTGATGCCAGATAAGTTTTTAGCCATGAATACCGGTTTTGTGAATAAAGAAATTGAAGGCATTCCCACTAAAGAGCCGGCTTTTGGAATGGACGCTTTATGGATTGAAACTAAAAATAAAGAAGAAGCCATTATTCAAGGCTATACTATTATTGATCCAAGCACCGTTATTGCGACACACACCAGCGAATTAGTGAAAAAATACGCTGAAGATTTTATCACTAAAGATGAAGTGAAATCCCTTTTAGAGCGCTTGGCTAAAGACTATCCTACGATTGTAGAAGAGAGTAAAAAAATCCCTACCGGTGCGATCCGATCAGTCTTGCAAGCCTTGTTGCATGAAAAAATCCCCATTAAAGACATGCTCACTATTTTAGAAACGATTACTGATATTGCCCCATTAGTTCAAAACGATGTGAATATCTTAACCGAACAAGTGAGGGCGAGGCTTTCTAGGGTGATCACTAACGCTTTTAAATCTGAAGACGGGCGTTTGAAATTTTTAACCTTTTCTACCGATAGCGAACAATTTTTGCTTAATAAATTGCGAGAAAATGGCACTTCTAAGAGCTTGCTACTCAATGTGGGCGAATTGCAAAAACTCATTGAAGGGGTCTCTGAAGAGGCCATGAAAGTCTTGCAAAAAGGGATCGCTCCGGTGATTTTGATTGTAGAGCCTAATTTAAGAAAAGCTCTTTCTAATCAAATGGAGCAGGCCAGGATTGATGTGGTCGTGCTAAGCCATGCGGAATTAGATCCTAACTCTAATTTTGAAGCCTTAGGCACGATCCATATTAACTTTTAATGGATAAATAATTAATAAAAAAGGAGAATGATGCAAGTTTACCACCTTTCACACATTGATTTAGACGGCTATGCATGCCAGCTTGTTTCAAAACAATTTTTTAAAAATACCCAATGCTATAACGCTAATTATGGGCGTGAAGTCTCAGCGAGAATTTATGAGATTTTAAACGCAATCGCTCAATCTAAAGAGAGTGAATTCCTTATTTTGATTAGCGATTTGAATTTGAATTTAAACGAAGCAGAGTATTTGCAGGATAAAATCCAAGAACACCGCTTGCAAAATAAAAACATTCAAATCCAGCTTTTAGATCACCATATCAGCGGTAAGGAAGTGGCTGAGAGTTTCCATTGGTATTTTTTAGACACGAACCGTTGCGCGACTAAAATCGTGTATGAATTTTTGAAAAAGCATTACGCTCTTTTAGAGCCAAAAAACACAACATGGCTAGAGCCTTTGGTGGAAATGGTCAATTCTGTGGATATTTGGGACACGCAAGGTTATGGCTTTGAATTAGGCAAGGTGTGCATGCGCATGATTAACCAAAGCTCTGAATTGAATCGTTTCATGTTTGATGATGAAAACCGCAACTATAAATTAAAGCTTTTAGAAGAAGTTAAAAACTATTTGTTTTTAGAAAATGCCCCTGTAGCCTATGATAATGATTTGTTCAGGCTTAAAAAAATCGCTTTAGGGGGCGACCCTGATACAGAAACGATGGACAATATCTCTTCAAACGCGCAAACGCATTTGCTCTCTTTAAAAAAGCATGATTGCAGCGTTTATTACCAGGATAAAAAAGGGTTTTTAAGTTATTCTATGGGGGGTATTAGCGTGTTGGCTAACCTTTTTTTAACGCAAAATCCGGATTTTGATTTTTATATAGATGTGAACGCTAAAGGGAATGTGAGCTTAAGGGCGAATGGGAATTGCGATGTGTGCGAACTCAGTCAAATGTGTTTTAATGGGGGTGGGCATAGGAATGCGAGCGGAGGCAAGATTGATGGTTTTAGAGAGAGTTTCAATTATAGGGATATTAAAGAACAAATTGAAGAAATCTTCAATAACGCTTAAAACTAAGCTGTTTGCAAAAAGCCAACAAAAACTAAAAAGAGTTTAAAAACTCTTTTTGATAAGGTTTAAAAATTTTCATTCCGTCGTTTTATGGCAAAAACTCATTTTTTAAGGGATAAGGAGTGTTTTAAAATAATTCTCCCCCTACAAATCTCTAACTAACCCCCATAACCCCAAAAGAGCACTTAAAAATTCATCGCTTGATTAAAATCAAACTCTTTTAATCATTTGATTGTAAAGAATGTTTTTAGCATTCTTTAAGTTTTATGGTTAATATCTGATAGAGCCAAGTTTGCATTTTTGTGTCAAGACTTGACAAGTTAGTAAAGTTTTGCTAATATTGTTTTGTGTTAAGTTTAAAGGTTAAGCCTTATCTCCCCCATAGACATCTCCTTATGGGGGATTTGTTTAACTATGCCAACCTTACAAAACAAAATCTAACAATACCGACTTATCGTCAGCGACCGCCCTTGTTTTATAGCTTTCTAATTCCAACAAAGAAACATGGTTATTTTTATCCGATAAGGGTTTAACCAAAACACCCTACTAATCGCAGATAAAATGATCATGCTCCTAGCTAAACACCAACACGATATGAGTGTCTCTATTATCGCTATTAAAATATTTGATTTTACCCACTCCACACTCTCATTCTAATCTATTTTTTAGCAAACCACGGAATTTACTCTTCACACGCCGGTTTGGGGTAGCAAAAACGATAGCCTCTGCGCCTTACGGTTTCAACCGTGGAAATCCCCAAGGGTTTATCCATTTTTTGGCGGATTTGATTGATAGCCACTTCAATCACATTAGGGGTAACCATTTCAGGCTCTTCCCAAATAGCGTCTAGAAGCTGTTCTTTGGAGACGATCTGATCCCTATGTCTGGCAAGATGGGTCAGCACTTCAAAGGGCTTCCCTTTAACTTCAACTTCACGCCCCTTGTAAACAATCTTTTCTTCATCGGGGCTAATGGTCAAATCCCCAATTTCAATCACATTAGAGCCCCAAAACCTCAAACGAGCCTCAATTCTTGCGACTAAAGCCTTAATGCTGCGATAAGGTTTAGCGATATAATCGTCCGCGCCTTGTTCAAACGCATGGACTTCTTCCTCGCTTGTGGGGTTATCAGAAGAAACTAAAACAACGATAGAAGGATGCTTCTCTTTGATTCTAGAAACAAAACTTAAGGCATTTTTATCGCTAACCATAACTAAGTCATAATTCCTAATATCCATAAGATATTCCCCATCTTCTAAACTTTCTGTTACATCAGCCATAAAGCCTTTAACATTCAAGCCCTTTTCAATCTCTCCACCCAAAGCAGAATTTTTTTCAATCAGTAGAACGCGCATGGTGTATGGACTCCTGTATTTAAGAGTAATTCAAGTGTTGATTATATCATAATTTTAAATTAGTTTAAGAAAATATTAATAAAAGTTATCGCTTGCTTGGTGCAAGCTCTTAAAATTAGATTGTAAAAAATGCCTTTGAGCCTTTTTTGTTAAGTAATTTTAAAATCGCTTGCTAAAAATTACAATTCTATTGTATAATTACAAAGCCGCTAAGATTGAAGGGTCACCTCCCCCTCCTTTCCCTTTGTCTTAGCGGTTGTTTTTTAACTCCTTGTTTTAATTCTTATTTTTAACCGCTTGATTACGATTTTAAGATTTTGTTTGACTAAGCTTGATTTTTAGGTAAAAGCCTAAGGTATGCGATCTCGCTAGGGGCTAAAAACCTTAAAGGAATCCCCCAATACCCTGCCCCACTGCTCACATAGATTTGAGTGGTGCCGCTGTGCTTGTATAAACCATGTAAATAGGTTTGTGCCAACTTGACTAAAAGGCTAAAGGGAAAGATTTGCCCTGCATGGGTATGCCCTGAAAGGACTAAATCTACAGAGTGGCCTTCTTTGAGGCTTCTAATTTGTTTAGGTTGGTGGGCCAAAAGGATCGTGGGCTTACTACTATCACGCTTTTTTAAAGCTTTGTCAATATCAGGGGCAAAATTTTGACGCTTCCTTGCGAAATAATCATACACGCCGCACAAATTGATCCCCCCTAAATGCACGCACTCATTCCCTAAAATCGTCAAATTAAGCGTGTTAAGAAACGATAAAATCGGCTCTATGCCGTGATAATACTCATGATTTCCTGGCACATAAAAAGTGCCATGCGTGCTTTTAAGGTTGTTTAAGGGCAGTAAAAAAGATTTGACTTTTTCAATGTTTTCATCCACTAAATCCCCCCCAATCAGCACCATATCCACTTCTTTTTGATTGACTTCTTCTACAATGTAATCAACAAAATCTTTTTGCAACAAACTCCCCACATGCATGTCTGTGAGTAAAATAATCTTTAATTCTTTATCCAGCTTGTCTAAATAAATAGGGGTTTCTTTGATTTTAGGGCGGGCTAATCCTTCATAAAACCCGCGCCAAAAATACCCTAATAGCGCTAGATAAAACCCCAATTTTAAAAAGTTTTTTAAACTTTTACGCCTTGAATGCAAAAAATCTATTTTTTCTACAGAGTAAGAAAACCCGTAAAAACTTAAAGAAAGGATAAAAATAATAAAAGATACAAACGAACACGCTGAAGTCAAAACAAACAAATGGCTAGGCATGTTATTTCTATAAAAAGCAAAAGCCGCCTCGCCCGCACTCAAAAGGATAAAAAACCCTAAATAAGCGTATTGAGAGATTTTCTTTAAGGTTAAAAACGATTTTAGCATCCTGAAAGAACTATAATTCAAAAGACACAAAACCAATAAAAACGCTATGGAAATCAGCATACCACCCTTTTATTATCATAAAGTGTTCTGTCATTCTAGCATGTTAACGCTAATGTGCCCTTTAGGTTTCATCGTGCTATTTCCTTTTTTATCAGTCTCAATCCACACAGAAAGAGAAAAGTATCCCTCCTTTTAAAAGAGTGTGAATTTGGATACAATAATTAAAAATGCGCTTAAAACCATGAAAAAGGAGATGCGATGCAATTAGACGAAGATTTAGAATTCGCTAAAAAAATCTTTAACCCTAACAGAGCGTTTGCCAAGCAAGCCAGGATTAAAAACATGTGCGAATATAAAGATTTAGTGCATGAAGCCAATGAAGATTATGAACATTTTTGGGGCGAGTTAGCCAAGCAAAAACTCACATGGTTTAAACCTTTTGATAAGGTTTTAAACAGCGATAACGCCCCTTTTTTCAAATGGTTTGAAAACGGCAAAATCAATGTTTCTTACAATTGCATAGACAGGCATTTAAAAGACAAAAAAAATAAAGTGGCGATCATTTTTGAAGGGGAAATGGGGGATTATAATGTCATCACTTACAGAAAACTCCACTCTGAAGTCAATAAAACAGCCAACCTTTTAAAAAACGAATTCAATGTCAAAAAAGGCGACAGAGTCATTATCTATATGCCCATGATTGTAGAAAGCGTTTATATGATGCTCGCATGCGCTAGGATTGGAGCGATCCATAGCATCGTTTTTGCTGGGTTTAGCCCTGAAGCCTTAAGGGATAGGATCAACGACGCTCAAGCTAAATTAGTTATCACAGCGGACGGGACTTTTAGAAAAGGCAAACCTTACATGCTCAAGCCAGCCCTTGACAAGGCTCTAGAAAATAACGCCTGCCCTAGCGTGGAAAAAGCGCTCATTGTGATACGAAACGCCAGAGAGATTGACTATGTGAGAGGGCGCGATTTTGTCTATAATGAAATGGTCAATTACCAATCCGATAAATGCGAACCTGAAATGATGGACTCTGAAGATCCTTTATTCTTGCTCTATACAAGCGGATCAACCGGGAAACCTAAAGGCGTTCAACACAGCAGTGCAGGGTATTTGCTATGGGCGCAAATGACGATGGAGTGGGTTTTTGATATTAGAGATAACGATAATTTTTGGTGCACCGCTGATATTGGTTGGATCACAGGGCACACTTATGTGGTTTATGGACCTTTAGCTTGCGGGGCAACGACTTTGATACTAGAAGGCACGATGTCTTATCCGGATTATGGGAGATGGTGGAGAATGATAGAAGAATACCGCGTAGATAAATTCTACACTTCCCCCACCGCTATAAGAATGCTACATGCTAAAGGCGAAAACGAACCCTTAAAATATAATTTAGACTCACTCAAAGTTTTAGGAACGGTAGGAGAGCCCATTAACCCTACGGCATGGAAATGGTTTTATGAAAAAATCGGTAACTCAAAATGCAGTATCGTGGATACTTGGTGGCAAACAGAAACAGGCGGGCATATCATCAGCCCTTTACCGGGAGCTACGCCTATAAGGGCCAGCTGCGCGACTTTACCTTTGCCTGGAATCCATGCAGAAGTTTTAAACGAAGACGGCACCAAAACAAAGCCCGGAGAGCAAGGGTTTTTATGCATCACTAAGCCATGGCCTTCTATGGTAAGAAACATTTGGGGCGATGAAAAACGATACATTGATAGCTATTTTTCTCAGATCAAGTTGAATGGGGAATATGTCTACCTCTCTGGAGATGGCGCTATCGTGGATGAAAACGGATACATCACTATTATTGGGCGCACAGATGATATTGTGAATGTAAGTGGGCATAGGATTGGCACGGCTGAAGTGGAGAGCGCTATTTCCAAGCATGAAATGGTGGCTGAATGCGCGGTGGTGGGTGTCCCTGATGCGATTAAAGGAGAGGGCTTGTTTGCGTTTGTGGTGCTGTGCGATGGGGCTAAATGCAATCTTGGCGAGAGTTTAGAATTGTTAAAAGAAATGAATCATATCTTATCCGTTGAAATTGGAAAGATCGCTAAATTAGACAATGTCATGTATGTGCCGGGTTTGCCTAAAACTAGGAGCGGGAAAATCATGAGAAGGCTTTTGAAATCCATCGCCAAAAAAGAGCCCATCACTCAAGATTTAAGCACGCTAGAAGATGTGAATGTGGTCAAAGAAATAATGAGTATCGTTCAAATGGAAGAGTGAAATCTCAAAAATGCTTTTTGGCGTTTTTTAGCCAAATAATGAGAGTCCAGTTTCAATCAAGCGGTAATTTCTCATAAAGCGTAGGAACGCTACCGCTTTGCGTTATTTTACCACTCAAAAAGCGTTTTAACTTTCTTTAAATCCTTATATTCCACGCTTTTGATAGCGTGATCCTCTAATTCAAAATCCGCGCTCAAATCGTTAGCGTCTTTAAGGACGGCTTGAAAGCTTTCTTTATTGGTGAGTTTGACCTCCACTTTTTCGCCTAAAGAAAGCTTAAAGTGTTTGGGGGTTTTAAGCGTTCTTTCTAACCCCATAGAGCTCACTTCCAAAATATAAGCGTCTTGAATAAAATCGCACACATCTAATAAGGGCGAAATGATCTCGCTCACTTGTTGGCAAATGTCCAAACTAACCGCTCCATTAGGGTTTTTAAGGCTCACCCTTAAAACATGCTGCTCGTTTTCTTTAACCAAATTCACATCATAAAGCAAGTAACCCAAGCTTTCAATCACGCTCTCTATTTTCTCTTCTATTTTTTTAGTCATTATCTTTCCCTTTAGCGATTTTATTAAATATGGCGTCTAGGCGGAGCTGCTTTTCTAAACTATTGTCCAAAACAAAACTGAGTTTTGGGCATTTAAACCACCCGCTAGCTTGCAAAACAAACTGCCTGATAAGACCCTCAGCTTTTTTCAATTTAGAAAGGATTTTATGATCTTGTGAAAGCACAAACACAAAAGCGTGGTGCTTCCCTTTAGAGCATTCCACTTTAGTCACGCTTAAAGAATTCAACTCGCCATCATTCAAACTCGCTAAAGCCTCTTGTAGTAATTCTAAAAGATTGGATTCTAAGCGTTCTTTATGAGCGTTCATTAGAGAGTTCTTTTTTTATGGATTTCTTTATAGGTTTCAAACACATCGCCCACTTTAATCTCATTATAATTGTCTAGCATGATCCCGCACTCATAGCCCTTAGAAACTTCCTTCACATCATCTTTAAAGCGTTTCAAAGAAAGGATTTCGCCGGAATGAATCACCACGCCATCTCTAATCAAACGCGCCTTAATGCCACGAGCGATCACCCCATCGCTCACCACACACCCGGCTATCGTGCCTACTTTAGGGATATTAAAGGTTTCTCTCACTTCCGCTTGCCCGGTATGCTCTTCTTCAATAATAGGACTCATCAAGCCTAATAGCAGCGATCGCATTTCTTCAATCAAGGCATAAATCACCGTGTAAGTTTTAATGCTCACATTGTATTCTTTAGCCTTATTTTTCACATTACCGGTGGGGCGGATATTAAAGCCTAAGATCACCGCATGCTCACTGCTAGAAACCAGGCTCAAATCATTCTCAGTAATGCCCCCCACCCCTGAGTGGATCACTTGGATCGCTACCTCTTCGTTATTAAGCTCTAACAAGCTGTTTTTAATGGCTTCTAAGCTCCCTTGCGTATCCGCTTTAATGACTACAGGAATATTTTTCAATTCCTTATTAGCGACCATTTCTGAAAGCTCATCAAAAGACACTTTAGTGCTTTTACTCAGTGCTTTTTGGCGTAAATAAGTCGCCCTCTTTTGAGCTTGCAAGCGCGCGATGGAATCGTTTTCTACCGCTATTAAAACAGATCCCGCAGGAGGCACTTCGCTCAAGCCTGTGATGAGAGCCACCATAGAGGGTTTTAAATTTTGAATGCTCTTGCCTTGATCGTCAGTCATCGTTCTTACTTTACCAAACGCCGTTTCGGCAAAAAAACTATCCCCCACGCTCAAAGTCCCGCTTTGGACAATCACAGTGGCCACTGCCCCACGCCCTTTTTCCACGCTCCCTTCTAAAACAACCGCTCTAGCGCTGCCCTCTTCTATGGCTTTTAATTCCATAATATCCGCTTGGATAAGAATGGTTTCTAATAAATTGTCAATGCCATCGCCCGTTTTAGCTGAAACAGGGATAAACTCATGCTCTCCGCCCCAATCCACAGGGTTATAACCAAGTTCAGCGCATTCGGCTTTGAGTTTGTCCGGATTCACATTAGGCTTATCCATTTTATTCATCGCAAAAATCACAGGCACATTAGCGGCCCTTGCATGCTCTAAAGCTTCAATAGTCTGCTGCTTCACGCCATCATCAGCCGCTATCACAATCACTGCAATATCTGTAACTTGAGCCCCACGATTACGCATCTGGCTAAAAGCTTCATGCCCTGGGGTGTCAATGAAAGACACCCACTTATCATTCTTTTCTACCATGTAAGCGCCAATGTGCTGAGTGATCCCCCCAGCTTCAGTGTGAGCGACTCTTTTATCACGGATTTTATCCAGTAGTGAAGTTTTACCATGATCCACATGCCCCATGATAGTAACCACAGGCGGGCGCTCTTTTTTTACCCCCTCTAGCACTTCTTCTACTTCAAATTCTTCTAAGGTGTTTTGAACAGAAATTTCTAAATGGAACTCTTCGGCTAAAATTTCTATGCTATCCTTATCCAAAAAGTCGTTTTTAGTTACCATAAGCCCTAAATTAAAAAGGGTTTTAATCACATCAGCCAAATTCAAATTCGCTTTTTGCGCGAATTCATAGACGCGCACTTCTTCAGGGATTGCAATCGCGCTTTGGATCACTTTTTGGCTGTTATCGTTACGGAATGTGCGCTTTTTTTTGGATTGTCGTTTGATCCCGCTTTCATTCATCCAAGGGTTTTTCCTTTGGACGCGCACCCTGTCGTTGATATTTTGGCGTGCTTCTTTTTCTTCTTCTTCCTTATTGAAATTATCTTGTTCATGCAAATCAAACAACAAGATTTCATCGGTTTCATCATCATAAATATCATTGCCCTTAAAATCCCTCGCATCGCTAAAATCAATTTTATGGGATTTGTTGTTTTTGGCTGTGGGGGTGGCTTTGGGCTTACTGGGTTTTTTGGCTTTTTTAGCTTCTTGTTTGTCTTTTTCTTGCCATTCTTTTTTAATGTCTTCAAAAATAGCCGCCGCGCTTTGAGTGGGTTTTTTGTTTTCAATTACGCTGTTTTCAATTTCGTTTTCTGTTTCATCGTTGCGTTTAATCACCCTAAAACCGGTGCGTCTTTTAATGTTTTCATGGCGTTTGATCTCTTGCTCTTGCTTTTTAACTTCGCTGATTTCTTTTTTAGCGTTGTTAGCGTTACTGGCGTTGTTAGCATTGTTAGCGTTGTTAGTGTTATTAGTGTTGCTTTGGGTGAGCTTGTTTAGGGCTTCTCGGCTTTTTTGGATTTCTTGGAGCTTTTGCTTGGCTTTTTCTATTTGAGAGTGGCTAACCACTTTAGGGGTGTTTTCTACAGGGGGCGTTTGGTTTTCAAAAGTATTGACAATCTCTATTCCTCCCTTCTTTTTAGCAATGGGCGTGGGAGCTTCTTTTTTCTTTTCTTTAGTTTTTTTGGGCTTTGGCTGGCTTTTTTCTTCTTTTTTAGGCGTTTTGGAAACCTTTTTGTTAAGAGATTTAGACGCTACGGCTGTATTCAAATCGTCTTTATTGTCTTGTTCAGGATTTTTAGTGGGTTGATTGGCTTGTATTTGTTCTTTAATGCCATCCACAATGTATTTGTATAGCTTGCCTGCCTGCTCTGGGGTCATTTTAGAATTTGTCTTAAGCTCTAAACCAATATCTTTGGCTTGCTCGATCACATTTTTAAGCTCTTTTTGGGTCTTACCAAGCTCGGCTAAAAATTCTTTTAAATCAACCATCTCGCTCATGCTATGCTTCTCTCCTTAATCCAAGTAATGATGTTTTTGGTATCTTTTGGGGCGTTCTTTATTTTTGAAACCGCTTTCAACAACTTTTTTTCTCCATTTTTCAAACAATTTCCACACACATAAAAACTACGGCCTGTGCCATCAAACTCCATGATTTGATTTTCAAAGCTTTTCAAGCGCAACAAATCCTTTTGGGGTTGGCGCATTCTGCACGCCACACACATGCGGATTTTAATTTCAGTCTTTCTCAATAAGGACTCCATCATTGTCAAAATCTAAAACCGCTACCCTAAATTTAGGGAATTTCTTGCTCAAAACCTGCTTTAATTTAGGGGCGTCTTCTTCATAACACATGTTAAAAAACGACGAACCGCTCCCTGAAAGCGTGCTCATTAAGGCGTTATTTTCTAAAGCGAGCTTTTGGATCGCAAACAACACAGGATAAGTTTGCATGCGCTTGTTTTGATGCATCCTGTCTTTTGCACAACAACGCAATAAATCCCACTTGCCTTGCACAATCGCCATGGTCATCAAGCTCGCATGCGAAAGATTAAAAACGCTTTCTTGCACGCTGTAACGCTTGGGCAAAAGGTGGCGCGATTGCTTGGTGGAAATGGCTCTATTAGGGATCACCATCACCGCTTTTAAAAAAGAAGGGATTTTGGTTTTTAAACTTATCACTTTCTTTTTTTCCACAAACGCCGCATTATACCCCCCAAACACTGCCGGGGTGATATTATCCGGGTGGTTTTCATAAATTAAAGCGGCATTGACAATGTTTTCTCTGTCAAAAGGAAACCCTAAAAACGCAAACGCTGAAGCGACCGCCCCCACAATCATTGCCGAGCTAGACCCCATGCCCCTTGTAATAGGGACTTTATTATGCAATAAAAATTTAAACGATCCGTCATTGCCATGCTTTTTTAAAATCTCATAAAACACTTTAGTGAAAATATTGTTGGTTAAAAATTTAGGGATCCCTTCGCCCTCCCCAACCAATTTCACCGCATGAAAATTACTAGGCTCAATAAAAAAACGATTGCGTAAATTCAAGCTCAAACCCAAGCAATCAAAACCGGGGCCTAAATTCGCACTTGTTGCAGGAACACTCACTACCAAATTTTAAACCCCTATTTTTGATACCCTATTCTTTTTTTAAGTCCGTATTATACACTAAATAGGAGGCAAAATGTAAAACGGCGTGTTGGATTGGGTGAATTTGTCTTTCTCTAAAAAAGAGGGCAGCATGAAATCTTTTGGCGCAATTTTCAAATCTTTAAAATCGCTCAAGCTTTCCCTTTCTTTTGAAACAAAGTATTTATTGGCATACGCTAAAATGGGCGTGTTGTCGTTAAAATCAAAGCCTGTAGTTGAATAGAGTTCAAAGTCATGGATTAAAGCCAAAGTGTGTAAGAAAACATGCGTGAGCTTTAGGCTAGTGAAACTCCCTGGCCCTTTAGCGTAATAAACCCCTTTAATCGCCGGTAAAGTAGGGTTTTTAAAATCTTTGAATAATTGTGAAAAAACTTCCACTAAAGCTTCGCTTGTTTTTGATTTGGAAGTGTAAGAAGTGCATAAAAAATTGTTTTGATACACCCCAAGCAAAACCCCATCGCCTAAAGAGATAAGCACTAAATCCAATTCCAAAAAATAAACCCTAATTTAGGATTAAGCGAAAGCCTTTTGCAACGCAAATTCTTTAGCCGGATCCGTAGCGATCAAAACTTCGTAATTCTTAGCGTCCGCCAAAATGGCTTTAACCAACATGGAATTGAGCTTATGACTCCCTGAAAAAGAAGTGTATTTGCCCATTACAGGCATGCCTAAAACCATTAGATCCCCCATAGCGTCTAAAATCTTATGGCACACAAACTCCTTTTCGCATCTCAAGCCCTCTTTATTCAAAATGCTGTTTTCATCTAGCACGATGCAATTATTCAAACTCCCTCCTTTCGCCAAACCAATGGATCGCAAGTAATTCACTTCTTGCAAAAACCCAAAGGTGCGGGCTTTAGCGACTTGCTCTTTGTAAGCGGTTTTACTAAAGATGAAATGATGGGCTTGCTTAGCGATAACCGGATGGTTAAAATCAATCGTGAAATTCAAAGAAAGTTGGCTGTCTGGCTCAATTTTAACGAATTTATCGCCCTCTCTAACCTCAACGACTTGCTTGATTTCCATCACCTTTTTAGGAGCGTCTAATCCTTTAATCCCTGCTTCATCTAAAAGCATGCAATAAGTCAAAGCACTCCCATCCATGATAGGGATCTCTTCGTTATCCACAGAGATTTTAAGATTGTCAATGCCATACGCATGGATAGCTGAAAGCAAATGCTCAATCGTAGAAATTCTAGCGTTATCCTTACCCAACACGGTTGCCATTTTGGTATCCACGATGTTTTCAGGTTTTAAGGGGAGCTTCACGCCCAAATCAGAGCGGTAAAAAACAATGCCTTGATTTTCTCCTAAAGGCTCTAAAACAAGCTTCACAGGAACGCCCTTGTGCAAGCCTATCCCTACTAATTCCACAGAGTGGTTAATGGTTGTTTGTTTCATAATACTTCCTTTATGTCTAGTATATCGTCATTTTTAGTGATTATTTTAATATTTTTATTTACCAAAAGCCGTTCAATCTCTTTTAAAGATAAAATTTTATTTTGAAAAACGATTTGAGCGCTCTTGACTTCTTTTAAAATCAAGCACTCTCCAAAGCACACAATCGCCCCTTCGCAAACCCCATAAACCGACACACAGCCTTCTGAAATAATCTTCGCTCCATTGTGGATATTCCCCAAAAAAATAAGGTGGTTAGCGCTATAAATCTCTTCCCCACTCCTAATGTGGCGCTCATAAATCGTTGTTTTAGTTTCTGTTTTAGAATGATTGGGTTTTGAATGGTTGGTTTCTTCTTTTAAAGGCATGGTTTTGATATGGCGTCCGTTTAAAGCGCGATTCGTTTCTAAAAATAAAAGCTGGTGTTTGCGCAAAATGGCTTTGACTTCTGGTTCAATATCGTATTTAAAAATAATAAGAAAATATTGCAAAAGGGCATGGTTTTTTTCTAAAAATTCCATGACCGCTTCAGGATCTTGCTTTTCAATTTCAAACGCATGCACATTTTTTTGATTGGTTTTTAACATGACTATCCTTTCATTAAAAGCCGTTTGGCTTGCTCTATGGGAGTGATGATATTGGTTTTTATCCATTGCTCATTAAGCCATTCATTGGGCCGGACAAAAACCCCTTGCAAAAGCACCCCTAAATGCAACCCGCTCCCTAATTTCAAACCACTACTCCCCACGCTTTTATCATCTTTTAAATGAGCTAAAAAAACGCACAAACCTAACCCATAGCAATTGATTAAACTATTACCATAAAAATCGAACTCCCCCTTAAAAACCCTCTTCACAGATAAATCAAACGCTAAAGATAAATCCTTGCCAGGTATCAAATCCACCCCTAAATGCAAGAATTTAAACAACACCTGATTGTCCTTTAAGATACGCCGATTTTCTAAAAAATTGCTTGCCATTTTAAAAGGCCCGTTCAAGGGTTTTAGCGCTTGAAAATGGGAAAAATCCTTATAAAAATCCCCTTGCTCTAAAGCGATCTTTTGGATTTTTTCTAAATCTTTTAAGCGCGCGTTGGAAAACATTTCTAATAAAGTTTGCTCAGTGTGATTTTGAAATTTTTCTTGCTGTGCAATCTTATCTTTTAAGGCGTTTAAGTCTATATCTTTTTCCCTCACATGACGGGTTTTTCGCTTGAACAATAAAGGGGTGGTATTAGAGTTATAAGCTTTATCTTTAGCGACAATGAACGCCTTAAAATCCTTATTTTTATAAGACCAAGGCACTAGAGCGATAAAAACATTACGCTGTTTGAATTCTAAAAGCCTGAAAGCTTTAAAATCCTTTTTTTTGACGCGCACAAACGCTTGAGACAAATTCTTATCCAAAGCTTCAAAGACAACTACCGCGCTCCCTCCATAAGCGATGCTTGGAGAACGAGATAAAATAGTAATTGAGGGTTTTATCGTATCAACACACACTTCTTGTTTGAAAGACGCCTTATTGCCATTGAAAAAATTAGCATAACTCCAATCATTAGCTTGAATTTCATATAAAAGACACTTGTCTTCTAACCCCATGATTTCAGGCCTAATCAAAGGCACTTCCAAAGACTTGGGTTTATCCAATACCAGATTTTCTTTTTCATATAAGATCAAATTATCTTGCGTGGTTACTTTTAAATCATAGCGTTTGATGCCCTTTGGGGCTGCTATTTTAATCTTAATGGGTTTTTTTAAATCCCAAAAAAGCGCTTCATTATTGTCATTGAGCGCATCCTCTTTGTTGCTTAAACTAAAACTTAAAGCTTTGGTTTTTGTGATTAAAGCGTTAAAAATCAAATAACCCCCTAAAATCAAAACGACTAACGCTAAAATTTTAAACCTTAACTCCAAAATCAAGCCTTAAAAAATGAACGCATAATTCACTAATAAAAAACTGGATCGCTTGAACTGGTTGTTAGCTGAAATCAACAATCGTTCATTATCTTCTTTATTTTGATAGAGTGCTCCCTCTTCCACTCCCATTCTCAAATAGCTAATCGGTAATTTGGTGCCAATCTCTAAGCGGTGTTTCCTATAAAGCGTTAAACTCACGCCCACATTAAAAGTGTAATCCACTTCAATCAAAGACTTCCACAAAAAATTAGGGCTTGAATAGCCCCCCACCACCAAATTCCTCCCGTTTTGATTAGGCCTGTCTTGATAGAGCATAAGCCCTATCCCAAAACCCGCATAAACGCCTAAAAAATGCTTTTTAGTCTTAAAATCTAAAGGCATGTCAAACAACAAATCGGTATTGACAGCCCCTAAAACATAAATAAACGAGCCTACAGATTGCTTGCTTGCATTCTCTTTTAACACCCCTCCCCCAAGCAATAAATCCCCATAAAATCGTGTCCCAAAATAAGGCACAAAGTATTTTTGATACCCGAATTTAACGCTAATCATAGAAACAGGCGCGTTAATTTTAATATTATTTTTAAACGCGCTAGGGGCATTTGCGCCGTATCTGTCTAACATTTCCCCTTGATAAGACAAGTTAAGTTCCCCATAAGCATACCCACCCCCTAAAAAAACCCCACTCTTATCATCGGCTATGGAAAAAGATTTGAGTAATTTTTTTCTTTTCTTTGAAGAAATCTTTGGGTAAGTTCGCTCTAAATATTCTTCTTCAAACTTATCCTTATCCATCTCTTTGGGCGAAACCCCTTTTTCGGTGAGCTGTTGCTTTAAATGGTTTATTTTTTCGTCTAATTGTTGGTTTTCTTCTTCTAAATTGTCATAATCTGCTGCTTGAAGCCCCAGTATGAGCGCTAGATAAATCAAACCATATTTAAGTTTCAACATTTTAGCCTTTACAATAAATAGTTGTAACTAATATAATAAATATTAGTGCTTTTAAAATAATATAAAAAAGTTTGCGAAGTTTCTTTTAAGGGAGGCATTTTTAAGGCTAATTCAAAGCGGTGTTTGAGATTAAGCGTCATGCTCACCCCTAAATTTAACACCAGCCCAAAGGCGTTAGGCTGTGAATACCCTTTAACCTCTTTTAAATTTTGATGCATCCCATTCCACCCCACTCCAACGCCTCCAAATATCCCTAACGCAAACCTTTTTTCTTTGTCAATAGGCTTATCCATCAACAAATCAATGTTTAAGCTTGCGGTTTGATAAGAGGCTAAAGAATCGCTTTTAAACCCTTTCATCGCTCCTCCTAAATACTCCCCATAAAAGCGTAAGGCACTAATCCCGTTAGCAAAATACTTTTGATACCCGCTCCTTAAGCCATACAACAAAGGAGAAGCTTGAATATTGCTTAAAAGTTCAAACTTCTCATAAGAATGAGCGCTAACCCCTATATCGCCAAGGATTACGCCTATAAAAAAACCGCTCTTATTTTTAGCCATTTGTTGGAATAAGATGGCTTCATTTTTTTCATGCAATTCCCCTTTGAGCATGTAAAGCTGGCGTTTTTTCTTATGGATTTCTTCAAGCAGGCTTTTTTCATCAATATTCTTTTTAGCTTCCTTATTTTCTTCAAACTCTAGCGTTTGGGTGCGTTTTTCTTCCAAAAGAATGGGAGCGTCTTTAGGGGTATTTTCTTCAGTCATATTCTCTTCAGCGTGCAAGCTTAAAATAAAACCAAAGCATAAAATGAGATTTCTTATTTTTTTAGAACACATATTGATACCCAATGCTTGCTATAGCTCCCCACCAAGTCTCTTTTGAAGAATTGGATTGTAAAAAAGGGAAATTATTTAAAATTTTAAATTCAAATTCAATGCGGTTTTTTTCTAATACCGTTAGAGCCAATCCTGCGTTAAAAGACATCCCCCATTCCGCCGTATAATTCACCCCATGCGCTACAACCCCCAAGCCTAAACCCATATACCCCCCCATATAAAGGTATTTCCCCACAAAAGGCAAAGGAAAATCCAATAAAAAATCCCCATTCAACATGACCGATTGAAACCCCACGCTCCCAAAACCCGCTTTCTTAGGGGCCCCTCCATAATATTGGATATAAATGCGCCTGCCAATGATATTAGGCCTAACCAAGCGCGCAAAAAACGACGGCCTAAAGGTTTGATAGCCAAAACGCAAGCCATAAGCAAACAAATAATTTAAAATATTCCCGGTAATGCTAGAGCTGTTGGTTTTAACCATGATTTCATGGTTATAAAAAAACCCGGTATTGATCCCTAAAATAAGCCCGCTTTTAGCGTTCGCCCTTTTTAAGTCTCTGATCAATTCCTCAACTTCTTTATCTTCATAAGCTTTATAATACTTGATATATTTGTAGTATTTTGGGTCTAGGGTGTCATAATCAAGCGCACTCAATCCCGCATAAAACCCCATTAAAGACCATAAAATAGCTCGTTTCTTAAGACCCAAAATCGCCAAATCCCTTGAATTGTTTGTTAAAATTTTCTCTCAATTATACTAAAATAATTAAAATGACCGGTTAAAATGGAGTAAAATTTTTACCCACCCCAATAAAGTCATGCTACAATGCCACTATATTTAACACTTAGGATTCTTAATGAGCATGCAAACCGCCCCAATTAAAAAAATCACTCTCAACCACCTCCAAGCTAAAAAAAATCAAGAAAAAATCATTGCTATTACCGCTTATGACGCGCTGTTCGCTCAAATATTTGATCCGCTAGTGGATGTGATTTTAGTGGGCGATAGTTTGAATATGAGTTTTTTCAACCAAAACGACACTTTAAGCGCGAGTGTGGGAATGATGCTCTATCACACCAAAGCCGTGTGCGCAGGCGCTAAGACTCCTTTTATCATCACAGACATGCCTTTTGGAAGCTATAAAGATGAAAAAACAGCCCTAAAAAACGCCATTAGGGTTTATAAAGAAACCCAAGCGAGCGCGATCAAACTAGAGGGGGGGAAAGAAAAAGCGAAACTGGTTAAAACGCTCACTGATGAGGGCGTTATCGTGGTAGGACACATCGGCTTGATGCCCCAATTCGTGCGTCTTGATGGAGGTTATAAGATTAAGGGCAAAAATGAAGAACAGCAAAAAAAGCTTTTAGAAGACGCCTTGAGCTTAGAAGAAGCCGGGGTAGGTTTGTTGGTTTTAGAGGGTATAACCGCCCCTATCGCTCAAAAAATCACGCAAAAAATCAAAATCCCCACGATCGGCATAGGGAGCGGTAAGGATTGCGACGGGCAGATTTTAGTGTGGAGCGATATGTTAGGCTTTTTTGATAGCTTTAAGCCTAAATTCGTGCGAGAATACCTCAAAGGGAAAGAATTGGTTCAAAACGCTATCAAACAATACGCTGATGATGTGAAAAAGGGAAACTTCCCTAACGAATTAGAAAGTTATCATTAATGAAAGAACGGATAGTCAATTTAGAAACTTTGGATTTTGAAACTTCTCAAGAAGTGAGTTTGCGCCCTAGTCTTTGGGAAGATTTTATCGGTCAAGAAAAGATTAAAAGCAACTTGCAAATTTCTATTTGCGCGGCTAAAAAACGCCAAGAAAGTTTGGATCACATGCTCTTTTTTGGCCCGCCCGGTTTGGGTAAAACTTCAATCAGCCATATCATCGCTAAAGAAATGGAAACCAATATCAAAATCACCGCCGCTCCCATGATAGAAAAAAGCGGTGATTTAGCCGCCATTTTGACGAATTTGCAAGCTAAAGACATTCTTTTTATTGATGAAATCCACCGGCTCAGCCCAGCGATTGAAGAGGTTTTATACCCGGCGATGGAAGATTTCAGGCTGGATATTATCATAGGCTCAGGCCCAGCGGCTCAAACCATTAAAATTGATTTACCCCCTTTCACCCTCATCGGCGCTACCACTAGAGCCGGAATGCTCTCTAACCCCTTAAGAGACAGATTTGGCATGAGTTTTAGAATGCAATTTTATAGCCCTAGCGAACTGGCCCTTATCATCAAAAAAGCCGCCGTTAAACTCAACCAAGACATCAAAGAAGAAAGCGCTGATGAAATCGCTAAAAGGAGTAGAGGCACGCCAAGGATCGCTTTAAGGCTTTTAAAAAGGGTGCGCGATTTTGCGCTCGTTAAAAATTCAAGCTTGATGGATTTAAACATCACTTTGCATGCTTTGAATGAATTAGGCGTGAATGAATTGGGCTTTGATGAAGCGGATTTGGCGTATTTATCTTTGTTGGCTAACGCTCAAGGACGGCCGGTGGGTTTGAACACGATTGCAGCGTCTATGAGAGAAGATGAAGGCACGATTGAAGATGTGATTGAGCCTTTTTTACTCGCTAATGGTTATTTAGAGCGCACCGCTAAAGGCAGAATCGCCACGCCTAAAACCCATGCGCTTTTAAAAATCCCCACTTTAAAGTCTCAAACTTTATTTTAACCTTGTTTAGAAAGAAAATTACACTACAATAACGATAAAATTTTAAAGGGTGTGAAAGTAGATTATTATGTTTGGCATGGGCTTTTTTGAAATCCTTGTGGTGCTGATTGTAGCGATTATTTTTTTAGGGCCAGAAAAATTCCCCCAGGCTGTCGTGGATGTGGTGAAGTTTTTTCGTGCGGTTAAAAAAACGCTCAATGACGCTAAGGACACTTTAGATAAAGAAATCAATATTGAAGAAATCAAAAAAGAAACCCTAGAGTATCAAAAGCTCTTTGAAAACAAAGTGGAGAGTCTTAAGGGCGTTAAGATTGAAGAATTAGAAGACGCTAAAGTGACTGCAGAAAAGGAGATTAAAAGCATTCAGGATTTGATGCAAGATTACCAACAAAGCCTAGAAACCAACACAATCCCTAACCATTTAAATGAAGAAGTTTCCAATGAAGAAGTTTCCAATGAAGAAGCCTTAAACAAAGAAGTTTCAAGCGATGAATCTCCTAAAGAAGTCCAATTAGCAACCGATAACAACGCCAAAGAACACGACAAAGAAAAAGAGCATGTTTGAAGATTTAAAACCGCATTTACAGGAATTAAGAAAGCGTTTGATGGTTTCTGTAGGAACGATTTTAGTGGCGTTTTTGGGGTGTTTTCATTTTTGGAAAAATATTTTTGAATTTGTTAAAAATTCTTATAAAGGCACGCTCATTCAGCTCTCCCCTATTGAAGGGGTCATGGTAGCGGTTAAAATCAGTTTTTCAGCCGCTATCGTCATTTCCATGCCCATTATTTTTTGGCAATTGTGGCTCTTTATCGCTCCAGGGCTTTATAAGAATGAAAAAAAAGTGATTTTGCCTTTTGTGTTTTTTGGGAGTGGGATGTTTTTAATGGGGGCGGCGTTTTCTTATTATGTGGTGTTCCCTTTCATCATTGAATACTTGGCCACTTTTGGGAGCGATGTCTTTGCGGCTAATATTTCTGCGTCCAGTTACGTGAGCTTTTTCACACGCTTGATTTTAGGCTTTGGCGTGGCGTTTGAATTGCCTGTTTTGGCGTATTTTTTGGCTAAAGTGGGCTTGATTACCGATGCGAGTTTGAAAGCGTATTTCAAATACGCTATTGTAGTGATTTTTATTGTAGCAGCGATTATCACTCCTCCTGATGTGGTGAGTCAAATCTTTATGGCATTGCCTTTAGTGGGGCTTTATGGGCTTTCTATTTTAATCGCCAAAATAGTCAATCCGGCTCCCAAAGATAACGAAAATAACAACGAAAATGACACCAAAGAGAATACAAAGAGCGAGTCGTAGTTGAAAGAATTTGATTTAGAAAGCTATGATTATCATTTGCCTAAGGAATTGATCGCCAACTACCCCGTTTTGCCCAAAGAAAAGGCTAAATTACTCGTCTATGAAAGGCGTTCGCAAAAAATCACGCACACCACTTTTGAACATGTTTTAGATTTTTTCCCTAAAAACGCCCTTATTGTGTTGAACGACACTAAAGTGATGAAGGCCAGGCTTTTTGGATCTAAGCATGCCTTTTTGCCATCAAAAACGACCGAAGTGTTTTTCCACCGCTTTTTTAAAGACAATACCGCCCTAACTCAAATTAAGGGTAAGATCAAAGTGGGGGATAAAATCTTTTTTGATGCAAATTATCACGCTGAAGTCTTGGAATTGCTTCATAACGGCCAGCGCTTGATCGCTTTTTATGACAATAAAACCCCCTTAAATCAAGAAAATATCTTAAAACTTTTAGAGCAATACGGGCATATGCCCTTACCCCCTTATATTAAAAGAGCCGATGAAAGTTTGGATGCGCATGAATACCAGAGCGTGTTCGCTAAACACAACGGCGCGGTGGCTGCCCCTACAGCGTCATTGCATTTTTCTCAAAATACCTTAGAAAAATTATTGAAAGGTTTCAAGCACGCTTTTTTAACCTTGCATGTGGGGGCTGGGACTTTTCTTGGCGTGGAAACTAAAGACATTAGAGAGCATCAAATCCATACAGAAGTTTTACGCATTCCTAAAAAGAGCCAAGAAATTTTGCAAAAATCCCAAGAGATTTTATGCATCGGAACGACCGCTTTAAGGAGCGTGGAATACTTTAAGCGTTTAGAAAACCCTAATCAAGAGGCGTTTGAATGCGATATATTCTTGCACCTTGCTAATCCTATTTTGCATGTTAATTATTTGCTCACTAATTTCCATTTGCCCAAATCAAGCCTTTTAATGCTTGTGAGTGCGATGATAGGTTTAGAAAAAACCAAAGAAATCTACAAAATAGCCATAGAAAAGAAGTATCGTTTTTATTCTTATGGCGATGGGATGCTGATTTTATGAACCCCTTATTGCAAGATTATGCGCGCATCCTTTTAGAATGGAATCAAACGCACAACTTGAGCGGCGCGAAACGTTTAAGCGAGTTAGAACCCCAGATCACAGACGCTCTAAAACCCTTAGAATTTGTCAAAGATTTTAAAAGCTGCTTGGATATTGGGAGCGGGGCGGGACTTCCTGCTATCCCTTTAGCCCTTGAAAAACCTGAAGTCAAATTCATTCTTTTAGAGCCAAGAATAAAAAGAGCGGCCTTTTTAAACTACCTTAAAAGCGTTTTGCCTTTAAAAAACATTGAAATCATTAAAAAGCGTTTAGAAGATTATCAAAATCTTTTACAAGTGGATTTGATCACTTCTAGAGCGGTCGCTAGCTCTTCTTTTTTGATAGAAAAAAGCCAACGCTTCCTAAAAGATAAGGGGTATTTTTTATTCTATAAAGGCGAGCAGTTAAAAGATGAAATCGCTTATAAAGACACTGAATGCTTTATGCATCAAAAACGTGTTTATTTTTACAAATCAAAGGAAAGTTTATGTTAAGAATTTTAATCCCCCTACTCATTATTGTATGGATTTTATGGCGTTTGTTTTTGAGACAAAAACCCCACAAAGACGACCCCAAAGACAACCACTCTTACACGCAACAAACCCCTAAAGAATTAGAAGATCACATGATTGTATGCTCTAAATGCCAAACCTATGTCTCTAGCAAAGACGCTATTTATAGCGGGGCAGTGGCGTATTGCAGTGAAACTTGTTTGAAGGATAAGAGATAAAAATGCTTATTTTAGGACACCCTTTAATCCCTAGCGATCGTTTTATTTTCATTAAAAACACCGATGCTATTCATTCCAGCACCAATAACGATATAGTGTGTTTTGAAGCGCACCCAAAAAATTTGGAATTAGCTAAGTATTGCTGTGAAAATAGCGTCCATTTTAGCGTGATCTTTTTATCGCACAAGATAGAAACGGACGCCTTTTTTTTATTCAACGCTTTCAAACCGCTTTATTGTATTTTTAAGGATATTAAGCAAGCCATACTCGCCCAACAACACGCCACGAATTACTTATTAGATACCAAAATCTTATTTTTTATGGATTTAAACGATACAGAGTTGTGGGAAATTTGCGCTAAAAATCAAATAGATGGCGTTATTTCTAAAGATTCACTCCTTTTAAAATAAGCCCTTTTTAAACAAATCTTAGTTATAATAAGCCCCTTTTAAGGGGAGATGTCCGAGTGGTTGAAGGAGCACGCCTGGAACGCGTGTAAGGTGCAAGCCTTCGAGGGTTCGAATCCCTCTCTCTCCGCCATTTAAAAATGCCACGAATGCGAAATAAAAAACAAAAAGCTCCTTTCAAACAAACTGCGCCTTTCAGGGGTTAGAAAGATTTTCATGCCAATTTCTACATCCACCTTATGATACAAAACGATCGTGCGAAACTGCACCCCAAATTTCCCGATAGCCCTGAAATAAGTGTTACGAAAATTGAAATCTTTTAATGAATCCCAAGTATTCACCACCAAATCTTTGACTTTATTGTTGAGTATCCATGTGTTAGCGGCCAGTTGCAAGCCAAAGAAAAAAGCCCAGCGGTTGATAGGGTTTTTAGCGTAAGCGACCATAAAATCCCCTCCCACCCCATAAGTGAACATGTTCGCCTGCAAAGTAGAGTCATTATTAAAAAGCACATTACCATAATCTATAAAGAAATAATACCTAGAATAAGCCCAATCGTTTTTAGGATTCACTTCATAGCCTTGAAGGATTGAAGCCCCTTGTAAAAGCTTGTTAGTGTTTAAAGGGCGCATAAACACCGTGCCTATTTGATAAGAAGAAGACATGTAACTCAAATTTTCAGCATTTAAAATATTTAAAAAACTTATAACCAGTATTAAAATTCTTAAATAATACACTTACTTGTAAAATCCTTGTCTTTCTTTTTTCAAACCATCCAATGACCCTTTATCGCACTCAAAAGTTATTTTATTACTTTTAAACTATTATGATAGCAAACAAACTGAATTTTTTTACAAATGAGAACGCTCATTAAACGCTCCATTTAGCCAATGATTATTGTTGGTCAAGGTAATTTTAATCAAAACATGCTATTATTTGGAATGATTTATTATTATAAGGCGTTAGAGACGCTTTGGCTGTTTAAAAAGAGCCTAATTTAAATGCAATCTTAAAAGGAGAAGCACTTTGAAACTACTAGTAGTAGATGATAGCTCAACTATGAGAAGAATTATTAAAAACACACTTTCACGCTTAGGCTATGAAGATGTTTTAGAAGCTGAGCATGGGGTGGAAGCTTGGGAGAAACTAGACGCTAATGCAGACACTAAGGTGCTTATCACAGATTGGAACATGCCTGAAATGAACGGGTTGGATCTCGTTAAAAAGGTGCGCTCTGATAGCCGTTTTAAAGAAATCCCTATTATTATGATCACCACAGAGGGCGGTAAGGCCGAAGTCATTACTGCTTTGAAAGCGGGCGTAAACAACTACATTGTGAAGCCTTTTACCCCCCAAGTTTTGAAAGAAAAATTAGAGGTTGTTTTAGGGACAAACGATTGAGTGTTAAAACCAATGTATTATGAGTTTTTCTTTATATTCCCTAAGGAACGAGAGCTTTTTGAAAGCTTTCTTTTAGACGCCACGCACCTAGCCTTAGAAGAATCAAGCTTAGAAAGTTTAAAAGCGTTTGACGATAAAGAAACCATTGGATTTATAAGCCAATCCAGTTGGCGTTATTTCGCCACTCATGATCCTTTAAAAGAAAATTTAAAAGAAAAACCCCCACATCTCAAAAATTTCGTTATTTTACGCTCTGAAAAGGATTTGAGCGATTCGCTTTTTCCGGCGTTAGAAGCGTTTTGTTTGAACTTAAAACAAAACCTGCAAAGTGAGTTTGATTTTTTCTATCTTTCACGCAATCTGGCTTCAAAAGACTGGCTAGAAGCCTACAAACAAGCTATTTTGCCGGTGCAATGCGCCAAATTTTACATACACCCTAGCTGGCATCAAAAGCCAAGCCATGTTGTTACAAATGATTGCATAATGATCGATCCGGCTTTGGCCTTTGGATCAGGCCATCATGAAAGCACTTCTATGTGTTTGGAATTGCTCTCTAACCTCGATTTAAAACGCAAAAACGCTTTAGATGTGGGCTGTGGGAGCGGGATTTTAAGCATCGCTTTAAAAAAACAAGGCGTTAGCACTTTAGTAGCTTGCGATACGGATAGTTTAGCCGTTGAAGAAACCCTAAAAAATTTTAGCTTGAATCAAATACCCCTACTAGCGCAAGATAAAGTCATTTGTGGCTCTACGCAAAAAATTGAAGGGCGTTTTGATATTATTGTGGCGAACCTTACCGCTGATGTGATTAAGAGTTTGTATAGTGAATTTGTGCGGCTTTGTAACCACACTCTTATTTTATCAGGGATTTTAGAAACCCATTTAAACTCTGTTTTACAGATCTATTATAATGGATTTGAGGTTTTAGAACAGCGACAGCGTAACGAATGGGTCGCTCTAAAATTGCTTAAAAAACAACCAATAAATTAAGGATTATAATGAAACCAACGAACGAACCTAAAAAACCTTTTTTTCAAAGTCCCATTATCCTTGCGGTTCTTGGAGGGATTTTACTCATTTTTTTTCTGCGCTCTTTCAATTCTGATGGCAGTTTTTCGGACAATTTCTTAGCTTCTAGCACTAAAAATGTGAGCTACCATGAGATCAAACAGCTCATCAGCAATAATGAAGTGGAAAATGTGAGTATCGGTCAAACTTTGATCAAAGCCAGCCATAAAGAGGGCAACAATCGTGTGATTTATATCGCTAAACGAGTGCCTGATTTAACTTTAGTGCCTTTGTTAGATGAGAAAAAAATCAATTATTCTGGTTTTAGCGAGTCTAACTTTTTCACGGACATGTTAGGGTGGCTCATGCCTATTTTAGTGATTTTAGGGCTATGGATGTTTATGGCAAACCGCATGCAAAAGAATATGGGTGGGGGTATTTTTGGCATGGGGAGCGCGAAAAAACTCATTAACGCTGAAAAACCCAATGTGCGTTTTAATGACATGGCGGGCAATGAAGAAGCCAAAGAAGAGGTGGTAGAAATCGTAGATTTCTTAAAATACCCTGATCGCTACGCCAATTTAGGGGCTAAAATCCCTAAAGGCGTGTTATTAGTAGGCCCTCCAGGAACGGGTAAAACCCTTTTAGCAAAAGCGGTAGCCGGCGAAGCGCATGTGCCGTTTTTCTCTATGGGAGGGAGCAGTTTCATTGAAATGTTTGTAGGCTTAGGGGCAAGCAGGGTCAGAGATTTATTTGAAACCGCTAAAAAACAAGCCCCTAGCATCATTTTTATTGATGAAATTGATGCCATAGGCAAGAGCAGAGCGGCTGGAGGCATGATAAGCGGGAATGACGAAAGAGAACAAACCCTAAACCAGCTCTTAGCTGAAATGGATGGTTTTGGGAGCGAAAATGCACCCGTGATTGTCTTAGCCGCAACGAATCGCCCTGAAATTTTAGACCCGGCCTTGATGCGTCCAGGACGCTTTGACAGACAGGTTTTGGTGGATAAGCCTGATTTTAACGGCAGAGTGGAGATTTTAAAAGTGCATATTAAGGGCGTGAAACTCGCTAATGATGTGAATTTGCAAGAAGTCGCCAAACTCACCGCAGGGCTTGCGGGGGCGGATTTAGCGAATATCATCAATGAGGCCGCGCTTTTAGCAGGACGGAACAACCACAAAGAAGTCAAACAGCAGCATCTAAAAGAAGCGATTGAAAGAGGGATTGCAGGGTTAGAAAAGAAAAGCCGACGCATCAGTCCTAAAGAAAAGAAAATTGTCGCCTATCATGAAAGCGGGCATGCCGTGATTTCTGAAATGACTAAAGGGAGCGCTAGGGTGAATAAAGTCTCTATCATCCCAAGGGGCATGGCGGCTTTAGGCTACACCCTTAACACGCCTGAAGAAAACAAATATTTGATGCAAAAACACGAACTCATCGCTGAAATTGATGTGCTTTTAGGCGGAAGAGCGGCTGAAGATGTCTTTTTAGAAGAAATTTCTACCGGTGCGAGCAACGATTTAGAAAGAGCGACTGACATTATTAAAGGCATGGTGAGTTACTATGGCATGAGCAGTGTCAGCGGACTTATGGTGTTAGAAAAGCAACGGAACGCCTTTTTAGGAGGTGGTTATGGAAGCAACAGGGAATTTAGCGAAAAAACCGCAGAAGAAATGGATCTTTTCATTAAAAACCTACTAGAAGAACGCTATAACCATGTCAAACAAACCTTAAGCGACTACAAAGAAGCGATTGAAATCATGGTCAAGGAGTTGTTTGACAAAGAGGTCATTACAGGCGAAAGGGTGCGTGAAATCATCAGCGAATACGAAGTCGCCAACAATTTAGAAAGCCGTTTGATCCCTTTAGAAGAGCAAGCGAGTTAAAAGTGTGGGTTTTCAAACAGATCTTTAATAAGGGTTTTAAACCCTATTATTGGTATTCTGTTTGTTTGAAATCTTTCCTTAGATTGTGTTTTCTCAAATTTGCTACTTACAAACAGCGTTATAGAGCGTTTCTAACGCTCTTTTTTTATGCATTTTTTAACGCTTGTAAGGTTTTAATTCCCATAATTGATTTTAAGATTACTTATTCTAAAATACCCCATCAAACCCATTCAAAGAGCCTCTAATGCCCATTAACCCTCTCTATCTGTTCCCTAATCTTTTTACCGCTAGCAGTATTTTTTTAGGCATGATGAGTATTTTTTACGCTTCAAGCTATCAATTTGTCATGGCATGCTGGTTGGTGGTAGCGAGTCTTATTTTAGACGGGCTTGATGGGCGTGTCGCAAGGCTTACCAACACCACTAGCAAATTTGGTATAGAATTTGACTCCTTAGCGGATGTCGTCGCTTTTGGGGTGGCTCCAAGCCTTATTGCTTACTTTTATGTGGGGTATAATTTTGGGCGCATAGGCATGGCGGTGAGCGCGTTGTTTGTGATTTTTGGAGCGATACGATTAGCGCGATTCAATATCAGCACCAACACAAGCGACCCCTATTCTTTCATCGGTATCCCCATTCCTGCTGCGGCGGTATTGGTGGTGCTTTGTGTGTTATTAGACAATAAATACCATTTTTTAGAAGGAAATACCGAAAAGTTATTTCTAAGCTTTATTGTTTTGTTAGGGGTGCTTATGGTGAGCAATATCCGCTACCCTAATTTCAAAAAAGTCAAGTGGAATCTCAAACTTTTTACTTTAGTGTTGATTTTTTTATCGTTGGTGTTTGTACGCCCTTTGGAAGCCTTAAGCGTGTTTATGGGGTTGTATTTGATTTATGGCATCATTCGCTGGCTCTTTTTAATGGTAAAAATTATTTTTAATAAAAATAAGAGTGCATGAAAGAATCTTTTTATATAGAGGGAATGACTTGCACGGCTTGCTCTAGTGGGATTGAACGCTCTTTGGGGCGTAAGAGTTTTGTGAAAAAAATAGAAGTGAGCCTTTTAAACAAGAGCGCTAACATTGAATTTAACGAAAATGAAACCAATTTAGACGAGATTTTTAAACTCATTGAAAAACTGGGTTATAGCCCTAAAAAAACTCTGGCGGAAGAAAAAAAAGAATTTTTTAGCCCTAATGTTAAATTAGCGTTGGCGGTTATTTTCACGCTTTTTGTGGTGTATCTTTCTATGGGGGCGATGCTTAGCCCTAGCCTTTTACCCAAAAGCTTGCTTACGATTAATAATCATAGCAATTTTTTAAACGCTTGCTTACAGCTTATAGGCACGCTCATTGTCATGCATTTGGGGAGGGATTTTTACATTCAGGGGTTTAAAGCCTTATGGCACAGACAACCCAACATGAGCAGCCTTATCGCCATAGGCACAAGCGCTGCCTTAATTTCAAGCCTGTGGCAATTGTATTTGGTTTATACCAATCATTATACCGATCAGTGGTCTTATGGGCATTATTATTTTGAAAGCGTGTGCGTGATTTTAATGTTTGTGATGGTGGGCAAACGCATTGAAAATGTTTCTAAAGACAAAGCCCTAGACGCTATGCAAGCCTTGATGAAAAACGCCCCAAAAACCGCCCTTAAAATGCAAAATAACCAACAGATCGAGGTTTTAGTGGATAGCATTGTGGTGGGGGATATTTTGAAAGTTCTCCCTGGAAGTGCGATTGCGGTGGATGGTGAAATCATAGAGGGCGAAGGGGAATTAGATGAGAGCATGTTAAGCGGCGAAGCGTTGCCAGTTTATAAAAAAGTCGGCGATAAAGTCTTTTCAGGGACATTCAATAGCCACACGAGTTTTTTAATGAAAGCCACGCAAAATAACAAAAACAGCACCTTGTCTCAAATTATAGAAATGATCCATAACGCTCAAAGCTCAAAGGCAGAGATTTCTCGCTTAGCGGATAAGGTTTCAAGCGTGTTTGTGCCAAGCGTGATCGCTATCGCTGTTTTAGCGTTTGTGGTGTGGCTCATCATTGCGCCTAAGCCTGATTTTTGGTGGAATTTTGGGATCGCTTTAGAAGTGTTTGTATCGGTTTTAGTGATTTCTTGCCCTTGTGCTTTAGGATTGGCTACGCCTATGAGCATTTTAGTAGCGAACCAAAAAGCGAGTTCTTTAGGATTATTTTTTAA
This sequence comes from Helicobacter pylori SA213A, assembly GCF_000476275.1. Taxonomy (GTDB): domain Bacteria; phylum Campylobacterota; class Campylobacteria; order Campylobacterales; family Helicobacteraceae; genus Helicobacter; species Helicobacter pylori_CL. Next base: position 91,789 of record NZ_CBOM010000004.1, read on the forward strand.
AGACGCTAAAAGTTTGGAAAAAGCAAGGCTAGTTAATACGATCGTTTTTGATAAAACCGGTACGCTCACTAACGGCAAGCCTGTCGTTAAAAGCGTTCATTCTAACATAGAATTATTAGAGCTATTGAGTTTGGCGAGCAGCATTGAAAAGAGCAGCGAGCATGTCATTGCTAAAGGGATTGTAGAATACGCCAAAGAGCATGACGCTCCCTTAAAAGAAATGAGTGAAGTTAAAGTGAAAACAGGCTTTGGCATCAGCGCTAAAACAGATTATCAAGGCGCTAAAGAGATCATTAAAGTAGGCAATAGCGAGTTTTTTAACCCTATTAACACGCTAGAAATTCAAGAAAACGGGATTTTAGTGTTTGTGGGTAGAATGATTAATGAAAAAGAAGACGAGCTTTTAGGGGTGTTTGTTTTAGAAGATTTGCCCAAAAAAGGCGTGAAAGAGCATATCGCTCAAATCAAAAAATTAGGCATTAACACGCTTCTTTTAAGTGGGGACAATAGGGAAAATGTCAAAAAATGCACGATTGAATTAGGGATTGATGGCTATATCAGCAACGCCAAACCACAAGACAAGCTCAACAAGATTAAAGAGCTTAAGGAAAAAGGTCAGATCGTGATGATGGTGGGCGATGGCTTGAATGACGCTCCCAGTCTTGCTATGAGCGATGTGGCGGTGGTGATGGCTAAAGGGAGCGATGTGAGCGTGCAAGCAGCGGATATTGTGAGCTTTAATAACGATATTAAATCGGTTTATAGCGCGATTAAATTAAGCCAGGCGACCATTAAAAATATCAAAGAAAATTTGTTTTGGGCTTTTTGTTATAATAGCGTGTTTATCCCTTTAGCTTGTGGGGTTCTTTATAAGGCTAATATCATGTTAAGCCCGGCGATTGCGGGTTTAGCGATGAGTTTAAGCTCTGTGAGTGTGGTCTTAAACTCCCAAAGGCTAAGGAATTTTAAAATTAAGGATCATTGAATGAAAGCAACTTTTCAAGTGCCAAGCATTACTTGCAACCATTGCGTGGATAAAATTGAAAAATTTGTGGGCGAAATTGAAGGCGTGAGCTTTATTGATGCGAGCGTGGAAAAAAAGAGCGTGGTTGTAGAGTTTGACGCTCCAGCGACACAGGATTTGATTAAAGAAGCCTTATTAGATGCGGGGCAAGAAGTGGTGTGATATAGGGGTAGTAGTTTAAAGACCGCAACATTCAAAAGGGTTGTTGTCTTTTAATACTTTGTTTGGGTGTTTTTACGCCTTTTAATGGTGATTTATCATAACCATAAGAGAAAAAATTATCGCATTTTCCTTTTCTCATTTCCATTTTTGATACAAACGAATCTGCTTGTTCAAGCCGCTGATTACACCACCCATAAAAGAAAGAGAGCTGCGAGATAAATGGCTTTTGAATGATGAGCGAATAAGTTCACAGATTTTAACAAACAACATGCATAGCTCATCAGGTTTCATGTTGCCAACAAGGCTTAAGCCCCATATATATCTAATAGGGACAAGAATACGAACGCAATCATCTTTTAAGTCATTGTCTAATCGCTGTGTTAAGCCATCCAAGCCCTTTTGGATTACCTCATGCATTCTTTCTAAAACACAATATTCCCTTGCTAAAAAAAGAACAAGATGAACGCATGATGCGAAGTCTATTGCTTATTTTGCATAGCCTCTTTGTTAAGTCAGGTAACGATAAATAAAGATTTCTAATGTCTGGCATGACTATCCTTTATTGGCGGTTGTCATGTTATATCATGCGTTGCCTTAAATTTTGGTAAGATTTATCCGTTCCTACACAAATTTCACTAAGATCATCCCGCTAAACGCGTTGTTTTTATAAAATTCTATGCGATAGATCCTTTCTTGTTTGTCCAGTGAAAAGCGTTTTTGAAAATCTTTAAATCTAATCGTATAGCCCATTTCATTAGGCTTACTCTCATTAGAAACGCTAAAGCCAATCACATTCGCACGGATATTATCCATAGCATGGATATAAAAACTCTCTTTCACTTCAACCACGCTCCCTATTTTAACCATTTGATCCTTATTATCAATTTGCATTTTCACTTCTTCTAAAGAAGGATCAAACTCTATATAAAAAGGCGATAATCGTGTCATGAGCTTGTTACCATATTTTAAAAACACTTCTTGCTTATTTTTGACTAGCCCCACAATGTAAGCGTTGCTCTCTATGGGGATTTGTGGGATTTTAGCGTTGTGGGGTAAGGGGAAATGATTGAGTTTAGGGCGTAAGTTAAAAAGGGGCATTTTAGGCAGAGAGCTAATTTTTGCCCATAAATTTTTATCATTGATTAGGGCATGCACGCTGCTAGGGTTAAGCTCAAAATCGCGCTTAAAAGGGATATTGAGCTGATTGAGTAAGCCCTCAATGGCTTGCAAGTGGTAAAACACCCTTGATGCTAAAGGGAGTTCTTTGCTGGCTTCATTGGCAAAAGCGCTCTTTTTTTGATTGATCGCATAAAAAGTTAGGGCTTTTTGCATTTCTGTATCGCCTTGTGCGGTGCGCGTGTTTTTTAAATGATACTCCTCAATGGGGTGCAATAAATGGGCGTTGATGCTCTCAATCGTATTGTTTGCAAAAGCAAGCAAGTTAGGGAATTTCGCCCCTTTAACCTCATCTTGATCAATAATAAAGCAATTCCCCCAACGCTTAGGATTGAGCGTCGCATCAATATAAATAGGGCGATAATACCCACCACCATCATGCAAGTGCAAGACAGCGTCTATATTGGGTTTTGCAATCAAGGATTTGATTTCTTGGATAGTGGGGTATTCAGGGTCATTCTTGTCTAAAGTGGCAAATTTGCGATTCATATCCCCATACAAGCCCCTATGATTTCTTAACATAGAAGGCTTATTCAATACGGGAACCACTTCCACCAAGCCTTTTAAAACGCTATAGTGCATTAAAAACAAATTAGTTGCATTAAACCCTCCAGGCTCATCGCCTTGAATCCCTGCTAAAAGCAACAAATGGGGGGCTTTGTCCCTATCCTCTACATTTGTAGGGGCTTTTTCTATCGTTTCTATCGCATGCAAAAACACCCAAGAATACAAACCCCACACTAAAAGCCATATTTTTTTCATCCCATCTCTCTACTATTTGAAACTAAAAGATCCCTAATTATACCTAAAAACCTTTTTAAGGGTGTTTTTTGAAGTTTCCATAAAAAAGGAACGAAAAGTGCTTGTGAATGATCAATTCTATTTAAAAGGTTTTTTATGGATATTTTAAAAACTCTTCAAAAGCATTTGGGCGGTGTTGAAACAAGCGATTTTAAAACCAATGCGATAGAAAAATCCCAACAAATCGCCAAATTTAGTAGGGACATGAAAAATATAAACGAGAGCGTTGGAGCGTTACAAGTCTTGCAAATCGCTTGCAAAAAGCTTTTCAATAAGAGCATGGGTTTAGAAGATAAAGACGCTTTACAAGCTTCTATCATTAAACAAGAATTGCGAGAAATCGTAGAAAATTGCCAGTTTTTAGCCTCCCCTTTGTTTGACACCCAGCTCAACATTGCAATCCATGATGAAGTTTTTTCCATGATTGTGGATAATCCTTTGAATTTATTGGAAAATGCGGGCGAGTTTCAAGCTTATTTGGAAGAAAAATTAAACGAAATTAAGGAATTATTAGGCTATTTGAGCGAAAGCCTTTCAAACCCTAAAGCTTTTATGCCAAGTTTTTCAAATAAAAACCTTAAAGATTTGTTGAGTGATGATTTGAGGGCTTAAAATCTAGCCTTCTAGTTTAGAAAATTTGATTTTCCATAAGAAGAATGAGCCTAAAAACGCTATTACAAATAAGCCCACCAAGTAATAGCCTAAGTCTGTAAAATCCAGGCTTTGTAAGGTGTTTAGAAGGCGGTTTTCAAATTTTAAATGGAGTTTCTCGCTAACGACTTGAAAAAGCTCAATCAACCCGATAAAAAGTGCGATGAACACGCTCAAGGCGGTGATGGAGATGTTGTAGTAGATCTTTCTTAAAGGGGTTTTGAACGCCCAGTCATACGCCTTGAGCATGAACGCCCCATCTAATGTGTCAAACAAACTCATGCCAGCGGCAAAAAGAATGGGTAAAGAGAGCATGCCCACCACACTCACTTTAATCGCGCTGCTAGAGAGGGCCAAAAGCGCGATTTCACTAGCGGTATCAAAGCCTAGCCCAAAAAGAAAACCCACAGGATAAATATGCCACGACTTGGAGACGAAATTAAACAAGGGCTTAAAAAAGCGATTAAGTAAGCCCCTACTCGTTAAAAGCCGTTCAATCTCTTCATTTTGTTGCTGGCTCAGGCTTTCGTTAGAATGCGATTTTTTGAATATTTTTAATAAATCTATTAAAATAATCGCATTCAATAGCCCTATAATGAGCAAAAAAAGCCCTGAAACTAAAGTCCCCACTACCCCCCCTATTTCTTCTAGCATCGGCGTGTGCTCTTTAGCCCAAGCGATCGCAAACGCGCTGATAATAGTCATTAAAATCACCACGCTTGAATGCCCCATAGAAAAGTAAAACCCCACGCCATAGGCGTTTTTGCCTTGTTGGGTGAGCTTTCTAATGGTGTTGTCTATGCAAGCGATGTGATCCGCATCAAAGGCATGCTTTGCCCCTAGCATGTAAGCCATAGACGCCGCCGCATAAAACGAAGCGTTATTAGCCATAAAGAGCAACGCTAAACCCAATGCATGCAAGAACACAATCGCTAAAAAATAAGGAAACCACAATTTCACAACGCACCTTTTTGTAAAAATAATATTTTTTGAATGATTGTAATATATTTTGTTAAATTAGAAAATCTTAAGTTTTGTTTTTTGATTATTTTGCGAATTGCCCTAGAAAATCTTTAAGGGGAATGAGAGAATTTGAGTTAAAATCAATCACTTCTTTTAGTTTTTCATATTCTTCTTTATATTCTTTCCTTATTTTACCTTTATCATCAATAATAATCTTTTCTTCATTCTTCTTGTCATTTTTATTCCGCTTATCTTTGAAAAAATTTTGTAGTTCAAACACTTCTAAATAGGCATACCACTTACTTTTGCTGATGTTTTTAATCGGTTTATAATGTTCTTTACTTTTAATGCATTCTAAGTATCCTTCAAAACATTTAAGAAATTCATCGTGTTTAGCAATTTCTAATAATAGGGTTTCTAAATCGCCATCATCTT